>DATBDE010000049.1:0-29260 GCA_036270095.1 Solirubrobacteraceae bacterium | reverse complement strand
CAACGTCGTGCTCTCGCGCCGCGCCGTGCTCGAGGAGGAGCGCAAGGAGCAACGCCAGCAGATCCTCGACCGCCTGCAGCCCGGGCTGGTCGTGGAGGGCACGATCTCGAACATCGTCGACTTCGGCGCCTTCGTCGACCTGGACGGCATCGACGGGCTCATCCACATCTCCGAGCTCTCGTGGTCGCACGTCAACCACCCGAGCGAGATCCTCAACATCGGCGACACCGTCAACGTCAAGGTGCTCGACATCGACCGCGACCGCCAGCGCATCTCGCTGGGGCTCAAGCAGACCCAGGAGGACCCCTGGCAGCGCGTGGTCGACACCTACAACGTCGGCGACGAGCTCGAGGGCCAGGTCACCAAGGTCGTCACCTTCGGCGCCTTCGTCGAGATCATGGACGGGGTCGAGGGCCTCGTGCACATCTCCGAGCTGGCCGCGCACCACGTCGAGAACCCCCGGGAGATCGTCAACCCCGGTGATGAGATCAGAGTGAAGGTGCTGGAGATCGACTCCGAGCGCCGGCGCCTGTCGCTCTCGGCCAAGCGGGTCGAGGGCCAGATCCTGCCGGTCCGGGGCGAGGGCGAGCCCGCCCCGCCGCCGGGCGAGGCGTCCGCGGAGGGCGGCGAGGCCGCTCCCGAGCGCCAGGCCGGATCGCTGGACGACGTGCCCGAGCTCGGGCTCAGCGAGGACGTCTTCGCCGAGACGCCGGCTCCGGATCCGGCTCCGGCCGACCCCGACGCGGCGGAGTCGCCCAGCGAGTGACGCCGGTCCCCTTCGTCGGCCTGACGGGCGGCGTGGGGGCTGGGAAGTCCACCGCGCTGGCCGAGCTCGAGCGGCTGGGCGCGGCGACCCTGTCGACCGACGCCGTCGTGCACGAGCTCTACGCGTCCGACGACGTGCGCGACGCGGTGGTCGAGCGCTTCGGCGCCGACGCGGCGCCCAACGGCACCGTGGACCGGGCCGCCCTGGCCCAGCGCGCGTTCGCGACGCCCGAGGGCCGGGCCTGGCTCGAGGGCATGCTGTGGCCCCGTGTGGGCGCGCGCATCGCCGCCTGGCGTTCCGAGCAAGCGGCGCGCGATCCCGCCCCGGTCGCCATGGTTGTCGAGGTGCCACTGCTGTTCGAGTCCGGGATGGAGGGCGCCTTCGACGCGACCATCGCCGTGGTCGCCGACGAGGACGTGCGCGCACACCGCGCCGCCGGCCGCGGGCACGAGGCCGTCGACGAGCGGGTTGCGCGCCAGCTTCCCCAGGACGAGAAGGCCCGGCGCGCCGACCACGCCGTCCGCAACGACGGGTCGGTCGACGACCTGCACCGAAACTTGTCGGCGATTCTTGCGATGCTGAGAGCATGAGCGCGAAGGTGCGACGGCGCCGGCGCCTCGTGGTGCTCGCTGCGGTCCTCGTCCTCGGCGGCCTGGCCGCCGTTCTCCTGCTGCCACTGGGCGAGAAGGCGGTGCGCGAGGTCACGCTGCCGCTGCGCCACGAGGACATCATCCGCCAGCAGGCCCGGGCCAAGCACCTCGACCCCGCGCTGGTCGCCGGCGTCATCTACGCCGAGACGAAGTTCCGCGCCCGGCGCTCGCCGGCCGGTGCCGAGGGCCTGATGCAGATCACGCCCGACACCGCCCGCTTCATCGCCCACCGCTCCGGCGGCACGAGCTTCCGCGAGAGCGATCTCTCCGACCCGCAGATCAACATCCAGTACGGCACCTACTACCTGCGCTACCTGCTTGACCGCTACGGCGGCAACGAGACGCTGGCGCTGGCCGCTTACAACGGCGGGGAGGGCAACGTGGACAGCTGGCTGGTCAAGGCCTCCAAACGCGCGCAGCAGTTCACCACGGACGACATCCCGTTCCCGGAGACCCGCGCCTACGTGAGCCGGGTCGAGCAGGCGCGCACCGACTACCGAAGCACCTACGCGGACGAGCTGGGCCGCTGATGGCCGACCAGCCCGGAACCGAAGCGCTGACGGCCTGGATGGACTCGCTGCGGCGGCTGCGCTCGGCCGCGGGGTCGATGACCGACCCCGTCGCGGCGCTGCGCGAGCTCCAGGGCGTCCAGGAGGACCTCCTGCGCGGGATGTTCCTGCCCGTCGACGCGATGGTGCAGATCACCGACCAGCTGGCCGAGCCGCTGCGCCAGCAGGCCGAGGCGTTCGAGCGCGCGTCGGTCGCGTTCTCCGAGATCGCGGGGGCGATGCGCACGCAGGCCGACCTGCTCGCCAGCGCCGGCGATGTGGTGCGGGCCCCGACCGACGCGCTCAAGGGCGCGGTGGGGGCGCGGCCGAAGCGGAAGAAGCCCTAGCCCTGGCGCATCGCCGGGCGCTGGCGCAGCTCGGCCTCGGGGTTGATGACCTCGCCGCGCCGCAGGCGCGAGTGGCGGTAGCCGTAGACCGCGTAGATCACGAGGCCGACGACGAGCCAGGCGCCGAACCGCCACCAGGTTGCGCCGCTCAGCTTGGTCATGAGGTAGATGCACAGCAGCGTGCCGATGATCGGGAACAGCGGCACCAGCGGCACGCGGAACGGGCGCTCGAGGTCGGGCCGGGTACGGCGCAGGATGATCACGCCGATGTTGACCAGGACGAACGCGAACAGCGTGCCGATGTTGACCAGCTCGGCGAGCTCCGAGAGCGGGATGAAGGCGGCGAACGCGGCGGCGAGCAGGCCGAAGAGCAGGGTGATGATCCACGGCGTCTTGCGCCGGGTCAGACGCGCGAGCCCCCGCGGCAGCAGCCCGTCGCGGCACATGGCGAAGGTGATCCGGGTCTGGCCGTACAGAATCGTCAGCACGACGCTGGTGATGGCCACCAGGGCGCCCACGGCGACGATGTCGGCGCCGATCGAGAAGCCGGCGCCCAGCTGGAGCGCGGCGGCCAGCGGCGCGTCCGCGTGCTTGGCCAGCTCGGAAGAGGGCAGCAGACCGGTCGCCACCACGGCGACCACGATGTAGATCACCGTCGCGATGACGAGCGACCCGATGAGCGCGATCGGCAGGTCGCGTTTCGGGCGCTTGGCCTCCTCGCCGGACGTGGAGACGGCGTCGAACCCGATGTAGGCGAAGAAGATCAGCGCGGCGGCGTCGGCGACGCCGGAGAAGCCCTTGGGGGCGAAGGGCGAGTAGTTCTGCGACTTGATCGCCGTGAAGCCGAGCACGACGAAGAAGGCGAGCACCGCGAGCTTGATCACCACCATGACCGAGTTGAAGCGCGCGCTCTCGCGCACGCCGATGATGAGCACGCCGGTGATCATCAGCACGAGGAACACCGCCGGCACGTTGATCACGCCGCCCTCGCCCGGCGGGCTGGCGATCGCATCGGGCAGCGTGCCGCCGAACACGTCGCCCAGCAGCGTGTTCAGATAGCCGCCCCAGCCCACGGCCACCACCGCGACCGAGAAGCCGTACTCGAGGATCAGGTCCCAGCCGATGATCCAGGCCACGAGCTCGCCCAGGGTGGCGTAGGAGTACGTGTAGGCGCTGCCGGAGACCGGGATCATCGCCGCGAGCTCGGCGTAGGAAAGGGCCGAGAACAGGCAGGTGATGCCGGCGAGCGCGAACGAGAGGATGATCGCCGGCCCGGACTTGCCGATCGCCTCGCCGATGATGACGAAGATCCCGGTGCCGATGATCGCGCCGATGCCCAGCGCGGTGAGATCGAGCGCGCCGACCGACCGGGACAGCGAGCGCGCGTTGTCCTCGGTGTCCGCGACCACGGCATCGGTGGGCTTGACGCCGAAGAGACCACCAAGGCGACGCTGTGAAGCGGTCTCGGTGGCCATGTGTGCAGGAATCTCCCGACCGGCCTGGTTCCAAACCGGTTGACCGGCTGCGGGATCAGCGCCGACCAGTAGGCGGGCGGCGCGCGCGGACCGCTTTCCCGGCGTGGGCAGGGTTTCCGGTTGGTAGCCGCGCGGGAACGACCCCGATCCGAGGAGCCCCACATGCTCACCCTGACCCCCGTGGCGGCCGAGGCGGTCCGCCAACTCGTCGACGCCGCGCCGGTCGACGACGACGCCGGCGGCATCCGCATCACCGCCGGCGAGTCCAGCGCCGAGGGCACGCCGCTGGAGCTCTCGCTCGTGGACGGGCCCGAGCCCGCTGACGAGTCCGTCGACGAGGGCGGCGCGCACGTGTTCGTGGAGTCGCGCGTCGCCCCGTTCCTCGAGGACAAGATCCTCGATGCCCAGGTTCAGGAGGACGGCATCGCGTTCGCGGTGCGCGAGCAGCAGGTCGCCGACTAGCCCAACCCGTCGCGGCGGCGGCGCAGGAAGTCGCGCTCGGCCGCGTTCTCGGCCCGGTCGAGCGCGGCGGCGTACGCCTCCGCCGCCTCGGCGTCGCGCCCAGCGCGCCGCAGCAGGTCGGCGCGGACGGCGTGGAACAGGTGGAAGTCCTCGAGGTCGAGGCACTCGACCTCATCCAGCGCGGCCTGCGGGCCGTCGACTTCGGCCAGCGCCACCGCGCGGTTCAGCGCCACCACGGCGGTGGGCTGCAGAGCCAGCAGCTGGTCGTACAGAGCCAGGATCGAGGGCCAGTCGGTCGCCGCCGCGGTGGGCGCGTCGCTGTGCACGGCGTTGATCGCCGCCTGCAGCTGGTAGGGGCCGGGCTGGTCGCGGCGTAGGCAGCGGCGGACGAGCTCTTGGCCCTCGGCGACCAGCTCGCCGTCCCACAGTGCGCGGTCCTGGTCGGCGAGCAGGACGAGCGCGCCGTCGGCGCTGGTGCGGCTGGCCCGGCGCGCGTCGACGAGCAGCATCAGCGCCAGCAGCCCGAGGACCTCGGGCTCGTCGGGCATGAGCTCGGCCAGCACGCGGTTGAGCCGGATGGCCTCTCGCACGAGGTCCTCGCGCACGAGCTCCTCGCCCGCGCTGGCCTTGTAGCCCTCGGAGAAGATCAGGTAGAGGACGGCCAGCACCCCGGCGAGCCGGTCGGGCAGGTCGGCGTCCTCGGGCACCCGGTAGGGGATGCCGGCGTCGCGGATCTTGCCCTTGGCCCGCACCAGGCGCTGGGCCATGGTCGGCTCCGCGACGAAGAACGCGCGCGCGATCTCGGCATTGCTCAGACCGCCAAGCAGCCGCAGGGTCAGCGCGACCTGCGCCGCGGGGGCCAGCGCCGGATGACAGCAGGTGAAGATCAGGCGCAAGCGGTCGTCGGGCACGGCGCCCTCCTCGGTCGGCGCATCGCGGGCGTGCAGGAGCGCGGCCTCGGCGTGGCGGTCGTGGCGCGAGGCCTCGCGGCGCAGGCGGTCGATGGCCCGGTTGCGCGCCGTGGTGATGATCCAGCCGGCGGGCGCCGGGGGCAGCCCGTCCTGGGGCCACCTCCGCGTGGCCACGGCGAAGGCGTCCTGGACCGCCTCTTCGGCGACGTCGAGGTCGCCGAAGACGCGGTACAAGACGGAGACGGCACGGCCGTACTCCTCACGGAAGACCCGCTCGACGTCGGCCGTGCCTGCGATCAGCCCCGCTCCGTGGAGAGCGGGCGCACCTCGATCGGCAGCGTCGTCGCCGCCGCGAAGCGGCCCGCCCACTCCAGGGCGCCGTCGAGGTCGTCCGCGGCGAGGATCGTCAAGCCGCCGACGTGCTCCTTGCCTTCGACGTAGGGGCCGTCGGTCATGACGACGTCGCCGCCGTTGGCGCGGACGACGGTGGAGCTGGTCGCGGGGGCCAGGCCGCCGCTGAACACCCAGCCGCCGGCCGCCTTGAGGTCGTCGCTGACCACCCGGATGTCGCGCTGGATCCGGTCGATGTCGACGTCCTCGGGCGGCGGCCCGTCGGGCTGGTAGACGGTGAGCACGTACTGCTTCATGGCTGTCCTCCTGGGGTTGGTTTCACCCCTTACACGAACGGCGCGGGCCCAGATCGACACCGCTGCCACCCCGATCTTGGCGAACACCGCCGCGAGGTGGTAACGCACGGCCCTGCCGCCGTCGGGGAGCGCCACCGCGCCCGCTAGCGTTAGGGGGGAATGCCCCGCTTCGAGCTCGATTCCGCGTACACGCCCACTGCCGATCAGCCGGCGGCGATCACGTCGCTGGCCGAGGGCGTGGAGGCGGGCGAGCGGTTCACGACGCTGCTCGGCGCCACCGGCACGGGCAAGACCATGGCGATGGCCGGCGTGGTCGAGGCGGTGCAGAAGCCGAGCCTGGTCATCGTCCACAACAAGACGCTCGCCGCACAGCTCTGCAACGAGTTCCGCACGTACTTCCCGCGCAACGCCGTCGAGTACTTCGTCTCCTACTACGACTACTACCAGCCCGAGGCCTACGTCCCCTCGCGGGACCTGTACATCGAGAAGGACTCGGCCATCAATCAGGAGATCGACCGGCTGCGCCACGCCGCCACGGCGGCGCTGTTCGCGCGGCGCGATGTGCTCATCGTGGCCAGCGTCTCCTGCATCTTCGGGCTGGGCTCGCCGGAGACCTACGAGGAGCGCGTGTCGATCCTCAAGCGCGGTGACTGGGTCGAGCGCGACGAGCTCCTGCGCAAGCTCGTCTCCAACCAGTACCGCCGCAACGACCAGTCGCTCGGGCGCGGCACGTTCCGCGTGCGCGGCGACACGCTCGAGGTCTTCCCGGCCTACGAGGAGACCGCGTTCCGGGCCCAGTTCTTCGGCGACGAGATCGAGCGCCTGCAGCACTTCGACCCGCTGACGGGCGAGCTGCTGGCCGACGACCTCGACTACGTCGCGGTGTGGCCGGCCACGCACTACAACGTCAAGGAGGGCCACATCGAGGGCGCCGTGGCCGAGATCGGGCGCGAGCTCAACGAGCGCTGCGCCGAGCTCGAGGCCTCGGGCAAGCTGCTCGAGTCCCACCGCCTGCGCCAGCGCACGCAGTACGACATGGAGATGCTGCGCGAGACCGGCTTCTGCTCGGGGATCGAGAACTACTCCCGCATCCTCGACGGCCGCTCGGCGGGCGAGCGCCCCTACTGCCTGCTCGACTACTTCCCCGACGACTTCCTCTGCTTCATCGACGAGTCGCACCAGACCGTGCCGCAGATCGGCGGCATGTACGAGGGCGACCGCTCGCGCAAGCAGACGCTGGTGGACTACGGGTTCCGGCTGCCGAGCGCGCTCGACAACCGGCCCCAGACCTTCGACGAGTGGCTGGCGATCACGCCGCAGGTCGTGTTCGTGTCGGCCACGCCAGGTGACTTCGAGCACAACCACTCGTCGCGGATCGTCGAGCAGATCGTCCGGCCGACCGGGATCGTGGACCCCGAGGTCGAGGTGCGCGAGACCCGCAACCAGATCGACGATCTCATGAACGAGATCCGCGGCCGCACCGAAGCCGACGAGCGCGTGCTGGTCACCACGCTCACGAAGAAGATGGCCGAGGACCTCACCGACTACCTGCTCGAGATGGGGTTCAAGGTCCGCTACCTGCACTCCGAGATCGACACGCTCGAGCGGATCCAGATCATCCGCGAGCTGCGGCTGGGCGAGTTCGACGTGCTGATCGGCGTCAACCTGCTGCGCGAGGGCCTCGACCTCCCCGAGGTCTCGCTGGTGGCGATCCTCGACGCCGACAAGGAGGGCTTCCTGCGCGGCGAGACGTCGCTCATCCAGACCATCGGGCGGGCGGCGCGCAACATCGAGGGCAAGGTCCTGATGTACGCCGACAAGGAGACGGCGGCGATGCGGGCCGCGATCTCCGAGACCGACCGCCGCCGCGCGATCCAGGTCGCCTACAACGAGGAGCGCGGGATCACGCCCGAGACCATCGTCAAGGGCATCTCCGACATCGCCGAGTTCCTGCAGCAGGAGTCCAAGGTGCCACGGGGGCGCCGCCGTGCGGATCGCCGCAAGGCCGCCGACATGTCGGCCGAGGAGCTCGAGAAGACGATCGTCGAGGTCGAGGAGGAGATGCTCGCGGCGGCCGACGACCTGCGCTTCGAGTACGCGGCCAAGCTGCGCGACGAGCTCAAGGAGCTGCGGCGGGAGCTGCAGGAGCTCCGACCGGCGGGCTGACCTTCTCCGGTTCCTGGGGGCCGGGCGCGTCCGCGACGGGCGCGGGGCCGTTGGGCAGCATGAGCGCCGGGATCACGGTCAGGACGGTCAGGCCGAGCACCCACCAGAAGGTGTCGGCGAATGCTGCTGCGCCCTTCCCGGCGTCCAGGCCCTGCTGGAGGATCACGGCGAAGATCGCCGTGCCCACCGCGCCGCCGAGGCGCTGGAAGATGTTGATCGTCGTGCTCGCGCGCGGGATGGCCGCGTGGCTGAGCGTGCGGTAGGACGCGCCGAGCAGGGACGGGAAGGCCAGGCCCATGCCGATCCCCCGCGGGATGCCGGACAGGGCCAGCAGCGCCTGGCTCGTGTGGAGGTCGAGCTGGGTGAAGGCGATGGTGCTGAGGGCGACGAACGCGAGCCCGGAAAGCACGAGGATGCGCGGGCCGAGCCTGTCGCCCAGACGGCCGCCGATGGGCATGGCGACCATCGCGGCCAGCCCCTGGGGCGCGAGCAGCAAGCCGGCGTCCAGTGCGCTGGTCCCGCGCAGGGCCTGCTCGTAGAGCGGGAACAGGAACATCGCCGCGAACATCGTCCCCACGAACGCGAACGTGGTGCCCGCCGAGGAGGCGAAGCTGCGGTCCTCGAACAGGCGCATGTCGAGCAGCGGGTGCCGGGTGCGCAGGGCGTGGACGACGAAGGCGGCGATCAGCAGCGCGCCGCCGATGGTGGCGACGAGCACGCGCGGGGCGCCGATGCCGGCGTTGCCGGCCTCGGACAGGCCGTAGACGAACGCGGCCAGTCCGGGGGAGAGGAGAGCGATGCCGAGGGCATCGATCGGGGCGGTGCTGCGCTCGTTCTCGTCGGGGCCGAGCCAGCGCCAGGCGGCGAGCAGGGCGACGATGCCGACGGGCACGTTGACGTAGAAGATCCAGCGCCAGGAGAGGCCATCGATGATGGCGCCGCCGATAACCGGGCCGAGGACGGGGCCGAGCAGGGCAGGGACGGCGATCACGCTCATGACGCGGCCCATGCGCGAGGGCCCGGCGGCGCGCGCGAGCATGGTCTGGCCGACCGGCATCATCATGCCCGCGGCGGCGCCCTGGAGGACGCGGAAGACGATGAGCGATTCCGCCGACCACGCCGCGCCGCTGAGCACGGAGCCGGCGATGAACAGGATCAGCGAGCCGAACCACAGGCGACGCACGCCGAAGCGCTCGACCGCCCAGCCGCTGAGCGGGATGACCAGCGCCAGCGCCAGCAGGTAGCCGGTCGCGACCCACTGGATCGTCGCGACCGAGGCATGGAAGTCGCGCCCCAGCGTGCGGATGGCGACGTTGACGATCGTCGTGTCGAGGATCGTCATCATCACGCCGAGGATCACCACCGCTGAGAGGCGGATGAGGGCGGGCGTGAAGGTCTTCGCAGGAGCCGGAGTCGAGTCGGTGCCGTACGCTGTATCGCGCATGCCGTACACCGTATCACAGGAGCGATACGCCGTACGGCACGGTAGGCTGGGGGTATGCCCAATCGCGCAACCGAGCTCGTCTGGGACGAGAAGTCGGCATCGCCGGAAGGCGGGTTGAACCGCGCTGCCATCGTGCGTGCGGCGATCGCAATCGCGGACGCCGACGGCCTGGACGCCGTGTCGATCCGACACGTGGCCGCGGCGCTCGACGTGCGGCCGATGAGCCTGTACACGCACGTGGCCTCCAAGGACGACCTGCTCGGCCTGATGGTCAACGAGGTCGTCGGGGGCGTGCTCGTCCCCGACCCGCTTCCGACCGACTGGCGCGAGGCGATGCGCGCGGTCGCCGTCCAGTCCTACCGCGGCTTCGTGACGCACACATGGGCGCTGGAGGCGTTCGGGCGGCGACCCCATGTCGGCCCGAACGTGCTGCGCCACGCCGAGCAGTCCGCGGCTGCGGTGGCGCCGCTCGGCCTTCCGCCCGACGATGCCTGGCTCGTGCTGGGAATCGTGGACGAGTTCACGCTCGGGCACGCGGTGCGCGGGGTGATGTTCGACGAGGAGACGGTGCGCCGCCGCTTCCCGGAGATCGACCCCGAGCTGTACCCGCACCTCGACCAGATGGGCTTCCCGAGCAGGACCGACCGCGAGAAGGCGTTCGAGGAGGGGCTCGAGGTCGTGCTCGAGGGCATCGCGCGGCGCTACGCGCGCCGGTGACCGTCGAGCTGCTGCGCTGGTACGAGCGCGAGGCGCGCGACCTGCCGTGGCGCCGCACGCGCGACCCGTGGGCGATCCTCGTCTCCGAGGTCATGCTGCAGCAGACCCAGGCGGCGCGGGTCGTGCCGTACTACGAGCGCTTCCTGGCCCGGTTCCCCGACCCGGCGACGTGCGCGGCGGCGCCGGCGGCCGCGGTCCTGCGGGCCTGGAGCGGGCTGGGCTACAACCGGCGCGCGCTGGCGCTGCACCGGGCGGCGGGAGCGCTGGCGCGGATGGGGTGGCCGGACGACCTCTCGTCGCTTCCGGGCGTGGGGCCGTACACGGCGGCGGCGGTGGCGTCGTTCGCGTTCGGGGCGTCCGTGCTGGCGGTCGACGTCAACGTCCGACGGGTCCTGTCGCGGCGCGGGCTGGAGGTCGCGGAGCCCTCCGCGCAGCTCAACCAGGCGCTGATTGAGCTGGGGGCGACGGTGTGCACGGCGCGGACGCCGCGGTGCGACGTGTGCCCGCTGGCGGAGGGGTGCGAGGGCCCCGGCGGCGCGGCTCCGCGCGGGCGCGCCCGGGCGCGGTTCGAGGACACCGACCGCTTCGTCCGGGGCCGCGTCGTGGCGGCCCTAGCAGAGGGCTCGTCGCTGCCCGACGTGGCGCCCGAGCGCCTCGAGCGGGCGCTGGACGGACTCGAGCGCGACGGGCTGATCGAGCGCTCGGAGGGGCAGCTCCGGCTCCCCGGGGACGCGCTACGCTAGCCCTCGCCGCGTGCCCCTCGACCGTAAGGACATCGAGAAGAAGGACTTCCCCACCGCACGCCGCGGCTACGCGCAGGACGCGGTCGACGCACACCTGCGGGTCCTCGCCGACGACGTCGAGGCGCTGAAGAAGAAGGCCGACGCGAAGCCCGCGCACGAGAGCATGGCGTCGGGCGCGAGCGAGCAGGTCCGGGCGATCGTCGAGGCGGCCGAGTCCAGCGCCGCCGGGATCAAGGCGCAGGCCGAGCTCGAGGCGCGGACGCTGCGCGAGGACGCCACCGCCGAGGGCCGCGAGCACGTCGCGAGGGTCTCGAAGGTGTCCGACGCGCTGGCCGAGCGTGTTCAGGAGATGGAGGCCGAGCTCAAGCGGCTGACGGACGGGCTCGCGGCGCAGCTCGGGCGGCCGGAGGCGGCGGCGCCGACCGCCGCCGCGACGCCGGCCGAGCCGACGGTCGTCGCGGCCAAGCCGGACGAGGACGACGACATCGCCGGCCACGCGGTCGACGCGGCGGCGGGGGCGGAGCCGAGCGAGCCGGAGGTCGAGGACGAGCCGGAGCCCGAGGTCGAGGAGCCCGAGCCCGAACCCGCAAAGGCGGCGGCGGCCGACGACGACAGCGAGGGCGCGCGCCTGATCGCGCTGAACATGGCGCTGAACGGAACGCCGCGCGACGAGACCGACCGCTACCTGAGCGAGAACTTCAACCTCGCGGATCGCGAAGGGCTGCTGGACGAGGTCTACGCGAAGGCCGCGGGGTAGGGCGGGGGCGGGCGGCGCCCCGCGCGGGCGCCGGCGGGCGGGGGCGCTCGACGCGCGACGCCCGCTTGGCGTCGGGCGCGGGAACAGCGGCGACGAAGGAGGGTGGACCGGGCGAGGGGCTCCATTCGGCCGAGGTGTTCGACCTTAGGGTCGTATACCAGACCAAAGGTCGAACACCCCCTGCAGGACCGAGGTGTTCGACGTTAGGGGTCATATACGGACCCAAAGGTCGAACACCCGTCGAAACCGCCCCCTCGGGCCGGGTGTTCGACCTTGGGAGGAATAGTTCCACCGAAGGTCGAACACCCCCGATCGCGCCGGCCGCTCGCCGGCGCCGTCCGAACCACACTTAGTCGCCGCAGTTCGCGCGGTCGGGCCACCGCCGCCGCTGGCGCGGAGCGCCACGACCGTCCGAACCACCCCCCAATCGCCGCAGTTCACGCGGTGGGGCCAGCGCCGCCGCCGGTGCAGACCGCCACGATCGCCTGAACCCACCCCCTAATCGCCGCAGTTCGCGTGGCCGGGCCACCGCCGCCACCGGCGCAGAGCGCCCGACCGCCCGGCCCCCCCTTACCGCCGCACGACCCGGAACGACGCCGTGCTCGCCGTCGACACGTTCCCGGCGATGTCCGTGGTCGGGATCGTCGCCGGGTAGCGGGCAGGCTTGACCGCCCGACGGCCGATGCGGCTGGTGAACGGGTGGCGGTTCGCTCCCTGGGCTGCCGCGCGGACCAACGTGCCGGCGCGCGTGTAGCGCGTGCAGCGCCTCGCGTGGCGGCGGCGCAGTGCGCGGGATGGCTTCGCGCACCTGCGCCCGGAGCGGAGCCCGGCACTCGCCCGGTCGATCGCGATCTGCGCCGTCGCCGGCTCGCTGATCGCGTACTTGAACGCGCTGCCGCGCGGTGGATGGCGGCGCCTGCGGGCCGCCGACACGGCGGTCGGGCCGCGCGCCACCGCGAACCGCTTGCGCTCCAGGCCGAAGCCGCTCAGCGAGGCAGGGACGAGGTCGGCGAGCGGGCCGCCCGCGGTCGGAGTCGCAGCGGAGCCGCCACCACCACCGGCACCGCTCGACCCACCGCCGCCACTGCCGCCCGACCCACACGACGCGTGCACGTCGGGCCGCTCGAACGCCCCGATGTCCGGCGCGGCCGCGCAATCGCCGTCCCCGTCGACCGACCGCGGCGCCCCCCGGCGAGGTCGAGCTCGTTGGGCCCGGCGACCGCCGGATCCCCACGATCCACCAGCGGCGAGCCCGCCGACAGCGAGAAGTCGGCCGGACGTGGCCGCCGCGAATCCGGGGTTGCCGGTCACGCCTCCGGCGGTGCCCGGCGGCGTCACCGCGCCGCCGGCCTGGGTCAGGACGTCCGTGTAGCTCGAGTGGTCCAGCGTCGCCGAGGCCAGGTTCGCCGCTCCGACGTCGAAGTGGGCCGGATCGCCGTCCGTGCGCTCCGCGCGGACCACGCTGTTCTGGAGCGTGGCGTCGACGGTCGAGCCCGCGACGCCCGGCCCGACCAGCAGCAGGCCGCCGAGGGTCTGGTTTGCCGACGGGGCGCCGCGGGGACACCAGCGTCGACCCGCGCGCCGCGAACGTGATGTGCGCGCCCGCGGCCACGGCGGTGTTCCGCAGCAGGACCGCCTCGGGGAACGCGCCGACCGGGTTGATATCGGCCAGCTCGCTCTCGAGCGCGATCGCCTGGGTCGTGCCGGCAGCATCGTTGGCCACGAGCAGCGGCAGGCCCTGCACCCGCACCGTGCTGCGCACGAGGCCCAGCGAGGAGCCGGGATCGGACACCGACATCCCCGTGGTCGGGAAGTTGTCGCTCACCGTGCTCTCGGCCATCGTCGCGCTGGCCCCGCCGCCCAGCAGGAGCGCGACCTGCTTCTGGGTCGCGAGCGGGATCAGCGTGGTGCGCGTGATCGCCGCGGAGACGTTGGCCCCGAACACGTTGATCCCGGCGGCGCCCAGGTACCGAGCGGCCGTGTCGGCGATCGACGTTCGCACGAAGCGCCCGGTCTCGCCGTCGTTGACCACGATCCCGTCCGCCGAGAGCCCGCCCTTTATGCCCCCGGTTGCGACCACGTCGGACACCGAGTACGGGATCGGCCCCCCGGCGCCCAAGGCCGACAGCAGCATCCCCGGCGCGTTGTCCACCGCGGGCGGCGATGAGCCGCCCTCGACGCGTAGCGAGCGCACCGTGCCGTCGCTCATCATCCGCAGCGCGACGTCGTTGCTGGTGGGGCGGATGAGCGTGTCGGTGGACGAGTTGAAGCTGTCCGGCGTCCCCTGCCCCGCGCCCAGGAACGTGAGCTGCTTGCCGGCCGCTGAGACCGCCTCGGCGTAGATCCCGGGGCCGATGTGGACGGTGTCGCCGTCGTTGGCCACCGCGCCGGCGACGTGCTAGACGGTCAGGCAGGCGTCGGACGGGGCGGGGGAGGAGCACGAGTTCATGTCGTCCCCCGCCTTGGACACGTGCCCCTCCAGCCGCCGCGCGTCAGTATCGAGTCGGTATCAGCCGCAAATTGCGCCCGAACGTCTGTTCGCATCCCTAGACTGGGAACAGTCGACTTATGACCCCTTCTCCCGCCGATCAGATCGTCGTCTCGGGCGCCCGCGAGCACAACCTCAAGGACGTCACCGTCGTCCTGCCGCGGGACGCGATCGTGGTCATCACGGGACTGTCGGGCTCGGGGAAGTCGTCGCTCGCCTTCGACACGATCTACGCCGAGGGCCAGCGTCGCTACGTCGAGTCGCTGAGCGCCTACGCGCGCCAGTTCCTGGGCCAGATGGACAAGCCCGACGTGGACTCGATCGAGGGCCTGTCGCCGGCCATCTCGATCGACCAGAAGACGACCTCGCGCAACCCGCGGTCGACCGTCGGCACGGTCACGGAGATCTACGACTACCTGCGCCTGCTGTGGTCGCGGGTCGGCCAGCCCCACTGCCACGTGTGCGGCCGCCCGATCGCCGGCCAGTCGACCGAGCAGATCATCGACCAGGTCCTGGAGCTGCCGGACGAGACCCGGTTCATGGTCGAGGCACCCGTCGTGCGCGGGCGCAAGGGGGAGTACAAGGACCTGCTCGAGGAGCTCCGCGGCGAGGGCTTCACCCGGGCCAAGATCGACGGCGAGGTCCGGCTGCTCGAGGAGGACATCGAGCTCGACAAGAAGTACAAGCACGACATCTCGGTCGTGGTCGACCGCCTGCGCATGCGCGAGGACCTGCGCAAGCGGCTGGCCGACTCGATCGAGACCGCGGTCAGCCTGGCCGACGGCATCGTCGACGTCGAGCTCGTCGACAGCGGCGAGGTGCGGACGTACTCCGAGCGCTTCATGTGCCTGCACGACGGCACCTCGATGCCGGAGCTCGAGCCGCGGATCTTCTCCTTCAACTCGCCCCACGGCGCCTGCCCGCGCTGCACCGGTCTGGGCTCGCAGATGGAGATCGACCCGGAGCTGATCGTGCCCGACCCGTCGCTGTCGATCGGCGAGGGCGCGATCGTGCCCTGGTCGACTAGCGCGTCCGACTACTACGAGCAGATCACCGAGGCCATCGCCGACCGCTACGAGATCCCGATGGACGTCCCGTGGGAGGACCTGCCCGAGGAGCAGCGGGACTTCTTCCTCTACGGCACCAACGGCGACCGCCTCTACGTCTCCTACCGCAACCGGATGGGCCGCAAGCGGTCCTACACGACCTCGTTCGAGGGCATCGTCCCCAACCTCGAGCGGCGCTACCGCGAGACCGACTCCGACTACGTGCGCGAGAAGATCGAGGAGTACATGTCGGTCGTGCCCTGCCCGGAGTGCGAGGGGGCGCGGCTGCGGCCGGAGTCGCGGGCGGTGCTGGTCGGCGGGATGCCCATCAACGAGTTCACGGCGCTGTCCGCGCACCGGGCGCTGGAGTGGATCCGCCAGGTTGAGCTCAGCGACATCGAGCGCCGGATCGCCCGCCTGATCCTGCGCGAGATCGAGGAGCGGCTGCGCTTCCTCGACGACGTCGGCGTGGGCTACCTGTCGATGGACCGGGCCTCGGGCACGCTGTCGGGCGGCGAGGCGCAGCGGATCCGCCTGGCGACCCAGATCGGCTCGTCCCTGGTCGGGGTGCTCTACATCCTCGACGAGCCCTCGATCGGCCTCCACCAGCGCGACAACGCGCGCCTGATCGCGACCCTCGAGCGGCTGCGCGACCTCGGCAACACGGTGATCGTGGTCGAGCACGACGAGGGCACGATGCGGGCCGCCGACCACCTCCTCGACCTCGGCCCGGGCGCGGGCGAGCACGGCGGCCGCGTGGTCGCCGAGGGCACGGCGGAGGAGGTCCAGCAGGTCCCCGACTCGCTCACCGGCCAGTTCCTGGCCGGCACGCGCCGGATCGAGGTGCCCAAGCGCCGGCGCCGCCCCAAGGGCTACGTGACGGTGGAGAAGGCGACCGAGCACAACCTCAAGGGCATCGACGTGAAGTTCCCGCTCGGGGTGTTCTGCTGCGTGACCGGAGTGTCGGGCTCGGGGAAGTCCACGCTGGTCAACGACGTGCTCTACAAGGCCGTCGGCAACCGACTGCACCGGCACAAGCAGCGCCCCGGTGCGCACCGGCGCGTCACCGGGCTGGACCAGCTCGACAAGATCATCCAGGTCGAGCAGTCGCCGATCGGGCGCACGCCGCGGTCCAATCCGGCCACCTACATCGGGCTGTTCGACCAGATCCGCGAGCTGTTTTCCAAGACGCAGGAGGCGCGGGCGCGCGGGTACAAGCCCGGCCGCTTCTCGTTCAACGTCAAGGGCGGGCGCTGCGAGGTCTGCCGCGGCGACGGGCAGATCAAGATCGAGATGCACTTCCTGCCCGACGTCTACGTGCCGTGCGAGCAGTGCGATGGCAAGCGCTACAACCGCGAGACCCTCGACATCCGGTTCAAGAGCAAGACCATCGCCGACGTGCTCGCGATGCCGGTCGAGGAGGCCCTGGAGTTCTTCGCGCACATCCCGAAGATCCGCCGGCGCCTGCACGCGCTCGACGACGTGGGGCTGGGCTACCTCCGGCTCGGCCAGCCGGCCACGACGCTGTCAGGCGGCGAGGCCCAGCGGGTCAAGCTGGCGTCCGAGCTGTCCAAGGTGGCCACCGGCAAGACCCTCTACATCCTCGACGAGCCGACCACCGGCCTGCACTTCGCCGACATCCAGCGGCTGCTCGACGTGCTCCAGCGGCTGGTCCAGTCCGGCAACACCGTGGTGGTGATCGAGCACAACCTCGACGTGATCAAGGTCGCGGATCGGATCATCGACCTCGGCCCTGAGGGCGGCGAGGAGGGCGGCCGCCTCGTGGCCAGCGGCACGCCGGAGAAGGTCGCGGCGACCGAGGGCTCGCACACCGGCGAGTACCTGCGCGCGCTGGTCACGCCGGCCAAGAAGCCGGCCCGCCGGAGCCGCCAGGCCGTGGCCGCGTAGCGCCGTGGCCCACCGGCCGCGCCCTAACCTGCGCACGTGAGCGACCACCTCCCCGCGCGGGCCCGGCTGTGGTGGCAGAAGTGGCGCTGGTACGAGCGCAACGCCCTGCCTTGGCGCCGCGCCCGCATCCACTGGCACGCCCTGCGCGGCGGCTGGTTCGTGCGCTACCCGATCCAGGGCAACGTGCTCGAGGCGCTCGACGACGGCCGCCTGGACATCGGGGAGCACACCCTGCTCGAGCCCTCGTGCTGGATCACCATCTCCGACGGCGCCCGCGTGCGCATCGGCTCGGGCTCGTTCCTGAACATCGGCACGATGATCGCCGCCACCGACGAGGTGACGGTCGGCGACCACGTGATGTTCGCCAACGGGTGCTTCGTGGGCGACGCCGACCATCGCTACGACGACCCCGACGTGCCCGTCACCTGGCAGGGGTTCCACTCCAAGGGGCCCGTCCGCATCGGCTCGAACTGCTGGTTCGGCGCCAACTGCGTGATCACCAGCGGCGTGACCGTGGGCAACCGCTGCGTGGTGGGGGCCAACTCCGTCGTCACGCGCGACCTACCGGCGGGCGTGATCGCGGTCGGATCTCCCGCCCGAGTGCTGAAGGACATCGAGTTTCTGCCCGGGGGCGCGGAGCCGGCCGCCCGCTAGGGTCAGCCGCCGTGTCCGAGCCCGCGATCACCCGTCGCGGCCTGCTTGCAGCGGGCGCCGGCGCCGCCATGGCGGCGGCCCTCTCGGGCTGCCACGTGCCGATCATCTCGCCCGGCGTCGACCGCTCGGGCAAGCGCAAGCTCATCGGCCTGTCGCTGTACGCCGACGACCCCTACACGCGTGCTGTGGCCTCGGGCGTGGCCGCCGCCCTGAAGGGCTCCGGCTACGCGCTCCTGGCCCGCCGCGCCGACCTGTCGGCGAACAAGGAGGCGGCCAACCTCCAGAGCTTCATCAACCGCAAGGCCACGGGCGTGGTCGTGCTGCCGGTGTCGGTCGAGACCTCGACCCGCGGCGCCCAGATGGGCCAGTCCGCCGCGCAGGCCGTCGTCGACGCCCTCTACCCCGGTCCGAACGGCAACGCCGACAAGTACTTCGCCGCCGCCGTGGGCTACGGCGGCGAGGCGGGCGGCACCGCGATCGGCCGCTACCTCATCGGCGCCGCGCCTCAGGGCGGCCAGGTCATCGTCGTCGAGGGCCTCCTGGGCCAGGGCGCCAGCGAGCCGATGGACCGTGGCCTGGACGCCGCCCTGGCCGGCCACCCGAGCCTGCGCGTGGTGGCGCGCGGGCCGGGCAACCTGACCGCGCAGGGCGCGCTGGCCGTGGTCCGCGCGGCCTTGGCCGCCAACCCGCGGGCGAGCATCGTGGTCGACTACGGCGCCGTGATGGGCGACGCCATCGCCGCCTTCCTGCAGCAGACCGGCCGCCGCAACGTCCTCCACGTCACCGCGGGCGCCACCCCGACCACGCCGCGCTGGCTGGGCACGCCCTACCTGCGCGCCACGCTGTACTGGTCGGCGGCCGACGTCGGCCGGACGGCCACGCAGACGCTCCTGCAGGTCGTGCGCGACAAGGACGAGCAGGCCGACCCGTTCCTGCACACGCTCAGCCAGGGCGTGCGCACGACGCTGCGCGGCGCGCCCCCCAACGCCACGACGGCGCAGGCGCAGATCCTCCCGCCCGCGCCGCAGACCGAGATCGAGCCGCTGCCCGAGCAGACGCCGGCGTCGACCTCGACCGACGGCGGCGGGGGCTGAGCCCTACTTCGACGTCACCACCACGAGGCCGAGCGCGACGATCCCCACGGCCGCCAGCCCGGCGACCACGCCGAGCGCTCCGTAGGCGGTCGCGGCGCCCGTGCGCCCCATCCGGCGCATGTCGCCCACGCGGGCGATGCCGTAGATGACGAGCGAAAAGGCGATGGTGCCGCTGATCGCCCCCGCCAGTGCGCCGAGCATGGCGGCGACCAGCGGGGCGAGCGCGACCTCGATCATCCCTCCGCCGCCGTGATCGCCCGTCCCTGCGACAGCCGGCGCGCCAGCGCGATGCCCACGGTCACGAGCAGCGCCGCGGTGACCACCAGAGGCCCGGTGACACCGGAGCCGAACAACTGGGTGACGCCGTAGACCGCCGCCCCGATCGCCGCGGACGCCGGCAGGGTCAGCACCCAGGCAGCGACGATGTTGCCGGCGACTCCCCAACGCACCGCCGACAGCCGCTTGGCCGCGCCCGCGCCCATGACCGCGCCCGAGATCGTGTGCGTGGTGGAGAGCGGATAACCGAAGTGCGAGGCGGCGAGGATCGCCGCGGCGCCGGCGCTCTGGGCCGCGAAGCCCTGCGCCGGGTCCATCTTGATGATGCGGCTGCCCATGGTGCGGATGATGCGCCAGCCCCCCGTGTACGTGCCCAGGGAGATCGCGCTGGCGGCGCTGACGATGACCCACGTCGGTGGGTCCCTGCCCTGGGCCAGGTCGCCGTGGGCGACCAGGGCGAGCGCGATGACGCCCATGGTCTTCTGCGCGTCGTTGGTGCCGTGCGAGAGCGCCAGCAGGCCGCCCGAGACGACCTGCCCGAGTCGGAACCCGCGCGAGACCGGCCCCGGCCGCAGCCGCCCGACGATGCGGTAGGCGGCCACGATCGCCATCGCGGCCACGGCGAACGCCAGCACCGGCGCCACGAGCGCGGGCACGATGAGCTTGTCGACCAGGCCGGTCCCGTTGACCGCCCCCGTCCCGGCAGCGACGAGCGTCGCCCCAACCACCCCGCCGATGAGCGCATGCGAGGACGACGAGGGCAGCCCGAAGTACCAGGTCAGCAGATTCCAGATGATCGCGCCGATCAGCCCCGCGAAGACGACCGTCTCGTCGATCGCCCCCTGGTCGACGAAGTCGCTGGCGATCGTCGCCGCTACCGCCAGCGAGATGAACGCGCCCACGAAGTTCAGGATCGACGCATAGGCGACCGCGGTGCGGGGCGACAGGGCCCGGGTCGAGACCGATGTGGCCACGACGTTGGCGGTGTCGTGGAATCCGTTGGTGAAGTCGAAGGCCAGGGCCGTGCCGACGACGATGACGAGGATGAGGTCCGAGCCCACCGCGGGTCAGCGGTTCTTGATGACGATGCTCTCGAGGATGTTGGCGGCGCGCTCGGTCGAGTCGATGGCCGCCTCGAGCCGCTCGTAGATGTCCTTCCAGCGGATCACGACCATGGGGTCGATGCCGTTGTTGAACAGGGCGGCCATGGCCTCGCGCGTGACCCGGTCGCCGTCGTTCTCGAGCCGGTTGATCTCCACCGTGTAGTGCGAGAGCGGCTTGAACGTCCGCATGCGAGGCATCGCCTCGGCGATCTGCCGGCAGGACTGCAGCAGGATGTGGGCCAGTCGCTGAGCCTGCAGCATCGGCGCCTCGATGTTGTAGAGCCCGAGGTAGTCCGCGACCTCCTCGGTGTAGTCCACGATGTCGTCCAGCGCCGAGGCCAGCGCGTAGATGTCCTCCCGGTCGATCGGGGTGACGAAGGTCTGGTTGAGGTGCTGGATGATGTCGTGGGTGATCCGGTCGCCCTCCTGCTCGCAGACGAGGATGTCCTTCGCCAGCTCGGCACGGTCCGGGAAGGTGGCCAGCATCTGGTCGAGCAGGTCGGCCGCGCGCAGGATGTTGCATCCCGCCTCCTCGAAGAGGTCGAAGAACTCACGGTCCTTGGGGACGAAGACCTGCGACAGACGCGCCACGCCGGGCGAGTCTAGGTGAAAACGATGTTAAAGCCCGTGGGGGCTACATCTCTTCGCCCGGCCCCCAGGCGATGCCCGCCGGCGGGACCAGCGTGGCCCGGTAGCGCTCGAGCTCGTCGGGGTCGATCGAGTACGTGTGCTCGGCGGCCGGGAACGTCCCCGCACGCACCTCTTCGGCGTAGGCGCGCACGCCCGCGACCATCTCGTCCTTGACCGACGCGAAGCGCTTGGCGAAGCGCGGGCTATGGCCGTCGTAGATGCCCAGCAGGTCATGGAACACGAGCACCTGGCCGTCGGTGGAGGCGCCGGCGCCGATGCCGATGACCGGGACCTCCATGCGCTCCATGATCGTGTCGGCGACCGCTGCAGGGATGGCCTCGAACACGATCGAGAAGCAGCCGGCGTCCTGCAGGTCGAGGGCGTCGCGGGTCACGTCGAGGGCGCGCTGCGCCGTGCGGCCCTGGGCGCGGTAGCCGCCCAGCGCGGTCGCCGTCTGGGGCGTGAGGCCGACGTGGCCCTGGACCGGGATCCCGGCGTCGACGATGGCGCGGGCGCGCTGCACGGCCACGCCGCCGCGTTCGAGCTTGATCGCGTCGACGCCCGCCTCCTTGACGAAGCGCTGAGCGGTGGCGATCGCCTGCGCATCGGAGGCCTCGTAGGAGCCAAAGGGCAGGTCGGCAACCAGGAACGGCGTCTTCAGCCCGCGGCGCACGGCGCGCGCCAGCACGACCATCTCGTCCACCGACACGGGGACGGTGGAGTCATAGCCGAGCACGGTCATGGCGCCCGAGTCGCCGACCAGCACCATGTCAACGCCGGCGGCCTCGGCCACTTGGGCCGAGGGGAAGTCGTAGGCGGTGACCATGACGATGGGCTCGCCGCGCTCGCGCTTGTCGGCCAGGGCCGGAAGCGTGACCGGCAGGCGCTCGTCGGTGGGGGTGTCGGGCGTCTTGGGTGCGGTGGACATCAAGCTGCCTCCGGAGTCAGGAGCGTTCCTACCTCGGCATCGACGTCGAGGATGCGGTTGCCGCGGTCGACGTGGACGACGCGCGGCTGGTAGCGGTCAAGCTCGCTCTCGTCGTAGGACGCGTAGGAGATGACGATCAGGGTGTCGCCGCGGTGGACGAGCCGTGCGGCGGCGCCGTTGATCACGACCTCGCCCGACCCCCGCGTCCCGGGGATCGTGTAGGTCTCGAAGCGGGCGCCGTTGTCGACGTCCACCACGTGCACCTGCTCGTAGTCGCGGACGTCCGCGGCCTCGAGCAGGTCCGGGTCGATGGTGATCGAGCCGACGTAGTGCAGGTCGCACTCGGTCACCGTGGCCCGGTGGATCTTGGACTTGAGCATGGTGCGCTGCATCGCGCTACTGCCTCCTGGGTGATTTACCTCGTGAGAGCGGCGGAGCCGCGAGCAAGATCGTGTTGTCGATGAGTCGGGCCGGCCCCACGCGGGCGGCGACGGCGACGAGCACGTCGGCGTCGCCGACCCGCTCCACCGGGGCCAGCGTGTCGGCGGAGACGAGCTCCAGGTACTCGGGCTCGACGTCGTGCTCGGCGAGCGCGGCGCGGGCCTGGGCGACGATCGCGGCGGCGTCGCGTTCGCCGCCGTGCACGGCGTCCTCGGCGGCGCGCAGGGCCTGCGAGAGCGCCGCCGCGCGCTCGCGGTCGGGGCCTTCGAGGTAGCGGTTGCGGCTGGACAGCGCCAAGCCGTCGTCCTCGCGCACGGTGGGGCAGACCTCGACGCCGACAGGGATGTCGAGGTCGCGCACGAGCTGGCGGATGACGGCGACCTGCTGGGCGTCCTTCTGGCCGAAGTAGGCCACGTCGGGTCCGACCATGTTGAAGAGCTTGGTCACGACGGTTGTGACCCCGTGGAAGTGCTCGGGCCCGCGCGCGGCGCCCTCGAGCGGCTCGGTGACCGTGCCGACGCGCACGTCGGTGGCGAAGCCGGCCGGGTACACCTCCTCGGGCGCGGGGGCGAAGAGCAGGTCGACGCCGAGGGCGGCGGCCTCGGCGGCGTCGGCCGCCTCGTCGCGGGGGTAGGCGGAGAGGTCCTCGCCGGGGCGGAACTGGATCGGGTTGACGAAGAGCGAGACCACGACGACGTCGGTGTCGGCGCGGGCGCGGCGCATGAGGGCCAGGTGGCCCGCGTGGAACGCGCCCATGGTGGGCACGAGCCCGATCGTGCGGCCGGCGCGGCGGTGGGGGGCGAGCGCCTCGCGCAGCTCGGCCACGGTGCGGACGGTCCTCATGCCGGGATCGGGCGTTGGGCGTTGGGCGTCGGGCCTTGGGCCAATGCCCGGGTCGCCTCGGCGAGCGCGTCCCAGAGCGGCAGCAGGTCGGGCACGCGCTCGGCCACCGCGTCGCGTTGGCGGGCGACCGTGTCCTCGTCGCCGCGGGCGATCGGCCCGGTCAGGGCGCGCTCGGCGCCGGCCGCAGCCCAGTTCTCCACCGCTGCGCGCACGAGCGGGACGAGCGCCGCGCGGTCGACCCCGGCGGTGGCGGCCAGCTCCTCGGCCGCGCCCTCGAGCGTGACCAGGAAGTTCGAGGCGATGCTGGCCGCCGCGTGGTAGGCGGCGCGGTCGGCGTCGGCGACCTCGACCGGGCGCAGGCCGAGCCACTCGGCGAGCGTGCGGGCGGCGTCCAGCGCGCGCGGGGTGGACCCGGCCACGGCGGCGGTGGCGCCGGCGAAGGTGGCGCCGTGGCCGGGCACGGTCATGAGCGGGTGTAGGGAGAAGGCCTCGTGCCCGGCCAGGGGCGCGAGCGTCGTGGCGCCGGAGCAGTGGCCGACCAGGCGGCCGGGTGCGACGCGGGCGGCGGCGGGCGCGATCTCGCCGTCGGGCACGCACAGCAGCACGACATCGGCGCCGGCGCCGTCGGTCCCGCGGCCGAGCGGGCCCTGCACCGAGACCCCCGCCGCGCGCAGGCTGTCGGCCAGCGCGCGCCCGAGGCGCCCGCGTCCGACGATCGCTACTGAAGACCCGTCGTGCATCGGTGGTGGTCCATCCTCGAAATGAGTGACGGCCGTGTCATGAATGATACCCGCGTGCCTACCCGCGACGCCCCATCTCGCACCGCCCGAAAGCTGGCCGTGCTCGAGGCCATCGGCGACGTCGACGGGTGGCTGCTGGCCGATGACGTGTTCAAGCTCTACGACCTGGCCTACGAGGCCGCGGGGCCGATTCTGGAGATCGGCACGTTCCACGGCCGCTCCGCCATCGCCATGGCCATGGCGCTGCGCGACGCGGGCAATCCGGCTCCGCTGGTGTCGCTCGACGTGGACCCCGAGGCGCTGGCGACGGCAGGCGAGAACGCCCGGCGCAAGGGCGTTTCCGGGCGCATCACGCTGGTGCGCGGCAGCGCGGCGGCGTTCTTCCGGGCCACGGCGGGCTTCGTGCCCGCCGTGGTGTTCGTGGACGGCGACCACTCGGCCGCCGGTGCGGCGCGCGACCTGCGCGCGCTCGAGCCCCACGTCCCCGACGGCGGGTTCCTGTTCCTCCACGACTACGCCGACCCGCGCGACCCCGACCCGGCCGAGGGCGAGTACGGGGTGAGGCAGGCGGTGGGGCAGACCTGGGTGGGGCGCCAGTGCGAGGACCTGGGCGTGTTCGGGGTCGGCGGCCTGTTCCGGCGCCGCATGTGCGGGCCCGGGCCTGTGGACGGCTCGCGGCGGCCGCCGACCATCGACCTCGTGTGGCGCGACGACGTGGCCATGCAGTACCGCCAGCGCGTCCGCTGGCCGCTGGGCCGCCGCTTTCGCCGCGCCCTGGGCCGGCGGCGCCCCGAAAATGCGGGATGAGGGGCCCGATTCGCTCCACCGCCTGCTCTAGATTCGGCCCATGCAGTCCGCCGCCGACCGGCGCGAGGCGCTGAAGGCCGTCTACGAGCAGGCCTGCGGGTGCGAGAAGTGCCCGCAGCTGGCCGCGACGCGCACGACGGTGGTCTTCGGGGCGGGCAACGCCGACGCCGACCTGATGTTCGTCGGTGAGGCGCCGGGCGCGAACGAGGACAAGCAGGGCCTGCCGTTCGTGGGTTCGGCCGGCAAGCTGTTGGAGAAGCTGCTGGGCGAGATCGGCCTGGCCCGCGCGGACGTGTTCATCGCCAACGTGCTCAAGTGCCGTCCGCCCGGCAACCGCGACCCGCACCCGACCGAGATCGAGGCTTGTCAGGGCTACCTGTGGCGGCAGATCGATCTCATCCAGCCGCTCGTGCTGTGCACGCTGGGGAACTTCTCGACCAAGCTCCTGCGCGGCGACCCGACCGGGATCACGCGCCTGCACGGCAGCGCGGAGGTGCGCGTCATCGGCCCGCGGGCGGTGCGGCTGTACCCCATCTACCACCCGGCGGCGGCGCTGTACACGCCGTCCATGCTGGACACGCTGCGGGCCGACTTCGCCCGCATCCCCGGCCTGCTGGCCCAGCCCGCGCCGGACCAGCCCGAGCCGGTGCCGGAGGTCGAGCCCGAGGTGGTGCAGGTCGCCGCGGCCGAGCCCGAGGTCGTGGAGCCGGTGCGCGAAGCCGACCAACTCGGGCTGTTCTGAGCGGCGCTACTTGATGCCGGCAGCGAGGACCTTAGGGCCCATCGCCTCGGCCAGCGCGATCGCGCCCGACAGCGGCCGCACCATCACCGTGAAGTGGTCGATGAGCCCGTCCTCGTCGGTGTGGATGTAGTCGACGCCCTCGATCCGGCGGTCGCCCACGCGGGTCTCGAAGAGCAGCACCGCCGTGGGGCCGTCGATCACCTCCTCGACGTAGCGGAAGTCCTCGAAGGTGTCGAGGACGAGGCGCAGGACGGCCTCGACCTGGATGCGGCCCTCGAAGGGGCGGAAAGCGACGGGGCTGTCGAGGGTGACGTCGTCGTGCAGGCAGGCCATCGCGCCTTCGATGTCGCCCGCCTCGACCGCGCGGCGGAAGGCGTGCTCGCTCATGACCGAGGAGAGTAGGGTGCCGCAGGGTCCCGCCCTTCGAGGAAGAGGAGGAGAGTCGTGTCGGTCGTCAAGATCATCGAGGTGGTCGGCAGCTCGCCCGAGAGCTCCGACGCCGCGGTGCAGGCCGCGCTCAGCGACGCGCGCACGAACCTGCGCAACATCAAGGCCGTCGACGTGGTGTCGACCGGGCTCCGCGGCGACAACCTGGAGGAGTGGCGCGCACACGTGCGCATCGCCTTCCTCGTCGAGAGGGTCAGCGAGTAGCCGATCCGTTGGTGGGGCCGGGCGCCCCGCGTGCTCGGCCCCGTAGGCTCCGCACCGCCGCCAGCTGCTCGCGCTCGCGTCCCGCGGGCCGGCGCAGCAGGCGCTTGAGCGCCAGGCGGTTGGCGAACGTCAGCGCCTGCAGGAGGTCGTCGCGGGCGGCGGTGCGCTCGCCCAGGCGGCGCGCGACGACGTCGTGGCGCTGGCGGGCCAGGCGCGCGTAGGGCTCGCCGCCGAACGCACGCGTGGTCGCGTGCGACTGGTGGTGGATCACGCGCGCCTGCGGCCAGAACCAGGTCTCGATGCCGGCGGCCTGCGCCCGCAGCCCGAGGTCGAGGTCCTCGGAGTAGAGGAAGATCGCGGGGTCGAAGGGACCGAGGCGGCGCAGGGTGTCGGTGCGCCCGGCGATGCAGGCGCCGACCGGCCAGTCGACCTTGCGCGGCGCGTGCGCGCGCCAGGGCTGGACCCTCGTGCGCAGCGGCTCGGGAAGCGCTGCGGGCGGCCCGAGCGCGATCGCCAGGTCGCTCCAGCCCGCCGGGCCGTTGTGGGCGATGTCCTGGCGGCTGCCGTCGGGCAGGAGCACGAGCGGGACGAGGATGCGGTCGGGCGTGACCGCGGCGGCGAGCGCGTCGAGCGAGTCGTCGACGAGCTCGACATCGGGGTTGAGCACGACGGCCACTGGGGCGTCGCAGGCAGCGACGCCGGCGTTGGCGGCGGTGCCGTAGCCGGGGTTGTCGCCCTCGATTACGCGCGCGCCGTGCGCGCGCGCGACGGCGACCGAGTCGTCGGTCGAGGCGGCGTCGACGACGACCACGCGAGCGTCGGCGGGGAGCGAGCGGAGCAGCCGCTCGAGGTCGCGGGCCGAGTTGTGGGTCACCGTCACATACGCGAGGTCGCCAACGGCGGGGTCAAGTCTTTCTTTGCCGTACCGGAATCCGGTACGGCAAAGAAAGACTTGACCCCTGCTGTGCCGCCGCACCGCCCCGACCGCTTCGCGCCACGCCTCGCGCGTCGCTCCAGCGTCGAACGCCGCCGCCCGCGCGCGCGCCGCCGCGCGCATCTCCGGCTGGCCCAGGCACTCGCGCAGGCCCTGCGCGGCCGCTGCGGCGGCGCCGGCCGGGTAGAGCCGGCCGCAGGCCTTGGTGACGATCTCGGTCGGGCCTCCGCTCGCCGGCGCCACCACCGGCACGCCGGCAGCGAGCGCCTCGATCATCGCGATGCCGAAGGGCTCGCGGTCGGCGCAGTGCAGCAGCACCGAGGCGCCCACGAGCACCGGCCGCGGATCCTCGACGCGGCCGCGCAGCTCGACCCGGCCGTCGAGGTCGGGCCGGGCGGCACGTTCGCGGAGCCTCTCGAGCAGCCGCTCCCCTCCGCTGCCGATCGGCTCGCCCGCGAAGACCACCCGTAGCCCGTCGACCCGCGCGACCGCCTCCAGCGCGAGCTCGGGCCGCTTCCACGGTTCGATCGCGCCGAGCACGAGCGCATACGGCGGCTCGGCCGGGGCGCCCGGCGTCCACGCGTCGAGATCGACGCCGGGGTGGATGACCTCCGTGCGCGCGGGGTCGAGGTCGTCGGCCACCGTCTGCGACAGCGCGATCACCCGGTCGGCACGCCGCGCCGCCGCTCGCACCGCGGCCGCGATGGCGGCGCTCGGGAGCAGGTCGTTGTGGGCGAAGACCAGCGCGGGGCGCCGGCGGGGGAGGGCGGCCGACAGCGCCAGCAGCGAGCGCATGCCCCACGCCACGACGACGTCGGAGCCGAGGTCGCGCCCCAGCGCCGCCGCCTCGCGGCCGTGCAGCGCCAGCCGCGCGGCGTGGGCGGCACGGTCGCGCACCGAGCGGCGCAGCTCGAGGCTGCGCAGCGGCGGGCTGAGGACCGCGAGGCCACGCGAGCGCGCGGCGTCGGCCAGCGGGCCGGCCGGGCAGGCCACGACGGCGCGGCCGTCGACCGCGCCGGCGGCCTCCAGCACCAGCCGCTCGGCGCCGCCGAGGGCGCCGGAGTAGGAGACGAAGAGGACGGCGGGGTTACTCGTAGCGATGCGCCATGCGCGCGTACATCGCCAGCGACGGGCGCGACTGCACGGTGGTGCCGTTGCTGTCCAGCTGGCGCAGGCCGGAGTACGAGAACGGGTCGTTGCGCGGGTCGGGCGCCGCCGAGATCCACGTGTACCAGTACACGCGCTCGAGCCGCAGCGCGCGTCGGTTGGCCACCAGCAGCGGGATGATCTGGCCGAGCTTCTTGGCCTGCTGCGCCGCGTTGGTCTCGTACCCGTAGGTGCGCGTCAGCGCGAAGCCCTTGGCCGCCGGCCAGGTCAGCTCGGTGATGAACATGGGCGTGCTCGAGTCGTGGTAGCGCTTCATCGTCGCGCGCACCTTGTCGAGGATCTTCAGCACGTTCTTCGGCTCGAGCGTGAACGGGTGGATGGCGACGTCGTCGAACAGGCCCTTGCCGCCCGCCTGGTAGACCTTGGCCAGCGCCGACCAGCTCGTGCCCACGAGGCCGGAGAGCACGATCTTCGCGCCCGGGTCGGCGGCAAGGACGGCGGAGCGCGCGGCCCGCAGCAGCGCCACGTAGTCGGCGGCGAAGGGCTGGTCGGACCAGTTGAAGACGGGCTGGTTGGGCTCGTTCCAGATCTGCCACTCGCGGATCGGGCGCACCGGCAGCTCGGGGTGCTCGGCCCAGAACGCCCCGTTGGGGCCGTAGCGCTGCACCAGCGTGGTCATGAAGTTGGCGTAGTTCTGCGTGCCCTCGGGCGGGGAGTTCGACGCGCCGGGATGGCGCGCCGCCCACGCCGGGGCGAAGGTCACGGTCGGCAGCTCGGTGAAGCCGTGCGTGGCCGCCTGGGCGACGACCGGGTCGGTGCTGGAGAAGTCGTACTGGCCGGGCTGCGGCTCCATCGCGCTCCACGGCATGGCCATGCGAACGGTCTGGACGCCGGTCCGGGCCATGAGGTCGAACTCGGCCTGGTCGTCGAACCCGTTGTAGAGCAGGGGCCCGTCGGCCATCACCCCGAAGAAGTTCGCGGGCACCTTCGCGGCGATCGCGGAGCCCGGCACGAGGGCCAGGGCGGCCACGAGCAGGAAGATCAGGATTGAGGGCCTTTTCACGAGTCGGCCACCCTAATGAATAGACTCGCCGCCCACATGGCGGCTGCTGCTCCCGCTTCTCCGCGCGTCGCGCTGATTCACGACTTCCTGCTCGACATCCGAGGTGCCGAGCGCGTCTTCATGGCCATCTGCGACGTCTGGCCCGATGCCGACGTCTACACAGCGGTATACG
>DATBDE010000048.1:0-74246 GCA_036270095.1 Solirubrobacteraceae bacterium | reverse complement strand
CGGCATGGGACTCGGAATCGCAGCACTTCGTCTCGTCGTGTGCGGCCTGTTCGTCGGCCACGGCCTGCAGAAGCTCAAGGGCTGGTTCGGCGGCCACGGCCCCGAGCGCACCGGTGAGATGTTCGACGGCCTCGGCCTGCGCCCCGGGCGCCACCACGCCACGGCGGCGGGAGTTGCCGAGACGGCCGGCGGCGCTCTGCTGGCCACCGGACTGCTCACGCCGGTCGCGGGCTCGGTGCTCACCGGCACGATGGCCACGGCCATCCGCAAGGTGCACGCGCCCAAGGGCGTGTGGAGCACGCAGGGCGGCTACGAGTGCAACCTCACGCTGATCGCGGCGATCTTCGCCGTCGTCGACACCGGCCCCCGCCGGCTGTCGCTCGACTCGGCGCTCGGCATCGAGGGCTCCGGGCTGGCGGTCGCGCTGGCGCAGCTCGCGGCAGGCCTGGCCGGATCGGCCGCCGTGATCGCGCTGGGCGAACGCGCGCCGGAGCCCGAGCCGCAGCCCCAGCCCGCTCCCGCCGCGGAGGCCGAGCCCTACCGGCCGCGGTTCGTGGAGCGCGCGGACGCGGCGCGCGCCGAGCACGACGGCGAGCCCGCCAACCGCTAGCGGTAGTCGGCGAACATCCGCAGCGCGAACGCGCCCGCGGGGTGCGCGCGCAGGTCGGCGATGTCCTCCGCCCATGCCGCGGGCAGCTCGTGCAGCTTGGGCAGCGGGATCCCGTACTGGTCCGGCATGAGCACCGGGGCCGCCAGCGCCGCGAAGCTCAGGTCCGCGCGTGAGAAGCGCTCGCCGACGAGAAACGGCCGCCCGTCGGCGAGCCGCTCGCCCACCGTGTCGAACAGCGCGCGCACGCGAAGCTTGGAATCGGCCGTCGTCTCCGGCGTCACGTCGAGTACGCGCTTGACCGCCTCGAACAGCGGCCGGTAGAGGACGGGGAAGGACGCTCGCTCCCAGTCGGGCACGCCGGTCAGGTTGTAGGCCTCGGCCAGCTCGCGCTCGTCGCGCATCTCCCAGTAGGTCCAGCGCCGCGTGTGTGGCCCGAGGTCGGCGTCCAGCCAGCGCTCGATGCGCACCGCCTCGGCCAGCTGCACCGGGTCGTCGGGCTCGAAGGCCCGGTCGGCGGGCGCGCGCTGCGCGGCGTAGCCCACGATCGACCCCGACTCGGGCAGCACGCCCTCGTCGCACACCAGCACCGGCACCGTGCGCCCGCCGCCGGCCCGCCTGGCCGCAATCACATGGATGACCTGGACATGCGCCTCCTCCTGGTACTCAAGCCCGGCGCGCCCCAGCGCCCAGCGCGCCTTCTCGCAGAAGTGGCTGATGGGGATGGTGATCAGGCGGCGCATGCTCGGGCCACGTCGAGCGCGGGCGGGATCGCCGTGGCGGGGTCGAGTATGGCGTCCGCGACCAGGCGCGCGGAGGCCGGCCCGGTCGAGATCCCCCAGGGCCCGTGCCCGGCGGCCACGAAGAGCCGGCCGCGGCCGGGGATGGGCCCGAGCAGCGGCCGCCCGTCGAAGCACTGCGGGCGCGCGCACGCGCGCACCGAGACCGCCTCGCCCAGCCCGGGCACGAAGGCGCGGCCGCGCTCGAGCAGCGCCGGCACGAACGCGTCCGGGTCGGGCTCGCGGTCCAGGAACGTGGAACCGAGCGCGCCCACGCCGCCGGCGGTGGTGAGGCTGAACAGCAGCGGTGGCGCGGCGCCCGCCACCGCCGACTCGACGCCGCCCTCCTCGAGGATCGCGCGCGGCGGCTCCTCGAGGGCGACCTCGGCGTTGACGCCCCAGACCGGCGTGATCGGCCGCCAGCTCCCGGTCGGGTCGACGACCTCGGGCGTCCACGGCCCGGCGGCGACGAGCACCGCCCCCGAGGTCTCGAGGAGGTCGGCGGCGCGGGCGGGGGCGCCGGTGTGCAGGACGGCGCCGGCCGCCCGCGCCGCCTCCGCGAACGCGAGCGTCGCCGCCTCGGGCCGCACGGGGTGGCCCGAGCGCAAGCGGCAGGCGGCCACGCCCGGCGCCAGCAGCGGCTCGGCCGCGCGCCCGTCGACCACGGCCGGCTCGAGCTCGGGGAAGGCCTCGCCCAGGTCGGCGGCGAGCGCGGCCAGCGCAGCCGCGTCGCGGCCGAGCACGAGCACGCCGGCCGGCTCGAGGTCGAAGGCAAAGCCGTCGAGGTTCGAGTACATGGCGACGGTCTCGTTGTGCAGGCCCAGCAGCTCGGGGTCGTAGGGGTGCTGGATGGCGCCGGAGTTGCGGCCCGAGGCGGCGGCGGCGAGCTCGGCGCGCTCGAACAGCTCCACGCGCGCCCCGGCCCGAGCCAGGAACGCCGCGGCGCTCACGCCGACGATGCCGCCGCCGATGACGGCCACGTCGGGCGCGCTCATTTGCGCGCCCTTTGCGCTGCGCACACGGACGGCTGAGAGCTTGGCGGGCGTCCGGTCACCAAGCCAGGAGGATCACATGCCGAAGGCCAGCAAGGCGAGCGCGTCCACCGTCCAGGAGCTGCCGGGCTACGAGGGCCGCTTCGAGCAGCTCGGCGACCACACCGTCGGGTTCGAGCGCTTCGACGAGGCCGTCGACGCCGCGCCGCTGTTCCAGGGCCTGCCCGACGACCGCTGCCAGTCGCCGCACTGGGGCATCGTCGTTGCGGGCAGCATCACGTTCCGCTACGCCGACCACGAGGAGACGATCGAGGCGGGCGAGGCCTACTACGCCGCGCCCGGCCACACGCCGGTGCTCGCCGCCGGAACCGAGGTCATCGAGTTCAGCCCGACGACGCAGCTCCAGGCGACGATGGAGATCGTCGGCCGCAACGCCGCCGCGACGCTCGGCTCACGCTAGGCGTCGGCGGGCAACCGCGATCGCCTCGGGGTTGGAGTCGACGAGGACGTAGCGCCGGCCGAGCTTCGCGCATACGGCGCCGAGCGTGCCCGAGCCGGCGAAGAAGTCCAGGCACCAGCCGCCCGGGCGCGAGGAGGCCTGCACCATCCGCCGCACGATGCCCTCGGGCTTCTGCGTCGGGTAGCCGGTCTTCTCGCGCCCGTTGGTGGGCACGATCGTGTGCCACCAGGTGTCGGACGGGCGCTTGCCCCGCGCCGCCTTCTCGGGCGTGACCAGGCCCGGCGCCATGTAGGGCTCGCGGTCGACCGCCTCGGCGTCGAAGTGGTGGGCGCCCGGCGTGCGCACATAGACGAGCACCGTGTCGTGCTTGGCCGGCCAGCGGTCGCGTGGGCGCCCGCCGTAGTCGTAGGCCCACACGAGCTCGTTGAGGAAGGCGTCGCGGCCGAAGAGCTCGTCGAGCAGCACCTTGGCGTAGTGGGCCTCGCGGTAGTCGAGGTGCAGGTAGAGGGTGCCGTGCGGCGCCAGCAGGCGGCGGGCGTGCTCGAGGCGCGGGCCGAGAAAGCCCAGGTAGTCGGCGTGCTCGTCGGCGTAGGAGAGCGCCCCGAGCACGCGGGCGCGGTAGCGCCGGCCGCCGAAGCCCTGGCGCTCGCCGTCGTCGGCCGCCGACACCGACAGCGTGCGTCGCTCGCGCCGCTTTCCGGTGTTGAAGGGCGGGTCGATGTAGACCAGGTCGAAGTGCCCGTCGGGCAGCAGCGGGAGCACGTCGGCGTTGTCGCCCTCGATCACCAGGTCGTCGTCGAGGGCGATGCTTGTCGGGGCGCTGACCACCCGCATGGGGCGACGGTAACGCTTGCTAGCTTCGAGGCCGATGGCAGCGCCTCCGGAGGCTCCGCGGCGCCGCCGGCTCCGCGGCGGGGCGCTCGCCCTCATCGTCGCGGCGGTCGGGGCGGCGTTGATAGTGATCGCCGTCGTGCTTGCGACCAGCGGCGGCGGCGGGTCCAGCGACTCCGCCCAGCCCCTCATCCCCCACTCGCGCGCCGAGGGCGGCAACTTCGGGCCGTTGCGCTATGACCGCGCCCACAACGCCACCTTCGAGCGGCGCGCGGCCGCCGGCTTCAGCCACCCGCTCTACGCGAAGTCGCCCGGCGGGGTGGCGGCCACCGCGAAGCGGGTGGAGCGCTGGCGCCCGCAGATCGAGAAGGCCGCGGCCGCGGCGGGGATCGACCCTGACACGCTCGAGGCCGTCGTCTTCCTCGAGAGCGCCGGCGACCCCGAGGCCATGGCCGGCCCCGACCCGCGCGCCGCCGCGGGCCTGACCCAGATCCTCCCCGGCACCGCGACCCAGCTCCTGGGCATGCACGTCGACCTGCCCGCGAGCATCCGCATCACCCGCGACATCGCCAAGGCCCAGCGCAAGGCGCAGCCGGCGCGCGTCGCGACGCTGCTGCAGCGGCGCCGGCGCGTCGACGACCGCTTCGACCCGATCAAGGCGCTGGCCGGCACCGCCCGCTACCTGCGCGAGTCGCGCAGGAACTTCCCGCGCGAGGACCTCGCCGTCGAGAGCTACCACATGGGCATCGGCAACCTGCAGCAGGTCATCTCCGCCTTCGGCGCCGGTGACCACACGCCGTACGCCCAGCTCTACTTCGACAGCTCGCCCGCCCGCCACCAGGCCGCTTACGCGAAGCTCTTCTCACTCGGCGACGACTCCGCCACCTACTGGTTCCGCGTGTTGGCGGCCAAGGACATCATGCGCCTGGCCCGCACCAACCCGGCCGAGCTTCGGCGCCGGGCCACGCTGCAGACGCAGAAGAACTCGGCCGAGAACCTGCTCCACCCGCCCGGGCAGACGACGGTGTTCGCAACCCCCGCCGACCTCGGGCGCGCCGAGACCGGCCACGTCCTGCTCCCGCTGGCCGCGCGCGGGCTCCTGCGCGCGGGGGTGCGCGTGGACCCGCACATGGGCGAGCTCGCGCCCAAGCTCGGCCAGAAGCCGACGCTGTACCGCGCCCTGCGGCCCGAGGGCCTGGCCGTGCTGGCCTACATCGGCGCCGGCGTGCACGCGTTCGTCGGCCGCGGGGCGCTCACGGTCACCAGCGCGGTGCGCGACAGCCGCTACCAGCAGCTGCTGGTGGGGACGAACAGCGAGGCCACGCCGAACTACTCGCTCCACACCACCGGCTACGCCTTCGACATCGAGCGCCACTACACGGCGCCGCGCCAGGCCTACGCGTTCCAGTTCTTCCTCGACCGGTTGCAGGCGCTCAACCTGATCGCGTGGGTGCGCGAGCCGGGCGCGATCCACGTCACCGCCTCGCGCGACGCCGCCGCGCTCGAGCCGGCGCTGCACCGGCTCGGGCTCGGATGATGGGCGCCATCCGCACGCCGGACGAGGTCCTCGACGGGCTTCCCGACTTCCCCTTCGCTCCGCACTACCGGCAGGCGGGCGAGCTGCGCCTGGCCCATGTCGACGAGGGCGACGGGCCGCCGGTGGTGTTCTTCCACGGCGAGCCCACCTGGTCGTTCCTGTGGCGCACGGTGATCCCGCCCGTACGCGCCGCCGGCTACCGCTGCATCGCCCCCGACTGCGCCGGGTTCGGGCGCTCGGACAAGCCGGTCGACCTGGGCTGGTACTCGTACGAGCGCCACGTGGCGCTCGCCGCGGACCTGCTCGAGGAGCTCGACCTGCGCGACGCCACGGTCGTCGCGCACGACTGGGGCGGGCCGATCGGCCTGCGCCTGGCCGCCGAGCACCCGGACCGGATCGCGCGGCTGGTGGTCATGGACACCGGGCTGTGGACGGGTGAGCAGCGGATGACCGAGGCGTGGCAGGCGTTCCGCGCGTTCGTGGAGCGGACCGAGGACCTTCCCGTCGGCCTGCTCGTGCGCCGCGCCTGCCATACCGATCCGGGCGATGCCGTGGCCGCCGCCTACGACGCGCCGTTCCCAAGCGCCGCGGCCAAGGCGGGCGCGCGGGCGTTCCCGCTCATGCTCCCGACCGTCCCCGGGACGCCCGGCGGCATGGCCCAGCAGCGCGTGCTCGACGCGCTCGCGGACGATCGCCGCCCGACGCTGGTGCTGTGGGCCGACGCCGACCCGATCCTGCCGCCGCAGGCCGGCGAGCGCTTCGCGAGCGCGCTCGGCGCGGCGCCGCCGCGCTACGTCGGCGACAGCGGCCACTTCTTGCAGGAGGACGCCGGCCCGGAGCTCGGGCGCGCGATCGCGGACTGGCTGCGCGCCTAGCTCGTGACCTTCTCGCCCGCCGGGGGAGCGGGGTCGACCGCGGCCGCGCGCTCCTCCACGCCGGGGTCGCACGCCGCCGCGCGCGCCTCGTAGCCCGCGCGCACACTCTGGTCCGGGTTGCTCAGGACCTGGTCGGCCTTGAGCGCCTGGCCCACCTTCTCCGCCGCGCTGCGGGGCAGCACGTGGACGGCGCGCCAGATGGTGCCGGCCACCGCAGGCACGAAGACGTCGAAGCGGTCGGTGCGCAGGGCGTCGACGATCGCGTCGGCGACCTCCTCGGGCTCCACGACCTTGGCCGCGCGGGTCTCGTTCAAGCCGGAGCCGAGCTCGGTGTTGACCACGCCCGGGCACACGACCGAGAGCTCGATCCCGGTGCCGCGCAGTTCGGCCCGCAAGGCCTCGGAGAGGCCGACAACCGCGAACTTCGTCGTGCAATAGGTGACCGCATTGGCGTAGCCCGCGCGACCCGCCATCGAGGCGATGTTCACGATGTGGCCGCGGCCGCGCTGCTTCATCTTCGGGATGACGAGCTTGCACCCGGTCATGACGCCGACGACGTTGATGTCGATCTGGCGCAGGGTGGTGGCGTCGTCCTCCTCGTCGAACGACCCCAGCGGCATGATGCCGGCGTTGTTGATGAGCACGTCGACGGGCCCGAGCGTGCGCTCGACCTCGTCCAGGAAGTGCGAGAACGAGGCGCGGTCGCAGACGTTGAGCGGGAACGCCTCGACGCTGCCACCGAGCTCCTCGGCGGTCTCGCGGGCGAGCTCGACGTCGAGGTCGCCGATGCCGACCCTTGCACCTTGGCGCGCCAGCGCGCGCGCCGTCGCCTTGCCGATCCCACGCGCCGCGCCGGTGATGGCCACGACCTGCCCGTAGAGCGACCGGGGTTCCTTCTTGGGCACTGCTTCCCTCCTGATTGCCGTAAACCTGCGGCGCAGGCTATCGGAGGCTCGGCGCCGGGCTGAAGCGCTGGAGCACGAGCCGCGTGAGCTGCTCGATCAGCAGTTCGCCCTCGGCCGTCACCGTGGCGATGCGGCCGTCCGGTCCCACGGCGACCGCCGACGGCGTGCCGCGCATGCGGTAGGCCTTGTAGACGTCGTTGCCCTTCCCGCCTTCCAGCAGGATGTTGTCGAGCGGATGCTCGGCGTGGGCTTCGTGGTTGTCGGCCTCGCCCCCCTGGCTCACCAGGGCGATCGTCACCCGGTCCGACAAGGAGCGTTGCCAGCGCCGCAGATCCGGCATGAGGTCGTTGCAGGGGCCGCATCCCGGATGGGTGAACACCAGCAGCGCCGGCCGGCCCTCCGCCCAGAGATCGTCGAGGCGGACCGTGTCGCCGTCGCGGAGCCGGGCGAGGGCAAACGTGGGCGCCTGCGCACCCACGGGCAGGCCCGCCGGCTCCGCCGCCTCGCGCTCGGCCTTCGCGATGGAGCGCTTGTGCATCCAGACGGCCAGCGCGCCCACAGCGGCGAGGCCTGCAAGGATGGCGGCAAATCCGAGCACGGTCGGTTGCGGCCCCGGGCCCGCGACGACCACGATCACCGCGGGCGCGGCAAGCACGACGTTGCGGACGAGGGCCTTGGGGCCCGCGGGCTCGGAGTGGAGCTGGCCGAAGCAGTGGCAGTCCGGCGCCTCTCCCCGGGCCATCGCCCGCCCGATCCCCGCACTGAACGCGGTCAGCAGCACGATCGCGCCGGCGGCGCCCGGCACCGCCGAGGCGGCCGGCAGCAAGGCCAGCGCCACCGCCAGCTCGGCCAGAGGCAGCACGATCGCGCCGGGCGCGGCCAGGCGCTCGCCGACGCCGAAGGCCACGAGCGCCTGCCTCGAGCCGTCGCGATCGAGCAGCTTCCCGGCCGCCGCGACGACGAACACCGCTGCCAGGACCACTCGCAGCACCAAGAGCAGCGCGTCCATTGCACCGATTCTATGCTGGTCCCATGGCGCGCCTCATCGCCATCGAGTGCCACGGCGCGCGCGCGTCGATCGAGACATCGACGGACGACCTGATGCACGCGGTCGTCGAGCATGCCCTCCCGCTTGGCTGGTCGCCGAGCACGCCCTCCGCCGATAACCGCACGTTCGCGTTCGGCCGCGGAAGGGACGGCACCTACGCAGTCAGCATCGACGGCGAGGTCACAAGCCGGCACGAGACGCTCGACCTCGGCGTCGATGGGCTTCGGCACCGCCTCTTGATGCATGTCCTATCGACTCCTCGCGACCGGATGTATATCCACGCCGGCTGCGTCGCCGTCAAAGGCGGCGCCATCCTTCTCCCCGGGAACGCGGGCGCCGGCAAGACGACGCTCGTCGCCACCCTGGTGCAGGCGGGCGCGGTCTACTACACCGACGACTACGCCCCGCTCGACGCCGATGGGCGCGTGCATCCGTACCCCCTACCACTTTGGATGACCGATCGACGCAAGGGACTGGGTCGCCCGCATCCACCGGAGGAGCTCGGCGCGACGATCGGGCACGAACCGCTCGAGGTGTCGGTGGTGGCGGAAGTCGTGTTCGGAAGCGAGAAGTGGAGGGTCAGCAGCTGCGGGGGGAGCGAGGCCGTACTGCTGCTGCTCCGGCACGCCGTCAATCCCCAGCACCAACCCGAGTTCGCGCTCGCCGCGATACGGGGCGCGGTCGCCGGGGCGCGCGTACTGAAGGGCGAACGCGGCGCGGCGAAGGAGGCCGCGACCGCCTTGCTGGAGCTTGCGACGGCCACTGATGGGGTTTCGCGCCAATAGCGCGCGGCTCTTTACGATGAGCAGGTGAGCGCGGAGTTCCTCGACATCCGGGTGAGCGAGCCCTCCTCGCCGCCGTTCCCCTATGAGCACGCCATCGAGGCGTACGGCGTCCCCCTGGCCCTCGGCGCGGCGGACGCTGAGCTCATGCGCCTGGTCACCGCGGTGCTCCCACCGCACACCCGGCAGTGCGAACCGTCCACGGTGCGCGCCCGATTCGGCCTGGTCCGGGACGAGGTCGGGTACCGCGTCGTGGGCGACGACGTCGACATGGGCTCCCCGGACCCCGAGATCGCCGCCGGCTTACTCGATGCGCTCGTGCGCTCACGCGTGGCACAGCTGGCGCCGGACCGCGTTTTCGTCCACGCGGGGGTGGTCGCCCATCACAGCCGCGCCATCGTGCTCCCGGGACGCAGCATGAGCGGTAAGACGACGCTCGTGGCGGAGCTCGTGCGTGCCGGCGCCGTCTACTACTCCGAGGAGTACGCCGTTCTCGATGCTCACGGCGTCGTGCATCCCTATCCCAAGCGGCTCTCGATCAGGGCCAACGGGGGCGACGCGTCGGTGGAGAGCCTCGGCGGTGTCGCAGGCACAGAGCCGGTTCCGGCCGGGCTTATCGCGTTCAGCACGTACGCCCCAGGAGCCGAGTGGCGCCCGTCGCCCTTGTCGCCCGCGCAGGGCGCGATCGAGCTGCTTTCTCACGCCCTGGTCGCCCGCGAGCGCCCCGAGGAGGCTCTGACGGCGACCACTCGGCTCGCCGCCGGCGCAGTGATCCTGAAAGGCGATCGCGGCGACGCGGCTGATGTGGCGTCCGCGCTGTTACACGCGCTCGAGGGCGCCTAGGGCGCGAGTGGGCCGTGCGGCGAGCGGCGAGGGGCGCCCAGCTGAGGGAAATCGGCGCAATCGTGCGCCGTCGCGGGTGGGTTGCCCTACTCATCGCGTTGCTCATCCCCGCCGGTGTATACGTCTACACCGCCCGTCAGCCAAAGACGTACCAGGCCAACCTCGTCGTCGAGGTGGAGGACCCGGGGTACGACGCCCCCGTCTTCCAGAACCTGCCTTCGAATCTCAATCCCGGAGCGCTCTTGGTGGCCGATTCGAGCCTGCCCACGGTCGTCGGCGCGACTACGGACATCGGGCCTCGACCGGTCGGCACCGTGCAGGGACTGAGCGCAACTCTCGACACGCGGACCGGGTGGGTCACGCTGCAGGCGAATGGGCCCAGCTCCCGGCTGGCCGTCGCGGGTGTCAACGCATTCCTGCGAGCGCTCACCAACTATGTCGAACGTGATGCTCGGCGCCGGCTCGACGCCGCGATCGCAGCCACGCGACGCGGTCTCTCGGCAACCCGCCGTCAGGCTAAGCCGACGCCGCCGGCTTCCGACGCCTTGCCGGCACTCCTCGCGCAACGCGAGGCTCCCGCCGCATCCTTGCGCGTGGTCGAGCGTGCGGGCGCCGACCTGATCTCGCCCAACCCGGGCCGCAACGCGCTCCTCGCCCTCGCGTTGGCGGTGCTCATCGCTCCCGTCCTGGCGCTCCTGCTTGACCGCCTGGATCGGCGCGTCCGCAGGCCGGCGGAGCTGGAGAGCCTCAGCGGCGCCCCGCTCCTCGCCACCATCCCGAGGCAGGCGTTCGACGCCAGAGACGCCGGCTCGCAAACCGAGCTGTCGTTTCAGCGCCTGCGCGACAGCCTCATCTTCCTGACTGGCGAGCGCCGACCCGACACGATCGCGGTCGTGAGCCCGCTCGACGGCCAGGGGAAGACGACCGTCGCCACTCGGCTGGCCCTCTCGTTCGCACACGCCGGCCGACGCGTACTGCTGATCGACGCCAACCTCGGCCGCCCCGGCGTGGCGGCTCGGATGGGCCTACCGGGCAGTCCGGGGCTCAGCGAGGTCATCGGTGGTGAGGACGTCCGCACTGCGCTGCACCCAATCCCGGGGCTCGCGGGGGAGCTGACCGTGCTGCCTGCCGGGTCGCCGCCGCCCAATCCCGCCGAGACCCTCAGCTCGCCGCGCGTGTCATCGCTCCTCAACCGGCTCTCGGCGGAATTCGAGTTGATGGTGATCGACACGCCGTCCCTACTTGGGTCCGTCTCTGCCCTCGGGCTCGTACGGCAGGTGTCAGGCGTCGTCGCGGTCGCGCGCCTGAACCGCACGCCACGTGGTGCCGTACGCAGGATGGCGCAGATCGCAGGATCGGCCAACGGCCGGCTCCTGGGGGTCGTCGCTACCGGCGCTGGCGAGTCCGGCGACACGGCGGCCGACGCATATGACCGTTCCGACGCCGACAGCAGGCGTCGACCAGTTGAGGCACACTGATCTGGAGCTTTTGCTCAAGGCGGATAAACCGGTCCGCACGCGCCGAGCCGATCTACTAGCATGCTGACCGTCAGCCGCACGATTTGACTCGTCGTTTGTGCGTGATCGACCGACGGGACTGGAGGCCGTTTCATGGAGAGCAGGGCGCAGCCGTCCCCGCCGGCGGCACGAGAAGCAGGATTGCTGGTTGAAGAAGTCGGCAACGAAACCGTCGTCTATGACGTCGGGACCAAGGAAGCGCACGCCCTCAGCCCCGTCGCGGCAGCAGTCTTTGCCGGCTCGGATGGCCGCAAGTCCCTCGCTGAGCTCGCCGCGTTCGCGTCCGGCCGCCTCGCTGCGCCGGTGACCGACGACGAGGTCTGGGACGCGCTTGTCGAGCTGGAGCGCTGCAATCTGCTCGACCCCCCGACCGGCGGCATGTCGCGGCGCGGGTTCGTCCGCGCCGGAGCGACGATTGCCGCCTCGGCACCGCTGGTCACGTCGCTCGCGATGCCGTCGCTCGCGGCGGGGGCCGCGTCGTGCCCGCTGTTGAAGACTTGTACGACCTCCGCAGACTGCGCTCCCGGCGTGACGCAGGCCTGTACGGACAATCCGGCGTGCATGAACTGCACGTGCGTTACGACTGGGATGGGCTTCACCGGATGCAACGGCGGAGGAAACATGTGTCAGGGCTCGTTTACGCCAACGGCGCCGGGGCAGTGCGGTTTTCAGGGCTGACTCCGCTCGCGCCCACCTCATGACGGCGGCGTCACCGTCCGGCGTGCCCGCCGCCACGCCTTGAGCGCGGGGACCGTCTTCTTCGCAACCCAGACCAATCGGTACCCGTAAGCCAGGCCGAGCCCAAGCCGCCCTCTGCCGGCGAGGGGAGACCAGTAGCGGAGGTAGGTCGGAGGCGGAAAGAGCTTGTCGGCCACGATCCCCATCCTCTCCCGCGGACTGTTCGCACGTGCGAGCTGATCGACGGTCAGCGCCTCCCGCGCGGCGCCTACGCTGCGCAGGCCCATCTCAACGGACCGCCTGCCCCGGATGCCCAGTCGTGCCGCGAGCGCCATCCCTTCACGGCGTTGGGCCAGCCCGCCGAACAGCCCGTCTGTCGCACCGAGTTCGATGGCAAGCGCAGCTGCCGTCCGCCAGGTGTCCTCGGACACCTGGCCCAGCGCCCGCTCGAGGTCGGTCATTGCCGTACCAGCGGGCCCGTCGTTGGCCGCCGTCAGTGCGATGTACAGGGTGCGAGCCGGAACCGCGAGCGCGGCCGCGTTGGTGCCCGCGACATCGAGTGTCTCCGTGTCTTCGGACAGCAGCGCCCACGCTTGCTCTGCGTCGACGCCGACCCCCTGCAGTCGGTGGTGTAGGTCGACGGTCGCGCCGCGATCGCCGCGAATCCACGTGCTCGCGTGTGGGCGCCACCAGTCCGGCATTCGGCGCTCGTCGAGCTGCGGGGAGTAGTCGAGCCCTGCGAGTACCCGACCAGCCCGCGTCGCATCCGCTGGGCGCACCAGCAGGTCGGAGTCGAGATACGGCCGCGGCTCTCCGTCGCGGTAGAGCCAGCGCGCGATGGTCGGGCCCTTCAAGAGCACGGCCTGCACTCCGTCGGCGCGGAAGGCGGCCAACACCGTGGCCGTCGAGTGGTCGACTAAGAGCGTTGTCGCCGCGGCCCACGCCCCCGAACTCAGCCCAGGCGGCTCATGTGCCATCACGCCGCAATCTAGCCGAGCGCAGCGCGTTGGCCTATACGCTCCCCGCCAAGGTGCACCGGTCGCCGTGACTCAGACCAATGAAGCCTCCGTCGTCGCCTTCGAGGCGCTCGGAACCGGAGCGGTCGTCGCGATCTCCCCTGAGCCTCTGGCCGAGCGGGTCCGTCAGTGCCTGCCGCCCGGTGCCCGGGAGCGCCGCGCGCGGCCGGGAGACGCGGCGTTCGCGCTCGATACCAACCCCGGCGACGGCTACCGCGTGGCCAGCCCCGACAAGGAGCCGTTCCACGCCCGGGACGCGGACGAGGCGATCGATCGTCTCCGTAGGGAGCTGGTCGAGCACGTCGCGCTGCACGCACCCGACCATCTCTTCGTGCGCGGCGGGGCGGTGGCGATGGGCGGGCGCGCGATCGTGCTTCCGGGAGAGCCCGAGGCGGGAACTTCGGCACTCGTTGCTGCCCTCGTGGACGCGGGCGCAACCCATTACGCGGACGGCTACGTGCCGATCGACCCCGGCGGGCGGGTTCACCCGCTCGCCGACGAAGGGCCGCGGGGCTCTGCCCCGGTGGCCGTGATTGCAGTGCTCACCACCCGGGAGGGCGGTCGGCTGGCACTGCACGACCGGACCACCGACGATGCGGTCCTGACGCTGCTCAATCGCGCGCATGGAGCGGACGAACGGCCCGAGTTCGCGCTTCGGGCGGCCCGGGCAGCGGCGAAACAAGCACTGATGCTCGCAGGCGAACGCGACCGTGCCGAGGAGGCGGCCGCAGCGCTGATCGAGCGGCTCTCGCGCCTGCCACAGGGCGGCCCGCAGCCACAGCGCGAGCTGCCGCCCAAGATGCAGTTCGTGAGCCTCGTGCTGGAGCTCGAGGCCGAGCTGGCCGAGCTGGCCAAGAAGCTCGAGGCGGCAGGCGTCCACGCGGTGCTGCTCAACGGGGACGAGGTGCGGCCGGCGCTGGCGCACGGCTTCGCGTTCGCGTTCGCGGCCGAGATCGAGGTCGCGCCCGATCAGGTGCCGCGCGCACTCGGGACATTGGAATCGGCTGGCTGGCAGCGAATGCGCTCCACGGGCCAGGCGCGGTACTTCCGTCGCGGGGTGATCGTACGGGTCACGCGCCGACGGGGGTCCAACAGCGGGTCGGTCGCGAGGGGACGGCTCGGGTTCGCCGAGCCTGGGGTAAAGGTCGACGGAGGAGCGCCGAAGGAGTCGCTCGGGCCCATGCCCTTCGCTGCACCCGGCGCGCGACAGGGCGGCCTGATCGGCGCCGCCCGTCAGTACGCCGCGGACGCGGCGACCGCGTTGGACACCGTGCGGCTGCGCACCCGCGAGCGCGACTTTCACGGTTTGCCGATGCAGCACGGCCCAGGTGTGTTCGGCTTCGAGACGATCGCCGAGCAGCATGTCGATGCGATCCTCGATCGGCTCCCGACCGAGGGGACGAACATCCGGTTCGTCGAGGTCGGAACCGCCACGGGAGTGGTCGCGCTGAGCGTCGCCCGGGAACGGCCGGACCTCGAAGTCCTGGCGACGGACGTCTCGTTCCGTGCGCTGGGCTGGGCACGGCGCAACCGCCGCCGGCTCGGCGTGCGCAATGTCCGCTTCGCCCAGGGCTCCCTGCTTGCTCCGGTCCGGGCCTCATGGCGCGGCCGGGTGGCGGCGATCGCGGCGAACCTCCCGCTGGCGCTCCCAGCGATGAGCGTCGAGCTCAGCGGCGTCCTGGGCTGGCCAGTCGGCACCGCGACCGGGCCCGGGGCCGACGGCCTCGGCCTCATCCGTGCCTTGGCGCGCGACGCGCGTCAGGTCTTTCAGCCCGGCGGCCATCTGCACCTCCAGCTGCAGGGCCAGCACGGCCCGTGGCTCGCTCCCTACCTCGACGAGCTCGGCTACGAGGCCGAGATCCCCGCCGACGCGGCCAAGCGCGGAACCATCGAGCTCGCCGCCCGCTGGCCCGGGCCTGCGCGGTCCTGACCGATCCGAGTACGATCGCGCCTCCGTGGCGGTCAACGTCGTCCTCAGCGAGATCCAGCGCGACACCCTGCGCGCCCTCTGCGACACGTTCGTGCCCTCGCTCAGCGTCCCGGGCGACCTAACGGACTTCTACGCGCGCTCGGCCTCCGACCTGGGCGTGCCCGCGGCGGTCGAGACGGCGCTCGGTGCGAGCGTGCCCGAGGACCAGCTGGCGGGCCTGCGCGGCCTGCTCGACGCCATCGCCGCCCAGGGGTTCGCCGACGCGCCCCCGCCCGGGCGCGAGGCGATCGTGCAGGGCTTCATGGATGCCGGCCCCGAGGCGCTGGCGGGCATGAGCGCGTTCAAGGGACTCGCGCTGATGCTGTTCTACGGGATGCCCGATCAGGCCGGCCGCAACCCGAACTGGGACGCGATCGGCTACCCCGGGCCGGTGTCGGCGCCGCCCGAGGCGCCCAAGCCCATCGCCCTCGTCGCGCCCACGACGAACGAGATGGTGCTCGACGCCGACGTGTGCGTGGTCGGGTCGGGCGCGGGCGGCGGCGTGATCGCGGGGACGCTGGCGGGTGAGGGCAAGCACGTCGTCGTGCTCGAGATGGGCGGCTACTACAACGAGAGCGACTTCAACCAGCTCGAGCTCTGGGCCTACGAGAACCTGTTCCTGGGCGGCGGCCTGATGGCCACCGAGGACGGCTCGCTGGCGCTGATGGCGGGGTCCAACCTCGGCGGCGGAACGACGGTCAACTGGACCAACTGCATACGCACCCGCGACAACGTGCGCGAGCAGTGGGAGCGCGAGTTCGGGCTCGAGGGCGTGGCCGGCCCCGACTACGACGCCCACCTCGACGCCGTGTGGGAGCGGCTCGGGGTCAACGACGATTGCTCGGACTACAACGGCCCGCACCAGCGCATGCAGGAGGCCTGCGACGCGCTCGGCTACGACTTCGTCCGCATCACCCGCAACGCCGACCGCAACGCCTACGACCCCGGCAACGCCGGCTTCCTCAGCTACGGCGACCAGTCCGGCTCCAAGCAGGGCACGCTGAAGACCTACCTCCAGGACGCGTTCGAGCGCGGCGCGCAGATGGTGGCGCGTTGCCGCGCCGACCGCATCGTGGTCGAGGGCGGTCGCGCCGCCGGCGTCGAGGCGACCTACACCGACCCGTCGGGCACCACGGCCCGCGTGCTGGTGCGCGCACCGCAGGTCGTGGCGGCGGGCGGTGCACTGGAGACGCCGGCGCTGCTGCTGCGCTCGGGCATCGGCGGCCCCGCCGTGGGCGACTATCTGCGCCTGCACCCCGCCGGCGGCGCCGTCGGCGTCTACGCCGAGCCCCAGAAGGGCTGGTGGGGCGCGCCGCAGACCGGGCTCAGCCGCGAGTTCGCCGACCTCGAGGACGGGTACGGGTTCCTGGTCGAGTCCTCGGCGGCGATGCCCGGCCTGGGCGCCGCGACCGTGCCCTGGCACGGCGGACGCATCCACAAGGACTGGATGGCCGCCGGCCCGACCTCGGCCCCGTTCGTGTTCCTCATTCGCGACCGCGGCACCGGGCGCGTGGGCATCGACGACAACGGCAACGCGGTCTGGCACTACGCGATGACCGACCGGCTCGACGACCGCCACTACCGCCGCGCGCAGGCCGAGCTCGTGCGCATGCACGCGGCCGCGGGCGCGAAGCAGATCATCAGCTACCACCGCACGGTCAGCCACTGGACCGAGGGCGAGGACCCCGAGACCTTTGCCGCCGCTCTGCACGACGCGCCGCTGGACCCCTACGACTGCGCCAAGTTCGCATTGCACCAGATGGGCTCGGCCCGCATGGGCAACGACCCCAAGACGTCCGTCGCGGACCCCTGGGGCGAGCTGCACGACACCCCCGGCGTGTGGATCGGCGACGCCAGCGCCTTCCCGACCGCCTCGGGCACGAACCCGATGATCACCGTGATGGCCCTGGCCCGCCGGACGGCCGCGGCCATGAACGCCGCCGGGCGCTAGTGACCTGAGTCGGAAGTTCGGGCTCGGGTCACTAGTCGTCGACGCTGCGGCCGCCGCCCTTGTGGCCGCCCGACTCGGGCGGCGGCGCGGCCGTCCCGCCGGCCGTGTTGGACGGCGCGACCGGCTGCGGCGTCTTCTGGACCTTGGGCTGCTTGGTGACATTGGGCTGCTGGGTCACCTTCGGCGCCTGCTGGACCGGTCGCTGCTGCTTGGGCGAGCTCTGCTTGCGGGTCTTGAGCTTCTTCGGCTTCTGCGTCACCACCGGCGGCGGAGGCGCCGGCGCGGGCTGCGGCGCCGGCGCAGCGCTCGCCACGCTGGTGTCGGAGGCCTTGGCCTTGTGGTGGTGCCGGCGGTGGCGCCGCCGGTGGGTCGCCTTGGGCTTCGGGTCGGCCGCCGCCGGCGCGGCGGCGACCGCCGCCGGCTTGGGCTTGGGCTTCTGCGCGTCCGCGGACGCTGCGGGCGGCTTGGCCGGCGGCGTCGAGGTTCCCGACGAGAGCGCGGTCACACCCGCGACGACGGCCAGGACCGCCACCACGGCGAGGCCGGCGACGAGCGCGAGCCGAGGCGACGGCAGGGGCACGTGGCGGGGGGGCCGCTCGCCCGGCGCGTCCGCGCCCACGGCGGCGGCGCGCAGGCCCGCGCTGGGCACCACGGGCGCGGTCAGCGCCGCATGCTGGCGCCGGACCGACTCCCGATAGCCGCGACAGCGGGGGCAGTCGCGCAGGTGGCGGCGCACGTGCGAGCGCGGCATGGGGCCCTCCCCGGGGCGGGCCAGCTCCACGCGCACGGCCGAGCACGCGTCGGTCAGCGGCCGGCGCGGCGCGATGAGCGAGTCGCGGGCGCGTACCACCATCGCCTCGGCCCGGTCGTCGGGCACGCCGAGCACGCGGGCGATCTCGTCCGGGGTCAGCTCACCGTCCTCGGCCAGCAGCAGCGCGGCGCGCTCGTCCACGGGCAGGCGGGCGACGTCGTGCAGCGCCTCCTCGTGGGGCGGCGCAGCGCCCGCCCGCAGCATCGCGATGCAGCGGTTGCGGGCGATCGCGTACAGCCAAGGACGCACGTCCACGGGCTCCTCGCTGCGCTCGAGGGCCTGTCGGGCGAGCTGGAAGGTCTCGCGGACCGCCTCTTCGGCCTCCTCGCGCGATCCGAGCATGTGCCGGCAGAAGGACAGGAGTCCTCGGTGGTGGCGGTCGTAGATGGCCGCCATCGCCCGCTCGTCAGCCACCATCACCCCGCATTATGCGCTGCGCCGAGGGGCCCGAAGCGACGGATATCCTTCCCGGCCCTAATGGCGAGCTTCCGGCACCAGGGAAAGCGCCTCGCGTACCGGACGTACGGCACCGGTCCGCGAGCGGTGATCCTGCTCCCCGGGCTGTTGTTTCCGGCGCGCATGCACGAGCCCCTGGCCCAGGCGCTGGCCGACCGCGGCAACCGCGTCGTCCTGCTCGACCTGCTCGGCCACGGGCGCTCGGACCGCCCGCGCGACATGTGGCGCTACTCGATGCGCACCTTCGGCGAGGAGGTGCTGGCGCTCATGGACCATCTCGAGCTCGACCAGGCGGTGATCGGCGGCACCTCGCTGGGCGCCAACACGACGCTCGAGGTCGCATCGCAGGCGCCCGAGCGCGTGCGCGGCATGGTCATCGAGATGCCGGTGCTGGACAACGCGATCCTCGCCTGCGCCGCATTCTTCACCCCGATCCTCGTCGGGCTGACGTTCGGCGCGCCGGTCACCCGGCGCATCGCCGGGCTGCTGCGCCGCGTTCCCCAGGGGCCGCTGCCGTTCTACGCGGGGGTCGGCCTGGACTGTTTCGGCCAGGACCCCGGGCCCAGCGCCGCGGTCATCCAGGGCCTGTTCTTCGGCCGCATCGCCCCCCACCGCACCGAGCGCCGCACGTTCGAGGCCCCGGCGCTGGTCATCGGGCACCACCGCGACCCCATCCACCCGTTCTCCGACGCCGGCATGCTGGCCGACGAGCTCCCCAACGCCCGCCTGGTCGAGGCCGAGTCGCTGATCGAGCTGCGCGTCGCGCCCGAGCGGCTGACCAACGAGATCGCGGACTTCGTCGAGGAGGCGTGGAAGCCGCGGCGGGCCGGCGGCGGCCGACGCCGTCGCGCGGCCGCGTCCTAGGGCCTACCCTTCCCGCCCGTGTCCAGCCGGCAGCAGCAGAAGGAGGCGCGCCGCCAGGAGCGCCTGGCCCGCGAAGCTGAGGAGAAGCGCCGCGGCGACCGCAACCGCCGCCTGCAGCTCATCGGCGGCGCCGTGCTCGGCGTCGCCGTGGTGGCGGCGGTGATCATCGCGGTCGTCGTCGGCTCCGGCGGAGGCAGCGACGAGCCGCCCAGCTCGACCGGGGCGAAGAACCCCGTCGTCAAGGCGCTGCCGATCCCGCCGCGCAAGACCACCGATCTGGCCGTCGCGGCCAAGCAGGCCGGCTGCGTGGTCCGGACGTTCCCCAGCGAGGGCCGCACGCACATCACCGGCCCCGGCACGTACCGCACCAACCCGCCGACCTCGGGCAACCACAACCCGGTGCCGGCGCCGGACGGCGACTACTCGGGCCAGCAGACGCCGGCCAAGGAGAACTTCGTCCACACGCTCGAGCACGGGCGCATCGAGTTCCAGTACGCGCCAGGGACGCCCAACCGCGTGATCGGGCAGCTGCGCACGCTGTTCTCGGAGCAGGGTTCGTACCACGATCTGCTGTTCCAGAACAACACGGAGATGCCCTACCAGGTCGCCGCCACCGCGTGGACGCACATGATCGGGTGCACGAAGGTCACGCCGCAGATGTGGGACGCGCTGCGCGCCTTCCGCATCACCTACACGGACAAGGCACCCGAGCAGATCCCATAACGCCCCCGGATAACGCCCGGGTTATGTCGTCCTGCAAGGAACCGTGCAGCTTGCAGGGATTTTCCCGTTAGGGTCGACGCCGCTTCGACCCCGGCAGGCGGGACAGCCCGCCCCATGGTCGGGTCGGGACCTGAAACGAGCCAATCGGGGGTGTAGTGGTGCACAACAGTGCGCGCGATCTCGCGTGCCCGGAGCTGTGGGCGGATTCGCTCTCGCGCTCTCGCGCGCGCCGGCAGCAGGCGGCTTCCCGCCTCGACCTCATTCCCGGGCGCAAGGGCCTTGCGCTCGCCGGCGTGGTGGCGGCGACGGCCGTGCCCGTCGCGACCGCGGCGGCCGCTGGGAGCGGCCTCCTGCAGCGCGGCGACGACGGCGGCCGCGTCCGCGGCGTCCAGCATCGCCTGGGCATCGGCGGTGACGGCGAATTCGGCCCGCACACCGAGCACGCGGTGCGGATGTTCCAGAAGCGCAACGGCCTCGACGTCGACGGCGTCGTGGGTGCGGCCACGCTGGCCAAGCTGCGCGGCGGCTCGGGCGGCGGCCACGCCTCCAGCGGCGCCGGTGACGGCGGCCGCGGCCGCGGGCCCAGCGTCGCGCGCCTGCAGAAGCGCATCGGCGTCGCCGCCGACGGCGTCTTCGGCCCGGCGACCATGCGCGCGGTCAAGCGCTTCCAGTCCCGCCACGGCCTCGCCCGCGACGGCGTGGTCGGCCCCGGCACCTGGGAGGCGGCCGGGGTGAGCGGCCCTACGCCGCTGCTCAAGCGCGCTCACCTGGGCGGCGCGAGCGCGAGCGCGGGCGACAGCGGCAAGGTCTCGTCGGTCCTCGCCGGCGCCGACCGGATCGCCAGCGCCCCGTACGTGTACGGCGGCGGCCACGGCTCCTTCACGTCCGCCGGCTACGACTGCTCGGGCTCGGTCTCCTACGCGCTGCACAACGCCGGCTTGCTGAAGTCGCCGCTGAACTCCAGCGCCTTCGAGAGCTACGGCAAGCCGGGGCCTGGCAAGCACGTCACGATCTACGCCAACAGCGGTCACGTCTACATGGTCGTCAACGGTCGCCGCTTCGATACGAGCGCCCGCTGGCAGAGCGGGACGCGCTGGACGTCGCAGTCGCGATCCTCGTCCGGTTACGTGGCGCGCCATCCCGCCGGTCTCTGAGCGCCGCCGCAACCCCGGGGCGGGGATCGGTGTTGCAACCTTCGTGCGCCGCCTTCTGGGGGTTGTTGCTGCCGTCGCCGTGCTCGGGCTTCCCGCCGGGGCCGCGGCGGCTCCCCATGCCAGCGATTTCTCGCAATCGCTGCCGGGCGGGGCCGCGCATGCCGCGGGCGCAGGGCCCGTAACCACGCCGTCGGTCCGGGCGCCGCGGGCCTTCGACCTGCTCGGGGTCAAGTGGAGCGCGCCCGCGAAGATGACCGTCGACGTGCGCGCCCGCAGCGTCCGCACCGGGCGCTGGAGCGCCTGGGTGCGCGCCGACGAGAGCGCCGACGCGCCCGATGGCGCGCCCGCCCTGCGCGGCACGGGGCCGGTGTGGACCGGGCGCTCGGACCGCTACCAGCTGCGCCTGTCGCGGCCGGCGCGCGGCGTGCACGTGGACTTCGTGCGGGCGCACGTCGGGCTCGTGAGCGCGTCCCGGCCGGCCGCGCGCGCGGCGGCCGCGGGCCAGCCGTCGATCATTCCTCGCGCGCAGTGGGCGGGGAACCAGTGCAACCCGAAGGGGACGCCCGAATACGGCAACGTGCAGATGGCGTTCGTGCACCACACCGACGGTTCCAACGACTACGCGCCCTCGGACTCGGCCGCGATCGTGCTCGCCATCTGCCGGTTCCACCGCGACGACAACGGCTGGAACGACATCGGCTACAACTTCCTCGTCGACAGGTACGGGCAGATCTTCGAGGGCCGGGCCGGGGGCATCGACCGGCCCGTGGTGGGGGCGCAGGCGCAGGGCTACAACGACCAGTCGACCGGGGTCTCGAGCCTGGGGACGTTCAACACCGTCGGGCAGACCGACGCCGGGCTGAAGGCGCTCTCCCAGCTCATCGCCTGGCGCCTGTCGATCGCCGGCGTGCCCGTGGCCGGCAAGGTCACGCTGACCTCGCGGGGCGGCGGCGACAACAAGTACCCGTCCGGCACGCCCGTGACCTTCGACCGCATCTCCGGGCACCGCGACGGCGACGCCACCGACTGCCCGGGCGACGCGCTCTACGCGCAGTTGCCCGACATCCGCGCCCGCGCGGCGGGCGCGGCGCCGGCGGCGCCGGTCCAGCCGTCGGCCAACGTGCGGGCGCAGCTCAGCCTGTCCGCCGCTGCGCGGCGCTTGGCCTTCCCGCAGCCGGTGGCGGTCACGGGCCAGCTCGCGCTCTCGGACGGGACGCCGCTCGCGGGCGTGCGGGTGCAGATCCAGCTGCGCTCGCTGCACGGGCACTGGGTGTCGATCACGACCGCCGACACCGGCTCTGACGGCAGCTGGAGCGCGAGCGTGAACTCGAGCCGCACCGTCGCCGTGCGCGCCTACTGGCCCGGGGACGGGACCCACCGCGCCGCGGCGTCGTCGCGGGCCACGGTGATCGTGCAGCCGACGCTGTCGCTGGCCGCGTCGACCAAGCGCCTGCGCGCCGGCGACAGGGTCAAGCTCAGCGGCGCGATCGCGCCGCACAAGACCGCCGTCGGCCTGCTGATCCAGCGGCGCGTGCGCGGCGGCTGGCGCTCGGCCGGGCCCGGCCGGGCACGCGCCCGCGGCGGCCAGTACGCCGTCGGCCTGCGCCCGTCCGCCGGCCTCTACCGCACGCGGGCGACGTTCGCCGGGGACAAGCGCAACCCCAAGGCCTCGTCGCCGAGCGTGTTCTTCCGCGTGCTGCCGGCGCCGCGACCGCGCGGGACGCGCGCGGCGTAGCGCCTACAGGTACCGCTCGACCAGGGCCTCGCTCGTCTCCCACAGGTCGCGGGCCTTGTCGCGGTCGTAGGAGTCCTCCGAGGAGCCGCGCGGCCGCTCGCCGAGGAAGTACGCGCCGGTGACGTGCGCGAGCGCGGGATCGGTGGCGAGGCGAGCGAGCGCGCGGCCCGACCGCTCCGGCGTGCTCATGATGGGCAGGACCGGGGCGACCACGGGCAGGACCCGGTCCCAGACGAAGCGCTGCAGCCGGCCGTAGTCGCGGGCCAGGCCGGTGCCGGGCACGAGTCCGGGGTCGAAGACGTTGGCGCGGACCGGGCCGCGACGGGCCAGCTCGTAGGCGAAGAGCACGTTGCAGAGCTTGCTGGCCGTATAGCGGCGCCGGCCCTCGGTGGTCGAGTCACTGGGGGCGGGATGGGCGAGCGCCCGCGCGCCGCGGTAGTCCGGCTTGGGCATGCCGGTGCGCTGCGCGGCGTCGTGGGTGCCGGAGCTGACGACCACCACGCGCGCGTTCGGCGCCAGCCGGTCGCGCAGCAGCGCCACGAGCAGGAAGTGCCCAAGGTGGTTGACCTGGAACGTCAGCTCGATGCCGTCCTCCGTGAATGCCGTGCGGCCGGGGCTCTGCATGCCCGCGTTGCAGACGATCGCCTCGACCGGTCCGTCGACGGCGGCCGCGAACGCGCGCACCGACTCGAGCGAGCCGAGGTCGAGCTGGTCGCGCCCGGGCCCCACGACGTCCCGGCCCGCGGCGCGCATCGCGGCGGCCGCCTCGCCCCCCAGGCCGCCCGAGGCGCCGGTGAGGAGCACGCTCATCGCAAAGCCTCAACCACCCTCAACGGGGTCTGGCCGTTCATCGTGGCGCCGGCGGGCCGGGCGGATCCACGATGTCCCGGCCGGTGGGCGTCAGGTCGCCGTCGAGCTCGAGCTGCCAGTAGTAGCGGATGAAGGTGACCCCGGCCCGGTACTGGCCGACGTGGGGCTCGATGCGCTCGCCGGCGGCCATGCGCGCGATCAGCTCCGGGTACGTGCGGCCGGGCAGGGCCGCGTACATCGGCGCCGGGAACGCGCCGCCGAAGCGCGTGTTGACGTCGGTGATGCCCAGGCCGATGTCGCGGTCGCGGAACGCCTGCACGGTGCAGGGCCCGCGCACCCCCAGCGCCTCGACGACGCGGCGGCCGAGGTCGACGAGCTCGGGGTCGTCGAGCACGGTGCCCTTGATCGACTCGCCTCCGCGCGACTCGAGCATCGAGCGCGGGATCACGTTCAGGCAGCGCCCGTCGAGATCGGACAGGCAGTCCATCGAGAACTCGGGCCCCTGCATGAGCTTCTGGACCATGACCGGCTCGTCCACGTAGCCGACGAAGAATTTCATCGCGGCGCGGTCGGGCGCCGGGTGGACGGAGCGGGCGCCGCTGCCCTGGCGCGGCTTGACCATGACCGGGTAGGAATCGGGCTCGGTGCCCGGCAGCACGGTCGGCGGCGAGGGCAGGCCCATGCGCTCGAGCAGCCGATGGGCGTCGTACTTGTCGAAGGTGGCGTCGGTGATCTCGGGGTCGGGCACGAAGGCCGGCAGGATCCCCTCGCGCCGCGCCCGGGCCAGCACCGAGAGGTCGAGGTCGGTCAGCGGCACCACCGCGCCGACGTCGTGCTCGTCGCACAGCGCCCGTAGCGCGGGTACGTAGGCCGGGTCGTGGATGCGCGGCACCGCCGTGCGCACCGTCGCCGCGTACTGGGCCGGCGCGAGCGGGTTGGGGTCGGCCGCCACGACGGTGGCGTGCTGGGTGAAGGCGGAGACGATGTCGTAGCGCTTCCCCACGCCGGTGAGCAGGACGCCGGTCATCGCCGCTCGCCCGTGGGGCCGTTCCAGCCCCCGGTGTCGCCCTTGTAGAGCCCGTAGCCCTCGAACACGAGCCTGGCGCTGCGCAGCAGGATGCGCACGTCGAGCAGCAGCGTGCGGTGGTCGACGTACCAGACGTCGAGCTCGATGCGCTCGGGCCAGGGCAGCGTCGTGCGCCCGTTGACCTGGGCCCAGCCGGTGATCCCGGGCTTGACCTCGAGCCGCCGGCGCTGGTGCGGCGTGTACTGGTCGACCTGGACCTGGATCGTCGGGCGCGGACCCACGAGCGACATCTCGCCGCGCACGACGTTGACCAGGTTGGGGAGCTCGTCCAGCGACCAGCGGCGCAGCACGTGGCCGAAGCGCGTGATGCGCGGGTCGCCCTCGTTGACGGCCATGCCCGCGCCGATGTGCTCGGCGCCGTCGACCATGGTGCGGAACTTGTAGATCTCGAACGGGTGCCCGTCCTTGCCCACCCGGCGTTGCCGGTAGATCGGGTGGCCGCGGCTCTCGAGCCGGATGACCAGCGCGGCGACCGCCATCACCGGCGAGGCGAGGACCAGGATCGCGGTCGCGCCCACGAGGTCGAGCGCCCGCTTCACGTCGGCCCCCCGAACTGCGCGGAGACCACCTGGCCGTCGCGCACGACGTAGACCGCCCGCTCGGGCGGCATCTTGACCGGCGCGCCGGTGAGCCGCCCGACGCCCTCGTACGTCGCCAGCAGCTTGACCTCGTCGCCGTCGACGGTGATCCGCTCCACCTCGGTGTGCCACTCATCGAAGGCCTCCGCCCAGCCGGCGAGCATCGCCCGCACGCCGTCGTGGCCCCGGTACGTCGAGGCGTCGGGGAAGGCCGGGTTCTCGCGCACGACGACGTCGGGGCTGCTCAGCGCGATCACCGCGTCGATGTCGAACGCGTTGAACGCGGCCACGAGCCGGCGCACGACCTCGGCCGGGTCGGCGCTCACCGCGTGCCCTCCGCGGCGTCCCAGCCCGCCTCGGTGCCGTGGCGCAGCCAGTCGACCAGGCCCGCGGCGACCGAGGCGGTCGTTAGCACGTAGTAGCGGACCACCAGGAACGGCCGGGCGCGCGACGGCGCCGCCGCGGCGCCCAGCAGCCCGAGCTGCGCGGCGAAGGCGGCGCGGTAGCCGGCGCCCTCCTCGAGCAGGGCCGCGTTGGTCCCGAGCGCGAGCAGGTGCAGGAACGGGCTGGCGTAGCGCAGCAGCCGGTGCGAGGTGATCATGAGCCCGTACAGGCCGCCGTAGCCACGCGGCGACAGCATGCCGCCGCGCACGACGATCGGCCAGGTGTGGCTCATCATCCGCCGCTTGCGCGCGAACTCGCCCTCGACGGTCGGGACCATCTTCTCGGTCGCGCGCGCCGCCGACGCGTAGACCGCGCGCCAGCCGCGCTTGACCAGGTTGAACGGGAAGGAGAGGTCATGGCCCATGACCGGGTCGACGACGATGTAGGCGTCCTTGCGGGTGGCGTAGATGGCGCCGTTGCCGGCGGTGACCGAGGCCAGGCGCGACTCCAGCCCGCGCAGCCACATCTCATAGCGCCAGTACAGGCCCTCCTGATTGGTCGCCCCGTTGGCGCCGGTGAAGCGGACGCTGCCGCAGACGTAGCCCACGCGCGGGTCGAGGAAGGGGTCGACGAGCGCGCGCAGCGCGCCGGGCTCCCAGGTCGCGTTGGCGTCCGAGAAGGCCACGACCTCGCCGCGTGCGCGCGCCACCGCCGCGTCCTGCGCGCGCACCTTGCCGCCGCGCGTGTTCTCGATCACGACGTCGGCGCCGGCGGCGCGGGCGCGCTCGGCCGTGCCGTCGGTCGCGCCGTCGACGGACACGATCACCTCGAGCCGGTCGGCGGGGTAGTCGAGCGCGCGCGCGTTCTGCACCTTGGCATCGATCACCGGCGCCTCGTTGTAGGCGGCGACCACGAGCGAGACGTCGGGTACGTCGCCGTCGGTGTAGGGGAGGATGTCGGGATCGCGCGGCCGGCGCAGGCGATCGAGGCCTGCGAGCAGGACGGGGTAGCCGAGCTGTGTGTACCCCAGCAGCCCGGCCGAGCCCAAGAACGCGAGCTTGGCGGCGCGCTTCACGGCGCCGCATTGTGGCGAACCGGCGCGCCGAGCCGGGCATAGAGGTCCAGCGTGCGCCGGGCGATGGCGTCCCAGGCGTAGGTCGTGGCCGCGGCCTCGCGCGCGGCGGCGGCCATGCGCGCCCGGCGTTCGGGGTCGGCGAGCAGGGCGACCAGCGCGTCGTGTAGCGCCGCGGGGTCGGCCGGCGCCACCACCTCGCCCGCTCCCTTCGCGGCGACGTCGCCGAAGCCTCCCACGTCGCTGGCCACGAACGGCGTGCCGAAGGCCAGCGCAGTGAACAGCACGCCGGACTGGTCGGCCTGGCGGTAGGGCAGCACGGCGAGGTCCGCGCGGCGAAACAGCGCCGCGACCTCCTCGTCGGTCACGAACCGGGGCAGGAAGCGCACGTTGGCGGGCGCCCGCGCCCGCAGCGGCTCGAGGTCCATGCGCGGGCGGCCGACGACCCACAGCTCGGCGTCCTCGATGCCGCGCCAGGCCTCGAGCAGCACGTCGAGGCCCTTGAACGCGCGCAGGAGGCCGAAGAACAGGACGACCGGGCGCTCGGTCGCGCCCAGCTCAGGCGGCAACGGCCGGGGCTCCAGCGCGGCGAGGTGGGTGAAGGCGCCATGCGGGATGACGTGGACGCGGTCCTCGGGCACCCCGAGCGCGAGCAGGCGTGCCGCTCCGGTCTGCGAGTGCACGACGACCGCGTCGACCCGCGCGTACAGGCGCCGCTGGGCCTGGAGCTGGCCCGGGCGGGGCTCGCGCGGCAGGACGTCGTGGGCGGTGAGCACGAGCGGATGCACCTGCGGCAGCAGGTGGACGTCCAGGGGCTGCACAGTCAGCCACTGGAAGTGGACGACGTCCGCGCCCCTCGCGGCGTTGCGGTACCGCAACATGTCGGGCACGTGTTGGGCCAGCTTGGCCGCGAAGCGGGCGCGCGAGCCCGGGCCGCCCGGCGCCCAGCGGTAGAAGCGCTCGTCCACCGCGTAGCCGTCGGCGCGCGGCACCGGGCCGTAGCCGAAGCGGCTGGTCTCGAGCGTGACCCGGGCGCCGGCGCGCGCCAGCGCGGCCGCCAGCGCGCGGTCGTAGGGAGGCGTATAGGCCGAGGGGTCGACGATGTGGACGTTCAAGTGCGAGGCATGATGCCCGCCGCGCGCCCGAAGTCCTGCCGGGAGACCTGCTCGACCAGCTGCTTGCTCGTGCCGTCGTGCTCGACCCGCGGGATCCCCGGGCCGCCCAAGTGGATGGGGATCCAGTGCGTGGACTGGACCCGCCCGTCGGCGTCGACGCGCACGTGCAGGATGGCGCTCTCGCTCAGCGGGCCGCCCAGGCCGAAGTTGTTCCAGCCCGCGAAGTTGCCCAGCGAGTAGGCGATCACGCGCCCGTGGTAGCGCTCGACGCCGCGGATCACGTGCGGGCCCGAGCCGACCACCAAATCGGCGCCGGCGGCGACGACGGCGTGGGCGAAGGCGCGGCTATCGCCGCGGTCCTCGCCGAAGGCGATCTCGGTGCCCTGGGGCACGTGGGTCTGGTCGGCGCCCTCGGCGCCGGCGTGCATGGCCACGACGACGACGTCGGCGCGCTTGGCCGCCTGCCGGACGAGCCGGCGGGCCCCGCCTAGGTCCTTGAGCGAGCTCGCCCACGGATAGGCGGCAAAGCCGAGCAGCGCCACCCGGAGCCCGTCGCGGCGCACGATCGTGATCTCGCCCGGCCGCCCGGTCGCGGCCACGCGAGCTCTGCGCAGCGCGGCCCGGGTCTGGGCCTGCCCGGTCGCGCCGAAGTCCCAGGCGTGGTTGTTGGCCAGGTTGACAACGTCGAAGCCCGCGCGGCGCAAGGCCACGGCGTGGTCGGGCGGGGCCTGGAAGGCGAAGCAGGTGTGGCCGCCGCCGCTCCCGCACTTCGAGGCGCCGCCGACCGAGTAGGTGCCCTCGAGGTTGCCGAAGGTCAGGTCGGCCGCGCGCAGCCGGCGCCGGACCTTCGCGAACTGGGCCCTGCCGTTGCCCGGCGGCACCCCCATGGACGATCCGGGCGTGATGTCCCCGACCCACTCGATCGTGATCGGGCCACGGTGCACCGCCGCCGGCTGCACGGTGGCGGCGCGGCCCTTCCCTCCGCCCCCGCCGGCCAGCGAGATGCCCGTGACGACCACGACGGCAAGCCCGAGCACGAGTGCGCCGAGGGCGGCGGCACGGCGACGACGGTAGGTGCCCGCGGAGGGCCTGGGCTTGGTGGGCGGGTCGGCCAGGAGCATTCCGTGCGCCCCCGGATTCGGCGGCGAAGCGCCTATCCCTACCCGAACCGCAGCGTGGCGAGGGCCTGCCGGCAGGCCCGGCCCACCTCCGCGCGGCGGCTCGCGGCCCGGCACTCGAGCTGCCAGGTCCCGCCCCCGCCGGCGAAGAAGTAGCTCGTCGTGTGCAGCGGCGTGCGGCCGCCAGCCGCCGGGTTGGACGCGGGTACGTCGACGGCGAGCACGCCCATGTCCCGGCCGGAATGGCGCTCGCGGCGCTGCACGACGACGAGGCCCTGGCGCGCGAAGCCGGCGCGCAGGCCGTCCAGGTACTGGTCGGGGTCGAGCTCGCGGGCGCTGGTCCGGCGCACGGCCAGGCCGTCGCGCGGGCCGAGCGCGACCTGGGCGTAGATCGGCCCCTGGGCCGGGGCGGTGGCGCGGAAGGCGGGCGGATAGGAGAACGTGAACGGCAGCCGCTGCGCGCGCAGCGTGTGCTGCGCGGGCTTGCTCGAGCCACCGCAGCCAGCGAGCGCCAGCACGGCCGCCGCCGCGGCCAGCGCCGCCCTACGCGGCACGCGCCGCGCCCGCGCGCGAGACCAGCGCGCGCAGGCGCCGCGTCTCGCCCGCGCGCAGGAAGCCGGTGGCCGCCAACACGGCCGGGATGGCGACCAGCGCGACCAGCCGCCCCAGGAACCCGCCGGCGCCGGCGGTGGGCAGCAGGAGCTCGCCGGCGACGGCGATGCCGCCGATCACGAGCACCAGGTGGGCGAGGCGGCCCCACTCGAACGCCACCGGGAACAGGCGGCGCGCGAACAGGTACATCGCGGTGACCATGGCCACGTAGGCCGCGCACAGGGCGATGCCGGCGCCGGCGATGCCGAGCGGGTCGACGAGCAGGACCAGTCCGAGCACGTTGACCCCCAACCCCAGCGCCGCGGCCGGGAAATTTCGCGTCGTGATCTTCGCCCGGCCGGCCATGACAGTGAGGATGAGGAACAGGCCGTACAGCGCCCAGCCCAGCGTGACCCAGGGCAGGGCCTCGTGGGCGCCGAAGAACGCGGGCGCCGCGAACACACGCAGGATCCAGCGGCCGAGCAGGGTCATGCCGGCAACGATCAACCCGGTGAAGAGCACGTAGTAGGTCGTGACGGTGGCGTAGAGGCGGGAGGCCTCGCGGTCGTCCTTGACCGAGTAGGCCAGCGGCGGCCACGCGTACTGGAAGGCGCGCACGACCATGATGATCACGGCGGCGAACTTGACCGCCAGCGAATAGAGCCCGGCGGCTCCCGGTCCTCCGGGCGCGGTGCGGTAGATGTAGAAGCGGTCGATGACGTTGAGCAGGAAGACCGAGACCTCGGCCGGCACGGTGGGCAGGCCGAAGCGCAGCATCGGCGGCATGTGCCCGCGGACCGACGGCACTCCCAGGCGGCCGCGGAGCAGGAACCACAGGCCCAGCAGCACCACGGCGCTGGCGCCGTAGTTGCCCAGCAGCATGCCGCGGGCGCCCTGGTCGAGCGGGACGACCAGCACCACGGTCAGGCCGATGGTCAGGAGCACGTTGGTCATCGAGGCGATCAGGTACGGGCGGGCGCGCTCGTCCACGCGCAGGACGGCGTAGGCGGCCTCGAGGTTCGTGTAGGCCCAGATCCCGAGGGCGGTGAGCCACATGAGCGTGGCGTCGTGGAAGCCGAGCACGAGCTTGGAGAGCGGCTCGCCGAAGGCGCCGATGAGCAGCGCGGCGGCGGTGCTGGCGACGAAGATCCAGGCGGTCGCGGTGCGGACGACGCGGTCGCGCTCGGCGGGGTCGTCGTGCAGGTAGTAGTAGCGGACGAGGGCCTCGATCCCGCCCAGGCGGACGATGATCGAGATGGTGAGGATCGCGGTCAGCAGCACCTCGGCGGTGCCGTACTGCGAGCGCGTGAGCGCCCGCGTGTAGACCGGGAGCAGCAGGAGCCCGAACGCCGCGGACACCACGTCGGAGGCCTGGTAGGCGGCCCCCGTCCGGAGAAGGCGCTTGAGATACCCGTACAAGGCGGATTGAAGGTAGAGCACGGGGGCGGCGGACCCTGGGGCCCGCCGCCCCCTCACTCCTCTTCGCCCCCCCACTACTGTCCGCCGCGTGAAGGACGAACATCGCCGTCCCCTCGCGGTTCTCCTGCTCCCGCGGACGCTGGAGGAGTTCATCCTGCGCGACCAGGCCCAGGACCTCCTGCGCGCCCCCGGCGTGGTCGCGGTGGAGGCGCCTCGGGTGCGCTACGGGGTGCTCGGGCGGCTGCCGGACTGGTTCGGGTCGGCGCTGGCCGTGGGCCAGGCGCGGCGGCTCAAGCTGCCCGGCGCGGTCAAGGTCGTCGTCATCTTCCACCCCTTCCAGTACCCGCTCGCGCGGGCCCTGCTGGACCGCAATCCGGGCAGCGAGCTCTGGTACGGGCGCTGGGACCGCTACGAGGAGGCCTACGACGCGCAGGGGCGCACGAAGGAGCGGCTGGTCGAGCTGCACGAGCTCGCCGCCGACCGGTCCGAGCTGACCTTCGTGGCCTCGACCGAGCTCGAGCGCCTCGAGCGCGAGGAGGGCCGGACGCCCACGCTCGTCTCGCTCGCCGCCGACTCCTTCCCCGCCCCCGACCCCACCGGCACGGTCGTCGGTGTGTCGCTCGGCCACCAGGGCTGGCGCATGGACTGGGGTCTCGTGCGCAAGGTGGCCGAGGAGCTCGGCGACCAGCTCGTGCTGCTGCTCATCGGGGCGTGGCGCGACGACCAGAGCGGGTCGGACCCGGACTACGTCGCGTGCCGCGAGGCGCCGAACATCGTGTGGCTCGGCCACCGCAGCGACGACGAGGCGGCACGGCTGATCCTCGCCGCCGACGTCGGGCTGCTCCCGTTCGAGCGGTCCCCGTTCAACGACGCCGCCCTGCCGTACCGGATCCTCAAGTACGCGCGGCTGGGGCGGAAGACGATTGCCCCCGACCTGCCGGGGATCGCGACCTGGGAGCGCGCGGTGGTGCGTGCGCCAGACGCGTCCGCGTGGGTGGAGGCGCTGCGCTCGTTCGCGGGAGCGCGCGCCCACCCCGACCTCGAGCTGCGCAAGTGGGCGACGTCCCAGACGGCGTTCCGGGTCAACGGGCCGCTGTGGGATCGGCTGGAGCAGCTGGGGGTTGCTTTGGGACGGTAGCCGTCTCGCCGCGTGAGCGGGGGGGCGGGGGCGGTTTTCCCGAGCGAGTGGAGGTTTGTGGGGCCTATAGGCCACCCGATGTTCCACTCGCTCGTGAAGCCGCCGCTCCCGCTCGGACTTACCCCCTAATCGCTGCCGTGTTCTCGACGCGAGCACAAACCCCATGCGCCCGGCGACCGAACGCCACGCGCTAGGCCCGACACCGCACCCACGCATCGAACGTCCGGTTCCGCGCCACTTCGCGGAAGCCCTCCGCCGGGACGTTCGTGCTCGCCGGGATCCCCGCCGCGAACCCGAACCGCTCCAGCGCCCGCTGCCCTGACACGAACAGCTCGACCCCGTACGGCCGGTGCCCCGGGGCCGTCCGTGCCAGCACCGCCGACTTCGGCGCGTCCAGGATCCACCGCGTGTCCGGGATCAGGCGATCGGTCGGGAACACCACCGGCCCGCAGCGCCGCGCCGCCCGCACCGCCGGCTCGCGCAGGATCGCCACGAGGTCGTCGTGGCTCGTGCGGACGAAGTTCAGCTCGGTGCGCACGCGACCCACGCTCGTCGCCGCCAGCACCACCGCTGCGACCACCCCGAGCGCGCCCACGACCGCCGCCAGGCGCGTCCACGGCCGGCGCCAGCCGTCGGTCGGCGGCGTCGTGAAACCCACCAGCGCGTAGGCCGCGAACAGGCACAGCGCCGCCGACGGCACGGTCAGGTAGCGCTCGATGAGCGAGAACCCGGCCAGGCCGGCGAGCACGAAGATCAGGCTCCCCGCCAGCAGCAGCGCCAGCGGCACCGCCAGGCGCCGCGGCCCGTAGCGCAGCCACGCCAGCACGACGCCGACCAGCCCGAGCAGCGCTACCGGCGTGCGAATGGTCCCCGCCACGTAGGTGACCAGCGCGCCCGGCACCTGCGCCGCTCCGCCCGAGTGGCGCAGCTCGTCGGCCAGCGCGCTCGTGCTGTGGAACGAGAACAGCGCGTCGCCGGTCACCGCGAGGTCGATGCCCAGCCAGACCACGGGCGCCGCCGCGGTCAACCCGGTCAGCCACACCCGGTCGCGCGGCGAGGCGCCCCGCACCGTCCACACCCACCACAGCCCGGCGAGGACCCACGCCTCGGGCCGCAGCAGCCCCGCGACGAGCAGGAGCACCGCCGTCGCCAGCGTGCGCCGGCGCACCGCCAACGCGCCCGCCCACACCACCGCGGCGAGGAACGGGATGTCCACAAACGCCCGCACCGCGTAGAGCAGGAACGCGAAGCTCGACGCCGCGAACACCGTCGCCACCACCCCGACCCAGGACCCGAACTGGCCCGTCCCGAGCCGGTACATTCCCCACAGGAACAGCACCAGGCACCACAGCGCCACGAGCACCAGCAGGCGGTCGGCGTCGCCCCCGGCCAGCGACAGCAGCCCCGACACGAGCACCCACAGCGGGTGGTGCGTCGGCGCCCGGTAGCCCGAGAACGTCGGCGAGTGGCCTCCGAACGCCTCCCGCCCCCACACCAGCGCGTAGTAGGAGTCGAGCGCCGGATACGTCGGCACCAGCGCCCAGAACACCGTGACCGCGACCAGCGCCGCCGCCACGACGGCGAGCTCGATCCGGCGCATGGCCCCTACGAGGGGGCCGGCACGCGTGCGCGCGCCTGCGCCGCGGCCTGGGCCCGCTGCACCGGGCGCATGCGCCGCGCGGCGACCGGCGCGTAGGCGGTGCCGATGCCCAGCAGCGCCCACGTCATGGGGTCCTCCAGGAACGACGCGTAGAGCATGGTGTGGAGGAGGAGCGCGGCGAACGCGGCGGCAATCGCCACCCGCGGCAGCGACTCACGGGCGCCCTTGAACAGCCGGCCCAGTGCGCAGGCGATGAGCGCGAGGTAGACGAGGATCCCGATCGCCCCCTGCTCGGTCGCCACGGTCAGCGGGATCGTGTGCGAGGCCGACACGGACTCGGCCTGCGAGCCCAGGTCCTGGCGATCGAACGCCTTCGAGAAGCTCGCCGACCCCCAGCCCGCGATCGGCCGGTCGCCGAACAGCGTCGCGCCACCCTTGACCAGCGTCACGCGGCCGGTGGAGATCTTGTCCAGCCGCTTGGTCGACAGGTTGACGTGGAACACCCCCGGCAGCGCGAGCACCGCCACGACACCGACCACCGCCACCCCGACCGCCACGGCGATCGTCCACTTCACGCTCCAGCGCAGCGCGGCCAGCACCGCGAGCCCGAGCAGCAGCGCCGCCAGCGAGGACTGCGACAGCGTGGTCAACAGCGCCACCAGCAGGACCACGAGCGCACCCGCGCACAGCAGCACGTCGCGTTGCCGCCGCGACCACAGCATCACCGCCGTGGTGAGGATGGCGACGATGGCCAGGAAGCGGCCGTAGATGTTCGGGTCGAAGAAGATCGAGTTCACGCGGAAGTAGGAGGCGAACTCATTCGTGCGGATCACCTTCGGGTTGAAGAGCACGTCGCGCGTGACCCACTCCACAAAGCCGATCGCCGCGAACACCATGGCCAGGGCGACCAGCGCGCCGAAGCACTGCATGAGCAGCCGCCGGTCCCAGTCCACGCGCGACAACAACATGAACAGCAGCACGAACGGGATGTAGAAGAACACCATCTGGTTCAGCGCCTTGTCGAAGTCCAGCGAGTACGTCGCCTGCACTGCGTAGAGGACGACGAACCCGAGCAGCGCCCACTCCAAGCGCCCGCGCGGCCGCTCGTCCGGGTCCAGGCTGCCGCCGCGCAGCCGCGGCACGAGCCAGGCCAGCGCCCCGGCCGCGATCACGAAGTACAGGGGCACGAGCAGGTTCGCGGTCTGGCCGCCGGTCTCGATCGGCAGCCGGAACGGCAGCGCGATCACCGCCAACACCGGGAACAGGCGCGGCCGGCGGTACAAGAGCCAGGCCACCAGGCCCACCGCGATCAGTGCGAGCACCGCCCCCACCGCCGTGTAGAGCGGGTGGTTGCGCAGCGGGTGCAGCTGCGGCGTGTCCCACACCTGGACGAGCAGCAGCGTGGGCGTGAGCACCAGCGCCCCGGCCGTGGCCAGCGCCCGCGTGCGCGGCGGGCGCGCGAGCACGGCGACGCCCGCCAGCAGCGCGTCGATGATCATCACTACCGCGAGAGCAGCGTCCACATCCGCCTCGTCACGGCCGCGGTCTCCTGGTCGGACCCCACGCGCTGGCTCCACTGCGGCAGGCCGGTCCGGATCACCAGCCCGTTGCCCATCCGGTAGGCGACGATCACCGGCTGACCGGCCTGCTGGCCAGCCGCCGCCACGACCTTGCCGCCACCTGTCGACGCCGTCTGCTCGAACGCGTCGTAGCCGGTGATCGACCCCGCCGTGGGCGCGAACAGGCCGATCTTGTCCACGTAGGTGAGCAGCTCGGCCCGCCGGTGCTGGATCGGCTTGATCCGCGAGCCGAACAGGTCGGCCGCCTGCGGCGGGGTCGCGTGGTTGAGCTCGCCGCCCGACACCTGCACCCCGCGCCGCAGCGCGTCGGTGCCGAACGAGGCCACCGTGCCGCCCCGCGACACGAACCGCCGCAGCGACAGGCCCAGCGAGGACGGCATCCACTCCGGGTCACCGGCCAGCACCACGCCGTCGTGGTCGAACAGCTTGGGCCCGCGCCCGGCGACCAGCGCCGCGTCGGTGGTCACGTCGTAGCCGGTGCCATGGCGTTGCAGCCAGGCCAGCAGCGCGCCTTCCTGGGTCGAGAACCCGAGCGGCAGGCCGTCGCCCGCGAACGGGCGCTCCAGGCGCGCGCTCCCCGTCGTCAGCAGCGTGTCGGGCGCGCCCTTGCCGGTGTCGTCGACCGGGTTGCGGCCCTGCCACGAGATCACCGGCAGGACCACCAGCACGGGCTTCGTGACCTTCGTCGCCGCCACCGCGACCGGGGTGCGGTAGACGTGCCCGGCCGAGGTCAGCGTGAGCAGGTAGACGCCGGGGGCTCCGCTGGGCGCGCGCAGGCGCAGCCGGGCCGACGAGCTCGCGCCCGTGGCCACCGTGCGCGTGCCGCCCACCCGGCGCAGGCGCCAGCGGTAGGGCTTGCCGCGCGCGTCGACGAAGACCTCGCCCACCTTGCCCTCGGCCAGCGGCTCGGCCGGGACCTGGGCGCCGAGGTGGCGAACGGTGATCCCGGGCCGCCCCGGCGCCTGTGCCGGGTTGCGCGGCGGCACCTGGGAGGGGCTGAGGCCCACGTTGCCGGCCTGGTCGCGCGTCCGCACCTGCGCCAGATAGGTGCCGGCGGGCGCCGGATGGCCGTTGACGCGGCCGTCCCAGTAGGTCTGGCGCGCGCCCTGAGCGGCGCCGATGTGCGCCACGGCGATCGGCTTCGGCACGTCGGTGCGCCAGATCGTCCACCGCGGCGGCTGCGTCCCCGGATCGGCCACCCGGAGGGTCACGCCCGGGCGCGCACCGCGCGCCGGAATGACGAACGGCCCGCTCCCCGGGCCCACCGCGGCCACCGCGGGGCGTGGCGGCGTGCGGTCGAGGATGAAGCGCTTGTTGGCGATCGACGAGCGGCCCTGGCCGCGCAGCGTGATCAGCAGCTTGTAGTAGGCGTCGGGCGCCGGCGCGCCCGAATCGGTCTGCCCGTCCCAGGAGAACGCGAACGTCTGCTTGGCGGGCACGTGGCGGCCGACGATCAGGTGGCGCACCTCGCGCCCGGTCTGGCGGTCGAGCACGGTGACGTCGACATCGTCGCCGCGCTCGAGCCGGATCGAGAACCGCGCCGTGTCGTTGACGCCGTCGCCGTTGGGCGAGAACACCCGCGTGAGCGTCTGCGCGTCCACCGCCTTGGGCTGCTGCTTGATGCGCTGGGCGAGCAGGAAGGCCGCGCCGGTGGCGAGGACGAGCACGGCGAAGAGGACCTGGGCGAGGCGAATCACGTCGGCGGCAGGGCGAGGTCGGCGGTGTCCGAGCGCAGCCCCAGGCGCAGGGTCTCGAGGCCGAGCACCTCCTCGGGCGGGATGTTTCCGAGGTTGACCTCGGAGCCGAAGCGCTTGAGAAAGAACACCTGCTGCTCCTTGCGCGGGGCCTCCCACACGATCGCGTGCTGGTCGACCTCGTGGACGATCTCGTCGACGAGCCCCATCCGCGGCTCGCCGTCCGGCCGGTAGATGCCCGCGGTCCCGGACTCGCGGGCTTCGGCGATCACCTTCCACGCGCCCGCCTCGAGCTCCTGCTCGATCTGCTCGACCCACCGGTACGGGGCCATGATCACGTCGGCGTCCTTGGAGCCCACCTCGGAGAAGACGGTGAACTCGCGGGCGAGCCGCCGGATCAGGTCGAGCTTGTCCTCGTGCGCGAGCGCGATGGTCCCGTCGGAGACCTCGACGTGGCCGATCCCCAGCTCCTTCAGCCAGGTGACGAAGCCCTCGACCCGGCCCTGGGCGATGGCCAGCTCGGTCAGCGTGCCGCCGAGCACGACCGGCAGGCCGTGGGCGCGGTAACGGTCGAGCTTCTCCCGCAGGTTGCCCGTGGCCACGGCGGTGCCCCAGCCGAGCTTGACCACGTCCACGAACCCGCCTGCCACCTCGACCAGCCCCTCCACCTGAGCGACCGACAGGCCCTTGTCGAGGACGCTGGTCAGCCCCTGCTGGCGGGGTTTTGCGGATCGAGAGGGGAGGTCGAGGAAGGACAACTCATGTCTTGTCCGCGCCGACGAGGACCACGACCTTCGCGTCGTTGCCCGCGATCGCCCGCGTGTCCGGGTCGATCGGCTGCACGGGGCCGGCCTTGATGATGCTGGCCACCTCCTGCGCCGCCTTCTTCTGCCCCGCGGTGTAGTAGACGATCGTCTTCTGCGCCTGCTGGTCGGCGGCGTTGGTGACCTGGCCCTTCGCGAAGCCGCTGGCCGTGATCTGGTTCTCGACCGTGGCCGCGAGGCCGGCCTGGGTCGTGCCGTTCAGCGCCGCGACCTTGACGTCGCCGCGCTGCACCGGCGCAGCCTTCTTGGCCTTCGGCGCGGCGCCCTTGGCCTGCTGGTTGGGCGCAATCGTGTTGGGCGCCTTGGGCTTGCTGCTGCCGCCGCTGGTGGCGGCGACGATGACGACCACGAGGATGATCACCAGCACCGCAGCCACGGCGATGTAGGCGGCGCGGCGCGGGCGCCCGCCGCTGCCGTCACGGCGCGGGGGCACGGGATCGCGCCCGCCGCCGCGCGGCGCGGAGGCGCGCGGGCGGTCGGCGCGCAGCGGCGCGGCGCGGGAAGCGGCGCCGGCGCCGGCAGCCGTGGCGGCGCGCCCGGGCGCGGCGGAGGGCCGGTCGCGCGGCGCCGGGCGCGGCGGCGCGGCCGGGCCGGCGGAGGCACGGGCGCCGGCAGCGCCGGCGGCCGTGGCCGCAGCTGGAGCGGCCGAGGGCGCGGCGGCCGGGCGCTCGTCCGGCGCCGCCTCCGGCTCCTCGCTCGGCTTCTCGACCTGCGCCGGGTTGCCGGGGCCGTTCTGGCGCGGCGCGGCGGCGGGCGACGGCACGGGGCTGTCGGTGGGCTCGGCCGCCGGGCCGCCCTCGCCGGGCGCGGCGCCCTCGGCCTCGCCCTCGCCCTCCCCCTCGGAAGGCTTGTCGTTGCGCTCGCCCGCGTGCGCGGCACCGGCGCCGGCGGCGGCCGCTGCTGCGGCGGCGGCGGCGGTGGCCGCGGCGGGGACAGCCGGGCTCCCCGCGGGCCGGGCAGCCGGGGAGGCGGAGGCCGCGGGGGATGGCGCAGCGGCGCCCGAGGCCACCGGACGGCCGGCGGGCCGCGCCGCACCCGGAGGCGGGGAGCGCCGGACCACGCTGACCGGATCGCGCGCGCCGGTAGGCGCGACGTGCACGGCCGACGTCGAGCGCTCGAGGTCCCGCTCGGGCGCACGGCCCGCCCACTCGCGCAGGCGCTTGACCTCGCGGGCCTGGGCGAAGTACAGGAGCGAAAGCACGGCAAGGCCGGGGATTGCGGCCAAGCCCGCGTACGCCCCGTATTTCTCGATGAAGCCCGAGGTACTGAGGGCAATGATCAAGTCCATGGAGCCGGCCTAGTCTAGGGAGCGGTCCGTACGGCATCCGCAGCTCGCGCGGACGCCAGCGCGGAGACCTTGGCAGCAAGGGCGGCGGCATCGTCCTCGAGGACGAGCAGGTTGACCTCCTCGAAGGCCCCGGCGACCCACTCGGGGTCGCTCGGAGCGCACCCGGCCAGGAGGATCTTCTCGGCCGGCGTGGGCTGCGGCCGCTCATACGGGTTGAACAGCTCCTCGTGCAGCTTCTCGCCCGGGCGGCGGCCCACCACCTCGATGGCGATGTCGCGCTCGGGCTCGAGCCCGGAGAGCCGGATCATCTGCTCGGCCAGCTCCATGATCCCGACCGGCTCGCCCATCTCGAGCACGTAGAGGGCGCTGCGGCCGGGCGTCGCCTCCAGCGACCCGGCGCGGATGATGAGCTGGACCGCCTCGGGGATGGTCATGAAGTAGCGGGTCATGCGCGGGTCGGTCACGGTCACCGGGCCGCCGGCCGCGATCTGGCGGCGGAAGATCGGCACCACCGAGCCCGACGAGCCGAGCACGTTGCCGAAGCGCACGCTGGCGAAGCGGGTGTTGGGGAAGTGGCCGCTGGCCGCCTCCAAGCCCCACTCGGCCAGCGCCTTGGAGGCGCCCATGACCGTCTTGGGCGTGACCGCCTTGTCGGTGGAGACGAGCACGAAGCGCTTGACCCCGGCCTCGCCGGCCACGTGGGTCATGAGCCGCGTGGCGAGCGCGTTGTTGCGCACCGCCTCGACCGGGTTCCACTCCATCAGCGCGACGTGCTTGTAGGCGGCGGCGTGGAAGACGACGTCGGGCCGGTGTTCGGCGAACACCTCCCGCATCCGCTCCTCCTCCTTGCAGTCGGCCAGGACCGACGAGGCCACGCGCACGTGGCGATCCTCCTCGAGCTCGCGCGTGATCTCGAACAGGTTGTCCTCGGCGTGGTCGAGCAGGATCAGTCGCCGCGGCGCCACACGCGAGATCTGGCGGCAGAGCTCGGAGCCGATCGAGCCGCCCGCACCGGTCACCAGCACGACCTGACCGGACAAGTAGGCGCCCACCCGCTCGAGCTCCATGCGCACGGGCTCGCGCCCGAGCACGTCCTCGACCCGCACCTCGCGCACCTGCCGCACCATCGCCCCGCCGGTCTGCAGGAGCTCGAACACGGTCGGCAGCGTCCGCACCGGGATGCCGCGGTCGCGGCACGCGCTGACGACGCGGGCCCGCAGCGTGCCCGGCGCCGACGGGATCGCGATGATGACCTCCTCGGTCCCGGTCTCCTCGAGGATCCGCGGCAGGTCGTCGGTGGCGCCGAGCACCTTGACCCCGCCCTCCATGCGCAGCCCGCGCTTGGTGGGGTCGTCGTCGGCGAAGCCCACCGGCCGGTAGTTGAGCATCGGGTTGCGCAGGATCTCGCGCAGGACCAGGCGGCCGCCGTCGCCGGCGCCGATGATGAGGACGTCGCGCGCGTCGCGCCCGGCCCGGAAGCCGCGCAGCGGCCGCTCCAGCACGGCGCGGACGACGAAGCGGGCGCCGCAAGTGAAGGCGAGCAGCAGCAGGAAGTAGAGGGCGATGACGCCCAGGGGCGGCGACACAGCGGCCCGCCCGACCCCGCCGCGCGCCGTGACCTCGACCGGGTGCAGCAGGACGATGTAGCCGACCATCGCCAGCACGGCGACGACGACGGCGCGCACGACCTGCTCGTAGTCGCGCAGGCCGAGCAGGCTCCAGCGCCGCTGGTAGAGCCCGAAGAGGTAGAACAGGACCAGGCTGCCCAGCAGCACCGGCAGGTAGGTGGAGTCGAGCAGGCGGTCGTAGCGCGCCGGGACGCCTTGGTCGAACCGGAGCGTGAAGGCGAGGTGCCATGCCAGCACCACCAGTAGCCCGTCCACCACGATCTGGGGGAGCGAGTAGCGGTGCACGCGCAAGGCCGCGGACGGAATCCGTCGGCGCATGGCCCGCGATTCTAGGCGCCAAAGCCGTCGTTGACGGGCGAGAGCAGGAGATCGGCCAGCAGGCTCGGGTCACGACGCACGCGCGCCGGGCGGTCGGCCTCGGGGCGCTTGCGCAGCACGACCTCGTCGGCCGCGCCCAACCGGCGCAGCCGTCCCTCGGCGAGCAGGCGCTCGTCCACCGCCCCCGGCCGGCCCTCGAACACCGTGTACACGGGCGTGCCCAGCGCCACGGCCTCACGGTTCATCGTGCCGCCGGCGGAGATGACCACGTCGGCGAAGGCGATCAGCGACTGCGCGTCGATCGCGGCCCGGGGCACGATGAAGCCCCCGGCGGCGCGCAGCTCGGCCCCCTGCTCGGGCGTCCGCGGCAGCACCACGGTCTGCTCGCCCCGCAGGCGCTCGAGCACGCCCGCGAACAGGGAGTTCTCGAACCGGTGGTAGAGCGAGACCGCCGGCGGCGTGCGCACGACGGCCAGCGGGGCGCCGCGGTCGACCCCGAGCTCGCCCAGCACGGCGGGGTCGGGCTGGAAGTCGGCCAGGTAGTACTCCTCCTTCAGCCCCGGATAGCGCTGCAGCTTGTGGGTGGCGCCGTAGCGGCGCAGCCGCTCGGGCGGGATGGCCTCAGGGACGACCACGGCGCGGGCCAGGCGGCAGTTGACCTGGTGCTGCAGCGTGGCCCACTCGTAGTCGAACATCGTGGACGAGGGGACGCGCAGCTCGGCCGCCGCCACGGTGACGTCGTTGGACCCGTGGCCGAGGGCGAGGTCGAACGGCGGTCGCCCGCGGGCCCAGCGCCGCAGCGCCGCCGATCGCCGCACCAGGCCGACCGCCTTGCCCACGACGCCGCGGCCGGCGTGCGCGCCGATCGGCGTGTGCACGATCCCGAAACGCCGGCAGAGCGCCAGCGTCTGGGCGAAGTCCCGCGCCGTCACCTCCACCTCGAAGCCCCGCGCGCGCAGCGCGGCGATAACCGGACGGAGGACGAGGACGTGCGGCGAGTTGGTCAGGTCGACCCAGACGCGCACGCTCTCACCGACGCAACGACTTCGGCCACCTGGTCGGCCCGCAGGGCCGGGCTCATGGGCAGCGCGAGGTTGGTGCGGGCCAGCTCGTCGGTCATGGGAAGCTCGAGCCCGGGCGCCACCCCGGCCATCGCGGGCTGACGGTGGACCGGCACCGTGTAGTACCGCCGCGCCCCGATCCCGGCGGCGTTCAGCGCCGCCTCGAGCGCCTCGGCCTGCGCCGAGCGCACGACGTACAGGTGCCAGGCGGGCTCGGCTCCCGCGACCGGCTCCGGCAGCGCCACCAGCTCCCCCAGTCCCGCCTCGGCGTATTCCCGCGCCACCGCGCGCCGCGCCGCCGCCCAGCCGTCGAGCTCGGGCAGCTGCACGCGCAGGAGCGCCGCCTGCAGCTCGTCCAGGCGCGAGTTGCGTCCGACGAGCTCGAACGTCCGCTTGTCGCGCGAGCCGTGGAAGCGCAGCATGCGCACCCGCTCGGCCATCGCGTCGTCGTCGGTGGCAACGGCGCCGGCGTCGCCGAACGCCCCCAGGTTCTTGGACGGGAAGAACGAGAGCGTCGCCGCGATGCCGAAGCTCCCCGCGGCCCGGCCGTTGCGGCTGCCGCCGATCGCCTGGGCCGCGTCCTCGAGCACGGGCACCCCGAGCGCCTCGATCTCCGCGTTGGGGGCGACGTTGCCGAACAGGTCGACGGTCACCACCGCCTTCGTGTCCGCGGTCAGCGCGGCCGACACGGCCTGCGGCGTCACGCACGCCGTGTCGGGGTCGACGTCGCAGAACACCGGCCGCGCGCCGAGGTCGGCGATCGCCTCCACCGAGGCGTAGAAGGTGAACGACGGCACCACCACGTCGTCGCCCGGCCCGACCCCCATGCCCATGAGCGCGAGGCTGAGCGCGTCGGTGCCGTTGGCCACACCGACGACGTGGCGCACGCCTAGGTGGTCGGCGAGCTCGCGCTCGAACGCGGCCACCTCGGGGCCGAGGATGTAGCGGCCCGAGTCGAGCACCTGAGCCGCCGCAGCGTGCAGGCGCTCGCGCAGCGGCTCCAGGGGCGTTGCGGTATCGAACAGGGAGACCGGCAAGGCGCGCACTACCCTAGAGCGGCTCGTGTTCGTCGTTGCCTCCATCACGGACACGGTTGCCAACTGGGCGACCGATGTGGTCCGCGACCTCGGCCTGCCCGGCATCTTCGCCCTGATGACGGCGGAGAGCGCGTGCATCCCGATCCCGTCGGAGGCGACCATGCTCTTCGCCGGCTTCAACGTCAGCGAGGGCGACTTCTCCTTGCTGGCGGTGACCGCGGTCGGGGTGGCGGGCAACCTCGTGGGCTCGTGGATCGCCTACGCGGTGGGCTACTTCGGGCGCGGTGAGGTGCTGGAGAAGCACGGCAAGTGGCTGCACATCCGCAAGTCGAGCCTCGACCGAGCCGACCGCTGGTTTGAGCGCTGGGGCGTGTGGGCGGTGTTCTTCAGTCGCATGCTCCCGATCGTTCGTACCTTCATCTCGCTGCCCGCCGGGGCGGCGCGGATGCCGTTCTGGCGCTTCACCATCGCCACCCTGCTGGGCTGCATCCCATGGGTGTTCCTGCTCGCGTTCATCGGCGAGCAGGTCGGCGGCCGGTGGCACAAGTGGAAGGACGCGCTCAGCTACGTCGACTACGCCGTGGCCGCCGCCATCGTCGTGGGCATCGTCTACCTCGTCGTGCGCTGGTGGCGCCGCCGCGGGCGGACCGAGCCGGCGACCGATGCCTCCACCGGCTGAGGCGCTCCCGCTCCGGCACGCGGTTGCGCTCGGCCTGCTGCACGGGCCGGCCGAGCTGCTTCCGGTCTCCTCGTCGGCCCACATCACGCTCGTCCCCTGGCTGCTGGGCTGGCCCTACGCCGAGCTCGACCCCGAGCTGCGCAAGGCCTTCGAGGTCGCGCTGCACGCCGGCACGGCCGCGGCCCTGCTGATCGCGCTGCGCCACGAGATCCCCGGCGTCAGCCTGCGCCGCCTCGAGCTGATCGCGCTCTCCTTCGCGCCCCCGGCGTTCGTGGGCAAGCGCTTCGAGCGCCCGATCGAGGAGCACCTGGGCACGCCGCCCACGATCGCCGCCGGCCTGGCCGTCGGGTCGCTGGCCATGCTCGCGGCCGACCGTGCCCCCCAGCGCCGCCACCGCGACGACGCCGACGCGCTCGACGCCCTGCTGCTCGGGCTGGCCCAGGCCTGCGCGCTGATGCCCGGCGTCTCGCGCAACGGCGCCACCCTCGCCGCCGCGCGGGCGCGCGGGTTCACGCGCGGGGACGCCAACGCGCTCTCGCGCCATGTCGCGCTGCCGATCATCCTCGGGGCGACGGCGCTGAAGGGCGCCCGGCTGGCCCGCCGCGGCGTGCCGCGCCCGCTGCGCCGCGCCTTCGTGGCCGGCACGGCCTCGGCGTTCGTCTCCACCCTGGGCTCGACATGGCTGATCCAGCAGGTCGAGCGCGACCGCTCGCTCGCGCCCTACGCGCTCTACCGCCTGGCGCTCGCGGCGCTGGTCACGCTGCGGGGGCGAGCGCGAACCTGAGCGTCTCGACCGGGGCAGCGCGGTAGCCCGCGTGCATGTCCTGCTCGGTCGCGTAGCGCACGGCCAGGCGACGCGCCTCGCACACGACTTCGAGCGTGGAGGTCGAGAACGGCCACGGATCCACCGTGCCCGCCTTCAGGTCGAGCGCGACGTCGATGAGCTCGCCGTCGGCGTCGGGCACGTGCCGCGCGACGAACGGGTCCCAGCCGTGGCACAGGGCCAGCGACAGCCCGTCCCAGGTCCACATCTGGCGGCGCGTGCGCTCGGCCTGCTCCACCGCCAAACCGAGCCTGTCGCGCAGCGCCGTCTGGCGCGCGTGCTCGGTGTCGATGTGCTCCTGCAGCTTGGCGGCCGCGTCGGCGTCGCGGGCCTTGCGCGCCTCCGACAGCGCCGCGCCGTGCATCGAGAGCACGAGGGCGGCGTGCAGGCTCGTGGTCATCAGATGCGTGGGGGCATCGCCCCAGATCTGCACATGGTCGTCGACGGTGAGCTCGAGGAAGCTGCGCGGCAGGCCCGTGTCGGGGTTCCAACGCGGCGCGAGGTCGAACAGCGCCCAGCCCACGTCGTGCTGCTCGGCGCCCAGGGCCACGTCCTCGCGCGGCTCCACGCCCCCGAAGCGCTCGTTGCCCCACCCCCGCGCCAGCTGCCCGGCCAGCCAGGCGTGCGAGAGCTGGCCGATGGCCAGCGTGCCGTCCTGCACGGGGCGGATGAGCATGGCGCGGGAGGCTACTCGCGGGTCGCTGCCGCCAGCCGGCTGATCGAGTCGGGGTCGTGCGTCGGCAGGTACACGACCGGCTCCGAGCGCACGAGGGCCTGGATGCGCCCGGTGGTCTCCCGGTAGACGCCGGGGTCGGTCGTGACGCCGTCCACGGTGCCCGCGTGCATGAGCGCCTCCGTGTAGGAGGTGTCGCCGGCCAGCAGCACGAGCCCGTCGCCGTTGCGGACCGCGACGGAGAGATGGCCGGGCGTGTGGCCCGCGGTCGGCAGCAGGGTCACGCCGTCGGCCAGCGCGTGGCTGGCCGCGAACGGGCCGAAGGCGGGGCCGTCGAAGTCGACCGGGCGCGGCTGCAGCCACTCGGGCCAGCGGTGGGGCAGGTAGCCGTAGACCTTGCCCAGCCGCCCGGTGGCGAGCGCGAGCTCGTCGCGCGACGCGTGGACCGCGCTGGCCGGGAAGTGGTGCAGGCCGCCGGCGTGGTCGGTGTGCAGGTGGGTGAGCACGACGTGGCGCACGTCGGCGGGGTCGAAGCCGAGCTCCCGCAGCTGCGGGCCGATCTCGTCCTCGGGCTGGACCGCCATGCGCACGCTGCGCTTGAAGTACGGGTTCCAGCCCGGGAAGTAGCCCGGCTCCATCACCCGCGCGGTCTCGCCGCTGTCGACGAGGATGAGCCCGTCGGGGTGCTCGACGAGCCAGGCCAGGATCGGCAGCGGCTCGGTGAAGTCCCGGTCGGCCAGCGTCGCAAGGAGCCGCGCCGGCCCCGGCCCCTTGCCCGCCCGCTGGCGCTCCTTGACGGCGACGGTCCCGGTCTGGATCGGGTGGATGCGCATCGTGCCCTCCTAGGTGGCTACGCCCCGCACGATCACGTCGGCGAGGTCGTCGGCGACGCGCCGCGTGAGCGGCCCGCCGGTGATCAGGAAGCGGTAGTAGATGACGCCCGCGAAGAGGTCGAGGCACAGCTCGGTGTCGACCTCGGGCCGCAGCTCGCCGCGCGCGCGGGCGCGCTCGACGATCGCGCACAGCGCGCTGCGCCGCTGGGCCAGGAAACCCGAGCGCACGGCGTCGGCCAGCGCCGGGTTGCGCGCCATCTCCCCCACGAGGTGCGGGAAGAGCTGGCTCGGACGGTCGTCGGCGTAGAGCTTGACCGCGTTGCGCAGCAGCGCGCGCACGTCGCCTGCAAACGAGGCGGTGTCGGGCACCGCGATCTCGCCCACGAGCGAGGCCACGGCGTCGAGCATGAGCTCCTCCTTGGAGCGCCAGCGGCGGTACATCGTCGCCTTGCTGATGCCGGCGCGCTCGGCCACCGCGTCGGTGGTCAGGCCGGGCACGCCGCGCTCGGCGATGAGGTCGAGCGTGGCGTCGATGGCGGCCTGTCGGGGTTGGTCGCCGGTAGTCATCGTCGCGAAACTGTACCGTACCGTTTCGTGATTGCAAGAGGCCGTCGCGCCGCCGTCGCCCCTAGAGTCCCGCGCGATGACCGACGCCTACGCGGACTCCGGCGTCGACACCTCCGAGTCGGCCCGCGCCATCGACGCCCTCGTCGGGGTGCTGCGCACGCTCGACCTCGGGCGTCCGAGCCGCTCGCGCCTGGCCTCGGGGCACTACGCGGCGGTGCTGGAGATCGCGCCCAACCTCGGGCTGGCGCTGTCCGCGGACGGGGTGGGGTCCAAGGTGATCGTGGCCGAGCAGGCGGGCCGCTACGGCACGATCGGGATCGACTGCATCGCCATGAACGTCAACGACATCGTCTGCGTGGGGGCCGAGCCGATCGCCGTGCTCGACTACCTGGCCGTCGAGCGCGCCGACCCCGACGTGCTGCGGGACATCGCCATCGGGCTCAAGGCGGGGGCGGAGGCGGCCGGGGTCGAGATCCCCGGCGGCGAGCTGGCCCAGCTCCCCGAGCTCATCCGCGGCCACCCGTCGCCGCACGGCTTCGACCTCACCGGCGCCTGCGTGGGCCTCGTCGGCCTCGACGCCATGGTCACCGGCGAGCGCGCGGCGCCGGGCGACGTCCTGGTCGGGCTGCCCTCCAGCGGCGTGCACGCCAACGGCCTGACCCTGGCCCGGCGGGTGCTGCTCGGCGCCTACGGCCTCGACGACCGGCCGCCCGCGCTCGGCGGCGCCACCATCGCCGACGTCCTGCTCGAGCCGACGGTGATCTACGTGCGCGCGGCGCTCGAGCTCCTGCGCTCCGACGTCCCCGTCCTCGGCCTGGCCCACATCACCGGTGACGGCCTGCGCAATCTGTTGCGCCTGCACGCGCGGGTGGGCTATGAGCTCACCGACCCGCTGCCGGTGCCGCCGGTGTTCGACCTCATCGCGCGCACCGGCGACGTGCCTTCCGCGGATATGTACGACGTCTTCAACATGGGCTGCGGGTTCGTGGTCGTCGTGCCCGAGGCGCACGCCGACGCCGCGGCCGCGCTGCTGGGCGCTCGCCACCCGGGCACGCGCGCCATCGGCCGGGTGGTCGACGCGCCGGGAACGGTGACCGTCCCGCCGCTGGGCCTGCGCTACCGCTAGACCGGCGCGAACAGCCCGTGGTCCTCGCGGGCGCGCCACTCGGCGGCCAGCGCCCACAGCTCGGCTGGGGCGCGGGGCCCGGGCAGCGAGCACACGGCCGCCACCTCGGCGGCCGCCATCGTCCCGAAGCGGCGCAGTGCGTACTCGACCGGCGGCGGGGCCGCGCCGTCGGGCTCGGCCCCGGCGCGCAGCGCCGCCTCGCGCAGGACCTCGTAGGGCACGAACCCCTCCAGCACGACGTCTCCGAGCTCGATCGCCGGCACGGCGAGCTCCTTGGCGCGCAGCCGCTCGAGGTCGGAGCCGAACAGCTCCACGATCGCGTTGGACGCCAGGTCGATGCGGAACCGCTCGACGTCCAGGCCCGGCGTGGCCCGCGCCTCCTCGACCAGGGCCTCGGTCGTGTCGAGCTTGCGCCCGCGCAGCGCGAAGCCCTCGCGCAGGCGGCGCACGTAGCGCGCGGGATCACCCTGCTCAGAGGCCGCTTCGACGGCCAGGCAGGCGGGGTAGGTGGAAGCCGGTGGACCATCCAGCCACAGGCGCGGATCGACCGGCATGCCTGACCGCTCACCCGCCTCGAGCCACGTCCGAGCGGCCCCGACGGGGTCGGTGATCTCGCGCGCGAGTCCACCCATCACGTAGGTGATCGCCACCGTGGCGCCGAATTCCACCTGCATGCGCCGCACGGATGGCTCCAGCGCCCACGACCACGGATCCCCCGGATCGGTGTAAAAGCTCGCACGGACTTGTGGCACGGGCGGCACAATACGAACGGCGCGTAGGCATGAGCACCCTCGTTGGCACCGAACTCGACGGCCGCTACCGGCTGGAGGCCCTGATCGGCGCTGGCGGCATGTCGACGGTCTACCGGGCCGTCGACGGGACCCTCGAGCGCGACGTCGCGATCAAGCTCATGCACCGCGAGATCGCGACCGACTCCGACCAGCTCGAGCGCTTCCGCCGCGAAGCCCGGGCGGTGGCCCAGCTCTCGCACCCGCACATCGTCGGCGTGATCGACGCCGGCGAGGACGAGGGGCGCCCCTATATCGTCCTCGAGTACGTCCGCGGGGAGACGCTGAAGGACCGCATCCGCCGCTGTGGCCGCCTGCCCATCGACGAGTCGCTGGCGTACGCGGTCGAGATCTCGCGCGCGCTCGGCGCCGCCCACGCCGCCCTGATCGTGCACCGGGACGTCAAGCCCCAGAACGTGCTCATCGACCCCGAGGGCGCGGCCAAGGTCACCGACTTCGGCATCGCCCGCTCGCTCGAGGAGGAGGGCCTGACCGCCGACGGGCGCGTGCTCGGGACCACCGACTACGTCTCGCCCGAGCAGGCCCTGGGCCACGCGGTCACCGGCCAGTCCGACCTCTACTCGTTGGGGATCGTGCTCTACGAGATGCTCACCGGCGAGGTCCCGTTCCGGGGCGAGAACCAGGTCGCCGTGGCCATGAAGCACGTACGCGAGGCCGTCCCCGACGTACAGGCGCGCCGCCCGCAGGCCTCGGCCCAGACGGCGGCCATCGTCGAGCGGCTCACGGCCAAGGACCTGGGGCGCCGCTACCAGACCGCGCACGAGGTCGACATCGACCTCGAGGATGCCCTCACGGTCGAGACCGCCCGCGCCGGCCAGGCCACGGCCGAGGCCACGAGCGTCCTGCGCACGCTGCCCGAGCCCAAGCGCCGCCGCCTGCCGCTGCGCCTGCGCCACCCGGCCTGGCTGTTCGTGGCCGCCCTGCTGGCCGTCGCCGCCGTCGTCGCGGTGATCCTGTTCGGCCTGGGCCAGAACACCGAGCGCGGAACCGGGCCGCCGCCGGCCGAGGCGCCGACGCCGGGCCTGCAGCCGATCTCGCTGGCCGACGACTCCGCCCACGCCTTCGACCCGCCGCCGGGCGACGGCGTCGAGCACTCCGACCAGGTCGCGTTCGCCGTCGACCGCGACAAGACCACGACGTGGTCGACCGAGAGCTACCAGGGCGGGACCATGAACAAGCCCGGCGTGGGCATCTACGTCGACGCCAACCCGGGCGTGGCCGCGGCGGCCATGCAGGCCACGACGCCGCACGGCGGCTGGGCGGCCTCGATCTACGGCGCGAACGGCGGCCGGCCCGGCAACCTGAAGGGCTGGACGCAGCTCGCCCCCAACAGGAGCGTCGGCGGCTCCAAGGAGCGCTGGCTGTTCAGCACCCGGGGCAAGCGCTACCGCTACTACATGCTCTGGATCACGTCGCTGCCGCCCAAGCAGCAGCACGTGCAGGTCTCCGAGCTCTCGCTCTACCGGAACGGGTCCTAGCTCAGAAGCGGTAGGCGTGCTCCTGCTCGCGCCGGTCGGAGGCGTAGCGGGCCAGACGCTCGAGCACCTCCGCATACGACACGCCGGAGGCGTCCCACAGCTTCCCGAAAACGCTGGTCTCCGTGAACCCGGGGATCGTGTTGAGCTCGTTGAGCTTGACCTCCTCGCCATCGACGAAGAAGTCGACGCGCGCAAAGCCGCTGCAGCCGGCCAGGGCGAACGCCCGGCGCGCCAGCGCCTGCACGCGCTCGATGGCCGCGGCCGAGATCCGCGCCGGCACGACGAGCTCCATGCCGCCGGGCGTGTACTTGGCCTCGTAGTCGTACCAGGCGTCCTCGCCGCCGCCGAGCAGGATCTCGCCCGCCAGGCTGGCCTCGGGCGCGTCGGTAGGGCCCAGGATCGAGCACTCGATCTCGCGCCCGGGCGCGCTGGCCTCGACGATCGCCCGCGGGTCGTGCGCGAAGGCGGCGTCGAGCGCCGGCTCGATCCCCTCGGGCGTCTCCACCCGCACGATCCCCACCGACGAGCCCAGCCGCGCCGGCTTGACCCAGCACGGGAAGCCGAGCGCGGCGATGCCGGCGACATCCTCGGCCCGCGTGGCCTGGTTGACGCCCACGTAGGCGACCTGGGGCAGCCCGGCGTGGGCCATGGCGTCTTTGAAGCGCACCTTGTCCATGCACAGGGCGCTGGCGGCGACATCGGAGCCGGTGTAGGGCACGTCCAGGCACTCGAGCAGCCCCTGGACGGTGCCGTCCTCACCGAACGGCCCGTGCAAGACCGGGAAGACCACGTCGCAGTCCAGGAGCCCGCGCGCCGGCCGCACCGCGACCTCGTCACCGCCGGCCCGCCACACGCCGTCGCGGTCGATCTCGACCTCGACGACCTCATGGCCGTTTGCGCGCAGCCCGGCCGCCACCGACTGGCCCGAGGCGATCGAGATCTCGTGCTCGGACGAGCGCCCGCCCATCACCACCGCGGCGCGCATGCGGGCTAGCCGTTGGGCCCCGTCTGGGTCTGGAAGCGGCCGATGGTGATGGTCACCGTCGCCCCCTGGGCAGCCTTGCCGGCGCCTGGGTCCTGGGAGACCACGGTCCCGTCCTGGGTGTCGTCCTGCACCGGCTCCTCGTTGACGGCGACCTTGAACCCGGCCGCGCGCAGCTGCGAGGTCGCGGGACCGCGGCGCTGCCCGGTCACGTCGGGCACGTCGGCCTGCGGCGGCGCCTTGGCCACGGTGATGGTCACGGTCGAGCCCTTGCCCGCCGACGTCCCCGAGGTCGGGTTCTGGCTGATCACGTTTCCGGCGGTGGTGTCGGTGGACTCCTGCTCGGTGACGTCGACGGCGAAGCCCTGGCCCTGCAGGGTCGAGGTGGCTGAGTCGCGCGACTGCCCGACCACGTTGGGCACCGCCACCGGCTGCGTGCCCTTGGAGACCACGAGGGTGACCTCGGAGCCGGCGTCGGCCTTCTCGCCCGCGCCGGGGATGGTCCGGATCACCGAGCCGTCGGGCACGGTCTGGGAGAACTGCTTGGTCGTCTTGACCTTGAAGCCCTCCTGCTTGAGGGCCTTCTTGGCGTCCTTCTCGGAGTCGTCGTTGACGTCGGGCACCACCTTCTGCGCCGGACCCTCCGAGACCCGCACCGTGACGATCGCGCCCTTGTCGGCCTTCACCCCGGCGCCCGGGTCCTGGCCGAAGACCTGGTCGGGCGGCGCGCTGTTGACGAAGCGCTGGATGTCGGCGCGGAAGCCCGCGCGTGTCAGCACGGTCTGGGCCGTGGTCGCCTGCAGCCCGACGACCTTGGGCACGACCACCTGGGGCTTGCTGGAGTCAAAGCCGCCGTCGGCCGCGAACCAGATCAGGCCGGCGGCGATGCACAGCAGCGCGATCGAGGCCACGATCCAGGGCCAGCGCTTGGGCTTGCGCCCGTCCTCCGGGTCGCCGGGCTGGCCGTCTTGGGGCGGCACGTAGCCGGTGCCGTCGGCCGGCGGCGGCGCGATGGCGGACCCGACCGCGCCGAAGGCCACCGTCCCCGGGCCCAGCGCCGCGCCGCTCGCGATCCGGTCCGCAGCCGCCTGCAGCGCCGCGATGAACTCGTCGGCGCTGGTGAACCGAGCCGCCGGGTCCTTCTCGAGCGCGCGCAGCACGATCGCGTCGAGCTCGGGCGGCACCGCCGGGTTCCAGGCCGAGGGCGGCAGCGGCGCCTCCGACACCTGCTTGAGCGCGATGGTCACGGCGCTCTCGCCGTCGAACGGCACCCGGCCGGTGAGCATCTCGTAGAGGACGATCCCGATCGCGTAGAGGTCGGACTGCGGCGAGACCGCGAGGCCCTGGGCCTGCTCGGGCGGCAGGTACTGGGCCGTGCCCATGATCGACCCGGTCTCGGTCATGTCCGACGCGCCGGCGCGGGCGATCCCGAAGTCGGTGACCTTGGCCCGGCCCTCGGCGTCGACGATGACGTTGTGGGGCTTGATGTCGCGGTGCACGACGCCGCGCTGGTGGGCGAAACGGCCGGCGCGCAGGATCTGGATCGTCATGTCGATCGCGTACAGCAGGTCGAGCGGGGCCTCCTCGCGGATGATCTGCTTCAGCGGCCGCCCGTCCAAGTACTCCATCGCGATGTAGTAGGTGCCCTCCCACTCGCCGCGATCGAAGACCGAGACGACGTTGGGATGGGTGAGCGAGGCGGCGCTGGAGGCCTCGCGCTTGAAGCGCTCCACGAACTCGGGGTCCTCGGCGAAGCGGCGGTGCAGGAGCTTGAGCGCCACCCGCCGCCCCAGCTGAATGTCCTCGGCGCACCACACGTCGGCCATGCCGCCCGACCCGACGCGGTGCAGCAACCGGTAGCGCCCATCGATCAGCTCGTCGTCGTGCTCGCCCATCGCCTCGCGTAGGCGCGGGTCGGTCACTGTTGAGAGCCCCCCTGCAGGAGCTGCTCCATCACGGCCTTCGCGATCGGCGCCGCGACGGTGCCGCCGAAGCCGCCCTGCGACCGCTCCACCGTGGCCGCGATCGCGATGCGCGGGTTCTTCGCCGGGGCGAAGGCGATGAACCAGGGTTGGGTGATGTTGTTGGCGACGTCGATCTCGGCCGTTCCCGTCTTACCGGCCACGTCGATGCCTTCAAGCGCGGCCGCCGTGCCGGTGCCTTCCTGGACGACCTTGCTCATCATCTGCGCCAGCTGCACCGCTGTCGACTTTTTCATCACCCGCGTCACGTCCTGCGGGTTGATGCGCTGCGTCGTGCGCCCGTCCGGGTCGACGACCTTGCTGGTCAGGCGCGGCTTGACCCGCACGCCGCCGTTGGCGATGGTCGCGGCGACCTCCGCCATCTGCAGCGGCGTGACCGCGAGCTTGTCCTGGCCGATGGCCATGCGTCCAACGTCCACCTGATTCGAGGTCGGGGGGAGCAACCGCCCCCGCTTGGAGTATTCACCCGACGCGCGCTTCTGTGGGTTCGGATAGTCAAGTGGCGGCTTGCGGTCGAAGCCGTAGAGGTTCATGTACTTGGCCATGGTCGCCTTGCCGAGCTTCTCGCCGATCTGCGCCCAGTACGTGTTGACCGAGTGCGTGAGCGCGTCGGTCATGTTGATCGGGCCGAAGTCCTCCCCGCCGTCGTTGGCCAGCGGCACGCCGGAGATCTCTACCCCGGAGTCGCCGTTCAGGGTTGAGTCCTGAGTGAACTTGCCGCTGTCGAGCGCCGCTGTGGCGGTGATCACCTTGAAGGTCGAGCCGGGCGGGTAGCCGGCCTGGGTCGAGCGGTTCAGCAGCGGCGCGTCCGTGTCCCGGTTGAGCTGCTTGAAGTGCTTGGGCACCTGGTTCTGGTCGAAGCCCGGCACCGAGGCCATGACCCGCACCTTGCCGGTCCCGGGCTCCATCGCCACCACCGAGCCCTTGCGCCCCGCGAGCTGCTCCAGCGCCACCTTCTGCGCCGCCGGGTCGAGGTTGGTCACCACGTCGTCGCCGGCCTTCTTGCGCCCCGAGAGCTGGTCGATGAGCGTGTCGACCTCGCCGCCCTGGCCGGTCAGCGCCGGGTTGCGCGACTCCTCCAGGCCGGCGCGCCCGAGGGTGGTGAACGAGTAGCCGACCTCGTGGCTGAAGCTGTTCGAGGGGTAGATGCGGGTGTAGGTGTCGCCCTGCGCCTTGACCGAGCGCGCGAGGACGGAGCCGTCGTCGGCGAGGATCCGCCCGCGTTTGACCTTGGCGTCCTCGAGCAGCTGGCGCCGGTTGAGCGGGTTGTCGCGCAGGCGCTGCGCGCCGAACTCGGTCCACCACGAGGTCGCGAACACGAGGACTGCGAACAGCAACACGACGAGCCCGAACAGGCGGGTGATCGGCGTGTTCACGCGATGCCTCCGCTCGCCATCCGGGCTCGCCTGATGGAGGCCGCGTGAATCATCCGGCTGCCCGGTCCCTCCGCGCGCGGTCCGAGATCTGCAGCAGCAGCGCGAGCAGGATGAAGTTGGCCACGATGGACGAGCCGCCATAGGAGACGAACGGCAAGGTCACGCCGGTCAGCGGGATCACCTTCGTCACTCCGCCCACGATCACGAAGACCTGCAGCGCGAGCACCGCGGTCAGGCCGGTCGCCAGCAGGCTGGAGAACGAGTCGCGCGCGAGCGTCGCGATCTTGAACCCGCGCTCGGTGAAGAGCAGGTAGACGAGCAGCACGCCGCAAGCGCCTGCGAGCCCGAGCTCGTTCGTGATGACCGCGTAGATGAGGTCGGTGTGCGCGGCGGGCAGGATCGGCGTGCCGTTGGGCAGGCTGAGCAAGGCCTGCCCGAAGCCGGTGCCGATCAGCCCCCCGTCGGCCTGGGCGAACAGAGACTGTGCAATCTGGTAGCTGCCGCCGGGCTTGTTGTAGAGCGTGGTCCGGAACGGGTCCAGCCAGGTCTCCACACGGTCGTGCACGTGGCCGATGTGGCTGCCCAGGAACCACGCCCCCAGCGCGAACAGGATCAGACCCACGAGCACGAACGAGACCCGGTTGGTGGCCACGTAGAGCATGGCCAGGAAGCCGCCGAAGAACATCAGCGACGAGCCCAGGTCGCGGATGAGGACGAGCATGAGCATCGACGCGCCCCAGATGACCAGCAGCGGCCCGAAGTGCTTGAGCGGCGGGATGGTCACGCCCATGAACCGGCGCGCCCCGAGCACGAGCACCTGGCGCGTGTCGCGCAGGTAGGAGGCCACGAAGATGACCAAGCAGATCTTCGCCAGCTCGGCGGGCTGGAAGGTGACCGGCCCGATCTTGATGCCCAGGTAGGCGCCGTTGACCTGCGCGCCGATGCCGGGCAGGCGCGGCAGCACCAGCAGCCCCAGCCCGATGAAGGCGATCGTGTAGCGGTACCGCTCGAGCACGCGGTAGTCGCGCAGGAACAGGATCACCGCCGCGAACGCGATCAGCCCGACCACGAACCACTGCGCCTGCTCGCGCGCGAGCGTGTCGTCGATGCGGTAGATGACGACGAGCCCGAAGCAAGCCAGCAGCGCGACGAGCGGGAACAGGTAGGGGTCCGCGTTGGGCAGCGTGAAGCGCAGGAAGACGTGCGCCGCCAGGCACAGGCCGAGGAAGATCGCGCCGTAGGTGAGCGAGACGTCGCTCAGCACGTTCTGCTGCTGGATGAACACGGCGGCGAAGCCGCCGGTCAGCAGCAGCGCGGCCGGGATCAGGCCGAACAACTCCCGGTTGCGGGCGCTCATCGAAGCTGCCCGGTTTCGAGCTGGCGCACCAGGTCGGTGGCATCGCTGCGCGAGCGCAGCTCGTTGTCCAGCAGCGTACGCCGGCGGCTGTTCGGCACCTGCGCCGCCACCACGCCGGAGCTGTAGTAGCGCTCGTAGAGCTTGAGCCCGAAGGGCAGCTCGTAGGGGAGGCCTTGGTAGATCGTCACGACGCCGTCGGAATCCGTTCCGACGAAGAACACGGCGCGACTGGCCAAGTACCCGGCCACGAGGAGGACGGCGACGACGGCGACGACGGCCACGAGCGCGAACGGGAGCCGCCGCCTGCGCCGGCGCTGGGGCGGGGCGGTGGCCCCGGGCGGGAGTGGCTGCTTGGGCGCCCGCGACGCCGGCTGCGTCGTGGTCTCCGGCGGGGCGACCGTGGCAGTGGCGGTGGTCTCCTGGGCGGCGGCGGCGGCGCGCACGTCCTCGGCCCGCGGTGCGTCCTCGCCCACGACCGTGGCCTGGTCGGTCTGGCGGCGACCACCGACGTCCTCGACCCGGAACAGGATCACCGTGATGTTGTCGCGCCCGCCCGCAGCGTTGGCGGCGTCGATGAGGGCGTGGCCGGCGGTCGCCAGGTCGGGACCCGCGCGCAGGACCCGCTCGATCGCGTCGTCGCCGATCATCGACGTCAGCCCGTCCGAGCAGAGCAGGAACAGGTCGCCGTCGCGCGCGAACGTCGTCATGTGGTCGACCTCGACCACGGGCTCGGGGCCGAGCGCGCGGGTGATGATCGAGCGCTGCGGGTGCTCCTCGGCCTGCTCGGCGGTGAGCTTGCCGCGGCGGACCATCTCGCCCACGAGCGAGTGGTCGTTGGTGAGCTGCTGCAGCTTGTCGTCGCGGAACAGGTAGGCGCGCGAGTCGCCCACGTGGCCAAACGACACCGCATCCTCGTCCACGTAGGCCGCGGTCAGCGTCGTGCCCATGCCGGCACGCTGCTCGTCCTCGGCCGCCTTGCGGTGGATGAGGTCGTTGGCCTCCTCGGCCAGCAGCGCCAGGCGCTCCTCGGGCGAGCCGCCGTCGGGCAGTCCGCGCCGCAAGCGGTCAACCACGGTGCGCGACGCCACCTCGCCTGCCTGCGCGCCACCCATCCCATCGGCCACCGCGAACACCGGCGCGTGCGCGTAGAAGGCGTCCTCGTTGGCCCGGCGGGCGCGCCCGGTGTCGGAGTCGGCGAAGTAGTCGGCGACGCGAAGCATCTAGGTGGCCAGGGAGAACTCGCTGTCGCCGATGCGGATCCGGTCGCCCACGTGCAGGGGCGCCGGGCCGTCGAGCGGGTCGCCGTTCAGGTAGGTGCCGTTGGTGGACCCCAGGTCCTCGATCATGACCGTCGACCCTTCCCACGAGATGCGGGCGTGATGGGTCGAGGCGAAAGGATCCTCCAGGTGGATGTCGACCGCGTCGCCACGCCCCAGCACGGCGCCGCCGACGAGGTCGAAGGCCGCGCCGGACTCGAGCCCGGGTGCCTGCTCGACGCGGAGCAGCGCCTCGGTCTCTTCGATCCGCCCGGGGCCGAGTCCTTCCGCGGCCGAGTGCAGCGCGGTGGCGTCCGAGGGCGCGGGCCGGCTCTGCGCAGCCTGCGCGCGCGGGTCGCGGCGCAGGTCCTTCAGCGACGAGCGCACGACCCAGAGCAGGAACAGGTAGAGCACCACCAAGAAGGCGAACTTGAGTCCGACGGAGACCGGCTCGAGGACGGCCACGGTCACTCCAGCTCGAAGCGAAGCTCCGTGGTCCCAACCTCGATGCGGTCGCCGGGCTCGAGGGGCGTGGGCTCGTCCACGCGGCGGCCGTTGAGCTTGGTTCCGTTGGTCGAGCCGAGGTCGGCCACCGCCCACCCGTAGGTGGACGCGGCGTGCGGCTGCACCGCGGCGTGCTTGCGCGAGACGTTGGCGTCGTCGAGGACGATCTCGCAGTCGCGCGAGCGCCCGAGCGTCACGCCCCCCGGCCCGAGCACGATGCGCCGGCCGTTGAGCAACAGCGTGCCCTGGCGCGGCTCCGGGGCCACCGTGCGCTCCTCCAGCGGCTCGCGGACGCGGCCCGCGGTCGAGTAGATCATGGTGTTGCCGCGCTCGGCCTGGCGCGGCGCGACCTCCTCCTTCTCGGGAGGCTGGACGAGGCGGGCCTGGATGCCGAATTCTCCAAGGTTGAGGCGCTCATCGGTGCGGAACTCCACGACAGGCCGCGAGACGAGGGCGAAGCGCTCGGAGCGGGCGTGCTCGAGCAGGTAGCCCGCCAGCTCCTTGGTCAACGCCTCCTCGTAGCCCTCGAACCGTTCGCGGTCCTGTGGCGACAGGTACACGGCGTACTCGTTGGGCACGTATACCCGCGAGACGGAGATCGACTTGTGCTCCTCCATCTCGCGGGCGAGTTTGCGCGCGATCTCGACGGGGCGAACCTCGGAGCGGAATGCGCGCGAGAACGTGCCCTCCACGAGGCCGGCGAGTCGGCTTTCCAGGCTCTTCAGCACGCTCATGGGGTTAGACCCCCGGCCATGCTACGAAACGTCCGGCGAGCGAGACCGCGCTCGGGCCGCGGTTGCGACCAGTGCCAGCGGGGCCGCCAGGGCGGCGCCGAGGAGCGCGGCGGTCGAGGTTCCGGCGTGGGTGTGGACGGCGTTGGCGATCAGGGCCGTGCCCCCGGCGAGCCCCACCGCCCACACCGCGGCGCCTACGGCGGCGGCGGCGATGCCGGCCCGCCCGCGGATCAGGTAGGGCAGCACGAAGGCGGCGAACGCCCACAGCGCGATGATCGCCACCGCTCCGGAGGTCGCCAGCGGGCGCAGCGCGTGCTCGACCACGGCGCTCGCCGATCCCGCCCACTCGCCGTGCGGGCGCACGCCGGGCGCGCGGCCGAGCAGGAGGGTCCGGGCCGCCAGCGGCTCGGCCAGCAAGAGCCACCACGCGCCCAGCGCGCCGACCACCGCCCGGCGCCAGCCGGTGCTGGCCTGGCCCGCCAGCGCGGGGAACGCGCCCGCCAGCGAGACCAGTCCGAGCAGCGGCGCCACCACCGGCACCGACCACCACGCGGGGGCGCGCCAGAGCAGGAACGGCACCGGGAACAGCGCGGCGGCGAGCACGATGGCCACGCCGACACCCGCGCCGTCGGACTGCGCGGCCGCCACGCCGACGGCCCCTACCGCTGCGGTCATCCAGCCCAGTCGCGGGAGCAGGAAGACGACCACGCCGATGCCGGCGGCCAGCGCTGCGATCGGGATCGGCAGCGTCGTGGGGTAGGCGGCGGCGCCCAGCGCGGTCAGGCCGGCCGCGCCCACGGCGGCGACGATGCGCTCGAGCACGGTGCGCCGGCGGCGCCGCGGGGGCTCGGGCGCGAACGGGGCGCCGGGCGCGGCACCCGGCGGCAACGCGGCGTAGCCGGGCGGCGCGGCGAGCGGCGGCGGCGCGGCAGGCGCGCCCGCCGGATAGGGGACGGTGCCCGACGGCGGCGGGGGGACCGGACGCTCGGGGGCGCGCTCGGGCGCCGGCGGCGGCTTGGGCTCGCGCCACACGCGCGGGGCCTCGAACACGCTCGGGGCCACGGTGCCGGGCTCGTCGTCGAGCACGCGCACCGACCCGGCCAGGACCGCCCCGAGCTCGGGCAGCGAGCCGCGCTCCTCCGGGTACGGGCGCACGGCGCGGTCGAGGGCGCCGGCGAGCTCGCGAGGAAGATCCCGCCGCACCCTTCGGATCGCCGGAAGCGGCTCGCCCAGGCGTCGCGCGGTCGCGGCCGGGCCGCCCCCGCGCACCGGGTTGACCCCGGTCAGCGCCTCGTAGACGACGAGGCCGAGCGAGTACAGGTCGGCCTCGGCCCCGACCTCTTCGCCCTCGGCCTGCTCGGGTGCCATGTAGGCGAGCGTGCCCACGATGTCGCTCGTGCGCGTGAGCGGGTCGTCGCCGACCAGGCGGGCGACGCCGAAGTCGGTGAGCTTGGCCAGGGACGCCTCGCCGTGGGGCGCGCTGGGGACGATGACGTTGCCGGGCTTGACGTCGCGGTGGATGACGCCGTGGCTATGGGCATGGTCGAGTGCGGCGGCCAGCGCGGCGCCGATGCGGGCGATGTCGCGGTCCGACAGCGCGCCGGCGGCGAGCAGGTCGTCGAGCGCCTCGCCCTCGACCAGCTCGGAGACCAGGTAGGCGGCGTCGCCGTCGCTGCCCGCCTCGTAGAGGGTGACGATGGCGGGATGGTTCAGGCGGGCGGCCGCCAGGGCCTCGCGCTCGGCTCGCTTGCCCATGCCCTTGCGGTGGGGCATGACCTTGACCGCGACCGGCCGCTCGAGCCGCTCGTCGCGCGCGCGCCAGACCACGCCGAAGCCGCCCGCGCCCAGGCGTTGCTCGAGCCGATAACGGCCCAGGACGAGGGCCGACGGCTGCATCGCCGGGGCGGTGTGAAGGGGTTCGGTCGGAAGGACCTCGGTCGGATCCACCCCGCCAGGATTCCACGAGACATGAAGGCTCCCTGCAGTTGGCGGCGAATGACAGCCAGACCGAGCGCCATACTGGGGCGGCGGGTTCATGTACCAGGAGCAAGATCGTGTCCTTCTTCGACGAGGGTGACGAGCCCAGCCGCGAGGGCGGCGGCACCGCCACGCGGCCACGCCGCAGCAGCGGCCGTACGCCCGAGGAGCAACGGGTCTTCGTCCGCCGGCTGGTGGCCGGCGGCGTCGGCCTGGTCGTCGTCATCCTGCTCATCGTCCTCATCCAGGGCTGCCTCTCCTCGCAGAAGGAGGACGCGCTCAAGAGCTACAACACGGACTCGGGGCGGATCGTCACCCAGTCCGACCAGGCCGGCACGCAGCTGTTCAAGGACCTCTCGACGGGCGGGAGCAACCCGCAGAACCTGCAGGTGCAGGTCAACGCCCTGCGCGGCGACGCCGAGCAGCAGGTCGAGGCGGCCAAGAAGCTCGACGTGCCCGACGAGATGAAGCAGGCCCAGCAGGACTTCATCCTCACCCTCGAACTGCGCCGCGACGCCCTGACCAAGATCGCCTCCGAGCTGCCGGCGGCGCTGAGCAAGCAGGCCTCCAGCTCCGGCCCCGCGATCGCGCAGATAACCGGCCAGATGCAGGCCTTTCTCGCCTCCGACGTGATCTACTCGCTGCGCGTGGCGCCGCTGATCGCCAAGGCACTGGACGACAACGGCATCGGCGGCCAGCGCATCGCGCAGAGCCGCTTCCTGGGCGACCCGCTGAGCTGGCTGGACAAGAACGTCGTCACGCAGCGCCTGAGCGGCGCCGGCGGCACCACCACCGCGTCCGGCAAGGCGGCGCCGGGCGTGCACGGCCACAGCCTGGACTCGGTCAGCGTGGGCGGCACCGACCTCTCGGCCGACTCGGCCAACCGCATCCCGTCGAGCCCGCCCCCGACATTCACCGTCAACTACACGAACTCGGGCGAGAACGACGAGAAGAACGTCCAGATCCAGATCTCGATCACCGGCGCCGGCGCACCGATCAACCTGACGAAGACGGTCAACACGACCGCGGGCCAGTCGGGCTCGGCCGAGCTCGCGCTGACCACCGCGCCGCCGACCGGCCAGCCGGTGACCATCAAGGCGACGGTCAAGCCGGTGGCGGGCGAGAAGAAGGTCGACAACAACACGCAGTCGTTCCCGGCCGTCTTCACGAAGTAGCTGGCAAATCTTTACCTTCGCGGCCTCGGCGACCTGTCGCAGGGGCGCTGCACCCCGCGCGTCGGCGGTGCCGGACCCGCATGGTGATCGCCTGGATCCTTCGTATCCTGCTCGTCCGTGGACGACCTCTCGGGCACCACGGGCATCGTCGCGCTTGCTGCGGCGGGCGTCGCCGTCGTCGCGCTCATCCTCGCGATCGTGCTCGCGGTACGGCTGCGGACCGTGCGCAACGCCCAGCGGGCGGTGCTCGGCGACCTCGGGGCGCGAGACCTCGTGACCCATGCCGCCGACATCACCGAGCAGTTCCGCGGCCTGCACGAGTGGGTCGACGACGTCGCGGCCAAGCTCCACGACCGCATGGACGTGGCCGAGCACCGGCTCGACGGCGCCATCGCCTACCGGGCCCTCGTGCGCTACGACGCCTACGGCGAGATGTCGGGGCGCCAGTCGACCTCGATCGCCCTGCTCGACGCCCACCGCTCCGGCGTGGTCCTGTCCTCGATCCACCACCGCGACCAGGCGCGCCTGTACGCCAAGCAGGTGCACAACGGCCGCGGCGAGATCGACCTCTCGCCCGAGGAGGCCGAGGCCGTCCGGCTGGCCCTCGCCGAGCCCCCGCCTCGGCAGGAGCCGGCCGCCGAGCGCGCGTGACGCGCGTCGGCTACCTCGGTCCCGAGGGCACCTTCTCGCATGAGGCGCTCGTCGCCCAGCCCGGCGTCGACGCGCTCGAGCTCGTCTCGCTGGCCACCGTCTACGACACGGTCATGGCGGTCGACGACGGCCGCGTCGACCGCGCCTTCGTCCCGATGGAGAACTCGCTCGAGGGGTCGGTCAACGTCACCCTGGACACGCTCGCGCTCGAGACCGACGGCGTGGCCATCGTGGGCGAGTTCGTCCACCCGGTGCACCAGTGCCTGATCGCCCGCCGGGCCATCGACACCGACCGGATCGCCACCGTGCTCTCCCACCCGCAGGCCAACGCGCAGTGCGCCCGCTTCCTGCGCACCGAGCTGCCTCAGGCCAGCGTGGTCGCGGTCAACTCGACCGCCGAGGCCGTACGCACGGTGGCCGAGCGCGACGGCCCCACCGCGGCGCTGGGCACGCGCCTGTCGGCCGAGCTCTATGGCTGCCGCGTGCTGCGCGCCGGCGTCGAGGACGTCGACGACAACGAGACCCGCTTCGTGTGGCTCGCCCGCGGCGAAAGCCACCCCGGTGACGGCCCGGCCAAGACGTCGGTCGTGTTCTGGGGCGCGGGCTCCGAGCGTCCCGGCTGGCTGGCTCGCTGCCTGACCGAGTTCGCCCAGCGCGAGGTCAGCCTGACCAAGATCGAGTCGCGCCCGCGCAAGGTCGGGCTGGGCCGCTACATGTTCTTTCTGGACTGCGAAGGGGGGGTCGAAGACGCCGGCGTGGCGGCCGCGCTCGAGGGGGTCGGCAGCCACGTCGACACCCTCAAGGTCCTGGGCTCGTATCCCGCCGCCTAGCTACACTTGCGCGCGTCTCATGGCCACGGTCGTACCACCAGGCCCAGTGGGGTCCGCGCCGCCCGGAGAGCACCAGCGGCGCGGATCGGAGCGTGGCCGTGTGCTCGTCCTCAACGCGTCGTATGAGCCGATCAACGTGTGCACGGTTCGGCGCGCGGTCGTCCTCCTGCTGAAGGACAAGGCCGACGTGATCGAGCAGGCCGACCGGGCGCTGCACTCCGAGCGCATGACGCTCACGCGCCCCGCGGTCATCCGCCTGCGCACCTACGTGCACGTGCCGCGCGACGTGCACCGGCGCAAGATCACCCGGCGCGCCGTGTTCGCCCGCGACGGCTGGACCTGCCAGTACTGCGGATCGCGCTCGAGCCTCACCGTCGACCACGTCGTCCCGCGCTCCAAGGGCGGGTCGTCCACGTGGGACAACATCGTCGCCTCGTGCGCGCCCTGCAACCGGCGCAAGGGCGACAGCCTCCCGCGCCAGGTCGGCATGCACCCCGTGCGCAAGCCGCGCATGCCGGGCCCGCAGGTCTTCATCCACGTCGCCTCGCCCACCATCCCGGAAAACTGGAAGCAGTACCTCCCAGAAGCGGCCTAGCGAAGTACTTCGCCTACGGGTCGAACATGGCGTCCGACATCATGGAGTACTGGTGCGCCGACCACCAATTCGTCGCGCCGGCGCGCCTGGACGGCTTCGCGCTGCTGTTCCTGCGCCGCTCGACGCGCTGGAAGGCCGGCGCCGCCGACGTGGTCGAGGCGGACGGCGCCGCCACCTGGGGCGCGCTCTACGAGGTCTCCGCGGCCGACCTCGACGCGCTGGACGCCAAGGAGTTCGCGGCCGAGGGCGGCTATCGCCGGCGCACCGTCGAGGTGGCGACCGACGACGGCGCCCGCCACGCCGCCGTCACGTACGAGGTCGTCAGCAAGGAGCCGAGCGAGCTCGCGCCCAGGCTCGAGTACGTCGAGCTCCTCGTCCGGGGCGCCAGGGAGCGCGCACTGCCCGAGGAGTGGGTCGCGCTGCTCGAAGGGCTCCCGGCGCGCCTGGGCACGGTCTGAGAAAGACGAAGGGCGCCCCGACCTTCGGGACGCCCTTCTTTCACATCGCGACTGGTTTCACCGGGGAGGCGGTCTGAGCGGCCGGAGGGACAAAGCCCGGCACCTGCCCGGTTGGTGTCTCGGTGTGAATTCCGCTGTCGCGGACCAGCCACCTAAGTCAGCGGCCGGACACCTCCAGGGTCCCGCAAAGACTTGACAACGTTCGGACCACCTCCTTTCTCTGGTCCGAGCAATGTAGCGAACCTCGAAGACGGCTATGCGTCGTCGGGCGCGGGCTCGTCGTCGACCTGCGCGGCGGCGTCCGTGTTGGTCTCCATGACCAGCGCCACGGCGCTCGCGCGGTCGTCGTCGGCGACGTTCATGACGCGCACGCCCTGCGAGGCCCGGCCGTACCGGTTGATGCCCCGCACCGAGGTGCGCTGGACCATGCCGTTCTCGGAGATGAAGACGAGCTCCTGGTGCTCCTTGACCGCGAGCGCCGCCGCCAGCACACCCTTGCGGTCGGTCAGGGTGATGGTCTTGACGCCCATCGCGCCGCGGCCCTTGCGGGGATAGTCGTCCATCGCCGTGCGCTTGCCGAAACCGTTCTCGGTCACCACGAGCAGGTCCTGGTCGTGGCGGGCGATGTCCATGGCGAGCACGTAGTTGTCCTTTTGGCCCACGTTCATGCCGCGGACGCCGCTGGTGTCGCGGCCCATCGGCCGGACCTGCTGCTCGGAGAACTTCGCCGCCTGGCCCGAGCGGGAGACCATGATGATGTCCTCCTCGCCCGAGGTGCCGCGCACGGCCACGAGCTCGTCGTCGTTGCGGATGTTGATGGCGATGATCCCGTCGGCCTTGATCGGCGTGTTGTACGCCTGCATCTCGGTCTTCTTGATCTGGCCCTTGCGGGTCGCGAAGACGAGGTAGCGGTGCTCGGAGAAGTCACGCGTGGCCTGGACGGACTGCACGCGCTCGCCGTCGCGCAGCGGCAGCACGTTGACCAGCGCGCGGCCCTTGGCGGTGCGCGAGGCCTCGGGCAGCTCGTAGACCTTGGAGCGGTAGACCTTGCCGCGGTTGGTGAAGAACAGGAGGTAGTCGTGCGTCGAGCTGATGAACAGGTGCTCGATGTAGTCGTCTTCCTTCATGTCCATTCCGGTCACGCCCTTGCCGCCGCGGCGCTGCATCCGGTACGTGGCCAGTGGGAGCGACTTGATGTAGCCCGACTTCGTGATCGTGATGACCATCTGCTGGTCGGCGATCAGGTCCTCGATGTCGAGGTCGTCCTCGGAGTGCGTGATCTCGGTGCGGCGGTCGTCGCCGTAGGCCTCGCGGATCTCGCCGAGCTCCTCGCGGATGAGCCCCATGATCAGGCTCTCGTCGCCGAGGAGCCGGCGCAGCTCCTGGATCCGCTCCATGACCTCCTGGTGCTCGGCCTTGATCCGCCCCGCCTCCAGCGCGGTCAGCCGGCGCAGGGTCATGGCGAGGATGGCCTCGGCCTGCTCCAGGGAGAGCGAGAAGCGGCCCATCAGGCCGGTGCGCGCCGTCTCCGGGTCGGCCGAGGAGCGGATCAGCTCGATGACCTCGTCGAGGTTGTCGAGCGCGATCAGCAGGCCCTCGAGGATGTGCGCACGCGCCTCGCGCTTGCGCAGCTCGTCCTTGGTACGGCGGACGATCACGTCGCGCTGGTGGTCGACGTAGTGGTGGATGACCTCGCGCAGCCCCAGCGTGCGCGGGACCCCATCGACGAGCGCAACCATGTTCACGCCGAACGTCGTCTGCAGGGAGGTGTGCTTGTAGAGCTTGTTGAGGACGACCTTGGGGATCGCGTCGCGCTTGAGCTCGATCACCAGGCGCACGCCCGACTTGTCGGACTCGTCGCGCAGGTCGGAGATCTCGGGGATCTTCTTGTCGTTGACGACCTCGGCGATCTTCTTGACCAGGCCCGAGCCGTCGTTGCGGCCATCGCCCTTGGACACCTGGTAGGGCATCTCGGTGACGATGATCGCCTCCTTGCCCTGGCGCAGCGGCTCGATGTGGGCGCGCCCGCGTACGAGGATGCGCCCGCGGCCCGTGTCGTAGGCGTCGCGGATGCCCTGCCAGCCGACGATGATGCCGCCGGTGGGGAAGTCAGGGCCCTTCATGTGGCGCATGAGCCCGGCCGTGTCGATCGCCGGGTTGTCCATGTAGGCGAGGACCGCGTCGATGGTCTCGCGCAGGTTGTGGGGCGGGATGTTCGTCGCCATCCCGACCGCGATGCCGGACGAGCCGTTGACGAGCAGGTTCGGGAACCGCGCCGGCAGCACGAGCGGCTCAAGCCGCGAGCCGTCGAAGTTCGGCCCGAAGTCGACCGTGTCCGAGTCGATGTCGCGCAGCAGCTCGGTGGCCAGCCGCGCCAGCCGCGCCTCGGTGTAGCGCATGGCCGCCGCCGGGTCGTTGTCGATCGAGCCGAAGTTGCCCTGGCCGTCGACCAGCGGATAGCGCTGGGCGAACGGCTGCGCCAGCCGCACGAGCGTGTCATAGATCGGGTCGTCGCCATGCGGGTGGTAGGAGCCCATCACGGCACCGACGACGGTGGCGGACTTGCGGTAGGGCCGCGTGGGCTGCAACCCGCTCTCGTTCATCGCGTGCAGGATCCGGCGGTGGACCGGCTTGAGTCCGTCGCGAACGTCGGGCAGCGCGCGCCCGACGATCACGCTCATCGCGTAGTCGAGGTACGACGAGCGCATCTCCTCCTCGAGGAGGCGCGGCTCGATGTTGCCGCCGGAGAGCTGGTCGACAGAGGCCATCAGACGTCGAGGTTCTCGACGTCGCGGGCGTACTTCTCGATGAACTCCCTACGCGGCTCGACCTTGTCGCCCATGAGCATCGAGAAGACCTCGTCGGCCACCGCCGCGTCCTCGATGGTCACCTGGCGCAGCGTGCGCGTGGCCGGGTCCATCGTGGTGTCGAAGAGCTGGTCGGGGTTCATCTCGCCCAGGCCCTTGAAGCGCTGGACGTCGACGCCCTCCTTGGCCACGTCGAGCACGGCGGCGCGCAGCTCCTCGAAGCTCAGCGCCTCCTCCTCGCGCTTGCGGAAGGCGACGGTGAACGGGGCCGTGCCCGCGAGCTTGCTCAGCTCGCGGTGGACGCCGACAAGGGACCGGTACTCGGGGTTGGAGAACATCTCGCGGCGCAGGCGCACGGTCGCGGCCGCGCCGGTCTTGCGCTCCACCTGGCGCACGACGATCTCGGCCGGGTCTTCGGTCAGCACCGAGGTCTCGAACGCCTCGCCCGCGGTCGTCTCGGCGCGGAGGAGCTCCAGCGCCTGCTGGTCGTCGGTGACGCCCGCGTCGAGCAGTTCGGACTCCATGACGAGCCGCACCGCGTCGTGCCCGAACTTCGCCCGTAGCGCCGACGCCCAGCCCTGATAGGGCTTGAGCTGGCGCACGAACCGCTGCCAGCGTGCGTCGGTGAGCCTGAACTGGTTGCCGCCGCGGTCGCGGACCTCGACCTTCTCCAGCTTGTCGCGCAGGAGGAAGTCCTCGAGCTCGGAGTCGGTCTCGATGAAGAGCTCGGTCGTGCCTTGCTTGGCCCGGTACAGCGGGGCCTTGGCCAGATACACGTAGCCCTGGTCGACGAGCTCGGGCATCTCGCGGAACAGGAAGGTGAGGACCAGCGTGCGGATGTGGGCGCCGTCGACGTCGGCGTCGCACATGACGATGATCTTGTGGTAGCGCAGCCGCCCGAGGTCGTACTCCTCGCGGATCCCGGTGCCGATCGCGGTGATCAGGGCCTGGATCTCCTGGTTGGAGAGGACCTTGTCGATGCGGTTCTTCTCGGCGTTGATGATCTTGCCGCGCAGGGGCAGGATCGCCTGCGTGTTGCGGTCGCGGCCCTGCTTGGCCGATCCGCCGGCCGAGTCGCCCTCGACCACGAACAGTTCGGTCAGGGCGGGGTCGCGCACCGAGCAGTCGGCGAGCTTGCCGGGGAGGTTGGTGTTCTCGAGCGCCGACTTGCGCCGCGTGAGGTCGCGGGCCTGGCGCGCCGCCTCGCGGGCGCGGGCGGCCGAGACCGCCTTGTTGATGATCGTGCGCGCCTCCGCCGGGTTCTCCTCGAGGAACTCCCCGAGCCCGCGGTTGACCGCTGACTGGACGAAGCCCTCGACCGGCGGGTTGCCGAGCTTGGTCTTCGTCTGGCCCTCGAACTGGGGGTCGGCGAGCTTGACCGAGATGATCGCGGTCAGGCCCTCGCGCACGTCCTCGCCCTGGAGGTTGTCCTCCTTCTCCTTCAGCAGGCCCTTCTCGCGGGCGTACGCGTTGATCGTGCGGGTCAGCGCGCTGCGGAACCCGCTCAGGTGCGAGCCGCCCTCGTGGGTGTTGATGTTGTTGGCGAACGAAAGCAGCGACTCCTGGTAGGAGGAGTTCCACTGCATCGCGACCTCCACCTCGCCGACGTCGCCGTCGTCCTCGAAGTAGACGATCTTCTTGTGCAGCGGGTCGCGCGTGCCGGTGGAGTGCAGGTAGGCCACGAAGTCGCGGATGCCGCCGTCGTACTTGAACGTGGCCTGGAAGCCCTCGCCGCGCTCGTCGACGAACTCGACCCTCAGGCCCTTGGTCAGGAAGGCCATCTCGCGGAAGCGCTGCTCGAGGACCGACCCATCGAAGTCCAGCGCCTCGAAGATGTCGAGGTCGGCCATGAAGGTGATGGAGGTGCCATGGCGATCGGTCTTGGCGCCCTTGACCAGGTCGGTCTTGGGAATGCCGCGCTCGTAGCGCTGCGTCCACTCGTGGCCGTCGCGCCACACGGTCAGCTCGAGCCACTCGGACAGCGCGTTGACGACCGACACGCCGACGCCGTGCAGCCCGCCCGAGACCTTGTAGCCGCCGCCATCGCCGAACTTGCCCCCGGCGTGCAGGACGGTCATGACCACCTCGGCCGCGGGGCGCTTCTCCTTCGCCATCACCGCGACGGGGATGCCGCGACCGTTGTCGGTCACGGTGACCGTGCTGTCGGGATGGATGGTGATCACTACGCGATCGGCCTCGCCGGCCAGCGCCTCGTCGACGGAGTTGTCGACGACCTCATAGACGAGGTGGTGAAGGCCCCGGACGCCGGTCGAGCCGATGTACATGCCGGGGCGCTTGCGGACTGCCTCGAGGCCCTCGAGGACGGTGATGTCCGCGGCGTCGTAAGTGGGCTTTTCCTTCTTTGCGTGGTTGTCGACCAATACGCCTCCGTCTACGTGCGAAGCCCCGACGCGCTCCCGTCGAAGCAAGACGTCGGGGCCTACGCTGCTAGTAGCCATAAGGATAGCAGGGAGACCCCCCGGAACCGGCCCTAAGCAGGCCATAATTTCCCTGCAAATCGCGGAGATTTGTGGAAGCCGCGAGGCGGCGCTTACAGGCCGCGCGGACGGCGCGATGTGCAACGGATTTCCCGCACCGCTTCGTCGCCCAGTCGCTCGTTCAGGCGGCGCGCGATCTCGAGCCCGAGCAGCTGCAGATTCTCGGCCCAGCCGGAGTGCTCGCAGTACACGGTCAGGCGGCCTGCGGCCAGGCGCACGGGGGTCCCCTGGGCGGCGTTGCGCTCGCCCACCGCCTCGCTCCAGACCGATTGCACGCGCGCCAGCGGCGTCTGCGGCGCCAGATCGGTCACCGCCGCGTCGATCGCGTGCGACAGCGGACGGGGAGCAGCGCGCCTCACGCCGCCTTGGCGTCCTGGAGAACGGCCCCGTTGGCGATCGCCAGGCGGGCGACGTCGGCGGCCTCGGCCGTCGGGACGTGGGCCAGGTCGGTGGTGGTGATCACGCTCTGGCCGCCGGCGCGGAGGAGGTCGACGAGGCGGCGGCGGCGATCGGCGTCGAGCTCGCTCATCACGTCGTCGAGCAGCATCAGCGGCAGGCCGCCGCGCGCCTCGCCCACCGCCTCGCGCTCGGCCAGGAGGAGCGCGAGCAGGGCCAAGCGCTGCTGGCCCTGCGAGCCGTAGGCGCGCAGCTCGCGGCCGTCGTGCTCGAGCACAAGCTCGTCGCGGTGGGGGCCGTGGCCGGTGAAGCCGCGGTCGAGGTCGGCGTCGACGCGTTCGGCCAGCTCGGCGGCCAGGCCGGACGCGTCGGTCGCCTTGGCGCGGGGGCGGTAGCGCAGGCCCACGGCGCCGTCGAGGCCGAGGTCGCGGGCGCGCTCGGCGAAGCGGTCGGCCAGGTTGTCCACAGCTTGTCCACGATCGGCCATGAGGGCCACCCCGTGACGGGCGAGCTCGGCGTCCCAGGCCGGCAACGAGCCGCGCGACGCAACGCCGGCGCGGATGCGCCCGAGCAGGGCGTTGCGCTGGGCCAGCGCGCGGGCGTACTCGCCGCGCGTGCCGGCGCGCGCCGGCCACAACGCGGCGACGACCTGGTCGAGGTGGGCGCGGCGCAGGGCGGGGGCGCCCTTGACCAGCTCGAGCCGGTCGGGCAGGAACACGCCGACCAGCGGCCGCACGGGGGAAGCCGCGAGTCGCTCCATCGGCGCGCCGTCCACGCGCACCTTCTTGCCGGCGCCGGGCTCGAAGCCGACGGCGAGCACGTGCGCGTCCCCGTGGCGGTCGCGCGCCCGCACCTCGACCCGCGTGAGCGGGGCGCCGAAGCGCACGACCTCGCGCTCGTTCGACGTGCAGCACGAGCGTCCCACGCAGCCGAAGTACAGCCCCTCGAGCAGGTTGGTCTTGCCTGCCCCGTTGCGCCCCGACACGACGGTGACCCCGGACCCCAGGACCACCTCCGCACGCTCGTAGCTGCGGAAGTCGCGCAGCGTCAGAGCTTCGACCGTCACACGTTCAGCCCGGTCAGACGTTCAGCCGGATGGGCATGATCAGGTAGAGGAAGCCGCTGCCGTCGGCGGACTCGATGAGCCCCGGGCGCAGGGGCGAGATGAGCTTCAGCACCACCTCGCCGGTCTCCACGCTCTCGAGGCCGTCGCCGAGGAACTGCGGGTTGAAGCCGATCTCGAGCGCCTCGCCGCCGAAGGCCACCGGCAGCGACTCCTTGGCCTCGCCGATGTCCGGCGTCTGGGCCGAGACGGTGACCTCGCCCTCGTTGAAGCTGAGCCGCAGCGGCGCGTTCTTCTGCGCCAGCAGCGACACGCGCCGGACCACGCCGGCGAGCTCGGAGACATCGATGCGCAGCTCGTGCTCGTAGCTGTCGGGCAGGAGCTGGTTGTAGTTGGGGAACTGGCCGTCGATCAGGCGCGAGGACAGCGTGGCGCCGGCGACCTCGAAGACGACCTGGTTGGCGCCCACGCTCACGCGCAGCTCGCCCGCGCCCTCGTGCTGGGCGACGATGCGCGCCAGCTCGGCCAGGGCGCGCGCCGGGACGTTGGCCTCGAACGAGCCCTCGAGGGCGGACTCGAGCCGCGTCTCCTTCACCGACAGGCGGTAGGAGTCGGTGGCGACCATGCGCAGCTCCTGGCCCGACGCGGTGACGAGGATGCCGGTGAGGATGGGGCGGGTCTCGTCGCGCGAGGCGCTGCGCTGGACGCGCGTGATCGTGTCGACGAAGGCGCCGGCGGGGACGGAGACGACGGCGTCGCCGCCGGCCTCCGGGAAGGGCGGGAAGTCGTCGGCGCGCAGCGTGCGGATATGGAAGGTGGCCGAGGCCGAGACGATCTCGACGTCCTGCTCGCTGGGCCGGTGCTCGAGCGTGACGCGCTCGCCCGGCAGCGCGCGGATGACGTCGAGCAGCAGGCGCGCCGGGAGGACGACGGTGCCGTCGCGGCTGACCTCGGCGGTCGAGACCGGGACCCTCAGCCCCACCTCCATGTCGGTGGCGCGCAGCTCGGCGCCGGCCTGGGTGGCCTGGAGCTGGACGCCGGAGAGCGCCTGCACCGCCGAGCGCGTCGAGGCGACGCGGCTGACGGTGGCGAGTTGGACAAGGAGCGGTTCGCGCGGAGTCTCGAGCTTCATCGGCAATCACCTGGATCGGAAAGGGAGAAAGAGAAAGGGAGAGTCGTCATAGGGAGTGTGGAGATGTGGGAAAGCCGTGCGGATCGTCGGAGAATGCGGCGGAAGTGCTCCACATGCGAGCGGTGGACAACCGCTCCAGTCTGTCAGCGGAGGCGGTCACTGCGCGGCCCGCTCTGATGTGCGTAACCGCTCTGTTAGCTCTCGCACCGTCTCGTAGGCGTCGGCGTCGGTGGCGATGCGCCGGCCGGTGCGCTTGACGGCGTGCAGGACGGTGCTGTGGTCGCGGCCGCCGAACGCGTCGCCGATGGCGGGGAGGGTGCGGTCGGTGAGCTCGCGCGACAAGTACATGGCGACCTGACGGGGCCAGGCCACACGAGCGGCGCGGCTGGGCGACAGGAGCTCGTCGATCCCGACCCCGAAGGCCTCGCAGGTGGCGAGCTGGATCTCGCGGATGGTCCGCCGTGCGGGCACGAGGTCGGGGTAGAGGCCGGCGAGGACCTCGGCCGCCAGGTCGCCGGTGATCGGCCGGCCGGTGAGCGAGCTGTAGGCGACGACGCGGATGAGCGCACCCTCGAGCACGCGCACGTTGTCGACGATGCGGTCGGCGATGACGGGGACGACCTGGTCGTCGGCAAGGTCGACGCCGTCGTGAGCGACGCGCTTGCGCAGGATGGTGATGCGCGTGCTGCGGTCCGGCGGGCGGATGTCGGTGACCAGCCCGCACTCGAAGCGCTCGCGCAGCCGGTCCTCGAGCGCGTCGAGGTCGCGCGGCAGGCGGTCGGAGGTCAGAACGAGCTGCGCGCCGCCTTCGTAGAGGGCGTTGAAGGTGTGGAAGAACTCCTCCTCGGTACGGGCCTTGCTCTGTAGGAACTGGACGTCGTCGATCAGCAGGACGTCCGCGGAGCGGTACGCATCCTTGAACCGGTCAATTCCACCGGATTGTAGTGCGTGGACGAACGCGTTGGTGAACGCCTCCACGGTGGTGTAGCGGACCTCGACCCCGCTCCCGTAGTCGCGCAGGTAGTTGCCGACGGACTGGAGGAGGTGGGTCTTGCCGACGCCGGGCGGCCCGTAGACGAAAAGCGGGTTGTAGGCCTGGGCCGGCTGCTCGGCGACGGCGAGGGCGGCGCCGTGGGCGAGGCGGTTGCCGTCGCCGATCACGTACTGCTCGAAGGTGTACTTGGGGTTGAAGTCGACGATCGGGGCGTCGGGTGTCGGGCGTCGGGCGTCGGGGGCTCGTTGGGCCGACGCGGCGACGATCTCCACGGTGACCTCGGGCCCGAGGACCGCCGCTGCGCACGCTTGCACCACACGGCCGAAGCGGTCGGCGATGTAGGCGCGGTGGGCGTCGGGAGCGGCGACGACGAGCGTGTCGCCGGCGAGCTCGCGGGGATCGAGCGTGTCGAGGATTCGCTGCGGCCGGCCCGCCGGGACCTCGCGGCGCAGCTGGGCCACGACGCGCGACCAGGCATGGGTGAGCTCCTCGGGCACGCGCCCTCGCTTATATCGCCGTCGACAGGGGGCGCGGACCGGACCTCGCCGCATTTTGCGGAGGGGGCCGAGTGGGCCGGGGCGGCTCCTATACTCGGTCGTTCTCGTGAAGCGGACCTACCAGCCGAAGAAGCGCAAGCGCGCCCGCACACACGGCTTCCGTGCCCGCATGCGCACCCGCGCGGGCCGGCTCGTCGTGAAGCGTCGGCGGGCCAAAGGGCGCAAGCGGCTGACCGTCTAGCGCGATGGCCGAAGCGGCCCGGCGGGCGCGGCGCGGGCGGCTTTCGCGGGCGGCCGAGTTCGAGCGCGTCTATCGGCAGGGCCGCTCGCAGGGCAATCGCTTCTTCGTGCTCTACTCGTTCCCGCGGGGCGGCGACGAGGCTCCGCGCCTCGGCGTCTCGGTCTCGCGCAAGGTCGGCGGCGCCGTCGATCGCAACCGGGTCAAGCGGCTGCTGCGCGACGCGTTCTGGGCGCTGGCCGATGATCTGCCCGAAGGCCACGACTACGTGGTCGTGGCGCGACCCGAGGCGCGCTCGCTGGGCGAGCGCGATGGGCTCGACGGGTTCCGGGCGGCGCTGGCGGAGCTGATCGCAGCGTGACGCTGGGCCGCCGGATCGCCATCTTCCCGATCGCGGCCTGGCACGCGTTCATCTCGCCCTTGTTCGGAACGCGCTGCAAGTACGAGCCCAGCTGCTCCAGGTACGCGATCCAGGCGATCCAGCGGTACGGCATACTGCGTGGGCTCGTCCTGGCCGGGTGGCGCGTACTGCGCTGCAACCCGTTCAGCCACGGCGGCTTCGATCCCGTCGAGGCGCAGCGCCTGTTCGGCGCGCGCCCGGCGCCACACCGCGCACCGTGACCGTCTTCGCCAACATCTTCCAGCCGCTGATCGACGTGTTCGAGGCGGTCCTGACGTTCTTCCACGACAGCGTCGGGCTTCAGTGGGGCGTCTCGATCATCGCCCTCACCGTCGTGGTCCGCGCGGCCATCCTCCCGCTGACGCTGCGGCAGATGAAGTCCATGCGTCGCCTGCAGACGCTCTCTCCGAAGATCAAGGAGCTGCAGGCGAAGTACAAGGGCGACAAGCAGCGCCAGAACGAGGAGATGATGAAGTTCTAC
>DATBDE010000047.1:0-13328 GCA_036270095.1 Solirubrobacteraceae bacterium | reverse complement strand
GAAGCGTCCTCAGCGCGGCCGCCGTCGCGTCCGCAAGAACATCCCGGTGGGGCAGGCCCACATCAAGACGTCGTTCAACAACACGATCGTCTCCCTGAGCGACCGCGAGGGCAACGTCATCGCGTGGGAGTCCGCCGGCGGCGCCGGCTTCAAGGGCTCGCGCAAGTCGACCCCGTTCGCGGCGCAGGTCACGGCCGACGCCGCCGCTCGCAAGGGCATGGAGCAGGGCCTACAGAAGGTCGAGGTCTTCGTGAAGGGCCCGGGCTCGGGCCGCGAGACCGCGATCCGCTCGCTCCAGGCCGCCGGCCTCGAGGTCACCGGAGTCAAGGACGTCACCCCGCAGGCCCACAACGGCTGTCGCCCCCGCAAGCGGAGGCGCGTCTAGTGGCACCTCCCGTAACCCCGCACACGCCTTGGCGCGCATGGGATCACAGGAGGCACCACTGATGGCCCGCTACACCGGACCCGTGTGCAAGCAGTGCCGCCGTGAGGGCCAGAAGCTCTTCCTCAAGGGGGAGCGCTGCCTGACCGACAAGTGCGGCGTCGAGCGGCGCTCCTACCCACCCGGCGAGCACGGCCGCGGCCGCCAGAAGCAGAGCGAGTACCGCGTCCAGCTGCGCGAGAAGCAGAAGGCCAAGCGCTACTACGGCGTGCAGGAGAAGCAGTTCGCGGGCTACTACGACCGCGCGAGCAGCCAGCCCGGCATCACCGGCGAGAACCTTCTGCGCATGCTCGAGTGCCGCCTCGACAACGTGCTCGTGCGGCTCGGCTTCGCGGCCTCGCGCCGCCAGGCCCGCCAGCTCATCCGTCACGGGCACTGGTCCGTGAACGGCCGCCGCGTGGACATCCCCTCGTGCCAAGTGCGAGACGGCGACGTGATCTCGGTCAAGTCGGGCACGGACGCGGAGAAGGTCATCCGCGACGCGACCGAGTTGACCGCGCAGGTTCCGGCCTGGCTGCAGGCCGACCACGACGCCCTCACCGCCAAGGTGCTTCGCAAGCCCGAGCGCCGGGAGATCGCCGCCCCGGTGCAGGAACAGCTCATCGTCGAGCTGTACTCCAAGTAAGGCGCCCCGGAACGCCGCCGGGTCGGCGGCGCATGAACCCGAGAGAAGGACCCGATGCTCGATTTCCAAGTCCCCCGCATAACCACCGAGAGCGTGGAGGAGAACCGCGGCTCGTTCGTCATCGAGCCGCTTGACCGCGGCTTCGGCTACACGTTCGGCAACTCGCTGCGCAGGGTGCTGCTGTCCTCGCTCGCCGGCGCCGCGGTGACCAGCGTGCGGATCGAGGGCGTCCACCACGAGTTCTCCACGATCAAGGGCGTCAAGGAGGACGTGACCGACATCGTGCTCAACCTCAAGGGCGTGGTGTGCCGCATGCACTCCGACGCGACCGAGATCGAGGCTCCGCTGGTCGTCACCGGCCCGGGTGAGGTCACGGCCAAGGACATCGACCTGCCCTCGGGCGTCGAGATCCTCAACCCGGACGCGCATATCGCCACCCTCGAGAAGAAGACCAAGCTCGAGCTCTACCTGACCATCGGCCGCGGGCGCGGCTACCGGCCGGCGGAGGAGAACAAGTCGCCGGACCAGCCCATCGGCGTGATCCCGATCGACTCGATCTTCTCGCCCGTCCGCCGCGTGGCCTACGCCGTCGAGCAGGCTCGCGTCGGCCAGCGCACCGACTTCGACAAGCTCACGCTCGACATCGAGACCGACGGATCGATCGATCCGCAGGCCGCGCTGCGCGAGGCGGCGGAGATCCTCATCTCCCACCTGTCGATCTTCACCGACGCCGACCGGATCGAGGAGCTGCGCCAGCCCCTCGGGGCGGCCGCGGGGCTCGATGCGGCGCAGCCCGGCATTGCCACCACGGCGCAGCCCGGGCGCCCGACGAGCGCGATGGACGACATCCTCATCGAGGAGCTCGAGCTCGGCGTGCGGTCCTACAACTGCCTCAAGCGGGCGGGGATCCAGACGGTTGGCGACCTGGTCTCGAAGTCCGAGGGCGAGCTCAACGCGATCCCGAACTTCGGCAAGAAGTCGATCGACGAGGTCGTCGAGACGCTTGCCGCACGCGGGCTGCACCTGCGCGAGGACTGAGGTCGGTGCGCCACCAGCGCAAACGGCACAAGCTCTCGCGCAGCGCCTCGCACCGCAAGGCCCTCCTGCGCAACCTGTGCAAGGAGGTCATCGACCACGAGCGCATCCAGACCACCGAGGCCAAGGCCAAGGCGGTCAAGCCCGAGGTCGAGAAGCTGATCACGCTCGCCAAGCGGGGCGACCTGCACGCGCGCCGGCAGGCGCTGTCGGCGCTCGGGCAGGACAAGTTCGTCGTCTACAAGCTGTTCGAGGAGGTCGCGCCGCGCTACGTCGACCGCCCGGGCGGCTACACGCGGATCCTGAAGCTCGGGCCGCGCTCCAGCGACGCCACCGAGATGGTGTTGCTGGAGCTCGTGTAGGCGTCAACTACACAGCATCATCCGATCGCCGGCGGGCTGTGATGCGGCACTGCCGATCTGCCGTCGTGACCGGTGGGTACGCGCTGAATGCACAAGCCGGATTCACCGTGCTGTGCAGGAAATATGCGCTTTGCAACCGGGTTGTCGGCCCACCCTCGGGCGGTTAGACTCCCGCGCCCGCGGTTGGCGCCCACGCGCTCGCCGGAGAAGAACGAGTGACGGGACTTGGGTGACCCGGCACGGTGCCGACCCCCATGAGCCCGCGACCCCGGCCATCCCGCACACTCCCCCTGACCGCGATCGTCCCTGCGTTCAACGAGGCTCCGAGCGTGGCCGAGACGATCCGCTCGCTCCAAGGGCAGACGCTCCCCCCGTACGACATCATTGTCGTGGACGACTGCTCGACCGACGAGACTGCGGCGGTCGCGGAGGCAGCGGGCGCCTGGGTGATCCGCCCGCCCAAGAACAAGGGCTCGAAGGCCGGGGCGCAGACGTTCGCGCTTCCGTTGGTGGCCACCGAGTTCGTCATGGCCCTGGATGCCGATACGACATTGGCCCCGGACGCCATCGAGCGCATGTCCAAGGCGTTCGACGATCCCGAGGTCGCGGCCGCGTCGGGATCGGTCATCCCCCGCCACATTCGCAGCGTGTGGGAGCGCGGTCGGTACGTCGAGTACATGTTCGCGTTCAGCTTCTACAAGCGGATTCAGGACGGGTACGGCAAGCCGTTGATCTCCTCAGGGTGCTTCTCGCTGTACCGCACGGACAAGCTGCGGGAGGTCGGAGGGTGGTCGAACCGCACGCTGGCAGAGGACATGGACCTGACTTGGACGCTCTATCAGCGCGGCTCCAAGGTGCGGTTCATGCCCGACGCCGTCTGCTATCCGATCGAGCCGCACAACCTCGACCTGATGCGCAAGCAGCTTCGCCGCTGGTCGCACGGCTTCATCCAGAACGTGCAGCTGCACTGGCAGGGCGTGCTGGGGCTCGGCTACCTGCGCTCGATGGTGTCGCTGGCGTTGTGGGACTCGATCATCGCGTCGATCGGGTACCTGTTCGCGATACCGCTTCTCGCGATCCTCGTCAATGTGGCATTCCTGTTTGCCTACGTGCTCGACGCGCCGGTGATCCTCATCCCGGTGCTGCTCTCCGCGCTTCCGCGTAGGGAGCTCGGCAAGGCGCTGGCGAGCTTTCCGTCCTACTTCCCACTCCGCGTCGCGAACGCGGTGATGATGCTCAAGGCCGCGTTCCTCGAGCTCGTGCTGCGCCGGCCGTTTCGGGTCTACGAGAAGGGGCATTAGCCGATGTCGGCAGGGCTACCGGGAGCCGGGCTTGCCGGTGTGTTCTTCGTCCTTTCCGCGCTTCTTGCGGTGCCGATCGAGGCCGTGCGCACGGTGCGGGGACGGAGCTCCCGCGCGGCGTGGATGCTGGTGACGAGGAACGCGGCGCTGGCGCTCGTGATGATCGCGGCCCTGCAGCTGTTCTTCATGGGCATCAGCGCGATCGTCAGGTACGCCGCCGAGCACGGCAAGAGCCCACTCCCGAAGACGTTGCCGATCGCCCCCGTGCTCATGGCCCTTGCGGTCCTCCTGACCGTTCTGCTGACGGCCAAGGCGCTTGAGCTTGCACTGAGAGGGCGCGCCGCTCTCCGTGCACGGAGAGGACGCGCGGTGCTACCCACCCGGGTGCCCTCGAGCGCCGACTAGTCCTGACCCAGGCTGCCGATCGCGCCCATGGCCTGCGCCAGGTCGGCGCCGGTCTGCTCGCGGTAGAGCCGGACCGCCTGCTTGATCTTGCCCGCCTCGACGAGCGCGACCACCTCGGGGCTGGGCGCGTCCGTGTCGCGGCCGAGCTCCTCCATGTCGATCGCGCCGGTCTTGGTGAACAGGAGGTCGACGCGGCGCTCGAGCTCCGTTACGCGTGCCTTGAGCTCTTCCAGCTCGCTCATGGGCGCAGCGTATCCTTGTCGCATGGGCTGGTCCCGCGACCTGCTCGCCTCGGACGACGATCGCGAGCGCTGCGCCTCCATGCTGGCGCGCCACTACGTGGCCGGGCGGCTGACGCTGACCGAGCTCGAGTCGCGGCTCGACGCGGTCCGCATGGGCCGCACGCGCGGCCAGCTCGCGGCCATGACCGCCGACCTGCCGCGGCCGTCGAAGAAGGCGGCGGTGGGGAGCTGGCTCGACCGCGCCGACCGGCTGCTGCTGCGGGCGCACGCCTCCACCTTCGTCGCCATCAACGTCTTGCTCATCGTGATCTGGGCGCTGGTAGGGAGCACCGGCGACTTCTGGCCCGCCTGGGCGCTGGTGCCCACGGCGGTGCTGCTGGCCTGGCACGCGGCGGGCTCGTGGGCGGTGCGCCGGATGGTGGAAGGCCCGCCGCGCCGCGGCTGACGCTCGAATACGACGGCGGGCCGTTTTCGGGCTGGGCGCGCCAGCCGGGCAAGCGAACGCTTCAGGAGGAGCTCGAGGGCGCGCTGGGCACGATCGCCCGCCTGCCGGTATCGCTCAACGTCGCCGGTCGCACCGACGCGGGGGTACACGCGCTCGCGCAGGTCGCCTCCTACGACGGACCGGTGGTGGAGCCCCGACGGGTCAACGCGCTGCTGCCGCCGGAGATCGCGGTGCTGGCCTGCGACGACGCGCCGGCGGAGTTTGACGCGCGCGGCGACGCGACCTCGCGCGCCTACTGCTACCGGGTGCTGGCGCGGCAGCAGCGGTCGGCGTTCGAGCGCGGGCGCGCGCTGTGGTGGCCGCACGCATGCGACGTCGTGCTGCTGGAGGCGTGCGCGGCGCTGCTGCCGGGCACGCACGACTTCACCGCGTTCACGCCGACGGAGACCACGCATCGCCGCTTCGCTCGGGACGTCCTGGCCGCGTGGTGGGAGGCCGACGGCGACGTGTGGACGTTTTGGATCGAGGCCGATGCGTTCATGCGGCACATGATCCGCGTGCTGGTCGGGGCGATGCTGGAGGTCGGCGGGGGCCGGCGCTCACTGGAGGGGTTCGAGGACCTGCTCGAGGGACGGCCGCGCTCCCAGGCGGGCGCGACCGCCCCTCCGCATGGGCTCTACTTCGCCGGCGCCGGCTACGGCGAGCCGGTGCTGGGCGGCGAAGCGTTCGCCGAGGTCTTCGCGCGGGTGCGCGGGGACCGCTAGTCGGGGTCGGGCTCCGCCCGACCACCTGGACTCAGCGCGTCCCTCGCGTCCAGTTCGCGACGCCCTCGCGCCCGCTGGCGCGGCTGCGCGAGCCTGAGGCCGCGTCGTACGGGTTGCCGTACGGGTGCTCGTCGATGCCGCTGCCGCGGCGGGTGTAGAGGCCGTAGATGACGGCAAGGGTGAAGACCACGAGGAAGATTCCGAAGATGAGGGCGCCGCCGGCGAGTTCCATGTCACTGCCTTTCCTGGGGTGAAGCCGAACCTACGCCTGCCGCCAGGGCGCGTTTGTGAGCGTGGCCACGGAGGGCTGGCGGCGGTTCGCGCGGGCACGGGTCCTTGACGAGTTATTGATTGATTGATAAATTCAATCCCCATGCCGACCACGACGACCACGAGGAGGACGAAGACGGGCGGGCGGCTCAGCGCCGACGAGCGGCGCGAGCAGGTGCTCGACGCCGCCGTGGACGAGTTCGGCGAGCGCGGCTACCACGGCGCCTCGACCGCGAACATCGCCAAGCGGGCCGGCATCTCCCAGCCGTACATCTACGCGCTGTTCTCGGACAAGAGCGAGCTGTTCCGGGCCGTGCACCACCGCGTGATCTCCGAGATCCGCTCCGCCTTCGTGCAGGCCGCCGCCGGGGCAGCGACCCCGGAGGAGAAGCTCGAGGCCATGGGCACGGCCTACAAGCCGCTGATGGAGGACGGGCGGCTACTGGCCGCGCAGCTGCAGTGCACGGCCGCGGCGGCCGGCGACCCGGAGCTGCGCGCCTACGTGGGCGAGGGCTTCCGCGGCCTGGTCGACGACGTCGCGCGCCTGAGCGGCGCCGACCCCGCGGCGGTCGCGACCTTCTTCGCGTGCGGGATGTACATCAACGTCGCGCTCGCGCTCGGCCAGCCCGACCTGGTCGAGCCCCTCGTGGACACGGGCGAGGAGGCGGCGGCCTGAGCGGCGCCTCCCTTTTTTTCACCACTGAATTTATAGGTCAATCAATCACTGAAGGGAGTGAAACCAGGATGCCAAGCACGAAGAAAGCCACCGGTTGGACCCTCGCGCTCGTCTCCGCGGCGCTGTTCATGGTCACGCTCGACAACCTCGTCGTGACCACCGCGCTGCCGAGCATCCGCATCGACCTCGGCGCGTCGATCGGCGACCTCGAGTGGACGGTCAATGCGTACACGCTCGCCTACGCCGTGTTCCTGCTCACCGGCGCGGCGCTCGGCGACCGTTTCGGGCGGCGGAGGATGTTCATGGCCGGACTGGCCGTGTTCACCGCGGCGTCGGCCGCGGCCGCGCTGGCCCCGAGCACCGAGGCCCTGATCGCCGCACGCGCGATCCAGGGCCTGGGCGCCGCGGTGGTCACGCCCCTGACCCTGACCCTGCTCTCCGAGGCCTTCCCCGAGGGGCGGCGGGGCGCCGCGCTCGGCATCTGGTCGGGCGTGAGCGGGCTCGGCGTCGCGCTCGGGCCGGTGATCGGCGGCGCCGTCGTCGACGGCATCGACTGGCACTGGATCTTCTGGATCAACGTGCCCGTTGGCCTGATCGTCATCCCGCTGGCCCTGCGCAAGCTGCAGGAGAGCCGCGGCGTCGCCCGCCGGCTTGACCCGCCCGGCGTGGCGCTGGTCTCCGGCGGCCTGCTTGGCGTGGTCTACGCGCTGGTCCAGGCCCCGAGCCACGGCTGGACGAGCCCGTTGGTGCTGGGCACGCTGATCGGCGGCTTGGCCCTGCTGGCCGGATTCGTGATCTGGGAGCAGCGCAGCCCGCAGCCGATGCTGCCGATGCGCTTCTTCCGCAGCCGCGCCTTCTCAGCCACGAACGCGGTGTCGCTGGCGATGTACTTCGGCATGTTCGGGGCGATCTTCCTGCTGGCCCAGTTCTTCCAGACGGCGCAGCACTACACGCCGCTGGAGGCCGGCCTGCGGACCCTCCCGTGGACGGCGATGCCGATCTTCGTCGCCCCGCTGGCCGGGCTGCTGTCGGACCGGATCGGGGCCCGCCCGCTGATGTTCACCGGCCTGAGCCTGCAAGCGGCGGCGCTGGTCTGGTTCGCGACGATCCTCGACCCGGCCATGAGCTACGGCAACGTCGTCGTGCCGTTCATCATGGCCGGCACCGGGATGGCGCTGGTCTTCGCGCCGGCGGCCAACGCGGTGCTGTCGTCGGTGCGCACGTCGGAGGCCGGCCAGGCCTCGGGTGCGACCAACGCGATCCGCGAGGTCGGCGGCGTGCTGGGGATCGCCGTGCTGGCCACGGTGTTCTCCGGCGCGGGCTCGTTCGCCACGCCACAGGCGTTCAGCGACGGGCTGCAGCCGGCCCTGCTGGTCGGCGCGGCGGTGCTGGCGCTGGGCGCGATCGCGGCGCTGCTGGTGCCCGGGAAGGAGCGCGCACGGGCCCCGCGCCCGGCTGCGGCGGCCGTCTGACGGGACCCCGAGGGGGGTGCGGCTACGGCGGCACCCCCCTCTATCTTTGAGGAAGGATGCAGGTCCTGCTCACCAACGACGACGGGGTCAACGCGCCTGGGCTACAGGCCCTCCGGCGGGCGCTCGCGGAGGTGCCCGGCGTCGAGCTCGCCGTCATCGCGCCCGACTCCAACCGCTCCGCCACCGCCCGCTCGATCACCACCCGCCGCCCGATCTGGGTCGAGGAGGTCGACTTCGGCGACGGCAGCGTCGGGTACGCCACCGACGGCACCCCCGTGGACTGCGTGCGCTTTGCCACCCTCGGCCTGGTCGACGGCTTCGACCCCGACCTCGTCGTCTCCGGGATCAACCACGGCTCCAACCTCGGCGACGACATCACCTACTCCGGCACCGTGGCCGCTGCGCTGGAGGCGATCGTCCTGGGCGTTCCCGGCATCGCCATCTCCCAGCAGTCACGCGCGCGGGAGCTCGATTTCCGCCTCGGCCGGGAGTTCGACTTCACCACCGCCGCGACGTTCTGCGCCCGCCTCGTCGAGGAGCTCGAGGAGGTGCCCATGCCGCCGGCCACGCTCCTGAACATCAACGTCCCCGGCCGCGACCCCGAGGGCGTGGACATCACCCGGCTGGGCAAGCGCATCTACCGCGACTCGCTCGCGCTCGAGGAGGAGGGCGACGACGGCCGCCGCCTGTACCGCATCTACGGCGACGCGCCCGGCTACCACCACGAGGAGGGCACCGACCTCGCCTCCGTCGCCGACGGCAGGATTGCGGTGACACCCGTCCATTTCGATCTCACGGACCGCGCCGGCATGGACGCGCTGCGCGTGCACGACCTCGCGCGCCTGTTGCGCCCGGCCGCCCGCGAGGTGGAGTGAAGGGCGGGGCGACGAAGTCGGCGGAGGGCCGGGCCGCCGAGCTCCGTGAGGAGCTCGACCGGCACAACTATCGCTACTACGTCCTCGACGACCCCAGCGTCGACGACGACGTCTACGACGCGCTGCTCGACGAGCTGCGCAAGCTCGAGGCCGAGCACCCCGAGCTCGTCGCTCCCGACTCGCCCACGCAGCGCGTCGGCGCGGCGCCGGTCGAGTACCTCGAGAAGGTCCGCCACCGCCAGCTCATGCTCTCGCTGGGCAACGCCCGCTCCGAGGAGGAGCTGCGGGCCTGGGTTGCGCGGATGCGCTCGCACTTGGCGCGCGAAGGCATCGAGGACCCGAAGTTCGAGTTCGTGTGCGAGCCGAAGATCGACGGCCTGGCCATCTCGCTCACCTATCGGGACGGCGTGCTCGAGCACGGTGCCACCCGCGGCAACGGCGAGGTCGGCGAGGACGTCACCCACAACCTGCGCACGATCCGCTCGATCCCGCTGCACATCGACGACGCCCCGCCCCTGATCGAGGTCCGCGGCGAGGTGTTCATGGCCCTCGAGGACTTCGCCGCCCTCAACGAGCGCCGTGCCGAGGCCGGGTTGTCGACGTTCATGAACCCGCGCAACTCGGCCGCCGGGACGATCCGCCAGCTCGACCCCAAGCTGTCGGCGGAGCGCCCGCTCTCGACCCTCTCCTACGGCATCGGCGCCACCGAGGGCATCACGTTCGCGAGCCAGTGGGAGGCCCTGACCTGGCTGCGCGAGCACCGCTTCCCGGTCAACGACGAGATCAAGCTGCTCGACAGCGAGGACGACGTCGTGGCCCAGTGCAAGGCCTGGGAGGAGCGCCGCGCCGGCCTGAGCTTCGAGATCGACGGCGTCGTCATCAAGGTCAACGACGTCGAGCTGCAGCGCCGCCTGGGCAGCGTGGGCCGGGAGCCGCGCTGGGCCATCGCCTGGAAGTTCCCGCCGACGACCAAGACCACGGTGCTCAAGGGCATCGAGTGGAACGTGGGCAAGTTCGGCGACCTGCACCCGTTCGCGGTGCTCGAGCCGGTGGGCGTGGGCGGGGTGACCGTCAAGCTCGCGACGCTCCACAACGAGGAGGACGTCGCGCGCAAGGACCTGCGCCCCGGCGACGAGGTGATCGTGCTGCGCGCCGGCGACGTCATCCCGCAGGTGCTCTCGCCGGCGCCCCATGCCGTCGAGCGCCCCGACCGCGGGCCCGCGCCCCAGCCACCCGAGCGTTGCCCGTCCTGCGACACGCCGACGGTCAAGCCGGAGGACGCCGTCTTCACCAAGTGCCCCAACCGCGCGGGTTGCCCGGGCCAGCAGTTCCAGCTCCTCAAGCACTTCGCCTCGCGCGGGGCCATGGACATCGAGGGTCTGGGCGAGGAGCGGGTCTATCAGCTCATGCAGGCCGGGCTGGTCAAGCACGCCGGCGACCTCTACCGGCTCACCGCCGAGCAGCTCACGGAGCTCGAGGGCTTCGGCGAGATCAGCGCCAACCGCCTCGTCGAGGCCATCGCCGCCTCCAAGGAGCGCAGCTTCGGCCTGGTGCTGTTCGGCATAGGCCTGGAGCAGGTCGGCTACGTCACCGGCCGCAACCTGGCCCAGCACTTCCGCTCCATCGACGCCCTCATGGCGGCCACGCCGGAGCAGATCGCCGAGGTCCAGGGCGTCGGCCCGAAGATGGCCGAGAGCATCCACGCCCAGCTTGCCGACGAGCAGATGCGGGCGCTGATCGCCGACCTGCGCTCGCTGGGCCTGCAGTTCGAGCAGGAGGGCGCGCCGCCGGGCGAGGGCCCGCTGGCCGACAAGACGTTCGTGCTCACCGGCACGCTGCCGTCGCTGACGCGCGAGAATGCCACCGAGCAGATCGTCGCCGCGGGGGGCCGCGTGACCTCGTCGGTGTCGAAGAAGACCGACTACCTCGTCGCCGGCGATGCGGCGGGCTCGAAGCTCGAGAAGGCCGAGCGGCTGGGCGTCGAGGTCATCGACGAGGCCGGCCTGCTCGACCTGCTCTGACGCCCGCTAGCCGAGCCGCACGAGCGTCGCGGCGAACTGGTCCTGCTCGCCGTGGGCGGCGCCCAGGCCCAGGTTGTTCATGATCACCGCGAAGACGATGTCGTGGCCCGAGGCGGCGCGGCAGTAGCCGGCCAGGGAGGAGACGTTGGAGAGCGTGCCGGTCTTGGCTTGGCAGCGCCCGGCCGCCGCGGTGCCGCGCATACGCGTGCGCAGGGTGCCGGTGCGGCCGGCCACCGGCAGCGAGGAGCGGAACGCCGCACCGGCGGCGTCGTTGCGCACGCCGTTGAGCACGCGGACGACGTCGTGGGGCGAGGTCTGGTCGCTGCGTGAGAGGCCCGAGCCGTCGACCACGGTGGGGTGCGCGCCGTCTGCGGCGATGGTCTGCTCGACCACGTTGGCGCCCGCCGACGTCGAGCCGCCGCCGCCGAACCTCGCGCCCAGGCCCTTGACCAGGCTCTCGGCCAGGTAGTTGTCGGACGGTCGGTTGGTCAGGCCGACGACCGTGCCCATCGTCGGCGAGCTGACCGTGGCCAGCGCCTTGGCCCCGGCCGGAGCGGGCCCGGCGGTCGCCTTGCCCGCCACGGGAATGCCCTGGCCCTTGAGCGCGGCCACCAGCCTGCCCGCGGCGTAGGGGGCGGGCTTGAGGATGTAGGAGCCGCCGCCCGGGGTCAGGTCGCGGTCGAAGCTCAGGGCCGAGAGGGGGCCCACGTAGGGGTCGACGCGCCCGAGGCCCTTGTCGGGCACGCCGCGCAAGGCGTCCCAGCCCGACTCGTCGCCGACCACGTTTCCCTGCACGCGGCGCAGGCCGGCGGCGCGCAGCTTCTCGGCCAGGCTCTCGACCGATGCGTCGCCGCCGTAGTTGCGGCGCGCGAACCCCCGCGAGCCGAAGGTGGGGTCGCCGCCCCCCTTGAGCACGAGGTCGCCGCCCAGCGTGCCGTCGGCGCCGACGCCGGCGGCCGACACCGCGCTGGTGTCCAGCGTCCCGGTCACGCCGTAGCGGCGCAGCGCCGTGGTCGTCGTGTAGACCTTCTCGACCGAGGCCGGCGCCTTGGGAGCCTCGGCCTGGGCGGCGAACAGCTCGGTGCCGCTTGTGGCATCGAGCACGTACGCGCCGGCGTGCGCGCCCGCGGGGCGCAGGATTGCGCCCAGACGGTCGGGTAGGCCCTGCCCGCTGGCCGGGGCCGCCCCGAGCACGAGCAGTCCGAGGACCACGGCGACGACGCGACGCACCACGTTGGTACCCAACAACAGGGGCCGGTCAGAGTCGCGGCCCGTTGGTGTACCCGCACGTACAATGGGCGCGCATGGGAAAGGTGGTCAAGCTTGACGCCGCTGCGAAGGAGCGCGGCAAGAGTGGCCCCGCGGCGAAGCAGCGCAAGACGGGCCGCCGCCGTCGCTCCAAGACGGCGCTCGTGCTCGGCGGGGGCGGCTTCACGGGCGGCGTCTACGAGATCGGCGCTCTGCGCGCTCTCGACCTCCTGTCCGTCAACCGCACCGTCAACCAGTTCGACGTCTACGTCGGCACCAGCGCCGGTTCGATGATCGCCGCCATGACCGCCAACGGCATCACGCCCGAGGAGATGATGCGGGTGGTCAACCAGCAGGTCCCGACCCCGTTCCGCGACGTCGACGTCGGCACCCTGCTGCGCCCGAACCTGCTCGAGTTCGCGTGGAAGGGCGTGCGACTGCCGCTGCACGCCGCCGGCCTGCTGCGCCACATGGCCAGCCAGGTCGGCCAGCTCTCGGCCATGGACATCGTGCTCGCCCTGGCCGAGGCGCTGCCGTCGGGCATCTACTCGGGCAGGGGCATCGAGCGCTACGTGCGCCAGGTGCTCTCCGACCCCGACCGCACCGACGACTTCCGCCTGCTCGAGTCCGAGCTCTACCTCGTCGCCACCGACCTCGACACCTGCGAGCGCATCATCTTCGGCGCGGAGGACTGGGACGACGTGCCCATCTCCTCCGCCGTGGCCGCGTCGACGGCGCTGCCGATGGTCTACAAGCCGGTCGAGATCAAGGACCGCGAGCTGGTCGACGGCGGGATCGTCTCGACCACCAACATCGACATCGCGGTCGAGGCGGGGGCGAAGTTCCTCGTCGTGGTCAACCCGCTGGTGCCCTTCGTCAACGAGTTCGACAAGCGCATCCCGACGCTGTTCGGCTCGCGCGTGCGCCGGGTCAGCGACATGGGCTTCCCCCAGATCGGCTACCAGACCTTCAAGCTCCTGGCCTACCAGCGCCTGCACGAGATAGCCCGCCAGTGGGAGCAGAAGTACCCCGGCGTGGACATCGTGCTCATCGAGCCCGAGCCCAACGACGAGCTCATGTTCCAGACCTCGGTCATGAACTTCTCCTCGCGCGTGGACATCGCCCGCCACGGCTTCCAGTCGGTG
>DATBDE010000046.1:0-2148 GCA_036270095.1 Solirubrobacteraceae bacterium | reverse complement strand
GACGGGGTCGGGGGCGCGCGCAGCGACGGTGGCTCGGGGCTGCCCGGGCTCCGCGACCGCGTCGGCGCGCTGAACGGCGACCTGCGCATCGAGAGCCCGCCGGGCGAAGGGACCGTCGTCGCCGCGACGCTCCCCATCCCCGCCGCGTCGGCCGCCGCCTAAGCCTCGATCCACCGTTTGATCTGGTGACCGTGCGCGGGCGCGTGATCGGCTGTTGTTGCTCGGGGTCGGTGCCGTGTTGTGGGCCTGCTGGCGCACCCCGATCGAGTAGCTCCAGCCGGCCTTCTCAAGGCGAGCGAAGATCTTCTTGTTCCAGAAGCCCGAGTCCGCGCGCAGCAGCTTCGGACCCGTGGCGCCGGCGCGCTGCACGCGCGCGATCAGCTCTTCGACGAACCGCAGCGCGCCGCGTGCGGTGTTCGCCGAGCCCTTGCGGGCGCGGATGTGCAGCACCTCGCCGGTGCCCGCCCTCGTGGCAAGGATCGGGTGATAGCCGCCCTGCTTGGGAGGTGACTCCACTCGATCACCCCGATGGAAATCGAGGCTAAGCTAAGCCGCGATCACCGCCACCCCGACCCGCCCGCCGTCGACGTCGACGACCGTGCCGTGCACGAACGCCGCCTCGTCGCTGGCCAGGTAGACCGCGGCGTGGGCGATGGCGTCGGGGGCGCCGGAGGCTCCGGCGGGGGTGCCGCGCATCATCGCCCCGGCGGGGTCCGCTCCCTCCGGGATGGTCGCCCTGGTGACGCCGGGGGAGATCGCGTTGACGCGGACGCCGCTCGGGCCGAACTCGGCCGCCCAGGCGCGGGTCAGGGTCTCCAGCGCGCCCTTGGTCGAGCTGTAGAGGCTCGAGATCGGGATGCCCAGGCGGGCGACCCACGAGCCGAGGTTGACGATCGCGCCGTCGCCGCGCTCGGCCATCTGCGGCGCGATCGTCGCGGTGAGGAAGAACGGCGCCTTGACGTTGACGGCGAAGACGCGGTCGAACGTCGCCTCGTCGGTCGTCGGCGTGGTCGCGGGCGGGAAGATGCCGGCGTTGTTGACCAGGATGTCGATGCGGCCGCCGAGCAGGTCGTTCGCCCGGCTCGCGAGGGCCCGCGAAGCCTCGGGTGAGCCGTCGAGGTCGATCTGGACGAAGTCGGCCTGACCGCCCTGCTCGCGGATCTCTTCGACGACCTCGGCGCCCCGCTGCGCGTCGCGCCCGCTGACGACGACGTGGGCGCCCTCACGGGCGAAGGCCACGGCAATCGCGCGGCCGATGTTGCTGGTGGCGCCGGTGACGAGCGCGGTCTTCTCGTGCAATCTCATGGATTGGACTGTACAGTCCAATCTTGTGTTGACGACAAAAGGGCAGGCGACGCGGACGCGGATCGTCGAGGCGGCGGCCGATCTGGTGCTCGAGCGCGGGGCGTCGGGCACGTCGCTGGACGACATCTGCGCAGGCACGAAGACGAGCCGCAGCCAGCTCTTCCACTACTTCCCGGGCGGCAAGTCGGGCCTCGTCCTGGCACTGGCGGCGTTGCAGGCGGGGCGGGTCCTCGACGCGCAGCGCCCCTGGCTCGACGACCTGAGCACGTGGCAGTCATGGGAGCGCTGGCGGGAATCCGTCCTCGCCCACTACGGCTCCCAGCCGCATTGGGGCTGCCCGATCGGCGCCCTGTCAGGCGAGCTGGCGGGTCGCGACCCGGCCGCCGGAGTCGAGGTCGCCGCCCACATGGAGCACTGGCGCGGGTTGCTGCGTGCCGGAATCGAGCGCGTCCGCGCCGCCGGCCTGATCCACCCCCAAGCCGACCCGGAATCCCTCTCGCTCGCCGTCTTCGCTTCACTGCACGGCGGCCTCCTCCTCACCCAGTCGATGCACACCCTCGCCCCGCTCGAAGCCGCCCTCGACGGCGCGCTGGCGATCCTGAAGGGACAGTCCATTTAGCCCGAATCCACCGATAGATCGTCGATGACTCGTGGTCGCAAGGGCCTGCGAGAATCGGTGGATCCGGGCTAAGACGGCCTCAGGTGCTGTGCTTGGAACCGCGGATGATCGCGCAGAAGTTCGACCGCTCGAATCCCGGCAGCTTCTCGGCCAGCACGTCGTCGTTCATCGTCCCGAACGTCGTCTCGGGCTTGTCCGCGAACCCGTCGGCGAAGGCCTGGATG
>DATBDE010000045.1:0-43446 GCA_036270095.1 Solirubrobacteraceae bacterium | reverse complement strand
TCCCACTGGAAGGTGTCATCACCCGCACCGAGCAACGCGGTGTCGTTGCCGCGGTTGCCGTCGACGAAGTCGTTGCCATCCCCGCCCATGAACGTCTCCGCGCTGCTGCCGCCGAGCAGGGTGTCGTTGCCGTCCCCGCCGTCCAGCGTCGTCAGCTCCGTGTCCGTGAAGGGACCGTTGGACTCGTCGATGCTGACGCTGTCGTCGCCGCCACCGGCGTCGACGACGATGTGGTCGAACTTGTCGCGCTTGAAGAAGTCGGAGTCGGCCGCGACCACGACCTCGACCTGCGTCGGATCGCCGGACCGCAGCCGCAACACGATGTTCTCGTTCGCGCTCGTCCCGGTGACCGTGAGCGTGCCCTTGTGGACCTTGGACTTGACCTTCGGCTTCGCGGACGCAGGACCCGCAAGGACGAGGGCAAGTGCCGCGAGCGCAGCCAAGACACCGACGATCCGCGCGACCACGACCGCGCGAGCCGAACCACCCGAAAGCATTGACGTCTCCTCCCCACGTCGGCTCGGGCACCAGCCAATCACGCCGACGGCTCGACCTCGACAGACTCCTCGTGCGCCATCGTACAGCGCGGGAAGCCACCGGTGAGAAATGTTTGAGCGGCTGCCCGGTCGGCGGACAACTCGCTCGGCCGGGCCGAGTTGACAAGGGCCGATGCGGCTTTAGGGTGCCGGTGAAGCCGGCGTGGGAGGCTGTGACGTGGGAGCTCGGGTGGATGGACAGGACGCGGGATCGGGTGCTCGTGCTCAGTGGTCGATGCTGCTTCGCGGTGCCGCGCTGGCCTTCTCGACGCTGGCGATCGCGGCCTTCGCGTTCGCCGCACGCGCCGATGCCCTGATCTACTGGGCCAACGCCAACACCCACACGATCGCGCGGGCCAACCTCGACGGTACGGGTGACAACCATGGATTCTTCAAGGTCGTCGGCGGCTTCACGAACGGGGTGGCGGTGGACGGCGCCCACACCTACTGGACGGTCCCCGACGCCAACATAATCGGGCGGGCCAACATCGACGGGACGGGCGTGAACCACAGCTTCATCACCGGCGCCGCGGGGCCCGAAGGGCTGGCGGTCGACAGCGCCCACGTCTACTGGACGAACGGCGACTCCGGCACGATCGGGCGGGCCAACCTCGATGGCTCGGGGGTCAACCAGAACTTCATCACCCGCGCCAGTCCCGCCAACCTGATGGCCGCGGACACCGACCACCTGTACTGGACGGTCCTCGGCGAGGGCCCACTCGGCCAGGACACGATCGCGCGCGCCGACGTGTCCGGCGGCAATCTCAACCGGACGTTCATCACCGGCGCAGTGAGCAGTCCTGAAGGGGTGGCGGTCGATGATGCCCACGTCTACTGGACCAACCTCCTCGGCGGAGAGATCGGGCGCGCCAACCTCGCCGACGGATCGGAGGCCAACGGTGACTTCATCGATGGGGCTCGCAATCCCACGGGGATCGCGGTCAACTCCGGCAAGCTGTACTGGTCCAACTTCGCCTCGAACTCGATCGGCACAGCCGACACCGACGGCTCCAACGTCAACCAGACCTTCATCGGCGCTGCAGGGCCCGAAGGAGTGGCGGTCGACGCGTCGACCACCGCGCCGCCTCCGCCGACGATCGCCGAGGTCACCGGAGCCGGACTTCCGCACGGGATCGAGCGCAGCCTGCTGGCCAAGCTCGAGGGCGCGCAGCGAAAGGTCGACGCCGACCATCTCGAGGGGGCCTGCGGGAGCCTCGGGGCCTACGTCAACGAGGTCCGGGCCCAGAGCGGGAAGAAGCTCGAGGCCGCCCATGCCGAAGACCTGATCTTGGAGGCCATAGGGGTGCGCGACGCATTGGGCTGCGGCAGGAGCTAGCCCATCAGCCGCGCCACCCACTTCCCGACGACGCCCGACGGCCTGCGCGACAGCGGCCTGCTGGACCGCTGGTGGTACTACGGCGTCGAGTTGCTTCCCGGATTGATCGCTCCGGGGCAGTATCCGGAGTCGGTCCCGATGCTTCCCCGCATCCTCATGCAGAACTGTGACCTCGCAGGGGCGGCCTGCCTCGACATGGGCTGCATGGAAGGCCTGATGTCGGTGCTGATGACGCGCGGTGGAGCGTCGCGGGTGCTCGCGATCGACGGCATCGACCATTGCGTCGAAAAGCTCGCCGCGGTGCAGCAGTACTACGACGTGTCGTTCGACTACCGGACGGTCGGGCCCATGTACTCGCTCACGGACAAGCTGGGCGGTGAGGGCTTCGACCTCATCAATTGCTCGGGCCTGCTCTACCACGTCTTCTCTCCGCTGATGGTGCTCGCCGGACTGCGCGGGGCGCTGAAGCGCAACGGGTTGATGATCGTCGCCACGAACGTGACGTTGGATCCGGAAACGCGCGCGGCTTTCAACGCCAAAGGACGGTTCCAGAACGAGGCGTCGACCTACTGGTATCTGTCCACCGGCCTGCTGGACTACCTCCTGCGCTACCTAAAGCTGGCGCCCATCGACTGCGTCCATCAGGCACACGAGAGCATCGTGAGCCCGGACTGGCGGATAGGCACCGGCGATCCCTGCTACGTCGCGGTGCTCTGCCGTGCGGTGGACGAGATGCTCCCCACCACCGACGACGCATGGATGCCCTCCGAGGTCGAGAGTGGCTGGGAGTACGGCTGGGTTCCCGACTGGGGCCGGGCCGACGCCCAGCCGGCGTCGCGGATCAGGACGACGGGCGCGCCGGGCGCGGCCAGGGATGACCTGAGGGCGACGGCGGACCAGGTACCGCCGGTGATCGACGTCACCCGAGCCGTCGAACGAGGAAACCCCTATCTGAGCGGGCCGCCTTCGGACTCGCACACGCTGCGTCTGGAGGACTTCGCCTGAGGCGAGGGCGCGGGCGGAACCGTCAGGCCTGCAGACTGAAGGGTGGGTAGCGGTCGGTGATCAGGAGGAAGGCGTAGGCCGCGACGCGGTTGTGCCAGCGGAACACGCCCTCGATGTACTCGAACACTGCCGGCGGATAACGACCGGTGAAGAGGATGGCGAACCAGGCGAAGATGGCGGCGAACAGTGCGCCGATCGTGAGGAAGAAGAGCACGATGTAGTGCGGGATCGCGAGCAGCCACTTGACCAGCGGCAGGCCCTGGCTCAGGTCGCGCTCGGCGTCGGGATAGGGGAAGGCGAGGTGGACGGCTTGTTCCTCGTCGGTGGAGGGGTAGCGGTCGTCCATCAGCGCAAAGTAGACGGCGATCCGGTTGGAGAACCGGGTCAGCTGCAGGTTCCAGTCGTACCACCAGCGCGGGTACTTCTTGCGGAACAGCAGCATCAGGAGCACGGGGATGACGAGAATCCCGATGCCGCCGCCGATGTACCGCACGCTGTCGCCTCCCGCTTGTGCGCCGTAGCTGCCGCCTTCGATCGTTGCGGCGAGGATCGCGATCGGGATGATCGTGAATATGCGAAAGGCCGTGCTGAGGCGGTTGAGGCTGCGGTCGGGATAGTCGACCGAGAAGGTGAGGGGGTAATCGTGCCCACCGCCCGGCGGGGCCGCGTCGCCCGGCGGAGGTGTGGGTATCTGACCCGAGCTTTCCATACTCGCGCTTTCGGCGGCGTCGTTGGATGTCCTGCTGGCGCGTCTCGGCCTCGACGGCGGCGTCCTCACTCCCGCAGCGAGGCGAGCTGGTCCTCGAAGCGCGCCATCGCCTCGCGGTGCAGGAGCGTTGCCCAGCTCACACGGGCGACGCCCAGCTCGGCCAGCTCGGCGAGCGACGGCATCTGCGGCAGGCGGATGACGTTCACCGGGCCGCGGGCCTCCGAGATGAAGCGGCGCAGCGCGCCCGTCTCCCACAGGGCGATCGGGTACACGCAGTCGACGCCGGCCTCGAGGTAGGCATGCGCGCGCCGCAGCGCTTCGGGGACGAGCTCCGTCTGGGTCTGGGGGCCGGCGCCGGCGAGGAAGCCACCCAGGAAGACGTCGACCCGGGCGTTGATGACCAGTGGGTAGCCGTTGTCCGACGCGGCCTGGCGAACCGTCCTGAGCCACTCCGCGTGACGGTCGGGATCGCGGAGGCCGCCGGCGGCGTAGTCGCTGTCCTCGAGGTTGCAGCCGGCGGCCCCCATGCTCTGCAGCGCCGCCACCAGCGCGGTCGGCTCCATGCCGTAGCCGGCCTCGGCGTCGACCGTGACGGGCACGTCGACACCTCGTGCGATCCGTGCGTCCGCGGCGAGCATCTCGTCTCCCGGCGCACCCTCGTGGTCCTCATAGCCGAGCGTGGCGGCCACGCCGCCGCTGGTGGTCGCGACCACGGGAAATCCAGCCGCGACCACGGCTCTCGCCGTGGCCACGTCCCAGGCGTTCGGAAGCAAGAGGGGGGCGCCGGGGCGTTGCAACGACCGCAGCAGGTCGCATCGGCTCGGGAGGTCTGCCGTCTGCGCGGTGGCCATCGCGCGACTCTACGGCCTCTGTCGCGACGCGCCGCCGAGCGTCAATGCTGCGGATGCCGTCCGGCGGCTCGGTCGTCGGTGCAGGACTGGCGGCGCCCGGCGATACGGTTCGCTGCCCCAGCGAAAGGACTCGACCCATGGCCGCCCTGCCGAACATCGTCCTCGTCCACGGAGCCTGGGCAGATGGCTCGTGCTGGAGCGACGTCATCGAGCGCCTCCAGGCCGACGGCTACAAGGTCACCGCCCCTCAGCTACCGGAGAGCTCGCTTGCGGATGACGTCGCGAGGGTCCGCCACGTGCTCACGCGCCAAAGCGGCCCGACGGTTCTCACAGGCCACTCCTACGGAGGCCAGGTCGTCACCTCTCTCGGCACCGACGCACCGAACGTCGTCGGCCTCGTCTACATCGCGGCCTTCGGGCTCGACGAGGGTGAGTCGATCGGCGCGCTGCTCTCGCAGGGTCCGCCGACGCCCGGGGTGGCGCACGTCGATGTCGATGCGGAGGGCTTCGGCTGGATTCCCGAGGACGACTTCCTCGGGCACTTCGCCGCCGATATCGAGCCCGTCAAGGCGAAGATCATGTACGCCGTGCAGCAGCCGCTGCACCTGTCCACGTTCGACGACGTGATGGGCACCCCGGCGTGGAAGGCGCTGCCCTCGTGGTATCTGGTCGCGCAGAACGACGAGGTGATCCCACCCGATGCCGAGCGGCAGTTCGCACAGCGCATGGGCGCCGACACCATCGAGGTCGCGAGCGGACACTGCGCGATGGTCTCCCACCCGGAGGAGACGCACGAGCGGATCGTGACCGCGGCCAACGCTGTCGCCGGCTAGCTGACGCGCGCGAGCGGGGACAGCAGCGCCGAGCTGGGGACGCCGTTCGGGACGGTCTTCGGGGGTGACACCGTGCTCGACGACGGGCCGTGCCTGCCAGCGGCGATGCAGCGAGCGCATGAGCAGGTACGGCGCCGCGAGAACTGCGCCGACGAGCGCCAGGAGTGCCAGCGCCGCGAGCGTGAGGATCACGAGCGCGATCAGAAGGCTGAGGCCGGGCACGCACAGGAGCATGATCAGCCCGACGATGAGGGCGGTTCGCGTACGGCGAGGAGGACGAGGACATCCCGCTGCGCTTCAGCGCTCCATGACCGAGCGGGCTCATGCCTGCCATTCGGTCGCGATCCCGGGTGCGTCCCACCCGATCGCGGTCTCGCACCCGGAGCGGACCGCCGCCATAGTCCGCAGCGCCGGACAAGCGCACACCTGCCTACGCGCCGGCAGACGCGATGCGCTCGAGTCCCTGGGTCCGATCACTCCTGTGATGGACCCCGCCGTCCGATCGGCGCTGTGAGGAGACCGGCCATGCATTCGACGCGTGCTTGCCGTCTACTGACCCGACCCCCCACCAAGTGAAAGGACCACACATGAAGATCGTTGTCATTGGCGGAAGCGGCCTGATCGGCTCGAGGGTCGTAACCTGTCTTCGCGAGGCCGGCCATGAGGCGGTGGCTGCGTCACCCGACTCGGGCGTGAACACGCTCACCGGCGAGGGCGTTCCCGAGGTGCTCGCGGGCGCCTCGGTCGTGGTCGACGTCTCGAACTCGCCTTCGTTCGAGGACGAGGCGGTGATGGAGTTCTTCACGACCTCCACGACCAACCTGGTGAGCGCCGAACGCGACGCCGGCGTCCGACACCACGTCGCCCTGTCCGTCGTGGGCGCCGAGCGCATTCCCGACAGCGGCTACCTCCGGGCGAAGGTCGCGCAGGAGAAGCTGATTGCGGACAGCGGGATCCCGTCCTCGCTCGTCCACGCGACGCAGTTCTTCGAGTTCGTCATGCGCATCGCGGATGAGGCCACGGACGGCGACACGGTGCGGGTTCCGCCGGTGCTGATCCAGCCGATGGCCGCCGACGACGTCGCCGCTGCGGTGTGCACGGTCTGCCAGGGGCCGCCGGTGGAGGGCGTCGTCGAGGTCGGTGGGCCCGAAGCGCTCCGCTTCGAGGTGTTCATCCGGCGCGGCCTGACCGCGAAGGGTGATCCGCGCTCGGTGGTCTCCGACCCGAAGGCGCGCTACTTCGGCGCCGAGCTGGAGGAGCGCGCGCTGGTGACCGGCGACGGAGCCCGCCTCGGCCACGTCCGATTCGAGGACTGGCTGGCCCGGCCTGCGCCGGCGTAGCGGAAGCCGGTGGTCCGCCGTCGGTCACATCTTCGCGCCGCCGGGTGTCAAACGTGTACAGGTCAATTTGCCGGCGGAAGGGAAGACGATGAAGACCGAAAACACGACCCAGAAGATTGCCGTCACGGGAGCCACCGGGCGGGTCGGAGCGCCTCTCGTCGAGATCCTCCAGCAGCGCGGGCACGATGTGGTCCCGATCGCGCGCTCCAACGGTGTCGACGTGATCAGCGGCGATGGTCTCGACGAGGCGCTCGCAGGGGTCGAGACCATCATCGACACGGCCACGGGCCCCTCCCCCGACCAGGAGGCGGCGACGGCGTTCTTCACCGCTGCGGCGCGGAACCTCCAGCGCGCCGGCGCCGCGGCCGGCGCCAAGCGGATCGTCCTCGTCTCGATCATCGGGATCGACAAGTTCCAGGGCGGCTACAACGCGGCGAAGGTGGCGCAGGAGCGGACGCTGCTCGAAGGCCCGCTCCCGGTCCGGATCGTGCGCGCGGCCCAGTTCCACGAGTTCGTCGATCAGCTGGTCGGGTGGATGATCCAGGACGACGTCGCCTACGTGCCCGAGCTGCGAACGCAGCTCGTCGCCGCCCGCGTCGTCGCCGAAGCCCTCGCCGACGCGGCCGAGGAGCCGGAGATCGAGAACGGCAGGATCACCGAAATCGCCGGCCCGCAGGAGGAGCGTCTCGCCGCCGCGGCCGCAATGCTCTTCGCCAGCCGAAGTGACGCGATCGAGATCCGCGAGGTCCGCCCGTCGGGCGACCCGGACGCCGACGCCTATGCCGAGGGCGCCGCGCTGCCCAACCCCGGCGCGACGCTCGCCGGCCCCAGCTTCGAAGCGTGGCTGACAACGGCACGGAGGCCCAGCACGACGGGCGCGTAGCGGGCCCCCGCACGCCATCAGGGCGCGGTCAAGAACGCCTCGGCGACATCCTCAGGCGCGCTGAGGGTCGCCGAGGCGCGCGGCCCAGAAGCCGTCGCCCGCGAACAGCTCCTCGACGCAGTCGTCGAGCACGCCCGCCTCATTGGCGAGATCGAGGATCGTGTAGCGGCGGCGGATCATCTGCCGATCTCGGCGGGGGTGGTGGGACACCCGGCCTCCCTGAGCTGCGCGCGCACCTGCTCGGCCGCGATCAACTGCTCGCGGACCCGGTCCCGGAGGTCCGCCCAGCGGTCCGTGAGGAGCTCCAGTCGTCGTGCGAGGTCGCCGGCGTCGATGTACTTCGCGCGGGTCTCGGCGACCGCCGCCTCGGCGAGATCACCGGCGCAGAGGGCAGCGCGAACGCGCCGCTCGACCTCCTCCCGCACCGGCCAGGCCCGCACGGCGGCCTCGGTATCGAGGAGGGCGAAGTCACGCTCCAGCACGCGTTCGTAGAGGGCGGCGATCGAGACCGTGCCGACCCCGACCTTGAAGCCGTGCGAAAGGGGCGGCTCGTCACCCTCCGGACGCTGCCCGAGCCCTTCCATCTCCCACAGGTGACTGAACTGGTGCTCGGCGCCGGAGGCCGGTCGCGACGAGGACGCAGCCTGCAGCGCAAGGCCCGACATGATCAGGCCCTCGATCAGGTCGTCCATCGCCTCCGGATCGCCCGCCTGCAGATCGGCTGGGCGTGCCGTCGCGCTGAGCAGCGGCTCCTGGACCAGCGCCCACGGCTTGGGCTTGATCGGCTCGATATCGAGGGCATCGGCGACGATCCAGTCCGCGCCCGCGGTGAGCTTGGCCAACAGGTCCGCGTAGCCGGCCGCGGTCATCTGCGCGGGCGCCTCGATCGTCACCCCGAGATCCGCCACCACCGCGCGCGGCGCCGGACACTCGAGCGTCCGCTTGAAGCCGTTCTTGGTGATCGCTGCGCCGAAGGACGTGTAGCCGTCCATCGAGGCCGCCGTGGCCACGCTCATGTAGGGGCGGTCGGACTCGTGCGACGCTCGCTTGACGATGTCGTTCACCGTCCCGGCGCCCACCGCCACGGGGATCGCCGCATGAGCGCGGAGCGACCGGGTGAGCGCCTCGACGTTCTCGTAGTCGGCACGGAGCGTGGGCCGGCCGGCAAACACGAACGGTGCGATCAGCTCGCGGCCGGTCGCTTCGAGCTGCCGCGACACCGTCGCACCCGCCACTGCGAAGGTGTTCTCGTCGGCGACGACGACGGCTGCGCGAGGCCCGAAGCTGCGCGCGAATACGCGACGGACTCCAGAGCGTCTTCGTTGATCAGCACCTTCGCGGTGTCGGTCGCCTCGCGCAAGGCCTCGGCGATGCGCCGTTCATCCATCGCCGGGGTGACGGTCGAGGTGCTCGACGACCTGGTGCTGCACATCGCGTATGGCGCCGTAGAGCTCCTGGTAGCGGTCGACCCAGAAGCGGTACTCCTCGTGGCGCGCCGCGTCCGGCTCGATGGTCCTCCCGAGCCGCACCATGCTCTTGGCGGCAGTGGAGAGATCGGGATGGATGCCCGCGCCGACGCTGGCCTGGATGGCAGAACCGAGCACCGGCCCTTCGTTGACCTCGGCGAAGGTGATGGGCATGTTCGACACGTCGGCGTGGATCTGCATCCAGAGCTCGCTGTTGGCCGGGCCGCCCGAGACCACGGTCAGCTTGGGGACGAACTCGTGGTCGCGCAGCGTGCGGAGGATGTCCTCCGTGCCGTAGCAGACGCCTTCGATCAGGGCGCGGAACACGTGCCCCGGGCCATGGCTCAGCGACAGCCCTGAAATGGCTCCGCGTGCGTGCGGATCCGCGTGCGGCGAGCGGCTGCCCTGGAAGTGGTCGAGGACCAGCAACCCGTTGGAACCGACCGGCACCTCGCCCGCCAGTTCTCCGAGGATGTCGTAGGCATCCACCCCGCGCCGCTCCGCCTCCGCGAGCACTCCGCCGGCGAGCTGGTTCTTGAACCAGGCCACGACGGAACCGGTGGAGGCCTGCCCCGCCTCGACCGTGTACAGGCCCGGGATCAGCGCATCGGTGTAGGCGCCCCAGAACCCGGGGTCGTGCACCGGCTCGGCCGCGTGGCCGATGATCACGTGCGAGGAGCCGGTGATCAGCGCCAGCGCTCCGGGCTCGACCACGCCCAGCCCCAACGCGCCGGCGTAGGCGTCGACGCTGGCCTCGGCGACCGGAGTGTCGGGCTCGAGGCCGAGCTCCTCGGCCACTGGCCTGCGCAGGCCCCCGACCGGCTGCCCCACGTCGACGACATTCGACGGGAACTTGTCGAGCAGATCGGGGGCACCGACCTGCTCGTAGAGCTCGGTCGGCCAGCCGCCGGCATCACGGTCGAAGTAGTACTTGCACGAGGCGGTGTTGATCGACAGCGTGCGCTCGCCGATGAGGCGCTGGGTGGCCCAATCGGCAGCATCGAGTATGTACTCGGCGGCCTCGTAGGTGTCCGGCTCGTGGTCGCGGAGCCAGAGTGCCTTCGGAAGGCCGAACTCGGCCGAGACGTCGGCGTGGCCGCTGTACTTGAGGGCTGCATGGTCGGCCGCCGCCACGCGCTCGGCTTGCGCGGACGCGCGCACGTCCATCCACAGAATCGCCGGGCGGAGCGGCCGGCCGTCGGCGTCGACGGCCAGTACCGTCGCCGACGTCGCGTCGACCGAGATGCCGGCGATCTCCTCTGCCCTGACGTCGCCGTCGCTCAGCGCGGCCGGGACCGCCTGTTTCAGCGCCGACCACCACTGGTCAGGGTCCTGCTCTGCCCACCCCGCACGGGGATGGTGGGTCTCGTAGGCGGACGCGCTGAAGCCGGCTGGAGCTCCCTCACGATCGAAGATCCCGACCCGCACGCCCTCCGTGCCGAGATCGATCCCCATCAGGTAGGGGCGGTCAGCCATGGGCGCTCACCATCCGAGCTCCTCCCACTGCTCGACCGGCACCAAGCGGTCGATGCGGTCGAGCACGTAGTCGGGCCGGTCGTCAGCCGCGATCTCCGCCAACGCCTGTGGAGCGGTCTCACCGGTGAGCACCAGCGCGGAGGCCATCGACGCCTCGTGGGCGGCCTGGATGTCGGTGGTCAAGCGATCGCCGGTCAGGAGGCAATCCGGCGGTGCCAGCTCGAGCGCGGCGGCGACCGCCTGCAGCATCACGGGCCCGGGCTTGTGCAGCTCGCCGCTCGCGCCCGTGCAGGCCTCGATGGCCGCGGTGATCGCCGCTGCGTCAGGCTCTCCCCGGCCGCCCGGAAAGGGGCAGTACCGATCCGGGTTCGTGGCCATCAGCCGAGCCCCCGCGCGGATGGCGTCGAACGCGATTTGGAGCTTTCGATAGTCGAAGTGCCGGTCGTAGGAGGCGATGACGATGTCGATCTCGCCCGGGTCCTCCGAGAGGCGGATGCCGCGGCGGCGGAGGGCGCGCTTGGGGGCTCCTCGCTCACCGGGAACACCGTGGCCTCGGGAGCGTTGACGGCCAGCCAGTCGGTGGTCGTCACGACGGTGTTGATCACCTGCGATGGCGGTGCCGGAACCCCCAGATCCGAGAGCTTGACCGCGTACTCCTCTGGATCGCGGGTGGGGTTGTTGGAGACGAACACCACCTTGCGTCGCAACTCGCGCGGCGCCCGCAGGACCCGCGCTGCGTCCGGCAACAGCTCGGAGCCGAGATAGATCGTGCTGTCCAGGTCGAAGCCGTAGCCCGCGTAGAGCCGCTCAGGCACCCGCAACAGCTCGCTCACCGATCCACCGGGCGTTGCCTTCGTGCTCACGATGACGGGCTACCCGGCCGTCGGCGTTCCCTAGCCTCCCGTACCGCCATGTCGACCGCCGCGCCCGCCTCGCCGACCCGTGCCGAGCCCAACCGCTGGCGCGTGCTCGCCCTCCTCGGCACCGCCCAGCTCATGGTGGTGCTCGACGCGACGATCGTGAACATCGCCCTGCCCTCGGCTCAGCAGGACCTGGGCTTCTCGACCGAGAGCCGCCAGTGGATCGTCACCGCCTACGCGCTGGCCTTCGGCAGCCTGCTGCTCCTCGGCGGCAAGCTCGGCGACCTGTTCGGCCGCAAGTGGACGTTCATCGGCGGACTGATCGGCTTCTCGGTGGCCTCGGCGATCGGCGGCTTCGCCGACTCGTTCGGCGTGCTCGTGGCGGCGCGGACGCTGCAGGGCGCATTCGGCGCCCTGCTCGCGCCCTCGGCGCTGTCGCTGCTGACGGTGACGTTCGCCGGGTCGACGGATCGGCCCAAGGCGTTCGGCATCTTCGGTGCGATCGCCGGCGGCGGCGCCTCGGTTGGCCTGATCCTGGGCGGGCTGCTGACCCAGGTTCTCTCGTGGCGCTGGTGCCTCTTCGTGAACCTGATCATCGCCGTGCCGGCCGCGCTGATCGCGCTGCGGCTGCTCGTCAACCAGGGGGACCCGGAGCGGCCGCGCATCGACATCCCGGGCGTGGTCACGGCCACCACCGGCCTGTTCGCGCTCGTCTACGGGCTCTCGAAGGCGGAGACCTCGTCGTGGTCGGACCCGGTGACCATCGTGGCGCTCGCCCTCAGCGTGGTCCTGCTCGCCGCTTTCGTGCTGATCGAGCGCCGGGCCGCGCATCCGCTGCTGCCGCTGCACATCGTGTGGGATCGGGCGAGGGGCGGCGCCTACGCCTCGATCGCCCTGGCGGGAGCGGGCGTGTTCGGTGTGTTCCTGTTTCTGACCTTCTACATGCAGCAGACCCTTGGCCTCTCGCCGCTGACGACAGGGCTCGCCTTCCTGCCGATGACGGCGGTGATCGTGGTGACCTCCACGACCGTGCAGACCCGGGTGCTGCCGCGCACCGGCGCCAAGCCGATCATCGGCGTCGGCATGGCGCTGGGGACCGTGGGGATGCTCCTGTACACCAGCCTGCCGCCCCACGGCGAGTACGTCAGCCACGTGCTGCCGGGTCTGCTCGTGCTCGGCTTGGGGATGGGCTGCATCTTTGCCCCGGCGTTCGGCACGGCCACGCTCGGCGTGGACCGCCACGAGGCCGGCGTGGCGTCGGCGATGGTCAACACCTCGCAGCAGGTCGGCGGCTCGGTCGGCACCGCCCTGCTCAGCACGATCTTCGCCACCGCGGCGTCGAGCTGGGCGGCGAGCCATCCGCGCGTCCCCGACCTTCGCGAGGTGGCGACCGTGCACGGCTACACCGTGGCGTTCTACTGGGCGGCGGGCCTGTTCGGCGTCGGCCTGATCGTCGCGCTGCTCGTCCTCCCGTCCGGTCGCGCGCAGACCGTGCCGGCGGTCGAAGCGGTCGCTGCCGAATAGCCGCTTCTCGGGCCTATCCTGAGAGCCATGGGCAAGGTCTGGGTCCTCGACACGGAGACGAAGGGCACCGGGGCCCACATGGTCCCCCTCGAGAAGGTGCTGAAGAAGCCGGCGGCGACGCTGGAACGCGTCTACGTCCCCGGCGAGCCGCGACCGCGGCCGGCCGAGGAGCCCGCGCCGCCACCGCCGCACCGCTTCAAGGTCGTCGACCTGATGACGCGCGAGCCGATCGTCGCGGACGCCAGCACCCGCGCCGCCGTCGACGCGCTCAAGGGCGTGCGCAGCGTCGTCGACGTCAACGTCTACGTATGGGAGCCCGCGCGCGACGACTGGCGCATGCTCACGCTGGACGAGAAGCGCACGCTCTGGAACCTGCGCGACCGGTAGGGCTCAGCGCACGCCGCTCTACCCACCGACCGGCGCGACGTAGCCGCCGGTGTACACCGACCCCGCCGGGGCGTCGGCCAGCGCCGGCGGCAGCGTGAAGTCGGTCTCCGCTGCGTTGAGCACCCCGGCGGGAACCGTGACCGTGGACTGCAGGTAGCTGTCCAGCTGCACGCCCGGGTCACCCTGGATCGTCTCGGCACGCCGGTAGCGCAGGAACGGCAGCGTCACCGACCCGCCGGAGACCGTCACCGTCTGGGCGCTGGGCAGCGCGAAGGCCCACCAGTCCGTGTTGTTGTCGGTCACGCGCACCCCGATGCGGTGGCCGGCCGCAAGCTCCCAGTCCGCCGACCACAGGTCGAGGTGGATCGTCGACGCGCCGGTCTTACGCACCAGGTGCCCCTGCCGGGTGATGAGCGGACCGGTGCCGTTGCCGTCGAGGTCGTAGTCGTCGACGACGAGGTTGGCGTTCGGCAGCGTCGTCGACACGTGCACGACGACCGAGCCCGAGCCGGCCAGGTGCACGTCGTACGGCAACGGCTTGGAGACCGTCCATACGCCCGCGTTCGAGGTCGAGTCGCTGGCGTCGCCGGTCGCGGCCGACTGCGCCGTGTCGGTGTAGGAGCCCGACCGCAGCGACGTGGTGAAGTCGCTCTGGTCCGCCGGCGGCCACTGCGCCTCCGAGCGCCACTTGCCGTCGTTGGTCTGCACGGCGATCGGCGGGTCGGAAGCGGCCGGCGCCTGGTCCCTGAGGAAGCGGTCGTAGAAGCGCATCACCTCGTCGAACCAGCCCGCCCGGCCCTCCTTCAGCCGCCCGACGTTGCCGTCGGTGCACCCAGTGGAGGAGTCCCCCGAGGCACAGGTCTCGTTGCCGCGCACGTGCTCCCACGGCCCGAGCCACGCCCGCTCGTAGCCGGAGTGGTTGTCGAGGTACTGCTGCATGCCGTCGGCGACGGTGTTGTTCTCGGTCAGGCCCTGGGTGAGGAAGAGCGGGACGTCGGAGCCCTTGGCGCTCGGGATCAGGTTGCGCTGCTGCCAGAACGCCGACTCGTGGTTGTCGTTGCCGGCCTGCGCGGCGAAGTTCTGCGCCAGGCAGACGGGGTCGCTGAGGCTCGCGGCGTTGTAGACCGGGTTGTCGAGGATGGGCCCCGGCGTGGCCGCGATCCCGTCGTAGAGCGCGGGCGTCGCGAGCGAGTTCTCGCGCCGCATGCCGTCGCCGTAGAGGTAGCGGTAGTCGTCGTAGACGGGCTCCTGCGACACGACCGCGTGCAGGCCGCTCGGGTGATGGTCCACGCCGACCAGCCCGGTCAGGGCGTCGTAGGACTTGCCGTACATCCCCACCTTGCCCGTCGACCAGGGTTGGCTTGCCGCCCACTGCACGGCGTTGACGACGTCGGCCTGCTCGCCGGGCCCGGACCAGTCCAGGCACCCGTTCGAGCCCCCGAACCCGCGCAGGTCGACCATCACGAAGCTGTAGCCCTTCTTCAGCAGGCCCGAGCCCTCGACGAAGTCCTGGAAGCGCTCGGACGGCCCGGCGTTGGGGCCGACTGGGTCGTAGCGCGTGCCCTCGGCCGGGCCGGCCGGCCCGGTCTGGCCCGAGTGGTTGAAGTACGGGCCGATCGACAGGATCACCGGCGTCTTGTCGGCGTCGGTGGCGCCCTTCGGGCGCAGGACGTCGGCGTGCAGCGTGACGCCGCCCGACGAGGTGAAGAAGGCCTCCGACCAGTCGGCGTCCGGGTAGGCGACGCCCGAGGCCGAAGCGGCGGCCGGCGCGAGGCAGAGCGCGGCGGCCGAAAGCAGGAGCACGAGCAGAGAACGGCACATGCAGGCGACAACGCAGCCGATGCACCTTTCTTGCGGTTGTCGGCCGGCAACCCGCACAGCGCCGGCTGCTACATGGACTTCTAGCCCCCGGCAAGACCGCAGGCCGCGAGCGCATCCGCCCGCTCGCGGATGCTCTCGATCCGGACCACCGAGCCGCCGCGGAACGTCCACACCTGGTAGTAGCGCATGGCGACCGGCACCCGACTCTCCGGTCCGGTCGCCCGCTGGTGGACGCGGACGATGACGCTGTCGCCGGCGGCGACGAACTCCTCGCCGGCGATGGTGACGCCCTCGAAGTCGGCGAGGAAGTCGCGCATGTACCCCGCGATCGCGTCGAAGCCGAGATACGTTCCGGGGTCGGGGAACTCGGGCCGCAGCACAAGCAGGACGTCGGGGTCGTAGTGCTCCGTGCCCGCCGCGAAGTTGCCGCGCGCCCAGTCCGCGTAGATCGCCCGCACGCGCTCGACGTGGCCGGCCGTGGGAGTCACGCGGAATCCACGGGCTGCGGCAGCAGCAGCGTGAACACCGGGTTCGGGCCCGGGTCGGTGACGATGAGCCGGCCGTGCTCGGCCTGGGCCAGGGAGCGGGCCAGCGAGAGCCCGATGCCGTGGCCGTTGCCCGAGCCGGACCGGCGCGTAAACGCCGCCTCGGGGTCGCCGTGCAGGCCCTCGCCGCAGTCGGCGACGTCGATGGCCGCCGCGCCCGGCGCGGTCCGCACCGTCATCGTTACCGCTCCCGACCCGTGGCGGTGCGCGTTGTCGAGGAGCACGTCGGCGATGTGCTCGACCACCGGCGCGGCGGCACGGGCGTGCACCGCCGGCGCCTGGACGCGCACGTGCAGCGGCCGGCCGTCGGCGGCCAGGCGGCTGTGCCAGGTCGACTCCATGCTGTCGGCGACGGCGACGAGGTCGATCTCGCCCCGGTCGCGAGGTACGTCGCGCGCCACGGCCAGCAGCGTGTCGATGGTCCCCTCGAGCCGGTCGACCTGCTCGAGCGGGCGGCGGACCGCGTGGCCCTCGAGCTCCATGGTCTCGAGCTCGAGGCGCAGCGCGGCCAGCGGCGTGCGCAGCTGGTGGGAGGCGTCGGCGGTGAACGCGCGCTCGCGCTGCAACAGGTCCTCGAGGCGCTGGGCGGTGGAGTCGAGGGTGGCGGCCACGGCGTCGAGCTCGGCCACGCCCGCGCGTGGCGCGCGAGCGCTGAAGTCGCCGTCGCCGAGGCGCGCGGCGGCGTCGGAGAGACGGTCGATCGGCCGCACCAGGCGCCGGGACACCCACAGCGCGGCCAGCGCGGCGGCAACGATCACCCCGACGGCGATCGCGCCGACGACCAGCAACCGCTCGCGCACGTCGGCGTCGACGCCCGCCGTGCTGCGCGAGGCCCGCAGCGCGGCCGTCACATGCTCGCGCGCGAGCACCGGCACGGCCACCACGAGGCGCCCGTTGTGCAGCGCCGTGGCGGCCGCGGCCGTGCGCAGCGCCGACCGCACGGGCCCGTCGGCGGACGCCGGGCCGTTGCCGGTGAGTAGGCGGCCGTTGGTCCCGTAGACCGCCAGCCGGTCCTTCGAGTGCGGCACCTCGACCGGGTCGCCGGGCTGCCCGGGCACGTCGATGGCCCGCGTGGCGGCGACCGCGTCGCGCTGCAGGCGCACGAGCTCCTGGTCGCGCAGCTCGCGCTGCTGCACCACGCCGAGCGGGATCGCGAACAGGACGACGCTGGCCGCGGCGACGGAGACGATGGCGACGACGAGGCGCCGCCTCATTCGGTCTCGAGCCGGTAGCCGACGCCGCGCAGCGTCGTGATCACGTCGGCGTCCAGCTTCTGGCGCAGGCTGAGCACGTGCATGTCCAGCGTCTTGGTCGAGCCGAACCAGTTGATGTCCCAGACCGACGCCATGAGCTCATCGCGTGAGACCGCCTCGCCGGCGCGCGAGGCCAGCAGCGCGAGCACGTCGAACTCCTTGGGCCGCAGGGCCAGCTCCTCGTCGCGGAACCACGCCCGGCGGGCGGCGACGTCGACGCGGAGGTCGCCCGCGCGGATGGGCTCGCGCTCGGGCCCCTGCGCGCGCCGCCGCAGGTGGGCGCGCACGCGCGCGAGCAGCTCGGAGAGCCGGAACGGCTTGACCAGGTAGTCGTCGGCGCCGGCGTCCAGGCCGATGACAACGTCGGACTCCTGGTCGCGGGCGGTGAGGATGAGGATGGCCATGTCGGGGTGGGCGGCGCGCAGGCGGCGGCAGACCTCGATGCCATCGACGTCGGGGAGCCCGAGGTCGAGGATGACGAGCCCGATGTCCGGCCCGACCTCCGACAGCGCCGGGCCGCCACGGGCCAGGCGCACCACGCGATGCCCCTCGGCCTTGAGCACCCGCGCGAGGCCCGACGCAATTGCCTCATCGTCCTCGACGAGGAGCACGCCCGACTCGGCCATATCCGCCGACGGTAGCGCCAGCGCGGGGAGATGTTGCCGCTCGCGGCGCTTTTTGCCGGGCGTTGACCTGGGCGAGGCCGGCCGTTGACCGCGCCCTCCCTACCGTCGCCGACATGCGGAAGCTCGCCGTCCTCGTGCCGGTGGCCGCCGTCCTGGCGGCGGGCTGCGGGAGCTCCAGCTCCAGCGCCCCGGTCAGCCCGAACGCCAAGGAGCACAGCCCGCCGGGCGACATCCCCGACAACCAGGTCTTCGTCGACTACCGCCTCGCCGGCGCCGGCTTCGTGGTCAAGGTGCCGGAGGGCTGGGGCCGCAGCGCCCAGGGCAAGGGCGTCGTGTTCACGAGCAGCCTGAACAGCGTCGCGGTGCAGAGCGGCGGCGCCAAGCGTGCGCCCACGCCGACTGAGGCGCGGCGGGCGCTCGTGCCCCGGCTCGCCCGCACCAACAGCGGCTTCCGCCTCCTGGCCATCGACATCGTCCGCCGCCCCGCCGGCCCCGCTCTGCACATCGTCTACGAGGCCCGCTCGCGGCCCAACGCCGTCACCGGCAACCGCACGGTGCAGACCGTCGAGCGCTACATCTGGTTCCGCAACGGCCGTGAGGCGGTGCTGACGCTCACCGGCGCCAAGGGCGCCGACAACGTCGATCCCTGGCGGACGGTGAGCTCGTCGTTGCGCTGGTCGCCGTGAGCGCGGTGCTCGAGGCCGACCGCCTCTACCGCTTCTACCACGCCGGCGACGACGAGACCCTGGCCCTGCGCGGCGTCAGCCTCGCGGTGCAACCGGGGGAGATCATCGCCGTCACCGGGCCGTCGGGCTCGGGAAAGTCGACGCTGCTCGCGCTGCTCGCGGGCCTGGACGATCCCGACGGCGGCACGGTCTGGATCGGCGGCGAGCGCCTTTCCCGGCGCGCCGAGGAGGCGCGCGCCCGCATCCGCGCCCGCCGTGTCGGCGTGCTCTACCAGCTCGTCAACCTCGTCGGCCACCTCGACCTTGCCGGCAACGTTCGCCTGGCCCAGCGGCTGCGTGACGACGACGGCGCCCCGACGCCCGTGCCGGAGATCCTCGACGCCGTCGGCCTCCGCGCCCGCGCGAACGCCTTGCCGGGCGAGCTCTCCGGCGGTGAGCGCGCTCGAGCTGGGCTGGCGGTGGCGCTGGCCAATGAACCCGACATCCTGCTCTGCGACGAGCCCACGGGCGAGCTCGACGGCGCCGCGGCCGAGCGCGTGCTCGTGCTGCTGCGCCAGCGCGCGGCCGCGGGCGCCGCCGTGGTCGTCGTGACCCACAGCGAGCGCGTGGCCCGCGACGCCGACCGCGTGCTCGCGCTGCGCGACGGCGAGGCGCAGGAATGACCGCCCCGCGGCCGGTGGCCCGCTGCGACGGCGCCGCGCGCACGTTCGGCCACGGACCGCGGGCGGTCGTGGCGCTGCAGCCCACGACGTGCGAGATCTTCGCCGGCACGCGCATCGCGGTCACCGGCCCGTCCGGGTCCGGGAAGTCGACGCTGCTGCACCTGCTCGCGGGCCTGGACGCGCCGACGCTGGGGACGGTGACCTGGCCCGAGATCGGGCCCCGCGACGCCCTGCGGCCCAGCCGCATCGGCGTCGTCTTCCAGGGCCCGAGCCTGCTCCCGCCGCTGACCGTGGGGGAGAACGTCGCCCTGCCGCTGCTGCTCGCCGGCCGGACCGAGGCCGAGGCCACGTCCGGGGCGAGGGCGGCGCTGGAGCGGCTCGACCTCGCCGACCTCGCGTCCAAGCTGCCCGAGGAGATCTCCGGCGGGCAGGCCCAGCGCGTCGCGGTGGCGCGGGCGCTGACCGGCCACCCGGTGCTGCTGCTGGCCGACGAGCCCACCGGGCAGCTCGACCACGGGAATGCCACCGCGGTCGTCGACGTGCTCGAGGAGGCCGCCCGCCACAGCGGCGCCGCCCTGATCGTCGCGACCCACGACCCCGAGGTCGCCGAGCGGCTGCCCGAGCGCTGGCTGATGCGCGACGGCCGCCTCGCCTTCACGACGGCGCAGCGGGCATGGCTGCGCTGAGCTGGCTGCACGGCGTCGTCCGGCGCCGCCCGGGCCGGCTCGTCGCCACCGCCGCCGGCGTGGCGGTCGCCGTGGCGCTGCTGGCGTCGATCGGCGCCTTCCTCTCGGCCACCGAGGCCAAGATGACCCAGCGCGCGATCGCGCGGGTCGGCGTGGACTGGCAGGTCGAGGCGCAGCCTGGCAGCGACCCCGCCCGCGTGCTGGCCGCCACCCGCCACTTCCCCGGCGTGACGCGCGCGCTGCCGGTGGGCTTTGCCGCCACCACCGGCCTGTCGGGCACCGCCGGCGGATCGGGGCAGACCACGGGGCCCGGGCGGGTGCTCGGGCTCCCGCCCGGCTACGCGCGCGCGTTCGGAGGGCAGCTGCGCACGCTCTCGGGCCGGGGGGACGGCGTGCTGCTGGCCCAGCAGACCGCGGCCAACCTGCACGCCCAGCCCGGCGACACCGTCGCGGTCGGGCGCGCGGGGCTGCCGCCCGCGCACGTGCGCGTGGACGGGATCGTCGACCTGCCCGAGGCCGACTCGCTGTTCCAGCGCGTGGGCGCCCCGCCGGGCGCGCAGGCCCAGGCGCCGCCCGACAACGTCGTGCTGCTGCCCGCGGCCACCTTCCGCACGGTCGTGGCGCCGCTGGCCGCAAAGCGCGCCGACCTCGTGCGCACACAGGTCCACGTCCGCCTGCGCCACGACCTCCCGGCCAGCCCGGGCGCGGCGTTCACGCGGGTCAGCGGGCAGGCGCGTCAGCTCGAGAGCCGGCTCGTCGGCTCGGGCCTCGTGGGCGACAACCTCGGCGCGACGCTGGACAAGGCCCGCAGCGACGCGCTCTACGCCGAGCTGCTGTTCCTGTTCCTGGGCCTGCCCGGCGCGATCGTGGCCGCCCTGCTGACCGCGACGCTGGCGGCGGGGGGCGCCCAGCGCCGGCGCGAGGATCAGGCGCTGCTGCGCACGCGCGGGGCGACGACGCGCCGACTTGTGGGGCTGGCCGCGCTCGAGGCGGCGCTGGCCGGCGGGGTCGGGGTCGCGCTGGGCCTGGGCATCGCGCTGCTGCTCGGCGCCACCGTGTTCGGCAGCGCGAGCTTCGGGGCCAGCACGCTGTCGGCGCTGCTCTGGGCGGGCGGGTCGGCGCTGGCCGGCCTGCTCATCGCCGGCGCCGCGATCACCCTGCCCGCGTGGCGGCAGGCGCGCTCGCTCACCGTCGCGGCGGCGCACCGGGCGCCACCGCGACCCGGGCGGGCGCCGCGCTGGCAGCGCTGGGGCCTCGACGTCGCCTGCCTGGTGGGCGCCGCGCTCGTGTACTGGCAGGCCTCGGCCAACGGCTACCAGCTCGTGGTCGCCCCCGAGGGCGTGCCCCAGGTCTCGGTCAACTGGTACGCCCTGCTGGCGCCGATCCTGGGTTGGATCGGCGCCGGGCTGCTCGCCTATCGCCTCGCCGAGCTCGTGCTGAACCGCGGGCGACGGCCGCTCGCGCGCACGCTGCACCCGGTCGGCGGCCCGCTCGCCTCGACGGTGGTGGCGACGATGAGCCGCCAGCGCGGGCTGCTGGCCCGCGCCGTCGCGCTGGTCGCTGTGACCGTCGCCTTCGCCGCCTCGACCGCGGTGTTCGACGCCACCTACCGGCAGCAGGCCGGGGTCGACGCGCGCCTGACCAACGGCGCCGACGTCACCGTCAACGAGCCGAGCACGGCGACCACGGCGCCGGCCTTTGCGCAGCGCCTGCAGCGCGCCGGAGGCGTCGCCTCGGTCGAGCCGCTGCAGCACCGCTACGCGTACATCGGCCCCGACCTCCAGGACCTCTACGGCGTCCGGCCCACGACCATCGCCGCCGCGGGCAAGCTCCAGGACGCGTGGTTTGCCGGCGGCAGCGCCTCCGGGCTCATGCACCGGCTCCAGACCCAGCCGAGCGCGGTCCTGGTCAGCGAGGAGACCGTCCGCGACTACCAGCTCTCGCCCGGCGAGCTGCTGCGCCTGCGCCTGCTCGACGGTGCCACCGGCCGCTTCGCCACGGTCCCGTTCCACTACGCGGGTGTGGCGCGGGAGTTCCCCACCGCGCCGCTGGACAGCTTCTTCGTGGCCAACGCGGGCTACGTCGCGCGCGTCACGCACAACCCCGCGGTCGGCACCTTCCTCATCTCGACCGACGGCACGAGCCCGGCGGCGGTGGCGAGCCGGGTGCGGCGCGTCGCGGGCCCGACGGCCTCGGTCACCGACATCACGACCCAGCGCAAGATCGTTGGCTCCAACCTGACCGCGGTGGGCATGGCCGGGCTCACGAAGGTCGAGCTCGTCTTCGCGCTCGTGCTCGTCGCCGCGGCCACGGGGCTCGTGCTCGCGCTCGGGTTTGCCGAGCGCCGGCGCACGTTCGCCATCGCCTCCGCGTTGGGCGCCCGCGCGCGCGACCTGGGTGCCTTCGTGTGGGCGGAGTCGCTGCTCGTGACCGTGGGCGGGGTGGTGCTCGGGGCGCTGATCGCGGTGGCCATCACGGCCATGCTCATCACGATCCTTTCCGGCGTCTTCGACCCGCCGCCGGACGCCCCCGCGATCCCCTGGGCCTACCTGGGCGGCCTCGTGGCGCTGGCCGCCGCCGCGGCCGCGATCGCGGGCGGAGTGACGCTGCGCAGGCTCCGCCGTCCCGCAATCAGCGTGCTGCGCGACGCATGACCGCTTGGCGCCTCTTCCCGGCTGTGGCCCTGCTCGCGGCGGCTGCGCTGGCCGGCTGCGGGGGCGGCAACGGCGAGCCACCGGCGACCTCGACGCCCGCCCTGCATACGCTGCCCGCGCCGGCGCCGAAGCGCACCGTCCTCGTCGTGCGCCGCGCCGGCCGCCTGCCGTCGCCGGTGCAGCTCCCGGCCGTGGCCGCGTTGCCCGGCGGCGCCGCCACCGTGATCGGCGGGCTCGACGCCGCCGACGCGTCGCTGGACACCATCGTCCACGTCGACCCGCGCCACCGCGCCACCGAGGTGGGCACGCTGCCCAGGGCCCAGCACGACGCCGCCGCGGCCTCGCTGGACGGCCGCGTGTTCTTCTTCGGCGGCGGCAACGCCGGCGCCACCAGCGACGCCGTGCTCGACGTCCGCCGCGGCACCGCCACGCGGCAGGTGGCGCGGCTGCCGATCGGCGCCTCGGACGTCGAGGCCAGCGTCGTGGGCGGCGTCGCGTACGTGATCGGCGGCTACACGGGCACCGCTCCGCTGCGGTCGATCGTCGCCTTCCGGCCCGGCCAGCGGCCGCGCACGGTGGCGCGGCTGCCCCAGCCGCTGCGCTACGCGGCGGTCGCGCGCGTGGGCGCGTCGGTGCTCGTCGCCGGCGGCACCTCCGGCACGACCGCGACCGACGCAATCCTGCGCTTCGACCCGGCCACCCATCGCGTGCGCCGCATCGGCCGCCTGCCCGCCCCGCTTACCCACGCCGCCGCCGTGAGCCTGGGCCGGCGCTTCTACGTGGTCGGCGGCCGCGGCGACGACCCCACGAGCCAGCGCCGCACCATCTATGCGGTCGATCCCGCCAGTGGCCGGGTGCGCCGCGCCGGCCGCCTGCCCGTGGCGCTGTCCGACCTCGGCGCGGCAAGCTATGGCGACCAGGCGCTCGTGCTCGGCGGCCGCGACACGCACGGCCGCGCCCGCGACCAGATCTACCGCCTGACGCTGGGCGCGCGCGCCGCCGCGGCCGCACAGCGAAGCCCCCGCAACGTCTACGCGGCCGATGGCGCCGGGATGCTCAGCCCCACCGTCCGCCGCGACCCCGCGCGCATCTACGTGCCCAACTCGCAGTCCAACACGGTCGACGTCATCAGCCAGCGCACGGGGAAGATCATGCGCCACTTCTCCGTCGGCGCCCTGCCCCAGCACGTCACCCCGTCGTGGGACCTGAAGACGCTGTGGGTCACCAACGACAAGGGCAACAGCCTGACGCCGATCGACCCCCGCACGAGCCGCCCGGGGAAGCCCGTCCCGGTCACCGACCCCTACAACCTCTACTTCACCGTCGACGGCCGCTACGCGATCGTGGTGGCCGAAGCCCACGACCGCCTCGACTTCCGCGACGCCCACAGCATGCGCCTGCACCGGTCCCTGAACCTGCCCCAGTGCCAGGGCGTCGACCACATGGACTTCACCGCCGACGGGCGCCAGGCCCTGGCCTCGTGCGAGTTCGGCGGCCGCCTCGCCGTCATCGACCTCGTGCACGAGCGCCTCGAGAAGGTGATCCGCCTGCCGGGCAAGGCCATGCCCCAGGACGTCAAGCTGTCACCCGACGGGCACACGTTCTACGTCGCCGACATGGCCGCCGGCGGCGTGTGGCTGGTCGACGCCCGCCACATGCGCCGCGAGCGCCTGGTCAAGACCGGCATGGGCGCGCACGGGCTGTACCCGAGCCGCGACGCGCGCCGCCTCTACGTCTCCAACCGCGACGAGGGCAGCGTCTCGGTGCTCTCGTTCCGCCGCCGGCGGGTGATCGCCAAGTGGCGCCTGCCCGGTGGCGGCTCACCCGACATGGGCGGCGTCTCGGCCGACGGCCGCGCCCTGTGGCTGTCGGGCCGCTACAACGGCCAGGTCTACGAGATCTCCACCCGCACCGGCCGCCTGCTGCGGCGCATCACCGTGGGCGCGGGCCCGCACGGCCTGTGCGTGTGGCCGCAGCCCGGCCGCTACTCGATCGGGCACACGGGGATCCTGCGCTAGCTGCTAGCGCAGCGTGTAGCCGACGCCGCGCACGGTCTCGATGTGCATCTCCGCGCCGACGGCGTGCAGCTTGCGCCGCAGCCGGGTCATGAAGCTGTGCAGCGTGTTGTCGTGCACGAGGGCGCCGTCGGGCCAGCCGGCGGCGAGCAGGTCGCGGCGGCGGATCACGGCGCCGCGCTGCGCGGCGAGCACGGCGATGAGGCGGAACTCGGTCGGCGTGAGCCGCTCCATGCGGTCGCCCAGGCGCAGCCCGTGCTCGGCCGGGTCGAGCCGCAGCCCACTCGGCAGGTCCGGCACCGCAGGCGCCACGCGGCGCAGGAGCGCGCGCAGCCGCACCAGCAGCTCGGCCAGCGCGAACGGCTTTGTCAAGTAGTCGTCTCCGCCGGCGCCGAAGCCGGCGAGCCGGTCGACGAGGGCGTCGCGGGCGGTGAGGAACAGCACCGGGGCCTCCACGCCGTGCGCGCGCAGCGCCTGGCAGACGTCGCGGCCGTCGGCGTCGGGGAGCCCGATGTCGAGGATCAGCGCGTCGACGTTGCCGTTCCCGAACGAGGCCATGGCCTCGTGGCCGGTGGACGCCGTGCGGATGGCGTAGCCCTCGGACTCGAGGGCCCGGACCAGCGCCCCACGCAGGCCATGGTCGTCCTCGCAGATGCCCACGACGGGGTCCATGGCGGGCAGTCTGGGAGCCCCGAAGTCAACGCTCGGTCAAAAACGGCGGGAGATCGCGCCCGTTCAGGAAGCCTGCAGGTGACCCCGCCCATCCTGCCGCGCCATGTCCGCCATCTTCACCAACGGGTCCGGCAAGTCGCTGGCCCGCACCATGCTGAACAAGGTCCCGGAAGTCACCTTCTTCTTCTGGGTGATCAAGATCATGTGCACGACGATCGGCGAGACCGCGGCCGACTACCTCAACATCAACCTCGGCCTCGGTCTGTCCAACACCACCTCCGTGGCCGGTGCGCTCCTCGTCGCGCTGTTGATCGTCCAGGTCCGGTTCCGCCGGTACGTGCCGGGGGTCTACTGGTCCGTCGTCGTCGTCATCAGCGTGTTCGGCACGCTGATCACCGACAACCTGACCGACGCCTACAAGGTGCCGCTGACCACGAGCACGATCGTGTTCAGCATCCTCCTCGCGCTGGTCTTCCTGGTCTGGTGGCTCGTCGAGCGCACGCTCTCGATCCACACGATCGTCACCACCCGCCGCGAGGCCTTCTACTGGCTGGCGATCCTGTTCACGTTCGCGCTCGGGACCGCCGTCGGCGACCTCATCGCCGAGAAGTTCGCCCTCGGGTACTGGGTCTCGGCCGCGATCTTCGGCGGCGCCATCGCCCTGGTCACCGTGGCCCACTTCGGGCTGAAGCTCAATGCCGTGCTGGCCTTCTGGCTGGCCTACATCCTCACCCGGCCGCTGGGCGCCTCGATCGGCGACGGGCTCTCGCAGCCCGCCCACACCAGCGGGCTCGGCCTGGGGACCACCACCACGAGCTACATCTTCCTCGGGTGCATCCTCGCGCTGGTGACGTACCTCACGATCACCAAACGCGACCAGACGCCCCGGGAGGAGATCGAGCACGACGAAGAGGCCACCCGCCGCCGGCGGGCGCTCGAGCTCGCCCGCCAAGAGGCCTGAGGCCAGAGCCTCCTCCTCAGCCTCCGACACGACCGGCCCGGGTCAACCGAACCGCCCGGGCCGGTCGTAGAGGAGGACATACCGTCGGCAGCGGGTGGGGGGGTCAAGACTTTCTTTGCCGCACCGCAATCCGGTGCGGCAAAGAAAGACTTGACCCCCTGAGGTAGTAAGTTCGCGGCGACCCGCCGGCCCGAAACCTGGGAGAGCCGATCATGGCCGCATCGTCGCCCGCCGCCCCCGCCTCCAAGCGCGCCCCACAGATGCGCGGCTTCGCCGCCATCTGCGGGGTCGTGGCGCTCATCGTCCTGCTCATCGGCGGCTACGCCGGCCACTGGGCGTGGACCGGGTTCAGCGACAACGACACGCTGTGGGATTGGCTGCAGCTCCTGCTCCTGCCGATCGCGATCGCGACCCTGCCGATCTGGGTGCGTCACCGGCAGTTCATGGACCCGCGCGTGCGCATCGCGCTCGGCGTCGGGCTGTTGCTGTTCGGAGCGATCGTCCTGCTCGGCTACCTCATACCGTGGAAGTGGACCGGCTTCACCGGCAACACGCTGTGGGACTGGCTCGGGCTGATCCTGCTGCCGTTCGTGATCGCCACGATCCGCTTCTGGTCCGAGCTGCGCCCGCGGATCACGGGCCGGCACGTCGTCGTGGCCACGGTGTCCGCGACCGTGCTCGTCGCGGTGGTCGTGATCGGCTACGTGCGGCCGTGGGAGTGGACCGGCTTCACCGGCAACACGCTGTGGGACTGGATCCAGCTCGTGGCCGTGCCGCTGCTGTTCCCGCTGGTGATCCTGCCCGCCTCCCTGAACCTGATCAACACCGGGCTGGAGGACCGCCGGCGGGCGGAGGAGGGGCCCGAGGAGGGGGATGCGGCGCCCGCCGCCGTGGCGCAGGCGGCCCCGCCGGCACCCGCCGCACCCACCGGCCGCATGGCCATCGCCGCCGTCGCGCTGGCCGCGAGTCTGGCGCTGGTGATCGGCGGCGTCGCCGGGGCGCTGGCCTTCGGCGACAACGGCTCGTCGTCGTCGAGCACGCAGGCGAGTAAGCCGGCCGCCGCCACGCCCTGCACCGCCGCCAAGGCGCAGACGGTCGCGGCCGACAACGAGCTCACGGTCGTCCAGTCCGGCAACACGTTCTACGCCTGCGGCAACGGGGCGGCCAAGCCGCTGAGCCTCGGCACCGCCGGGGCCGCGTCCGCCTTCGCGGTGGCCGGCGGCCGCGTCGCCTACGCCGCCCGCACGTGCGCCGCGGGCGACACCGACTGCTCGACGCTGATCAAGCTCACCCGCCTCTCCGACGGCCATGTGTTCGCGCCCCAGCGCTTCAACGGCGGCACGGCAGTGGCGAAGATCGTGGCCACCAAGAGCGGCGGCATGGCGGTGATGACCCGCGACCCCGACCAGCTCTGGGCGCTGGACAAGCAGGGCCCCCGCCGGATCGCGTCCGGGAACGGCCTCGACCCCGACTCGCTGGCCTACGCCGGCGGCACCGTGTACTGGCGCAGCAACGGCCAGGCGCAGGCGGCGGAGCTCGGTCCCTGCGCCATCTGCTGACCTAGCGCCCGAGCACGCGGGTGACCGAGCGGGCGTTGCGCCCGACGGCGTCGAGGTGCTCGCGCACGTCGGCCAACGCCGCACGCAGCTCGGGATCGCCGACCTCGACCGGGAGCATGGAGTCCTGGAGCTCGGCCAGGAGGTCGTCGGCGGTGCGTGCCTCGGTCACGGCGCGGTCGATCTGGCCGCGCGCGTCCAGGTGGCCGGCTGCGGGCTGAGCGAAGCTGCGGGCGCTCAGGCCGGTGCGGGCGGCGAAGGCCTCGTGGGCGCGGCGGGCGCGGCCGTACGCGACCTGGACCGGCCGGAACAGCGTGCTCTCGAGCCGGTCGCCGGCGGCCTCGTCGACGAGCTCGTAGGCGGCGCCGAGCGCGGCCAGGGCCACGCCGATGTGGTCGGCGGCGTCGGCGATGACGTCGAGGATCTCCTGGCGGGCGTCGGCGGTGCTGTAGGCCATGGTCCCTGTATAGCGGGCCTCGTACCCTGTCGAGCGGATGACGATCGCGATGCGGCAGCTCGGCGAGGTCGGCCCCGAGGTCTCGGCGATCGGCCTGGGCTGCATGCCGATGTCCGGCTCGTACGGCAGCGCGGACGAGGCCGACAGCATCGCGACGATCAACCGCGCCCTCGACCTCGGCATCAACCTGCTCGACACCGCCGACGTCTACGGCACCGGGCACAACGAGGAGCTCGTGGGCCGCGCCGTCCGCCACCGCCGCAACGAGGTCGTGCTCGCGACCAAGTTCGGGTTCGTGCCCGGCACCGACGGCAGCCCGAGGGGTATCAACGGCCGCCCCGAGTACGTCCGCGAGGCGTGTGAGGCGAGCCTCCGCCGCCTCGGCGTCGACACGATCGACCTCTACCAGCAGCACCGCGTCGACCCCGAGACGCCGATCGAGGAGACCGTCGGCGCGCTCGCGGAGCTGGTCAAGGAGGGGAAGGTCCGGTTCATCGGCCTGTCGGAGGCGCTGGCGCCCGACCTGCGCCGCGCCGCTGCGGTGCACCCGATCTCCAGCGTGCAGAGCGAGTACTCGGTGCTCGAGCGCGGCGTCGAGGACGACGTGCTCCCGGCCTGCGACGAGCTCGGCATCGGCTTCCTGCCCTTCGCGCCGCTCGTGCGGGGCCTGCTGGCCGGGTCCCTGACCGCGACCACCGAGCTCTCCGACAGCGACTACCGCTCCGACAGCCGCTTCCCCCGCGTCAGCCCGGAGCACCGGGCCGCCAACGCCGCGCTGGCCCAGGAGGTCCAGGAGATCGCCGCCGCCCGCTCCGCCACCCCCGGCCAGGTCGCGCTCGCCTGGCTGCTCAGCCGCCGGCCCTGGATCGTGCCCATCCCGGGCACCAAGCGCGTGGCCTACCTCGAGGACAATGCCGGGGCGCCCGCGCTGCAGCTCACGCCCGAGGACGAGCAGCGCCTGGACGCGCTGGCCGGGCGGGTGCAGGGCGAGCGCTACGGCGGAGGCCAGCAGCGCCTCAACCGCGTCGCCTCGCCGCCGCTCAGCCCAAGTGCTTGACCGCTGACCACTGCGCCGACCACGGCCGTTGCGGTCCGCGACACACGTCGACCGGCGCGCCCTGTTCGTCGTTGTCGATGCCGACGCCGTCGTCGATGCGCGCGCGGAGGCGGCAGTCGCGCAGCGTGGTCGCGATGTCGCTGCGGTCCAGGCCGACGGCCACGACCGGAGCGCTGCCGTTCGGCGGAGGCCCCCAATCGCCGAACGCGTTGTGGCCGCTGTAGGCGTGGGGGAGGCCGAGCGCCGGGCCGTACCGGTCGATCGCGCCCGCCTCGCCGTAGTTGCTGGTCAGGATCACCGCGCCCGGCAGGTGGCGGTAGACGTCGGCGACGGTCTGCGTGAAGCGGGGCCAGCCGATGGTCTCGCCGACGTCGGGGTTCGTGGCCACTACCTGCCCCGCGCGGTCGGCGGGCACGAGCGGCAGCGCGATGATCGCGCTGACCGCGGCACTGCCGACCAGCGCGATGCCGATGAGCCCGCGGCGCAGGCCGCGGCGGCCCCGGTCCAACCACCCGTCGACCGAGACCGCCCCTGCCCCCAGCAGCGCCGGCAGCAGCCCGGCCAGGTAGTAGGGCTTGCCGGCGCTGGCCATGAACACCACCGCCAGCACCACCCAGGCCCAGGCCAGGAAGCGGTAGGGGCGCACCGCCGGGTCGCGGAACAGGCGCACCAGGCCCGCGATCCACACCGGCGCCAGCACCGGGCTGACGAGCAGGAGCTGGAAGGGCACGATCGCCCACCACCGCTGCGAGCTCGTCGAGTTGCCCGCCGCGATCGAGCGCGACACCGCGATCTGCGGCCAGCCGTTGCCGGCCTGCCACGCGATCCACGGCGACCACAGCACGAGCGCGATCGCCGCGCCCGACCACACCCACGGGTTGCGCAGCAGCCGCCGCGGGCCGGCGATGAGCACGCCCGCGAGCAGCCCGACCGCCAGGAAGGCCGGCAGCGGTTTGTTCAGCAGCCCGAGCCCGAGCACGACGCCGGCGACGGGCCAGAGCCGGTCGTCGCCCGTGCGCACCGCCCGCACCACGAGCCAGCTCACGATCGTCCACACGAGCAGGTCGAGCGTCGACGTGCTGAGCAGGTGGCCGTTGAAGAGGACGATCGTGCCCACCGCCGCGCACGCCGCCGCCAGGGCCCGGGCGCGCGCGCGGCCGCCGAGCTCGCCCGCGAGCAGCCCGCTCAGCAGCACTACGAGGCCGGCGGCGATCGCGGAGGGGATGCGCAGGACGGTGAGGGATCCCGGCGCGATGTCGCTCATGAGCCGGGCGACCAGCGGCGTGACCGGACCCTGGTCGGCGTAGGACCAGGCCAGGTGGTGTCCGGCCTCGAGGAAGTAGAGCTCGTCGCGGTGGTACCCGTAGCCCCCGGCGAAGACCACAAGGACGACCGTCACCGCCGCGCCGAGGAGAAGGGGGGCCCGCCGCATCCTTCACGGCGTCATAGCACCGTCGTGCTCAGCCCCCGTTGGGGTTTGCGGAACCGCCGGCGCCGTTGCCGTGGTTCTCGGACGTCTTGGCCTGGCCCGGCGGGACGTTCTGCTGGCCCGGCTGCTGCTGCGTGATCGCTTCGCTCTCCTGGGCCTGCGGCGCCTCGGAGGCCGGGGTCGAGGCGTTGCCGTTGCCCTGGCCGTTTGCCGCTCCGTTGCCGTTGCCCTGTCCGTTGGCGTTGCCCTGTCCGTTGGCGTTGCCTTGTCCGTTGCCAGCGCCGTTCCCGGGCGTCACGCCCTCGGGCTGGCTGCTTGCCTTCGGCGCCTCGCCCTGTGCCGCCTTGCGCTCGTGTCCGCGGGCGACGCCTTGGCGCTGCCCGTGCTCGCTCGGCGCCGCGGCCGGGTCGGAGGAAGGCGTGGCAACGCTCGGGGTCGTCGCCGCAGCGTGGTGGTGGTGATGGCGCGTGTGCGGGCGACCGCGGTGACGCGCCGACGACGATGCGGCGGGCGGCCCGCTGCGCCGCGCCGCCTGCGGGCGGCCCGCCCGCGCGGCCGCGCGGGCGCTGGTGGTCCGAGCGGCGGGTCCCGCGGCGGCGGCCAGGTGCGGTGCGGGGTACGCGGGATGCCCGGACGCGCGCACGACCGCATGCCCGTGGTGGCCGATGGACAGGCCGGAGATCTCGCCGCTGCCGGCCACGACCCCCCCGGCCAGCGCCGCGGTCGCGCCGGCGCCGATCGCGATCTTGACCGCCGCGCCCTTCAGCGCCGCCGCCCCGGCGACCAGCCCGCCGCCGCCGGCGCCGCCCGCGCCGCCGGTGGTGGCGCCGAACACTCCCGCGCGGAGACCGGCCGTGGGCACCACCGGGAGCGCAGCCGCGAACATCGCCTTCTGGCGGCGCAGCTGGGCGCGGAACTCGGTGCACCCGGGACAGTCGCGCAGGTGGCGCTGCAGCTCGCGCCGGCGCAGCGACCCGCCGGTGAGCTCGCCGAGCTGGGCCCGCACCTCGCCGCAGGGGATCGCCCGCGCCCTGCGGCTGGCGATGAGCGACGTGCGGGCCTGGAAGACCAGCGCCTTGACCTTCTGCGCGGGCACGTCGAGCACGGCGGCGATGTCGCGGTGGCTCATGGCGTGCAGCTCCGCCAGCAGGAGCGCGGCGCGCTGGTCCTCTGGGAGCCGGCCCACGTCGGCGAGCAGCTCGCGCAGGTCGGCCCGGCGCTGGACCTGCTCGCCCAGGCCCTCGGTCGCCACCGGGTGCTGCTCGAGGTCGGCCTCGGCACGCGGCTGCCGTGCGCGCAGCACCCGCAGGCAGCGGTGGCGCGCGATGGTGAAGAGCCAGGGCTGGAGGTGGATGGGTCGCTCATCGTCGGTGCGCAGCTCGTGGTAGGCCGCGAGGAAGGTGCTCTGGACCGCATCCTCGGCCTCCTCGCGCGTGCCCAGCATGTGCCTGCAGAACGCGAGGAGGGCGCGGTGGTGACGCTCGTAGAGGACCTCGAACGCGGCGTCCGAGCCTCCGCGGACGGCCCGCACCAAGCGGTCGTCACCGGCCAGGCGCAGCAGTCGCGCTTGGCCCAGTGCCGGTATCCCCCTGGTGCGCGTCTCCGTGAGCGCAGCCGCCTCCATGCGGCCCAGTATGCCTTCTGGGCTGGCGCTTAGGCCCGGTTCGCCCCCTTCGGGCCGTTCCCGTGTCCGTTGTTCGGGTGCTGCGGATGGGTCGGGTGGGGCCTGGGCTTCGGCGCCGGATGCGGCGGCTTCGGGTGCCGGCGGCCGCCGAGCTTGACGCGCTCGCAGTCCGCCGCGACCTGATCGCTGCGGTCGGCCCGCACGGTGTCGTTGCCGTCGCCGCACGTGATCACGTCCGCGGTCTGGCCGTCGCCGCGCGCGTCGATGAGGTCGTCGCCCGCGTCGCCGTTGAGGTGGTCGGCGCCCTTGCCGCCCTTCAGCTTGTCGTTGCCGTCGCCGCCGTTCAGCGTGTCGTCGCCCTTACCACCGCGCAGCCGGTCGTCGCCGGCCAGGCCGTTGAGGGTGTCGTTGCCGCCGAAGCCGGCGATCCGGTCGTTGCCCGGCGTGCCGTTGAGCGTGTCGTCGCCCGGGCCGCCGCGCATGTTGGCCGCCAGCGCGGTTGTCGCGATGAGGGCGAACGCCAGCACGACGCCGAGCAGCACCAGCCTACGCATCATCAGGTCCTGCACCTCCGTCTTTCGCGTGGGAATGCACCGCTTCAGCGCAGGGAGGGCCCGAAGGTTGGCGAGTTATATGGTTCCCGCCCGTGGAATGGGTCGCCCTGTTCGTCTGGCTGCTCGTGCTGATGACCGCGCTCCCGCTGGGCGCGGGCGCCGTGCTGCGCCCCGAGTTCGGGCTGGCCGCGCTGCTCGCGCCGCTGGGCTTCGTGGGCGTGCTGCTGTTCATCATCCTGGGCGGCCACAGCTGGCTGCTGTGGGTTGCCGCCGGGATCGGCGTGGTCTCCTTCCTCGCCGTCGCCGTGGGCTCCTACGGCATCGTCGCGGGCGCCACGACGCGCTCCAGCAACGCGGCGCTGTACGTGGAGGAGTCGAGCGGCCTCCTGTCCGCGGCCATGCTGTTCCTGCTCGTCTATGCCGTGGCGCCGACCAGCGCGGCCGCGTGCGGCGCCACCGCCACCTGAGCTACGAGTCCACGATCCCGCGGACGACCAGGAACAGCCCGAGGAACGCGCAGAGCACGATCGCGACCTGACGGCTGTGCGACGACAGCCAGTGGTTGAAGCGGTCGACCATGGCCTGGGTGCGCTCGGGGGCGATCAGCAGGCCCGCGAGCGGGATCTCGGCCAGCACGAACATGATCAGGTTGAAGCCGACGACGAGCGCGATCTCGGCGGTGGTCGAGTACTTGCCCGCGGCGATGTCCTTCAGCCCCACCAGGTAGGCGGCGCCGGGGACATTGATGATCAGGCCGGCGAAGAACACGAGCGACATCGACCCGTGAGCGAGGATCCGCGTCGACCACGGCTCCTTCTTGTCGTCGTCGGCTGACTCAGACTTGACCTTGCCCGTCGCCTCACGACGCCGGCGCCGGCGCTCGCGGAGGCGCTGGTCCTGCCGCGTGGCCAGCGCCACGGCCAGCAGCAGGGCGAGGCCGCCGATGGCGAGGTCGGCGGTCCAGCTCAGGGTGGAGCCCTGGCTCTTGATCGCATGCGAGTCCTCCAGCGCCTTGACGATGAGGAGGCCGAGCCCGATCGAGATGATGAGGCCGCCCGCGAGGTAGGCGCTCAGCAGCCGGCGCGGGCGCGGCGTGGAGAGCAGGATCACCACCGCCGCGAGCAGCGTTGGGTAGAGCGCCGCCTCGAGCGCGAGAAAGAGGATCTCCAGCAACATGCCCGCGCAGTCTCGCGCAAGGCGCTACCGCACTGCCGGCGACGCCACCGGAACGGCGTCGCGCACCACGAGCACGGGCACCGGACAGCGGCGGCACACCTTGCGCGACACGCCACCGATCGCGCCGTGGAGCAGGCCACGTCCCTCACAGCCCACGACGACGAGGTCGTGGCAGCCCTTGATGGCGTGGCAAACGATCGCCTCAGCCGGCCGCCCGTGCGCAAGCTGCGTGGTTACCGACACGTCCTCGGGCAGGCAGTCGGCGGCGCGGTGCAGCAGCTTGGCCCAGCCGGCCACGATCGCGCGGTGGTCGTAGCCCGGCGGTGGGATCGCCATCCGCGTCCAGATCGGCGGGGGGACGACGGCGAGCAGGGTGAGCCGCCCGTGCTCGTTGCGCGCCAGGGTGGCCGCGTAGGCCAGCGCGCGCTGCGCGCCCACCGACCCGTCGACCCCGACCAGGATGTTCCCGGCCACACGGGGCTCGGCGAGCGGCGGATGCGCGGGCGCCAGCGCCATGGCTCAGGCCACGCCGGCCTCCGTTGCCGGTTCGCCGGTCGACGCGCGTTGTGGGCGCCTTCGGCCCGGGATGGTGAGCGCGAACAAGGCGCTGATCGCGAGCAAGCCCGAGGCCAGCGCGAACGAGATCGTGAAACTGCTCTCGCTCGGCAGCGCCGCCGCGCCGACCACGCTACCGGCCAGGATCGACGCGACGATCTGCGAGCCCAGGGCGCCGCCGAGGCTGCGCGCGATCGTGTTGACGCCGGTGGCGACGCCGGTCTGGTCCGGTGGCACGGCCTCGACGATGAGGTTCGCCAGCGCCGCGAAGGCCAGGCCGATCCCGAGCCCGAGCAGCGCCGCGCCCAGGTAGATGTCGATGCTCGCGTCGTGGGCGAAGGCCAGCACGGCGAACGACGCCGCGGTCACGATCGCGCCCACGGTGAGCAACGGCTTGGACCCGAAGCGGGCCTCCAGCCGCCCGGCGAAGGACCCCGCCAGCAGCATCATCACCGTCGAGGGCACCATGAACAGGCCGGCCGCGGTCACCGACGCGCCGAAACCGAACCCGGTCGACTTGGGCAACTCGACGAGCTGGGGGATGAGGATGAACGAGCTGTACATCCCCGCGCCGAGCAGGAAGGCGACGAGGTTCGTGCGCCACACGGCCGGCAGCTGCATCACGCGCATGTCCACCAGCGGGTCGCGGCTGCGCAGCTCGACCCACACCCAGATCGCGAGCACGACGAAGCCGAAGGCGGTGAGGCCGATCGTGCGGGCCGAGCCCCAGCCCCAGCCCGGTGCCTCGCTGATCGCGAGCAGCACCGCGGCCAGGCCGGCGGAGAGCAGGGCGGCGGCGAGCCAGTTGATGCGACTCGGCGCCTTGACCGGCGACTCGGGCACGAACAGGGCGGTGGCCACGGCCGCGACCACCACGGCGACCAGCGGGACCCAGAACAGCCAGTGGTAGGAGAGGTTGTCGACGAGGACGCCGGCGAGCACGATGCCCGCCCCGCCGCCGATCCCGAGGATCGCGGAGATCAGCCCGATGCTGCCGGCCACGCGCTCGCGCGGGAACTCGTCGCGAATGATCCCGAACGCCAGCGGGAAGACGCCGCCGCCGACGCCTTGGATGACCCGGCCGGCGAGCAGCACCGGCAGCGAAGTGGCCAGCGCCGAGACCAGCGTCCCGGCGGCCAGCGCCACCAATACCCAGAAGAGCACACGCTCCTTGCCGTGGATGTCGCCCAGGCGGCCGATCAGCGGTGTGGCCACCGACGCGCTGAGCAGGTAGGCGGTCAGGATCCAGGCCACGCCGCTCTCGGAGGCCGAGACGTCGTGCTGGATGGCCGGCAGCGCCGGTGCGACGAGCGACTGCAGCAGCGAGAAGGCCAGCGCGGACAGCGCGAGGACCGCGAGGGTCACGTTGGGGTGCTGGCGCTCGGGCTCGGTGCTCATGAGGGACCGCGGAATGCCCGTTCCGGGGCGACGCGGCTACGATAGCGGAATGGCCGTTCCGGCACAGGCCGACACGACCGCCAACCAGGCCCCCTGGGCCACGCTCGACGCGGCGACAAAGCGCGCGCGCCTGGTCGCCGCCGCCGAGACGGTCTTCGCCCGCGACGGCCTGGACGCCCCGGTGCCGGCCATCGCCGCCGAGGCCGGCGTCGGCGTCGGGAGCATCTACCGCGCCTTCGCGTCCAAGGACGACCTCGTCGCCGCCCTCGCGGTCGAGCGCCTGCGGTGGTTCACGGACCGGGCACGCGCGGCCGCCGAGGCCGCCGATCCCGGCTCTGCCTTCGAGCGCCTCCTGTACGCAGTCGTGGCCCGCAGCGCCGGCGACGACGTCCTCGCCGGAGCGTTGCAGTCGGCCATCGAGCGCCCCGATCTCGCCCCGGCGCGGTCGGCCGCAGTGCAGGCCTGCGAGCACCTGCTGCGCCGGGTCGCCGAGCAGGGCACGTTCCGCGCCGACCTCACGCCGGGCGACATCCGCCTAGTTCTCGCCGGCGTGCGCGCCGCCGAGACTGCGGAGCGGGGCACCGGCCCCCGCATGCTCGACCTCGCCCTGGGCGGCCTACGGCGCTGATGAGCGCGGGCACGCGCGACCGCATCGAGGCTCACGTCTGGCGCATCAGCGCCGTCGTGATCGTCGGTTCGATCATGTCGATCCTCGACACGACGATCGTCAACGTCGCGCTGGCCACGCTGGCGCGCGAGCTGCACAGCACGATCGCGGAGATCCAGTGGGTGGTGACGGGCTACATGCTCGCGCTGGGCGCGGTGATCCCGGTCACCGGGTGGGCCGCCCGGCGCTACGGGGCCAAGCGCGTCTACCTGGTCTCGCTCGTGCTGTTCGTGCTCGGCTCGGCTCTGTGCGGGATCGCGACCTCGACCACCGAGCTGATCGTCTTCCGCGTGCTCCAGGGCCTGGGCGGCGGCATGATCCTGCCCATCGGCCAGCTCATGATGGCCGAGGCCGCGGGGCCGGAGCGCATGGGCCGGGTCATGAGCGTGGTCGCCGTGCCGGCCATGCTCGCGCCGATCTTCGGCCCGGCCATCGGCGGGCTCATCCTCGACAACGCGAGCTGGCAGTGGATCTTCTTCATCAACGTCCCCATCGGCGTCATCGCGTTCATCGCCGCGCTGCGTTCCCTGCCCAGCGTCGCGCCCGCGCCCACGCACAAGCTCGACGTGCGTGGGCTCGTGCTCATGTCGACCGGCGTGCCGCTGCTGATCTACGGCCTCTCGGAGGTCGGGATCAGCGGCAAGGTCACGTTCACCAGGGTGATCCTCCCCTGCGTCGCCGGCCTGGCCCTGATCGGGGCCTTCGCCTACCACGCCCTGCGCGCGAAGTACCCGCTGCTCGACGTGCGCCTGTACCGACGACCGACCTTCTCGGCTGCCTCGATCGCCATGTTCTGCCTGGCCGCGGCGCTGTTCGGGGGCATGATCATCATCCCGCTCTACTGGCAGGAGATCCGCCACGAGAGCGTGGTCGACACCGGCCTGCTGACCGCCCCGCAGGGGCTCGGCGCGGCCGTGGCCATGCCGTTCGCCGGCCGGCTGGCCGACCGCTACGGCGGCGGCCCGATCGCGCTCGTCGGTGTCACCCTGACCGCGCTGCTGACCATCCCGTTCGGCCTGATCGGCACCGACACGTCGGTGGTCGAGCTGTCCTTCGCCATGTTCATCCGCGGCATCGGCATCGGCCTGGCCTTCATGCCGGCGATGACGGCGGCCTTCGCCTCGCTGCAGCGCTCCGAGCTCTCGCACGCGACCCCGCAGCTCAACGTGCTCCAGCGCGTCGGCGGGTCGATCGGCACCGCAGTGCTGGCGGTGGTGCTGGAACGCGCGCTGGTCGGCGCGACTACGCCCGCCGAGGCCGCGAGCGCGTACGGCACGACCTTCTGGTGGGCGGCCGGCATCACGGCGCTGGCCATCGTGCCCTGCATCGTGCTGGCGCGGGCCGAGCGGGCGGCACGGCGCGAGCGCGGCAGCCCCGACCCCGGCGTGACCGAGGAGGCCGTCGCCGAGACCCTGGCCTGAACGCGGAAACGGCGCCCGCTTGGGGCGCCGCTTCCCTCGGTGAGCCGCCGAGAAGACGGCCGGCCGCACGCTCAGCTGGAGGCGACAGTGGCGCCCGACTTGCGCACGTGCCCCCGGCGGCGGCTGACGATGTAGACGGCGCCGATGCCGCCGACCGCGAGGACCACGGCGCCGGCGATCATGGCGATCGTGCCCCAGTCGGTGCCGGTGTCGCTCGGCGCCGGGGCGGGCGCGGTGCTGGTGGACGGACGGGTGACGTCCTGCGCGTCGGGCGAGCGCAGGTCCTGCCCGGTGTTCGCGACGGCGTCGCGGGCGTCGGGCGAGCGCAGGTCCTGGCTCACGGCGCTGGCGACGGGGGTCACCACGGCGGTCGCGAGAACGGCGGCCAGGATGGCGACGATCTTGAGGGTCTTGCGGCTCATCGAGCCCTCCTTCGGTGTGGAGCCGCCCGGTGCGGCTCGTCGAGGATGAGCTTGCGCCCGGGCGGTAGACGCCCGCCCCCGCAGTCGGTAAACGCCGCGGTAAACGCCCGGTTCAGCGCAGCGTTGCGGCGCGCGCGGCCCAGCTCTCCATGCCCAGCGCGCGGTAGCCGGCGACGGCATCGTCGAGGTGGACCGCGGCCCGGTCCGCGTCGCCGCGTCGCAGCAGCGCCGTGCCCAGGTCGTGCTGGGCGTGGGCCAGCCAGGGCCGCCCGCGCATGCGGCGCTCGAGCGCGATCGCCGCCTCGAGGTGGCGCTCGGCGTCGTCGTGGCGCCCGAGCGCGCTGGCGAGCACGCCCAGGCCCCGTGCCAGGGCGCCGAACACGCCCTCGACCGGCGCCACCGCGTACGTGTGCGCGAACGGCTCGAGCAGCCGGTACACGATGGCCGCCGCGTCGGCGTCGCCCACGCCCGCGACCGGGGCCGCGAGCAGCGCCATGCTGAACATCCACTCGGCGTCGCGGTACTCCTCGGCGAGGTCGTGGCGCAGGACGTCGCCCAGCGCGGCGCGCGCATCGTCGGCGTGGCCGAGCTCGGCCTCGACGTGGGCCAGCGCGCAGCGGAAGCGCAGCAGCGCCGGGTACTCGTGCACCGAGCGGCGGATGCTGTCGGCGACCTCGGCCAGCCGGCCCTGCTCGCGGCGCAGCAAGAACAGCGCCACGCGCTGGGAGACGGCCGCGTTCCAGCTCTGCGCGAACCGCCCCAGCGCCGCGGTTTCCTCGATCAGCGCCCCGGCGTCGTCGAAGCGCCCCTCCATCAGCGCGAGCATGGTGCGGCCGGTCCCGACGTGCCAGCGCTGGGCGGGCTGGCGCAGCTCGTCGGCGAGGGCGTCCAGGGTGTCGAGCTCGAGGTCGACGGCGCTGCGGTCCCCGAGCATCCAGAAGAAATGCAGGCGGTGGTCGTGGGCGGCGAACACGCGCTCGCGATCCCCGATCTCCTGCCCCAGCGCGATCAGCTGCTCCGACGCGGGGATGCCGGCGCCCCGGGCCAGCTCGTCGGGGCCCTCGATGGCGATCCACCGGCCCTCGAGCGCGACGGCCAGGATCTCCCGGTCGCCGAGGCGGCGGGCGATGGCGACCGCCTCGTCGGCGGCGGCGATGCGCCGGTCGCGCAGAGCGTCGTCGCGGCGGGCTGCGGCCAGGCGCGCGAGCAGCGCCGCGCGCTCGCGGCTGTCCTCGGTACCCACCGCGGCCAGCGCGCGCTCGAGCACCGGCACGTAGGCCGCGTCGATGCTGGCCCGCTCCCACCCGAAGCGCCCGCCGTAGGACAACGCCGCGCGCGCGAGCTGGTCGGGCCGGTCCGCCGCCTCGGCCAGGTCGGCCGCGCGCCGCAGCGCCTTGCGCGCCTCGGGGCCTTCGCCGGAGCGGCTGAGCGCGTCGCCGAGCGCGAGCAGCAGCTCGCAGGTTTCCTCGGGGTCGTCCGAGCGCGCGTCCTCGCGCAGCGCGAGCGCGCCGCGGTAGTGCTCGGCCGCCTCCTCGTAGCCGGACTGCGCCGCGGCGCGGTCGCCGGCGCGGCGGGCGTAGTCGATCGCCTTGGGGGCGAGCGTCGGGCCGGCCGCGCGATGGTGGTACGCCAGCTCGGCCAGGTGCGGGCCCGGGTTGCCGGCGTACACGTCCTCGAGCGCCTCGGCCACCGCGCGGTGCAGGCGCAGCCGGCGCGGCGCGGGGAGGTCCTCGTAGAGCGCGTCGCGGACGAGGATGTGGGAGAACCGCAGCCGCCCGCGCGCCTCGGGCACGGCGCCGACGAGCCCGGCCTCGGCCGCCTCGTCCAAAGCAGCGAACACGTCGTCCTCGTCCCGCCCGGCGAGGGTGCCGATGACGTCGGGGTCGAACTCGCGTCCGACCACGGACGCCAGCGCCAGCAGCTCGCGGCAGGCGTCGGACTGGCGCTGCAGGCGCCGGCCGATGGCCTCGATGACGCCGCGCGGGATCGGCAATCGGTCCGGCGCGGCCTCGCCCTCGGACGCCAGCAGCCTTCCGATCTCACCCGCGAACAGCGGGTTGCCCTGGGTCTCGGCGTGGATCTCGGCGGCCAGGTCGGCGGTGGCAGCGTCGCCCAGGGTCAACGTCAACAGGCGGGCGGTGTCGGCCCCGCTCAGCCCTCGCAGCGCGACCGCGGCGGTGGCGGGCTCGCGCGCGACGTCGGCCAGGGTTGCGGCCAGCTCGCGGCCGACCTCGGTGTCGCGGTAGCAGGCGACCACGAGCAGGGGGGCGCCGCCGAGCTGCGCGGCGACGAAGCGCAGGAGCAGCAGCGAGGGCGCGTCAGCGGCGTGCAGGTCGTCGAGTCCGATGACGAGCGGGCGCGCGGCGCCGGCGTCGCGCAGGAAGGTCGCCACTGCCTCGAGCAGCCGGAAGCGGTCGGTCTCGGCCGGAGCGTCGACCAGGTCGGCCAACTCGGGCAGAAGCGTCGCGAGCTGGGCCCCGTCGCCACCGAGCTGGGCGCGCAGCGCGTCGGGGTCGACGTCGCGCACGTAGGCGCGCAGCGCCTGCACCCACGGCCAGTACGCCGGCGCGCCGCCGGCCTCCCAGCAGCGCCCGACGCAGACGCGCGCCCCGCGGTCCCGCGCATGGTGCGCGAGCTCGTCGGCCAGGCGGCTCTTGCCGATCCCGGGCTCGCCGGCGACGAGCACGAGCCGCCCGCGACCGGCGACCGCGTCGTCGAGCGCGCCGAGCAGCACGCCGAGCTCGCGCTCGCGGCCGACGAATCCGCCGGACGTTGGGGACGTCGCCGCCGCCGGCGCGTCGAGCCCGGCGTCCTGACGGAGGATCGCCTGCTCGAGCTCGCGCAGCTCGCGGCTGGGCTCGATCCCGAGCTCGTCCACGAGCGCGCGGCGCGCGTCCTGGTAGGCGCTGAGCGCCTCGGCCTGGCGCCCCGAGCGGTACAGCGCGCGCATGAGCTGGCCGCGCAGGCGCTCGCGCAGCGGGTGCTCGGCGATCAGCTCCTCGAGCTCGGGCACGACATCGCCGCGCCCGAGCGCGAGGTCGGCCTCGATGCGATCCGAGGCCGCCTCCAGGCGCAGCTGCTCGAGCCGCTCGGCCGGTGCCTGTGCGAACGGGACGAGCGCGAGGTCGGCCAGGGCCGGCCCGCGCCACAGCGCCAGGGCAGCGCGGAAGGCCTCCGCCGCCCTGGCGGGCGTGCCCGCGGCGAGCGCGGCATTGCCCTCGTCGACGTGGCGCTGGAAGCGGTCGAGGTCGCGCGCGTCGGGCTCGACCTGCAGGAGGTAGCCGGGCGCGCGGGTGACGAGCACGTCGGGCGCGAGCACCTTGCGCAGGGCGGACACGTAGACCTGGACGAGCTTGGTCGCGGTGGCGGGAGGCCGCTCGCCCCACAGCTCGTCCACGATCCGGTCGCGCGACACGACCTCGTTCGGGCTCAGCAGCAGCAGCGCCAGCAGCGCGCGCTGCTGGGGCGGGCCGAGCGGGAGAGGCGCGCCGTCGACCAACGCCTCGAGCGGCCCCAGCAACCGGAACTCCACCACCTCGCGTCGAGCCTAACCGAGCTCTCGCTGGATGCGCAGGAGATCGGTGCGATAGGACGCGGCCTTCTTGGCCAGCTTCGGGTCCTGCTCGGCCAGCTCCATCGTGCCCTCGATCGCCCGCGTCATCTCCACCTTCCTGCGTTCGGCGGCGGTGTGCGTCCACAGCGCGCGCAGGTGGGCCAGCGACGCGCGGTACTCGGCCGATGGCTGCTCGGTCTGATAGCGCAGCACCGAGGTCAGCGTCTCCAGGTAGTTGGCCAGCCGTGGGCGCAACTTGACCGCGCCGTTGGCGGCCGTGATGGCGCTGTCGTAGTCGCCCAGCCGCAGCTCGGTCACGGCCAGGTTGTTCAGCATCAGCGGCTGCTCGAAGCCCAGCGCGTAGGCCTTGCGGTAGTCGTCGCGCGCCTGGGTCGAGCCGTGCGCCCCGCGCGGGTCGGTGAACCCGAGCACGTCGTTGGCGATCGCCCGGCCGGCGTACGCGGCGCCGTAGTCCGGCCGCAGCGTGATCGCCCGGTTGAAGTCGCCCACCGACTGTTGCATGAGCGCACGCGCCTTGGGATCGCGCTCGGCCCCGCCCGAGATCTCGGCGAACGCGGCCCGCCGCACCTCCTGGCCGCGCAGGTAGGCCGCGATCGCCTGCGGCGACGGCGATGGGAGGGCCATCGAGGAGACCACGATGCCCCACACCGTCACGATGACGGTGACCACGACCCCGGTCCCGAACAGCACCTTGCGCGCCGGCCGGGACCCGACCGCGAGCGTGAGGCCCATGAGGAACACCCCGATGGCCAGGACGGCGATGACCGCGAGCAGCGAGTCGATCTTCTCGGTCACCTTCTGCTTGCGCTGGTCGTAGGCGTTGGCGAACTCGAACGCCTCCCGGTAGCCGCGCCGCTGCTGCTGCTTGTAGCGCTCGGCCACCGCCGAGGTGTCGCGCAGGACGGAGTGCTCGGGGCCGAGCTGGGACGCCTCCTCGGCGCCGCGCGCGGCCTCGAGCGCGCTGCGGCGCTCGACCTGCAGGTCGATGCTGCCGCGGTCGCGGCGGCCCAGCGCGTCGGCGTTGGCGTGCTGCTCGGCGGCGGTGTTCTCGGCCTGCTGCTCGGCGCTGATCCGGCCCGCGGCGCGCGAGCGTTCGTCGAGCATGCGCACGCTCTGCACCTGGACCAGGCGCGTGGTCGCCTCGTGGTCGTCGGACGCGCGCTCGGCGAGGACGCCGAAGATCCCGCCGATCACGGTGGCGACCATGATCAGGATCGCGACCGCCTGCTTCGTGCGCGGCGACGCGCCGGCGTCGGGGCCGTCGTTGCTCACGTGCCGAATCCGACGTTGAGCATGAGGATCGCGCTGACCACGAGCCCGGCCACCCCGACGGCGAGGAACAGCCGGTACCACCCCGACGCCAGGACCTCGGCGCACGTGAGCAGCAGCGCGACGATGAGCGCGGCGACGCCGAGCTCGCGCAGGTCGTCGGCCCGCTGGTTGAGCCGCGCGTTGTCCGCCAGCTCGGGCTTGGGGTCGAGGTCGCGCCGGGCCTCGGCGGTCTCGATCAGCAGTGCGCGCGCCTTGGCGAACGCGGCCTGCGTCAGGCCGTTCGCGAGGACGTCGGGTTCGATGCGCTCGCGGATGACCGTGGCCATGGCCTGGTAGCCCGCGGCCAGCGCGGCGGCGCGGCGGCGCGTCGCGGGCGGCGTTCCGTTGGCCCGCGCCGTGGCCGCGAGCGCCCGGGCCCGCCGCTCGTCGACGCGCACGCGGACCAGGGTGATGCGGCTGTCGTTGAGGTTGGCGTCGATCTCGTCGATCGCGCCCTG
>DATBDE010000044.1:0-35239 GCA_036270095.1 Solirubrobacteraceae bacterium | reverse complement strand
GTGACCTCGCCGGCGACGCAGGCCAAGGTCGCGGACGTGACCGGGTACAGCCCCGCGAACACGAAGACGTGCGCTGTCGTCGGTGCCACACGGTGCAACGACCTGCACATCACCGACGCCAAGTACTACGACACGATCAAGTACTGGCAGACGCCGGTGCAGCCCACGAACTACCGGCAGTGGACGGACGCCTGGGCCACGGTCAAGGGCTGACACAGCGCCGGTGAAGCGCTTCTCGCGCTTCCTCTACGCCCATCCGGGCGGTCGGCTCGGGCTCCTGCTCGGGCCGGCCGTCCTGTGGCTGCTCGTCTTCTACCTCGTGGCGCTCGCGCTGCTGCTGCTGACGTCCCTGTGGCAGCAGGACGTCTTCACCTCCGAGCTCGTCCACAAGTGGACGCTCGACAACTCCGACAAGCTGTTCTCGGGCCAGGGCGGGCTCTGGCTGCGCATCTTCGGGCGGACGGTGCTGCTGGCCGCGATCGTGACCCTGATCGACGCGGCGCTGGCGTTCCCGCTGGCCTGGTTCATGGCTCGCGTGGCCCCGCCGCGCTGGCGCACGCTCCTGTTCCTGGCCGTGGTGGTGCCGCTGTGGTCGAGCATTCTCGTGCGGATCTTCGCCTGGCGCACGATCCTCGGCGACAGCGGCGTGCTGAACTCGCTGCTGATCGACTCGGGCCTGCTCGGCAAGCCCTCGAGCGCGTTCCTCTACAACGACAACGCCGTCGCGATCACGTGGGTCTACGTCTGGCAGCCGTTCATGGTGCTGCCGCTCTACACGGCGCTGGAGAAGATCCCGAGCTCCTACCTCGAGGCCTCGCGCGACCTCGGGGCGGGCCCGTGGACCACGTTCCGCCGCGTGATCTTCCCGCTCGCGTTCCCCGGGCTGGTGGCGGGGTCGACGTTCGTCTTCTCGCTCACCATGGGCGACTTCGTGGCGCCGCAGCTGGTCGGCGGGGGCTCGCAGGTCCTGGGCGGCGCGATCAAGGACCGCTTCGGCGTGGCCGCCGACTACCCGTTCGGCGCCGCCCTGGCGATGCTGGCGCTGGTCACGCTCGTGGGCTTCCTGTTCCTCAGCCGGCGCTCCAGCGCCCTGGAGCACGCGTGATGGGTGCCTCGCGGGCACAGCGCTGGGGCTTCGGCGTCGCGGCCCTGCTCGTGTTCGCGTTCCTCTACCTGCCGCTGGCGATCATCGTGCTGTACGCCTTCAACAAGTCGACGATCAACGCGTGGCCGTTCCCGGGCTTCTCGACGCGCTGGTTCGACAAGCTCGCGCACGACACCGAGGCCAAGGACGCGGCCTGGCTCTCGGTCCGGATCGCGCTGTTCTCGACGGCCTTCGCCCTTGTGCTGGGCACCGCGCTGGCCTTCGCCTTCGCCCGGTTCCGCTTCCCCGGGCGCGAGCCGGTCAACTTCGCGGTCACGCTGCCGATCATCCTGCCCGGCGTCATCACCGGTGTGGCGCTGGCGTCGTTCTTCCTGTTCACCGGGACGGACCTGTCGATGCGCACGGTGATCGTGGGCCACACGACGTTCTGCATCGTGCTCGTGTTCAACAACGTCCTGGCGCGCCTGCGCCGGGTCTCGCCCTCGTTGGAGGAGGCGTCGCGCGACCTCGGCGCGGCGGGCTGGCAGACCTTCCTGTTCGTCACCCTGCCGACCATCCGCACCGCGCTGGTGGCGGGCGCGCTGCTCGCGTTCGCGCTCTCCTTCGACGAGATCGCGGTCACGTTCTTCCTCGCCGGCTCGGACACGACGACGCTCCCGCTGTGGATCCTCGGCGCGCTGCGGCGCACGCGCGACGTGCCCGAGGTCAACGCCGTCGCCACCGTCGTGCTGGCCATCTCGCTGCCGATGATCGCCGCCGCGGCGTACCTGATGCGCGACGAAGGCGCGGCGCTCAGCTCGCGCGACTAGCCACGAGCCGGGTGATCTCGTCCACAACCGCCGCGACGTCCTTGGCCGTGGTGTCGACCTGCACGGCGTCGGGCGCGGCCCGCAGCGGCGAGGCCTCGCGGGTGGAGTCGCGCTCGTCGCGGATGGCCTGCTCGGCCAGCACGGTGGCGGGGTCGGCGCCGATCTGCTCGGCCCGGCGGCGGGCGCGCTCCTCCGCCGAGGCGGTCAGGAACACCTTCAGCGTGGCGTCGGGCGCGACCACGGTGCCGATGTCGCGGCCCTCGGCCACCCAGTCGCCGTCGGCCAGCAGCTCGCGCTGCTTCTGGACCATCGCCTCGCGCACGCTGGGGTTGGCCGCCACGCGCGACGCGCCCTCGGAGACCTCGGGGGTGCGGATGGCGTCGGTGACGTCGCAGCCGTTGAGCACCACGCGGCCGCCGGCGAAGGCGATGTCCAGCGAGGCCGGATCAACCGTGGGCCCGGCGAGGGCGACGCTGCGGTACATCGCGCCGGAGTCCAGATAGGGGAAGCCGAGCGCCTGCGCGAGCGCGCGCGCGACCGTCGACTTCCCGGCCCCAGCGGGACCGTCGATCGCGACCACCATCTAGACCAGCGCCGCCAGGTCGTCGGGGAACGCCGGGTAGGAGACGGCGGCGGCGTCCATCCCCACGACCTCGACACCCTCTTGGGAGGCGAGGCCGGCGACGGCGCCGAGCATGGCGAGCCGATGGTCGCCGCGGGACGCGATGGACCCACCGCGCAGGCCGCCGGCGCCGCGCACCACGAAGCCGTCCTCGGTGGCCTCGATGTCGGCGCCCAGGCCGCGCAGCCCATCGACCACGCCGGCGATGCGATCCGACTCCTTGAAGCGCAGCTCGTTGGCGCCGCGCACGACGGTCTCGCCCTCGGCGAAGCAGCCGACGAGCGCGATCAGCGGCAGCTCGTCGATGGCCAGCGGCACTTCATGCGGCTCCACCGTCGTGCCCTCGAGCGGGCCGGCGGCGATGTCGAGGTCGGAGACCGGCTCCTCGGGCCCGGATGGCGTGCCCTCGGGCTCGAGGTCGCCGACGATGATCGCCCCCATGCGCTCGAGCACGCGCACGAAGCCCAGCCGCGTCCAGTTGACGCCCACGCCCTCGACGATCAGGCGCGATCCGGGCACGAGCAGGCCGGCGGCGATGAAGAACGCGGCCGAGGACAGGTCGCCGGGCACGGTGACATCGTCGAACTCGAGCTCGTCGATCGAGGGCACGATCACGCGCGAGCCCTCGCGCCGCACCGGCACGCCGGCGCGCAGGAGCAGCCGCTCGGTGTGGTCGCGGGTCGGGTGGGGCTCGTGGATCGAGGTCTCGCCGTTGGCCACGAGCGCCGCGAGCATCGTGCACGACTTGACCTGGGCCGAGGCCACAGGCAGGTCGTAGTGGACGCCGTGCAGCGCGCTGCCGTGAACCGTGAACGGCGGATAGCGGCCCTCGGTGGCCTCGAGGCGGCCGCCCATCGCCCGCAGCGGCGCGGCGATGCGGTCCACCGGACGGCGGCGGATGGACGCGTCGCCGTCGATGGTCCAGTGCAGGCCCCCGGGCTGCCCGGCCAGCCAGCCCGGGAGCAGGCGCATGAGCGTGCCGGCGTTGCGCACGTCGATGGGCGCGTCGGCCTCGCCGGCGGCGCGCAGGCCGGTGCCGCGGATCACGAGCTCGTCGGGCCGGTTCTCGACCACCGCGCCGACCGAGCGGATGGCGTCCAGCGTGGCGATGGTGTCGCCGGCGTCGAGGTAGTTGTGCACGCGGACCGGGTCCATGGTCATCGTCGCCACCAGCGCGCAGCGGTGGGAGATCGACTTGTCCGGCGGCGGGCGCAGCGAGCCGCGCAGCCCCTCCACCGGATCGATGCGGACCTTGGTCACGCCCGCACCACGGGCAGGTCCAGGGCCCCGATGAGCGCCACGGCGCGGTCGGCCTCGCCGTCCCCGGCCACCCAGAGGGCGACCACGCCCTCGGTCATGTCGGCGGCGGGGTAGAGCGCCATGTCCACGATGTTGACACCGGCGCGGCCGAGCTCCAGGGCCACCTGGGCCACCACGCCGGGCCGGTTGGGCACGGAGACGCGCAGCTCGCGCACCGGGCCGCCCGCCACGCCGGCCTCGAGCAGGGTGCGGCGCTCGGCGGCCGCGCGGTCGTTCCAGGCGCTGACGCGGTCGCGGTCGCCGGCGCGCAGGAGGTCGCGCACGGCGGCCAGGCGCTCGATGGCGGCGTCGATGCGCTCGGTCAGGGCGTCGGCGTTCGAGAGGTAGATGTCGGACCAGATGCCCGAGTTGGCGCCGGCCACGCGGGTGGCGTCGCGGAAGGACGGGCCGGTCGCGGTGAGGCGCTCGGCGCCGGTGGGCAGGGCCTCGCCGGCCTGGGCCACGAGCACGTTGGCGAGCACGTGCGGGAGGTGGGAGACGGCAGCGAGGACGCGGTCGTGGTCGCTGGCGTCGATGGCCGCGGGCTGGGCCCCGAGCCCGACGATCGTGCTGTGCAGGCGGTGGTAGAGGAGGCCGGACGTCGCCTCGGTCGGCGTGAGGTACCAGGTGGCGCCGTCGAAGAGGTCGGCGCGGGCGTGCTCGACGCCCTTGGTCTCGGCGCCGGCGAGCGGATGGCCGCCGACGAAGCGCTCGTCCTGGGTGGAGGCCACCACCGCGCGCTTGGTCGAGCCGACGTCGGTGACGACGCAGTCGGGCGGCGCCGCGGCGAGGACCTCGGCGACGGCCGCGGGCAGCGCGCCCACGGGGGCGGCGACGACGGCCGTGTCGGCCGCGGCGACCGCCTCGCGCACGGAGGCGCAAGCGACGTCGACCGCGCCGCGGTCGCGGGCGGCGCCCAGCACGCCATCGGTGGGATCGAAGCCGGTGACCCGGACGCCCAGCCGCTCGCGCGCGGCCAAGCCGACGGAGCCGCCGATCAGCCCGACTCCGATGAGGGCAAGGCCGGGCAGCTAGGTGCTCGCCCCAACCGACAGCTTCTTGCCGGCGAGCGCCGCCGCCGCCTGGACGCGCTCGGCATACGCCGGGAAGTGCTCGCCCACGAGCGCCTGGGGGCCGTCGCAGATCGCCTCCTCGGGCTCGGGGTGCACCTCAACGATGATCCCGTCCGCGCCCGCGGCGGCCGCGGCCAGGGACATGGGCTCGACGAGGTCGCGCCGGCCGGCGGCGTGCGAGGGGTCGACGATCACCGGCAGGTGCGTGAGCTCCTTGAGCACCGGGACGGCCATCAGGTCGAGGGTGAAGCGGTAGGCGGTCTCGAAGGTGCGGATGCCGCGCTCGCAGAGCATCACGTCCTCGTTGCCCTCCTTGAGCACGTACTCGGCGGCCATCAGGAGCTCCTCCAGCGTGGAGGAGAGCCCGCGCTTGATGAGCACCGGGCGGTCGGCGCGGCCGACCTCGGAGAGCAGCGTGTAGTTCTGCATGTTGCGGGCGCCGAGCTGGATGACGTCGGCCACCTCGAGTACGGGCTCGAGGTCGCGGGCGTCCATGAGCTCGGTGACGATGGGCAGGCCGGTCTGCGCCTTGGCCTCGGCGAGCATGCTCAGGCCCTCCTGGCCCAGCCCCTGGAACGAGTACGGGCTCGTGCGCGGCTTGTAGGCGCCGCCGCGGAACAGCGAGGCCCCGCCGTGCTTGACGATGTGGGCGGTCTCGAGGGTCTGGCCGCGCGATTCCACGGTGCAGGGGCCGGCGATGAGGGCGAAGTGCTCGCCGCCCACCTTGCGACCGGCGATCTCGAGCACCGTGGGCTCGCCCTGGCGGCGCTCGGCCGCGGCCAGCCGGTAGGGCTTGAGGATGGGCATCACATGGTCGACGCCCTCGTAGGTCTCGAGACCCAGGTCGGCCACGCGCAGGTCGTGGTCCCGGTCGCCGATGGCGCCGATCACGGTGATCTCGGCGCCCTCGCTGACATCCGCCCGCGCGCCGACGCTCTCGATGCGTTCGGCCACGCTGCGGACGTCCTCCTCCGTGGCTGTGGCTTTCATGACGATCATCATCTGGCTGGTCCTTTCGAGGCCCTGGGCCTCCTGAAGTTCTACGCGAGAAACGGCGATTGGGCGTTATGCCCACGAAAACGGCGCCCGGCCACGGAGGCCACAGAGGATGCGGCGGCTCCACGCGGAGCCGGCCGAGCGCCTAGATAAATCGCCAGGACCAGCGATCGCCACGGGCGCCCGCGCCGCTGTCGGCGGCGTAGGCATAGAAGGTGGTGTAGCCGTGGCGGGACTGCATCTGGTGGCCGATGTGTAGCAGGTTCAGAGGTGGTGGCGCAAGGCGTGGAGGAAGCGCTCGTTCTCGTCCTCGGTGCCGGCGGTGACGCGCAAGGCGTTCTCGCGCCCGAGCGCGCCGCCGGCGCGGATGAGCACGCCGCGCTCGGTCACGCCGCGCATGACCTCGGCCTCGTCGGCGTCCTCGGGGAGGTGGACCCAGACGAAGTTGGCCTGGGAGTCGGCGACCTTCAGGCCGATGGGCTCGAGGCCCCCGATGAGCTGCATGCGCCCCGCGACGGCGCGTTCCACGCGGCGGGCGACCTCGTCCTGGTGGCGCAGCGCCTCGGTCGCGGCGGCCTGGGCGGCGACGTTGCAGAAGAAGGGCTGGCGGACCTGGTCGACAGCGGTCGGGAACTCCTCGCTGGCGCACAGGGCGAAGCCGACCCGGAACGCGGCCATGCCGTAGACCTTCGAGAAGGTGCGCAGCAGGACGAGGTTGGCGTGGCGGTCCAGGAGCCCGATCGAGGCGTCGGGGTCGTCGAGCAGGTTGAACTCGCAGTAGGCCTCGTCGAGGATCACGCAGACGTGGCGCGGGATCCGTGCGAGGAAGGCCTCGATGTCCCGCAGGGGGAGCGCGGTCGAGGTCGGGTTGTTCGGGTTGCAGACGATGACGAGGCGCGTCGCCGCCGTCACCTCCGTGGCCATGCGGTCGAGCTGGTGGCGGTCGTGGTCGTCGAGCGGGACGCGGATCGCGGTGGCGCCGGACGCTGCGGCCAGGTGGGGATAGACGGAGAAGCTCGGCCACGCATAGACGACCTCGGCGCCGGGCTCGAGCAGCGCCTCGCCGGCGGCGAGGAGGATGTCGCAGGAGCCGTTGCCGACGGCGATGCGCTGGCGCGGGACGCCGTAGCGGTCGGCGAGGCGGCTGCGCAGCCGCCCGCTGGACGGGTCGGGGTAGCGGTTGGCGGTGGCGAGCGCGCGCTGGGCCGCCGCGAGGACCTCGGGCAGCGGCGGGTCGGGCGACTCGTTGGAGGCCAGCAGCGCGATGTCCTCGGGCAGCGCGTAGCCGTCGGCGGCCGGGTAGACCGGGATCTGGCGCAGCCGGGAGGCGAACTCGATGGTCACTGGGCGTGGTCGAGGTCGGCGCGCAGCGTGCGGGCCTTCTCGAGGTACACGTGATCGGGCTGGTGGCCCTCGTCAGCGTAGTAGTGGACCAGCATCCGGATCACGCGCGGGAGCGAGCCGGGGACGGGCAGCTCACGGGCGCAGAGCAGCGGCGTCTGGGTCAGGCCGACGCGGCGGGCAGCGACGGCGGGGAACTCGGCGTCGAGGTCCTCCGTGCAGGTGAAGATGCAGGAGACGAACGCGTCGGCCTCGAGATCGTTGCGCTGCATGAGCGCGCGGACGAGCCGCTCGGTGGCGGCGAGGATCTCCTCGCCGTCGTTGTGCTCGACGGTTATGGCTCCGCGGAGGGCGAAGAGGCGCGCCATGGCCGCGGCATTCAAGCAGCCGCGGCGCGGCGCAACACGGCCTCGACGTGCGCGGCGTCGTCTTTGACCTGCACGCGCGAGAAGCGCACGGCGGTCAGGCCGGCGAGGAAGTGGTCCTGGTCGCGCTGGCGGTCGGTCGCCTGCGCCGCCGCGGTGCGGTGGTAGCGGAGGCCGTCGGCTTCGACGACGAGATGGAGCTCGGGCCAGTGGAAGTCGACGCGGTGGCCGTTGACGTGGGCTTGGGTCTGGGGTGGGGGGAGGCCTGCCTTCCTTGCGATGCGCAGGAACTCGCGTTCGAGGGAGGAGTCGGTACGGACGTGGCGCTGCAACGCCCCGCGCAGCTTGGCCACGCCCGGGCGCTTCATGGCTTCTGTGGCGTCGCACAGCGCCTCGGGGTCGATGAGGTCGCGTTTGTCGGCCTCGTTGATGGCCTGTTCGAGCTGGTCGGTCGTCGTGTCAATCGCAAGGTCGATGAGGGTGTCGGTGATGGTGGTGGCGGGCACGCCCTGGCGTGTCGTCGCGCTCAGCTCGTTGCGGCGGTGGATGGTGATGCCGCGTGAACTGCTGCGACGAGCGTGGGCAGGGACCGCCACGTGGATGGCGTTTCCCGTTTGGAGTGCGATGCCGTACAGGGACGCCGCCGAGCGGTGGCTCAGGACGGCCGCGGGGCCTTTCGCGAGAATCGCGGCCATCCAACGGCCGTGCTGCGTCAGCTCGGGGCGCCCTACCGCGTAGACCCCGCGGTAGAGCGGATGCAGTCGGCCCGTGCGGAGCCGGTGGAGGATCGCGTCCGTGGTGAACCCCAGCGCGAGCAACTGCCGCCGCGCGACGACCCCGTGCTGCCGCTCGGCCAGCTCCCAGGCGAGCGAGTGGAGATTTGTATGCGCCATAGCACCACCAAAGCTCCACGCGCTCGAAAGTCCCCCCCTCGCTTCACTCCTTCGCCGCTGCCGTTCGGAGCGCGTCGACCTCCGTGGCGGTCAAGCGGCGCGCCGCGCCCACGGCCAACGAGCCCAGCACCAGCGGCCCGAACCCCACCCGCGACAGCTCGACGAGCGGATGGCCGACCGCCTCGCACATCCGGCGCACCTGGCGCTTTCGGCCCTCGTGCAGGACGAGCTCGAGGCGATCGTCGCCCCGTCGCCGCACCTCCGCCGGCGCCGTCACCCCGTCCTCCAGCTCCACCCCCGTCCGCAGCGTCCGCAGCGCCGCCGCTCGGACCGGCCCGCCTCCCACTCGGGCCGCGTACGTTCGCGGCACCTCGTAGCGCGGGTGCAGCAGCCGGTTGGCCAGCTCGCCGTCGTTGGTGAGCAGGATCAGGCCCGTCGTATCGGCGTCCAGGCGGCCGACCGGGTACAGGCGCGCGCCCGCGTCGGGCACGAGCTCCACCACCGTCGGGCGGCCGTGGGTGTCGCGCGCGGTGGACACGACGCCCGCCGGCTTGTTGACCATCCACACCGCCCGCTCCTCCGGCCGGCCGACGACGCGGCCGTCAACGCGGACGTCCGCGCCGGGCGCAACCTGGCGACCCAGATCGCCGACCACCTTGCCGTCGAGCGTGACCCGCCCTGCCCGCACCAAGTCCTCCGCCGCCCGTCGCGAGGCGACGCCCGCGTGGGCGAGGTACTTGGCGATCCGCATCCTCATGCCACGATAGGTCCGCGATGGACCTCGAGCTCCTCCGACAGACGCTCGCCAACCACGGCGAGCCCGCCTACCGCGCCAAGCAGGTCTGGGCCTGGACCGCGCGCGGCGCAAACGGCTACGACGAGATGACCGACCTGCCGGCCGCCCTGCGAGACGCCCTCACCCGAGAGGTCGCCTTCTCGTCGCTGCAGTTGAGGCACGAGGCCCACGCACGGGACAAGACCGTCAAGGCGCTGCTCGCGACCACGGACGAGAAACCCCTCGAAGCCGTCCTCATGCGCTACCGCGACGGCCGCAACAGCCTCTGCCTGAGCTCGCAATCGGGCTGTCCGCTGACCTGCACCTTCTGCGCCACCGGGGCCATGAAGTTCGGCCGCAACCTGACGACCTCCGAGATCCTCGACCAGGCCCTGCACTTCCGCCGCTCCCATCCCGTCGACCATGCGGTGTTCATGGGCATGGGCGAGCCGATGATGAACCTGGACGCGGTGCTGGGTGCGTGCGAGCGGCTGCCCGACCTCGGCATCACCAGCCGCCGCACCGCGATCTCGACCGTCGGCTGGATCCCCGGCATCGAGCGGCTGACCGAGAGCGACTCGCGCGTGCGGCTCGCGCTCAGCCTGCACGCCCCCGAGGACGCCCTACGCTCGCAGCTCATGGCGGTCAACGACCGCTACCCGCTCGAGGACGTGCTCGCCGCCTGCCTGGCCTGGCACGAGCGCAAGCGCATGCCGGTCTTCGTGGAGTACCTCATGCTCGGCGGCGTCAACGACCGCTACGAGCAGGCCGTCGCGCTGGCCGAGCGGCTGGACCCGCGCGCGTTCAAGGTCAACCTCATCCCCTACAACCCCACCGACGCGCCCTACGCCGGCTCGAGTCGGCACGCCGTCGACGCCTTCCGGGCGGCGCTGGAGGAGCACGGCCTGCGGGCGACGGTGCGGCTCACCCGCGGCCGCGACATCGACGCCGCCTGCGGTCAGCTGGCGGCGTCGGGGTCGACGAAGCTCCAGGCCTCGCGCATGTAGGCCAGGCACGCGTCGGCGTCGCCCGGCCTCAGGGACACCCACTCGCGCAGCGGCCGTTCGGGCTGGCCGCGGTCCATGACCCCGCCCACGCCGGAGTCGATCAGCTCCGTCACCCGCGCCTCCGGGAGCTTGACCACGAGGTCGTCGCCGCGCTCGAAGCAGAAGAACTTCCCGTTCCCGCTGCGCAGGCCGATGTTGTGGAGCATCTTGCCGGTGGCGAGCCGCTCATCCTCGTCGAGCAGTTCAGCGCTGGCCGCCTCGAACACGCTCATCGCGACAGCCACGGATCAGCACCCGGGTCGGCGCCGGTGGCGGCCACGGCCAGGCGCGACAGGTAGTGCTCCCAGCCCTCGCCGTGCGCCGGCGCGGAGTCGGCCGGAAGCGCGTGGGTCAGCCGCACGAGCGTGCCGGAGTCGGTGGGCTCGAGGTCGATGGCCACCGTGCTCGCACCGACCGGCACCGTGCCCTTAGAGCCCGGCTCCCAGCCCCAGGTCCACACCGCCCGCCGCGGCGGGTCGAGCTCGACGAACTCGCCGCTCGCGACCTGTCCGGGCAGGACCACGACGCGGTACCGGCCGCCGGGCTGCGGGTCGAGCGTTGCCTCGATGCCCATCCAGCGCACCGCCTTCTCCGGGTCGACGAGGAACTCCCACACCGTCTCCAGGCTGGCGGCGATCGCCACCTCGCGCTCCACGCGCGTGGTCTCAGCGGTCGTTTCCATGCTTGCGCTTCTCCTCTCGTTCCGCTTCGCGCTTGAGCGCCTCCAGGCGCGGGTCCCAGAACGCCTCGACGAACGCCTTGACGTCCGCGAGCCCTTCCGGCCGCGCGCGGTAGAGCCGCTGGGTGCCGTTGCGCCGCTCCTCCACCAGTCCCGCCTCCTTGAGCACGGTCAGATGCTGCGAGACCGCCGGCCAGGTGACGTCGAAGTGCGCCGCGATGTCGCCGGCACAGAGCTCCTCGCGATGGACGAGGGCGAGGATGTCGCGCCGGCGGGGCGCGGCGATGGCCTTGAGGGCGGCGTCCACGGATTAAGTAAAGCAGAGTCTAATGAAAGTAATGACTTAAATTTTGGCGGCGGTCATGAAGGGTCAGACCCCCTGACGGGTGGTCGAGGGTCAGTACTGCGGCGTTGGCGGCAGCGGGCGTCCGGCGCGGAGCGCCTCGGCTGCCTCGCTGGCCTCGGGCTCCCGGTACTCCTCGCCGTACACCGAGCCTTCGCGGCGCGACGCCTCCATCGGCGCGGCGTCGGCCGTCCCGCCGAGGTCGACGGGCACGAAGCCCGCGTCGGCGATCAGCCCCGAGACCACCTTCTTGGCCTCGTCGTCGTCGCCGCACAGGAACAGCGCGACGCGGTCGGCGCCTGTGCGCTGCGACGCCTCGGCCTGGAAGGCCGCAGTCAGCGTGTTGAACGACTTCGTGTAGCGGGCGCCGGCCAGCCGCTGCGCGTTGACCTGTGCCGCCGTCCGGCCGTCGAGGTCCTCGACCCCGCCGGGCCCGAACTGGTTCGTCGTGTCGATGACGATCTTGCCGTCGAGCGGCCCGAGCGTGGGCACGATCTCGTCGATCAGCCGCCACGGCACCGCGAACACGAAGACCTCGCCGAAGGCGACGGCCTCGGCCGCGGTTCCTGCCTGGCCGCCGATCTCGTCCGCGAGCGGTGCGAGCTCGGACGGGTCGCGCGAGCCGCTGACCAGCACCTCATGGCCGGCCCGCGCGAACATGCGCGCGCACCCGCCGCCGATCCGGCCCGCTCCGACGATTCCGATCCGCACCGCCGCGAACTATTCCACGCAGGCCTACGTGACGGTGAGCGTCCCCTGCATGCCCTGCTGCTTGTGCGAGTCCACCGGGCAGTAGAACGTGTACTTGCCGGGCTTGAGGGTGACGCTCACGGTCGAGGTACCACCGCTGGTCACGGTCTGGCCGTCCTTGTCCACGCCGTTGCCCTCAACGGCGATCGCGTGCGGAACGCTGGACGGGTTCGTCATGTTGACCGTGACCGCGCCCGACTTCGAGTTGAGCACCTTCTTGTTGAACTTCAGGGCGCCAGACGGATCGGCCGACAGCGCGAGCGTCGACCCGCTGCCGCTGGACGAACCCGAGGCGGCCTTCGTGGCGGTCGACTTGGCCTTGGCCGGCGCCGACGTCGCCGTGGAGCTGCTGTTGTCGGACCCACCACAGCCGGCCATGAGCACCCCTGCCGCGAGCGGCCCGATGACGACTGCGAGCAACCTTCTCTGCTGCATCACTGCGCTCCTCTCAGTAGCCCATCACGGCTCCGCGCAGGGCCGCAGGCTTCTTGGACATGCGCGGTGTCACAAAAATCTGACCGTATTCCCCCCGGCGCACCGCTGCGGTCAGGGAGACCTCGGCGTGGCCGTTGTTGGCCGCGCGGAACGTGCCCGCGCTGATCCAGCGCCCGTCCCAGCGGACGCACCAGAGCTCGTAGGACCGGCCGCCGGGCAGGCCGCCCGCGGCCAGGCGCACGGAGGTCCCCGCCGGCACGGCGTGCAGCCAGGCGGTGCCGTGCGCGCGCGGCGCGCCGGGGCCGCCCTTCAGGACGGCGGCAACGGCCGACGGCGGGTTGACCGGGCTGGCGCCGCCGCCGCTGAGCAGGACGACGGCCAGCGTCACGGCGACCGCGAGGGCGGCGACGGCGCCGACGAGGCGGCCGTGCCCGCGCAGGATCGACCGGCGCGTGCGGACCCCGACACCCCCGGCCGCGGCCGGTACCAGCGGGCCGCGCTTAGGCGTCGCGCGACGCTGGCGCGCCGCATGCTCGCGCCGCGCGCGCCGCTCGCGGGCGTGGGTGTCGAGGATCGCCTCCTCCAGCGTCGGCGCAGGGCGCTGCAGCGCCTCGTCCGGCGCCTCGATGAGGTCGAGCTTGGCCGGCAGCTCGGCCAGCTCGGCGTACTCGCGGGCGCAGTCGGGGCAGTGCGCCAGGTGCTCGCGCACCTCGCGCTCCTCCTCCGGCTCGAGCCCGCCGAGCACGTAGGCCCCGAGCTGCGGGCGGATCTCGTCGCAGGTCTTCATCCGGTGCCCTCCATCTCCTCGAGGGTCAGCCGCAGGCTGCGCATGGCGTACCACGCGCGGCTCTTGATGGTCCCGATCGGCAGGCCCTTGGCCTCCGCGATCTCGCGCATGGTCATGCCCTCGTAGTGGGCGAGGCGCACGACATCGCGGTGCTCGGGGGTCAGACGGGCCAGCGCGGCGGCCACCTGCCACCGCAGCGCGGCCTGCTCGATCGACTCGTCGACCGCGCCCTTCTCGTTGTCGGGCGTCTCCTCGTAGACCGAGAGCGCCGGGCGGACGGCCCGGCGCCGGCGCTTGTCGATCACGGCGTTGCGCGCGATGCGGTAGACCCAGGTGCGGAAGCTCCCGCGGCGTTCGTCGTAGGTGTGTGCGTTGCGCCAGACCGACGTGAAGACGTCCTGGACGACCTCGTCGGCCGCCCCGCGGTCGCCGAGCGCCTGGTAGGCGAAGCCGTAGAGCTCGTCGGAGTAGCGGCGATAGAGGGTGCGCAGGCTGTCGCCGGTGCGGTCGTCCTCTATGCGCTCGAGCAGTTCGGGGTCGGTTGGCGGCATGGCGTGTCGACGCTATACGCAAGCACGGCGCAGGAGGTTGACCACGAGTTTCAGCCGGTGGTCGGCGCGCGTGCGCGGGCCTCGCCGGCGCGCAGCAGGCGGCCCCGCAGCTCGGCTTGCTCCTCGGGGGAAGGATCCCACTGCGCGACATCGGGCAGCTCGGACAGCGCCTGCAGGCCGAAGAGCTTGAGGAACAGGGGCGTCGTGCGGTAGAGCACGGCCCCGAACTGGGACCGCCCCGCTTCCTCGATGACCCCGCGCTCGAGCAGCGTCGCGGTCGCCGACTCCGAGTTCACGCCGCGGATGCGGGCCACCTCGGGCCGCGAGACCGGCTGCAGGTAGGCGACGATGGCCAGGGTCTCGGCCTGGGCCGGGGTGAGCGGGGGCGTGCGCGGCCGGGCCAGGAGCCGCCGGGCAGCGGGCTCGGCGTCGGGATGGGTGGCCAGTGTGTAGCCGCCGGCGACCTCGCGCACGACCAGGCCGCGGCCCTCGTAGTCGTAGTGCTCGCGCAGGTCGGACATCGCCTTGTGGACCTCGTACTCCTCGACCTGGGCGGCGGAGGCCAGGTCCTCGAGCGAGACCGGCTCGGGGGCGAGGAAGAGCAGGGCCTCGACGGTGCGCTGCAGGGCGTTCATGCCACCCGCTCCCCGGCCGGCTTGGCCCGGCCTTCGATCGTGATCTCTCCGAACGGCTCGGGCTGCTCCCACGTAGCCTCGCCCTGCTTGTAGAGCTCGAGCAGCGCGAACAGGGTGACCGCCACCGTGATGCGGTCGGCGTCGGCCACGGCCTCGTCGAACGTGAACCGGCCCCGCCGCAGCAGGCCGCGCAGGTGCGCGAGCCGCTCGGCCACCGAGACCCGCGGCGCCACCAGGTGGCTGGTGTCGACGGGCGGCGGGACCCGCAGCAGCGAGCCGAGCGCGGCGCCGAGCGCCTCGGGCGCGTAGACGCCGTCGGGCGCGTGCTCCAGCGAGGCGCGGCGCAGCTCGGGCGGCAGCGGCACCGCGCGGTAGCGGTGGCCCTCCTCGGCGGCGAGCCGCTCGTGCAGGTAGGCCGCGGCGCCGCGGTAGCGGTGGTTCTCGAGCATTCGCGCGAGCAGCTCCTCGGCCGCCTCGCCCGCCTCGAGCTCCAGCTCCGCCTCCTCCTCGCGCGGCAGCATGAGCCGCGACTTGAGCTCGAGCAGGGCGGCGATGAGGACGAGGAACTCGGTCGCGACCTCGAGGTCGAGGTCGCCGCGCGCCTCGAGGTGGTCGAGGTAGGCCAGGACGACGTCGGCGAGGTCGACCTCGAGCAGGTCGACCTCCTCGCGCAGCACGAGCGTCAGGAGGAGGTCGAAGGGCCCCGAGAAGACGTCCAGGTCGAGCTCGAGCTCGGCGGCGGTCCGCATGAAGGGGTGACGTTAGCGCGGGGGTCCGACGCCCATGGCCTGGCGCACGTCGTCGACCACGCCGGACGTGATCGCCCGCGCCTTGTCGGCCCCCAGCGCGAGGATGCGCTCGAGCTCGGCCTCGTCGGCGCGGATGGCGTCGTAGCGCTCGCGCACCGGCGCCAGGTACTCGACCACGGCCTCGGCCACCGTGGACTTGAAGTCGCCGTAGCGGCTGTCGGCGAACTGCTGCTCGATCGCCTCCGGCGTGGTGTCGCGGGCCACGGCGGCGATCTCGATCAGGTTTGTGATCCCGGGCTTGTCCTCGCGGCGCACGATCTCGGTGCCCGAGTCGGTGACGGCGCGGCGGAACTTGCGCCGCACGACGTCGGGCTCGTCGAGCACGAGCACGGTGCCCTGCTCGGTGCCGCCGGTGGTCGACATCTTGCGCTCGGGCGCCTGCAGGTCGCGCACCCGCGCGCCCACCTCGGGTAGCCGCACCGCCGGCACCACCAGCACCTCGCCGAAGCGGGCGTTGAAGCGCTCGGCCACGTCGCGCATCAGCTCGACGTGCTCGCGCTGGTCCTCCCCCACCGGCACCTCCTCGGCGCGGTAGGCGAGTACGTCGGCGGCCATCAGGACCGGGTAGAAGAGGATCCCGGCCGAGACCAGGTCGCGCTGCCCGGCCGACTTGTCGCGGAACTGGTGCATGCGGTTCAGCTCGCCGACCGCGGTCACCGACGTCAGCAGCCAGGTCAGCTCGGTGTGCTCGCGGACGTCGCCCTGGCGAAAGAGGATGCAGCGCTCGGGATCGAGGCCGGCGGCGAGCAGGATCGCCGCGGCGTCGTAGACGCGCTCGCGCAGCTCGGCCGGGTCGTAGGGCACCGTGATCGCGTGCAGGTCGACGATGCAGTAGATGGCCGGATCGCCGCGGTCCTGGCCGGCCACGTACTGCGTTATGGCCCCGATGTAGTTGCCAAGATGCTTGCGGCCCGTGGGCTGGATTCCAGAGAAGATGCGCACGGCGGCGCACGATATCCGTGCCTCGCTCGTGCTCGCCGCGACGGTGGGGGCGCTGGTCGCGACACCGGCCCGTGCCGCCTACGCGCCCCAGCTCAGCGTGACCATCGACCCGTCGGCGCAGAGCACGCCGAGCGCGCTGACCGCCACGATCAGCCAGGCCGCCGGCGACGATCCCACCCGGGCCATCGCCATCGAGATCCCGACCGGGTTCGGGCTCACGCTCGGCGGCACCGCCTGCGACCCGGGCCAGGAGGCGGCCTTCGCCTGCCCCAGCGCCAGCAGCCTCGGCCTGGCCCAGGCCGCCACGAGCCAGGGCGCCTACAGCGGCGGGATCTACTACGGCGGCCCCGGAAAAGTCATCGTGCTGCTCAACAACGGCGGCCTGGTCCCGCAGCCCATCGCCCTCGAGGGCCGCGTGGACACCGCGCTGGGCTTCGACAACGTGCCCAGCGTCGGGCTCACCGGCCTCACCCTGCGCTTCGCCGGCGCCCCGCGCGCGCTACTGACCACGCCGGCACAGTGCGGCCAGTACGCCTTCGTCGGGCACTTCACCAGCGCCGGCGGCGCGACCGCCGACTCGCGCGCGACCGTCGGCGTCGACGGCTGCAACGAGGTGCCGCCGCAGATCTCGGAGATCGCCGTGTCCCCGCGCGTGGCGCGCGCGGGCGTACCGGCGACGGTGCAGTTCAAGCTCAGCGAGGCCGCCACGGTCGCGGTCCGGATGAGGAGGGTCGGGCGCGATACGGCGAAGCTCGTGGGCACGCTCGACGGACGCACGGGAAGGAACGCCCTCGCCCTGGCAACGCGCGGCGTGCGCCCGGGTGCCTACGCGCTCGAGCTGCAGGCCACCGACCCATCCGGCCTGCAGCGCACGCGCTCCACGCGCCTGCGCGTCATCCGCCGGCGGTGATCAGAGCGGCTGGCGGATGACCGGCCGCTTGGCGGCGCCGGCCTCGTCCAGGCGGCGCACCGGCGTCGTGTAGGGCGCGTCGCGGGCCACGTCGGGGTCCTCGGCCGCCTCGTCGAGCACGTCGCGCAGCACGGCGGCGAAGTGGTCGAGCGTCTCGCGCGTCTCGGTCTCGGTCGGCTCGACCAGCAGCGCCTCGTCGACCAGCAGCGGGAAGTACACCGTGGGCGGGTGGACGTTGTGGTCGAGCAGACGCTTGGCCACGTCGAGGGTCTTGACCTTCAGGTCGCGCTTGGCCGGCGCGCCCGAGAGCACGAACTCGTGCATGCAGATGCGGTCGTAGGCCGCGGGCAGGTGCTCGGCGACGCCATTTTCCCGCAGCTTGGCCAGCAGGTAGTTGGCGTTGAGCACCGCGGTCTCGGACATCTCGCGCAGGCCGTCGGCCCCGAGCGAGCGGATGTAGGCGTAGGAGCGGACGAAGGTGCCGAAGTTGCCCTGGAACCCGCGCAGGCGGCCGATCGACTTGGGCCGGTCGTAGTCGAGGTCGAAGCGTGGCTCGCCGCCGTTTTCGGGCGCCCGGCGCACCACCTGCGGGCGGGGCAGGTACGGCTCGATGCGGTCCGAGACGGCGATCGGGCCCGCGCCCGGGCCGCCGCCACCGTGCGGCTGGGTGAACGTCTTGTGCAGGTTGAAGTGGACGATGTCGAAGCCGATGTCGCCGGGCCGCGAGATCCCCACCACCGCGTTCAGGTTCGCGCCGTCGTAGTACAGCGTCGCGCCGACGTCGTGGACGATCGCGGCGATCTCCTCGATGCGACGGTCCCACAGCCCGAGCGTGTTCGGGTTGGTGAGCATCAGACACGCGACCTGGTCGTCGGCCTTGGCCCGCAGGTCCTCGACGTCGACACCGCCGTCGTCGGCGGTGGCGACCTTGACCACCTCGTAGCCGGCCATGGTGACGGTCGCCGGGTTGGTGCCGTGGGCGGTGTCGGGCGTGAGCACCTTCGTGCGCTGCTCCCCGCGGTCCTCGTGGTAGGCGCGCGTGAGCAGGACGCCGGCCAGCTCGCCGTGCGAGCCCGCGCTGGGCTGCAGCGAGACGTGCGGCAGCCCGGCGATCTCGCCCAGCGCGCCCTGCAGCCGCCACATCAGCTCGAGCGCGCCCTGCGCCTTGCTCGGGTGCTGCAGCGGATGCAGGCGGGCAAAGCCGTCCAGCGCCGCCACGCGTTCGTGCAGCTTGGGGTTGTGCTTCATCGTGCACGAGCCGAGCGGGTAGAAGCCCTCGTCGAGGTGGAAGTTCCGGGTCGACAGGCGTACGTAGTGGCGCACGATCTCCGGCTCGGAGATCTCGGGCAGCTTCGGGCCCTCGCTGCGGCGCAGGCGCGCGGGGATGAGCTCGTCCAGGGGCTGCTCGGGCACGTCGAGCGCCGGCGGCACGAACGCGCGGCGGCCCTCGACCGAGCGCTCGTAGATCGTCGTGGCCCGGTCGCGCTGCTGCGCGGTCTGGACCGCGGGGTCGCGCCGGGCGATGGGGCGGAAGCCCTCGATCTCGGGGTCGGTGTGCAGGCGGTTGTCAGACAGCGGCTCGTTCACGGCGCTCCTCCCGCACGGCCGCGCCGAGCACCTCGGCCAGCCGGTCGATGTCCGCCCGCGAGCGCTGCTCGGTGATGGCGACGAGCAGGCCGTCGCCCTCCAGCGGCAGGCCGGGGTCGATGCCGTACTCGAAGCAGCGCTCGCGTACCCGCTCGGCGGGCGCGTCGAGCCGCAGCGCGAACTCGCGCACCACCGGCTGCTGATGCAGCAGGGCCACGCCGTCGAGCGCGTCCAGGGTGGCGCGCGCATAGGCCGTCCGCTGCACCAGCAGCTCGGCCAGCTCGACCATCCCGCGCCGCCCCAGCCAGGCCAGGTAGACCATCCCGCACAGCGCGTTGAGCGCCTGCGCGGTGCAGATGTTCGACGTCGCCTTCTCGCGCCGGATGTGCTGCTCGCGGGTCTGCAACGTGAGCACGAACCCGCGCCGGCCGTCGACGTCGGTGGTCTCGCCCGCGATGCGCCCGGGCATGCGCCGTAGCAGCGCCTCGGTGGCGGCGAAGAACCCGAAGGACGGCCCGCCGAAGTCCAAGCGGTTGCCCAGCGGCTGCCCCTCCCCCACGACGAGGTCGGCGCCGGATTCCCCCGGCGGCTTGAGCAGGGCCAGCGGAATCGGGTCGGCGGCGACGACGAGCAGCGCGCCGGTGGGCTTGGCCGCTCGGGCGAGCGCGTCCAGGTCCTCGATGGCGCCGAGGAAGTTCGGCTGCTGCAGGAACACGGCGCCGGTGTCGTCGTCGACGGCGGCCGCCAGCGCATCGGGGTCGGTGGCGCCGTCGCGCAGCGGCACCTCGACCACCTCGGTGCCGTAGCCGTGCGACATCGTCCGCAGCGTCTCCAGCGAGTGCGGGTGCAGGCCGGCCGAGGCCACGAACTTCGGGCGCTTGTTCTCCGTGCGGGCCACGTAGCCGGCGGCGCCGACGGCGCTCGGGCCCTCGTAAACGCTGGCGTTGGAGACCGGCAGGCCGGTGAGCTCGGAGATCGCGGTCTGGTACTCGAACATCACCTGCAGGCCGCCCTGCGAGATCTCGGGCTGATAGGGCGTGTAGGGGGTCAGGAACTCCGAGCGCAGCGCGATCGCGTCCACCAGCGCCGGCACGTAGTGGTCGTACATGCCCGCGCCGACGAAGCTGATCTCGTCGGCCGCCGAGACGTTGCGGGCTGCCAGCGCGCGCAGGTGGGCATAGACCTCCTGCTCGGCCAGCCCGGCCGGGAGGTCGAGCGCACGCGCGAGCCGCAGCTTCTCGGGGATGTCGGCGAACAGGTCGTCGACCGAGGCGACCCCGATCGCCTCGAGCATCGCGGCGCGGTCGGCGTCGGTGGCGGACGTGTACCGGCTCACGTCAGGCTCTGGGTGTACGCCGGTTGGTCCATCAGCGCGTCGGCCTCGGAGGGGTTGCTGAGCTTGATGCGCACCATCCAGCCGGAGCCGTAGGGGTCGTCGTTGATCGCCTCGGGCTTGTCGCCCAGGGCCTCGTTGACCCCGACGATCTCGCCGGAGAGCGGCGCGAAGACGTCGGAGACGGCCTTGACCGACTCGACCTCGGCGTAGGGCTCGTCCTTGGTCACGGTGGTGCCGACCTCCGGCGGGTCGAAGAACACGACCTCGCCGAGCTGGTCCTGCGCGTACCAGGTGATCCCGAACGTGGCCTCCTCGCCCTCGATCCGCGCCCAGTCGTGCTCGGCGTGGTAGAGCAGGTCCTCGGGGTAGCTGGCCTCGGCCATGGAGCTAGGAGTCCTCCCTCGTGTAGAGCGGCTTGCGCTTGACGACTGCCGGTCGCGTCTTGCCCCGCACGTCGATCTCGAGGCGCGTGTCGGGCGCGGTCCGGTCGGTGGGAACGTAGGCCATGCCGATGCCGACCCCCAGGCTCGGCGACATGGTCCCGCTCGTGACCTCGCCGCCGCCGACCACCGGGTTGCCCGGGCGCGGGATGCCCTGGCCGTCGATGACGAACGGGGCGAGCTTCTCGCGTGGCCCCTCCGCGCGCGTGCGCGCGACTGCCTCTGCGCCGATGAAGCCGGTGGCCTCCTTGGCCGCCCAACCCAGCCCGGCCTCGATCGGGCCGCGGTCGACCGACAGGTCGTTGCCGTAGAGCGGGTAGCAGACCTCGAGCCGCAGGGTGTCGCGCGCGCCCAGGCCCGCCGGGGTCGCGCCCGCCGCCACGATGGCGTCCCACACCTGCGGCGCGCGGTCGCCGTCCATGAGCAGCTCGACGCCCTCCTCGCCCGTGTAGCCGGTGCTGGCGACGAGCATGGGCACGCCGGCGATGTCGCGCTGGCAGCAGTGGAAGCGGGCGGGCAGGCGGCCATCGGAGAGCGCGCGCACGAGCGCGGGCGCCTCCGGCCCCTGGACCGCGAGCATCGCGTAGTAGCTGGCGCAGTCGTGCACGTCGGCGTCGAACTCGGACGCGTGCTGCTCGAACCAGCGGAAGTCGGGCTCGTGGTTGGCGGCGTTGGTGACGGTGAGGAAGTGCTCGTCGGCCAGCCGGTAGGTGAAGAGGTCGTCGAGGATGCCGCCGTCGTCGCGGCAGAGCACCGAGTACTGCGCGCCGCCCTCGGGGATGCGGCGCACGTCGTTGGAGACCAGCCGCTGCAGCAGCCCCGCGGCGTTGCGGCCGCGGGTCTCGATCTCACCCATGTGGGAGACGTCGAACACGCCCACGCCGGTGCGGACCGCCTGGTGCTCTTCGCGGATGCCCGTGTACTGGACCGGCATCTCCCAGCCCGCGAACGGCACGAGCTTGGCCCCGAGCGCCTTGTGACGGTCGAACAGCGGCGTGCGCCGAAGCGTCTCCGGTTGGGCGGCCATTCGCGCCGGAGGCTAGCGGGTGGCCGCGGGCTATTCGGCGGGTGGATCGGGGTCGTGCCAGATGTCCCCGCGCGGGGGGATCTTGTTCGCTTCCTCGGGGCCCCAGGTGCCGGGGTCGTAGGGCACGACCGGCACGGCGTCGTCGAGGATCGGGTCGACCACTTTCCAGGCCGCCTCCACGTAGTCCTGGCGGGCAAAAAGGCCGGAATCGCCTTGGAGCGCGTCCCCGAGCAGCCGTTGGTAGGGCGGCAGGTCGTCGGCGGCGCTCTCCTGGGCGATGAGCTCGATGTCCTCGCCGACGAAGCCCTTGCCCTCCTTCTTGACCCGCATGCCCAGTCCGAGCGCGATGTCGGGCTGGAGGCGGAAGCGCAGGGTGTCGTGATGGCGGCGCTCGCCCTTGAAGACGGCGACCGGGGGCGGGTTGACGCCTACGAGGACCTCGCACACCGTCTCGGGCATGCACTTGCCCACCCGCACGACGAAAGGCACGCCGGCCCAGCGCCAGGTGGGGATGTGCAGACGCAACGCGGCGAAGGTCTCGACCGTCGAGTCCTTGGCCACGCCCGGCTCGTCGCGGTAGCCGCGGAACTGGCCCCGCACGACGTCGGACTTGCGCAGCGGGGCCATGGCGCGGATGAGCTCGGCCTTGCGGTCGCGGATGGCCTCGGGGTAGTGGCCGGCCGGCGGCTCCATCGCGAGCAGGGAGACGATCTGGAGCATGTGGTTCTGGACGACGTCGCGGATCGCACCGGCGCTGTCGTAGAACGAGCCGCGGCCCTGGACGCCGAAGCTCTCGGCCAGCGTCACCTGGACGCTGGCAATGTTGTAGCGGTTCCAGATCGGCTCGAGGAAGCCGTTGGCGAAGCGGAAGAAGATGAGGTTCTCGACCGGCTCCTTACCCAGGTAGTGGTCGATGCGGAAGATCGCGTCCTCCGGGAAGACCTTGTGCAGCTCGCGGTTGAGCGCCTGGGCCGAAGCCAGGTCGTGCCCGAACGGCTTCTCGACCACGATGCGGGTGCCCTCGGGGGCGCAGCCGGAGTCGTGGAGCGACTGGGCCACGGTGCCGAACAGCGACGGCGGGATCGCGAGGTAGTGCAGAGGGCGCCGTGAGCGGCCGAGCTCCTCGCGCAGGCGCGTGAACGTGTCGGGGTCGGCGTAGTCGCCGTCCACGTAGCGCATGAGCTTCTTCAGCTTCGCGAAGGCGCGGCGGTGGACCCCGCCGTGCTCCTCGAGGCTGTCCTGTGCGCGCTTCTTGAGCTGGTCGAGGTCCCAGCCCGCCTTGGCCACTCCGATCACGGGCACGTCGAGGGTGCCCGCCTTCACCATGGCCTGAAGGCTGGGGAAGATCTGCTTGTACGCGAGGTCGCCCGTCGCCCCGAAGAAGACGAACGCGTCGGAAGGAGTCGCCATGTGCGCGACCCTAACGACTGTGGCGCTTGCGCTTCTTCGTGACCCGCACGATGGTGGCCTTGGCCGTGGTGCGTTGGCCCGCGGACGCGTTGGTCAGAGTCACGCCGACGCGCAGCCGCTTGTGCGCCCGGAGCAGCGCCTTTCCGGCGCGCGTGGGCGTGAGCTTGCTCTTCAGGGCGGCGGCGGCGTTCACCGAGAACGTCGTCGCGCCGACCGTGACCGTGCGCCGCTTGCGCCGTGCCGCGAGCTGGGCGCGGCGGCCGACGACCTTGGTCGCGAGCGTCAGGGTGCCGGCGCACGCCGCCGGGGCGGTGGCCGGGCAGCGCAGGCTGAAGGTGATCGCGCGGCCGTTGTAACGCAGGCTCGAGATGCGGACGCCGTTCAGGCCCGCGGTCGCGCCGGCGAGGCCGGGCGGCAGGGGCTGGGGCGTCGTGGCGCCGGTGCCGGTACCGCCGCCTGTGCCTGTGCCTGTCCCCGCCGCGGTGTCGTTCGTCGGCGCGAGGAAGCGCATCAGCGTGAGCTCCCGGTCGCCGTTCTGACGCGATTGGCCCACGACCACGGCCTTGCCGTCGGACTGCAGCGTCATCGCGAGCGGGATGGACGAGATCTGCATCAACGGCGCGGGCTCGCCGAAGGGCACGAACACCAAGCCGCCGGGCGCGAACGCATCGTCCAGGGCGCCGTCCGTGGTCAGGCCAGCCACGCCGAAACCCCCGGCGGTGCTCTGGAATGCCGCCGCGCGGACACGGTTCTCGCTATCGAGCTGCACGTGGGTGACGTCGCTGTCGAGGGCACCGATCTGGAACAGGCGGACCCCGCCGCTGCCGTAGCTCGCGTCCAGCGAGCCGTCGGCGTTGCGGCGCATGACGACGGCCTTCTGCTGGTTGCCGTTGTTGCCGAACGCCGACGCCCCGCCCTCGATGAGCTTGCCGTCGTCCTGCCGCGCGAGGTTGGCCCCGAACGCGGGCGTGCCCGGCTCGGCGGGGTCGGCGACCGCGCCGTTGTTGCCGAACGAGGTGTCGAGAGCGCCGTCGGGCCCGGTGGTGCCGCCGTGGAACCTGGCCACGCCGATCTTCTGGTCGTTCATCGGATTCCCGCCGCAGGTGCCGCCGGCGAGCAGGTCGCCGTCGGGCAGTCGCATCACGCCGTCGGCGCCGGACTGGTCGGAGGCGCCGCACTTGGCGGCGTCGTTCCAGACGTGCGCGACGCCGTCGCCGTCGAAGGCCGGGTCGAGGGTCCCGCCCGGCATCAGTCGAACCAGGACCATCCCGGCCGGCCCACTGCTCTGGCCGCTGGCGCCGACCACGATCTTGTCGTCGGACTGGATCAGCAGCGCGCTCGCCTCGCGGGCGGCGTTGGGGAGGGACACGATCCCGCCGTTGAAGCCCGTGTCGAGGGTCCCGTCCTCGTTGAACCGGGCGACGAACATCTCGGTCCCGGTGGCGGGGAAGTCGGTCCCGGCGACGACGATCTTGCCGTCACGCTGGATCGCCACTGCGCCGGCGCCGCCGCCGCTGACGCCAACCGCCTGCATCGCCTTGCCGGTCCCGCCGCCGAAGCTCGAGTCCAGCGTGCCGTCGGGCGGGTAGCGCGCGAGCGCGATCTGGTTGGGGGAGCCGGCCTCGCCGGCGACGACGATCCGCCCCTGTCCGTCGATCGCCATCGCGTCGCCCTCGGACCGCACCGGGAAGGCCGTGAGGACGATGCCGCCATTGCCGAAGCCCGGGTCCAGGGCAGCCGGAGCCGCGGGTGCCGCGGCGGGTGTGCCTACGACCGCGGCCGCCGCGAGGGCCGCGCCGATGACCGGCTGCCGGATGCGCATGTGCTCCCCGGCAAGCGTTCTACCACCCGAGAGTTACGGTCGCTAGCGCAGGAACGGCGGGATGTCGATCTCGTCGTCCGAGATCTCGAGCGCCGAGCGGTCGCGATCGTCGAGGCTGACGTCGCGCCCGGGCCTGTCGCCCTGGCGGCCGGTGCGGCGCGGCAGGCGCGCGATCGGGCGACTGGAGTCGAAGCCGGTGGCGATGACGGTGACGCGGACCTCGTCGCCCATGCCCTCGTCGACCACGGCGCCGAAGATGATGTTCGAGTCGGCGGCGCTGGCCGTCGAGATGATCTCGGCCGCCTCGTTGACCTCGAACAGGCCGAGGTCGCGCCCGCCGGTGATGTTCAGCAGCACGCCGGTGGCGCCTTCGACCGACTCCTCGAGCAGCGGGCTCGAGATGGCCATCTTGGCCGCCTCGGTCGAGCGCGCCTCGCCGCCGGCCGTGCCGATGCCCATGAGGGCCGAGCCCTGGTCCTGCATGATCGTGCGGACGTCGGCGAAGTCCAGGTTGATCAGGCCGGGGATCGTGATGAGGTCGGTGATGCCCTGGACGCCTTGGCGCAGGACGTCGTCGGCCTCCTTGAAGGCGTCGAGGATGGTCGTCCGGCGCTCGACGATCGAGAGCAGGCGCTCGTTCGGGATCACGATCAGCGTGTCGACGTTGTCGCGCAGGCGCTGGATGCCCTCGGCGGCCTGCTTGGCCCGCTTGGCCCCCTCGAACTCGAACGGGCGCGTGACGACGCCGACCGTGAGCGCGCCGATCTCGTTCTTGGCGATCTCGGCGATGACCGGGGCGGCCCCGGTGCCGGTGCCGCCGCCCTCGCCCGCCGTGACGAAGACCATGTCCGCGCCCTTGAGCGCTTCCTTGATGTCGTCGCGCGACTCCGCCGCCGCGCCCTGGCCGATGTCCGGGTTGGCCCCGGCGCCGAGCCCCTTCGTGAGCTCGTGGCCGATGTTCAGCTTGATGTCGGCGTCGCACATCGCGAGCGCCTGCGCGTCCGTGTTGACCGCGATGAACTCAACCCCGCGCAGCCCGGCGTCGACCATGCGGTTGACCGCATTGGTTCCGCCGCCGCCGACTCCGACGACCTTGATGACCGCGAGGTAGCTGCCTCCGCTTTCCATGTTGCGACGTCCGACCCTTCACTTAGCCTTGAGAGTTTGTGGGCCCGGTGCGCAATCCGCTCCCAATTCCGCACGGTAGGCGCATTTCCTCGACTTTGTCAACCGAGTCGTTCGCACGCAAGGATGCTTGCAGAAGGCCCAACTCTCGATCAGTGTCGCAGAGTTGAGGTTCAGGTGGTCGAGACTTGGGTGAAGCTCTAGTTGAGGTTTATCCCTACGGAGAAGCCCCTGCTAATTGCGAATCTTGGCTGTCGGCGGCGGTGTTCGAGCCGTCCGCGGAAGGGTCGCTCGTCCCGGCCGAGGGGTCGCCGGTGGTATCGGTGCTCCCGTTGGCATTCGGGTCGGTGCTGTCGGCCGAGAGCGGGTCGGTGGTGCTGTCGGCGCCGCCGTCGACGGGCTGGCCGGTGGTCGGGTCGATGCGCTCGCCGGTGTTCGGGTCGATCTCGGGCGGGAGGCCGCCGGCCACCGGCCGGCGGGGAATGCGTACGTCGAGATAGCGAGCGCCCTTGGCGGTCGGGTTGCGCAGGACGATGGCCGCGGCCGTCCACTTCGCTTGCAGGAGGTCGGTGCCGCCGAAGACCAGGGTCCCCCCGCCGCGCAGGATCGCGCGCAGGCCGCCCTTGCCCTTGTCGAGCTCGTCCACGCGCGCGCGCAGGGCCGCCGGCGCCGCGGCGAGGACGGCGATGGCGCGCAGGGTGCCGGGGTTCGTGAGCTTGGTGCCGATGGGCAGGGCGTGCATGGGCACGGCGGGCAGCGAGCGCGTGCGGTCGCCGGGCAGCAGGGTGCCGTCGGAGGCGACGGCGATGCTGCGGCGCCCCGAGGTAAGGGCGGCGACGGGCACGCGCTGCGCGACGATGATGTGCAGCGTGTGCGGGAAGTCGGCGTTGGCCTCGATCCCGCGCACGGTCGGGTAGGCGGCGACGGCCTCGCGCAGGGCGTCGCCGTCGACGTGCAGCGTGGTCATGTCGCGGGCGGCGGCGGTCAGGCGCGCCTCGATGCGCCCCGCATTGCCGCCGGACACGCCGTCGATGCGGACGTTCTCGACGCTGACCAGCGAGGAGTCCCGGAGCCAGAAGAAGTACAGGCCGGCCAGGAGGCCGAGCGTGAGGACCATGCCGACCGTGGCCAGACGCGCGCGCGGTGGCAGGGCGTGCAGAGCGGCGGCGGGCGCGCGGACGGCGTCTTGCGTGAAGCGCGCGACGCCGTCGGGGACGTGGAGCTTCGGCGCCCGGCGCTGACGGCGACGGCGGCGCGGCAGGATGCGGGACTTCGCGGCCGGGCGCCGGCGGCTCAGGCGGGACAAGCGCATTCGGGGAGGAATTCGACCCCGGGCGGCGGACCCCTACCTCGCGGCGACGAGGTTTCGCCCAAGCGTGTCGATGTCGCCCGCGCCCATGACCAGACACAGGTCACCGGCGCGCAGGAGGCCGTGCAGCACCGGGTCGGCGGTGGCGAAGTCGGGTAGCCAGTACACGGGGCGCCCGCCCGCGGCGTCGGCGGCCGCGGCGGCGACCAGGCGGCCGGTGACCCCGGGGAAATCCTCGGCCCGCTCGCGGGCGGGATAGACGTCGAGGACGACGACGACGTCGGCGCGCGCCAGCGCGGCGCCGAACTCGCGGTGCAGGCCGAGCGTGCGCGAGTAGAGGTGGGGCTGGAAGACGGCGACCACGCGGGCGGGCTCGAGCGTGCGGGCGGCGGCGATGGTGGCCGCGACCTCGGTCGGATGGTGGGCGTAGTCGTCGTAGACGGCGGCGCCGGACGCGGTGGTGCCGACGAGCTCGAAGCGGCGGCCGGCGCCGCGGAAGTCGGCCAGCGCGGCCACGGCGCGGTCCAGATCGGCGCCGGCGGCGCGGCAGGCCTCGAGCGCCGCGGCGGCGTTGAGCGCGTTGTGGGCGCCGGGCACGGCGAGCGCGACGTCGTGCCCGCGCCACTGAAAGCGGACGCCGTCGGGGCGCAGCTCGGCCTCGGGGACGTCGAAGCTCACGACCTCGGCGTCGCCGGCGTCCATCGCCAGCTCGACCAGGTCGGGCCGATCCCACACGATGCGACGCGGAGCCAGGGCCAGGAACTGCGCGAACGCTTCCTCGAGGTCGAGCCGGCTGGCGTAGGTGGCGTGGTGGTCGAGCTCGACGTTGGTCACCAGCGCGACCGCGGGCTGGAGCTTGAGCATCGAGCGGTCGGACTCGTCGGCTTCGACCACGGTCCACTCCCCCGCTCCCCAGCCGGCGTTGCTGCCGGTCGAGCGCACCTCGCCGCCGACCAGGTAGCCGGGGTCGGCCCCGGCGCCACGCAGGGCGTGCACGGTCATGGCCGCGGTCGTGGTCTTGCCGTGCGTGCCGGTGATGGCGACGGTCGGGCGCAGGGCCGTGATCTCGGCCAGGACGTCGGCGCGGTGCAGCTCGGTCAGGCCGCGCTCGCGGGCCAGGGCGCGCTCGGGATTGTCGGGACCGACCGCGGTCGAGTACACGAGCTCGACGTCGTCGCCGTCGGGGAGGTTGTGGGCGTCGTGTCCGATCGCCGGGTCGATGCCGGCCTCGCGCAGGCGGGCGACGTAGGCCGACTCGGCGCGGTCCGAGCCGGTGACGTCGGCGCCCAGGGCCGCGGCCACGAGGGCGATGCCGCTCATCCCCGCGCCCCCGATCCCGACGAAGTGGAGCCGCCGGCCGACCCAGGGCGCGCCGCCGGTCACCGAACGACCCACGCGGCCGCCGGTGGGGCGGCCGCGTGGGCGAGCTTGTCCGCGGTCAGCACGCGGTGCAGCGTACGACTAGTTCTTCTTGCTCTTGACCCGCTTGGGCGGCAGGACCGTGAAGCTCGCGGTCGAGACCGCGCTCGTCTGCCCGGCGCTGTCGGTGGCCGTGATCGCGACTTCGTACTTGGCCGGCTTCAGCGCCTTGCGCCCGATGCGGCCCGAGAACGCGACCGAGTTCGTGCCCTGCTGGCCGGTGCGGGTCAGCGTGCCCTTCGGCGAGAGGCGCGTGCACCGCCGGGCTTTGCGCAGGCTCCGGGAGGGGGCGACGCAGCGGCTGCCCTTCCTGCGGCCGGGCAGCGGCTGCTGGAACTGCAGCGTCACGTTGGCGGCCTTCGAGAGCCTGTAGGTGATCGTCGTCCCGGTTGCGCCGGACGCCGCCGCGACGGCGGTCGCCTGCGGCCCGACCCGGGACCGGGACGGGCTGACGCTCAGGCTGGAGACGTGCGGGCTCGCGCCGTTGCCGGCCGGGAGGACCGGGAGCACCGGCGTCGTGGCGCCGGAGGTGTTCGCGGTGGTGCCTCCGCCGCTCGAGCTGCTGCCGCCGCCGTTGTTGGGCGGGGCCGGGGTCGGCGGCGGGTCGACGGTGAGCCGGCCGACCTTGTTGTTGGTCTCGTTCGTGAACCACAAGTTCTTGTCCGCGCCCATCGCGATCTCACGCGGGCCCATCGTGCCCGAGATGCCGGGCTTGAACTGCGTGATCGGGCCCAGCCCGGGCGCGACCTGGCCCACCTGCGCGGTGTTGAAGATGGCGACGTAGAGGTTGCCGTCCGGCCCGAAGGCCACACCCTCCGGGTCGCTCGCGCCGCCGGTCAGCGCCGAGGACTCCTGCGGGTTGCTGCCGTCGGCGTTGACGCGGCCGATCTTCTCTCCGGCGACGCCACTGCTCTCGGCGAAGTAGATCCTGCCGTCGGAGGCCGCCGTGACTCCCCGCGGGCCCTTTCCGGCGCCGATCCTGACCGGGGTCGCCGTGTGGACCGCATCGGTCGTGATCTTGATCAGGCCGTTGTTGCCCCCCGGGCCGTCGTGGAGGTCGGTCACCCACAGAAGGGCGTTGTCCGTGCTCTTGGCGATCGATTGGAGGTTCGTGCCGCCGGTGGGGATCGCCGCGCCGTCGGCGCTGCCATCGGGCTTGACGCGCTGCACGCTGCCGGCCATCTGGTCGACCCAGACGTCGCCGTCGGGGCCGAGCGCGAGGCCGGTCGGGTTGGCCAGCGCGACGCTCTGCGCCACGATCGTCGGCTTCGGGTTGTTGAGCCCGGTGATCTTGTAGAGCGCGCCCGCGCTCTGGTCGGTCATCCACAGGAGGTCGGGGCCGCCGCTGATGATGTCGTACGGCGCCATACCGCCCGGCACGGCGAAGTCCGAGGTGGTGCCGTTCGGGGTGACCTTGCCGAGCTTCGCGACGTTCTTCTCCGTGAACCAGACGTTCCCGTCGGCCCCGCCGGTGATCCCGAACGGTCCGCTGGCCGGGGTCTGGGCGTTGAACTCCGTCAGTGCCGTACCTGAATTCGGTGTGGCAAGGAAAGACCTGACCCCTGGCGGGTCCATTCGTGGGCCGCTACCGCGCGGCCGCCAGCACCTCGTCCGCGATCTCGGCCGCCGCGCGCGGGCGCGCCAGCCCGGCCGACGCGCGCGCCATCGCGGACAGGCGCCCGCGGTCGGCCAGCAGCGCCGCCACCTCGCGGGCCAGCCGCGGGCCGGTCAGCTCAGCGTCGGGCACGATCACCGCCGCCCCGGCGTCGGCCATCCAGCGCGCGTTCGTGGTCTGGTGGTCGGCCGACGCGTGTGGGTAGGGCACGAGCACGGCCGGGCGGCCGTGGGCGCAGACCTCGAAGATCGACCCGCCGGCTCGCGCCACCACGAGGTCGGAGGCCAGCAGGGCGTGCGAGAACGCGCGCCCGGGCAGGTACGGGCGCAGGTCGTAGCCCGCGCGTGGGGCCTCGAGGTCGGCGAAGTCGCGCTCGCCGGCCGCGTGCAGCACCCGGAACCGGGCGCCGGCGAAGGCGTCGATCGCGGCCTCGTTGATCGACCGCGCGCCGAGCGAGCCGCCGAACACCAGCACGAGATCCTCGCCCTCGCCCACGCCGAACTCGGCGCGGGCCGCGGGGCGGTCGGTGGCCGGAGGAGGCACCGGTCGGCCGGTCAGGCGGTAGCGCGGGCCGTCGCGGCCGGCGATCGGGAAGGCCAGGCACACGCGGCGGGCAAAGCGAGCGAGCAGGCGGTTGGTGAGGCCGAGCACCGAGTCGGCCTCGGAGAGCACGAGCGGCACCCGGCGCGCGACCGCCGCCAATCCGGCGGGCCCGGCCACGTACCCGCCGCCGCCGAAGACGACGTCGGGGCGCTCGGCCCGCAGCACCTTGGCCGCCCGGGCGGTGGCCCGCGCCGCCAGCGCCGTGGCCCGCGCGGCCGCCAGCGGGTTGGAGCGGCTGAGGCCGCGGACGGCAATCCGGTGCAGCGGGTAGCCGGCGGCGGGCACGAGCTCGGCCTCGGAGCGCTCGCCGCCCAGCCACAAGATGTCGGCGTCGCGCGCCCGCAGCTCGTCGGCCACCGCGAGCGCGGGCACGACATGGCCGGCGGTGCCGCCGGCAGCGATGAGAACGCGCGTCATGGGGCCGCGAGACCTTAGTGTCTCCCCCATCCCCGACTTCCCGCTCACCGACGCGCGCCTCCTCGCCGTCCTCGGCGGCTACTTCGCGCTGCTGCAGCGCCACTTCGACGCCGAGCCGATGATGGAGGGCGTCCTCACCGAGGACTTCGAGAGCGGCTTCGTGGGCGGGATGGTGTGGAAGGGCCTCAACGGGCTGCGCGACTTCCTCTCCCAGCGCGCCGGGTTCTTCGGCGAGCGGCACGAGGTCCAGGAGATCCTCGACCGCTCCGTCCGCGACGACGGCGACCTCGAGGTCAAGACCCGCCTGCGCTTCTTTCTGCGTCGCTGGGACGACCCCGCGGCCGAGAGCGAGGAGTTCACCGGAGACGCGCTGCACACCTGGCGCCTGCGCCTGACCGACGACGGCTGGCGCGTGGCCGCGCAGATGGTCGACGGCTTCGCGGACCTCAACGCGAGCTCGCAGCGGCTCTTCGCCACGCCCGACGAGGGCCTGAACCGCTAGCCGGCCGCGAGCTCGATGTCGCGTGCCCGCAGCGGCTCGTGGCAGTGCGCGCAGGCCAGGTAGGGATCGGCGGGCTTGCCGCAGCTGCGGTGGATGAGCTCCACCTCGGTGATGTCCTCGCCCTCGGCCAGGTGCTTGTCGGCCCACCGCATCAGCCCGACGATGGCCGGATAGAGGTCGAGCGCGCGCTCCGTGAGGCGGTACTCGTACCAGTCCGGGTCGGTGCGGTAGCGGACACGCTCGAGCATGCCGTCGGCCACGAGCTGGCGCAGCCGGTCGGCGAGCACGTTGCGCGCGATGCCGAGGTCGCGCTGCATCTGGCCGTAACGGCGCACGCCGAAGAAGGCCTCGCGCAGGATCAGGAACGTCCAGCGGTCGCTGAGCACGTCCATGGCCAGCTCGACCGCGTCGCGGGGCGGCCGCACCGGCGTGTGGTTTCCCTTGGGCAACTGGTTCGCCTTCCCAACTGGATTTGAATTGCAACTGGTTTCCGAGTGCAACCATATCGCCCATGACCGATCAGCTCACCCTCTCAACCGGCACCGTCGACTACGAGGACACCGGCGGCGCGGGCCCCGTCGTCGTCCTCGTGCACGGGCTGCTCATGGACGCCTCGCTGTACGACGACGTCGTCACCGACCTCGCCCGCGACCACCGTTGCATCGTCCCCACCCTGCCCCTCGGCGCCCACCGCCACGGCGCCGCCGAGGAGGCCGACCTGTCGCTTCGCGGCATCGCGCGGCTCCTCGCGGAGCTGCTCGAGGCCCTCGACCTGCACGACGTCACCCTCGTCGGCAACGACACCGGCGGCGCCATCGTGCAGCTGCTCATGGCCGACGGCGCCGAGCGCGTCGGGCGGGTCGTGCTGGCCTCCTGCGACGCCTTCGACAACTTCCCGCCCGGCCTGACCGGCCGCACGCTCGTGCGCACCGGCAAGCTGCCGCCGGCGTTGTTCGGCCTGTTCATGCAGCAGATGCGCCTGAAGCCGGTCCGGCGCCTGCCCCTGGCCTTCGGCTGGCTGACGCGGCGCGGCGACGCCACGGTCGCGCGCTGGATGCAGCCGGTCCTGCACCAGCCCGAGATCCGCCGCGACACCGTCCGAGTGCTGCGCGCGATCGCGGCCGACCGCGGCCTGCTGGTCGATGTCGCCGAGCGCCTTCCCGCCTTCGACCGACCGGCCCTGATCGCGTGGGCCGGCGAGGACCGCGTCATGCCGCCCGAGCACGGCCGCCGACTGGCTGAGTTGCTGCCCCAGGGCCGCCTGGTCGAGGTCGACGACAGCGACACCCTGATCCCGCTGGACCGCCCCGAGGCCCTCGCGGCGGCCATCCGCGACCTCGCCCAGATCACCGACCAGACGGTCCCGCGCGCAGCCTGAAACCGGTGCGGCGCGACTCTTGCAGGGTGCACGGGTTGTCACCGTTAGCGTGCCACGGATGCGCCGACTTGCTCTGGGTGGGGTGCTCGCCGCCGCCATCGCGATCCTTGCTCTGCCCGCGTCCAGCGCGAGCGCGGCGGCCAACTGCCTGCCCGACGGCAGCCCGCTGTACGTCGACTATGCGAACTCGTCCGTGCTGTTCCGCGACCAGGTGTTCCAGCGGCCGGGGCTCATCCTCACCATGGACGACCTGCCCACCAAGCAGGGCGACCCGGCGTCCGGGTTCCGGCAGGCCGGCGCGGTCACGACCTACTGGGACGAGCACCTGGAGAAGATCGTCGGCATGCCGAACAGCCCGGCGCCCGCCGGCAGCATCGGCCCCGCAGCGGCGACGCTGGTGGCCAACGCCAAGCAGTCGTCGGGCTGCGCGAACCCGGTCATCGCGCTGAACGAGCTCATCCCGCCCGGCTCCGCCTCCGCGTCCGCGGTCGCGCAGTACCGCGCCAACGTGCTCGCGCTCATCGGCGCCATCACGAACGGCGGCGGTCACGCCGTGCTCGCCCTGCCGTTCACGACCCCGATGGGCGCCGGCCCCGCGGCCACCTTCCTCCAGCAGGCAAGCCAGCAGGCGAGCCTGGTGCTGGAGATCTACTTCAACAACAACCAGCTCTTCCAGCAGGGCGCGCTGCTGGCGAGCCGCAACATCCGCATCGGCTTCCGCAGTCAGATCGCCAAGCTCGAGGCGCTGGGCATCCCCGCCGGTGACATCGGGATCATGCTCGGCTTCCAGTCCGGCGCGGGCCAGAACGGCCGCGAGGGCCTGCAGCCCACCGCGTCCTGGCTGGAGATGGTCAAGCTGCAGCAGCTGGCGGCCAAGGCCGTGGCCGGCGACACCGGCATCGCCACGATCTGGTCCTGGGGCTGGGGCACGTTCAACAACCCCGGCAGCGCCGACCCCGACAAGCAGGCCGCGGCCTGCGTGTACCTGTGGACGCGCGACCCGACGCTGTGCAACGCGCCCGGCTCCTACAACTTCGACACCGACCTCACCGAGGGCCAGATCAACCTGCCCAGCGGGGTCCAGTGCGGCTGGAACGGCGGCAAGATCAAGGTCCGCGACCTGGCCCGCCTGACGCGGGCGCTGAAGGGCAACGCGGCGACCGCGGAGAGCGCGCTGCTCGAGCGCGGGGTGGTCAACGCGACCGCCCGCGCCCCCAGCCGCTCGGTGACCCAGGCCCAAGCGGCCATCGTCAAGTCGTCGTTCGGCGGCTCGGCACGGCGCTACTCGCGCGCCCTGCGCCGCAACAAGCTCGGCACCACGACGGCGCGCGCGATCATCGCCGACCAGATCGCCCAGGGCCTGGTCACGACCAAGGTCAAGCCGCAGACCTACACGACCTGGCTGGGCGGGGCGGAGACGACGGCGCTGAACACGGCGACCTGCCTGCTCGACAACATCCCCACCGCGGGGCACGTCGCCCTGACTACGTCCTTCCCGTTCCTGCGCGTCGCGACCTCGAGCCCGAAGAAGCCCGCGACCCCGCCGACGAAGAAGCCGACTTCGCAGCCGTCGAGCCGCTCCGCCGCCCGCCGCTGACCACGCGCATGTGGGCGGAGCCGCCCGCCGCGATGTTCAGCAGCAGGCCCATGGCGGCCAGCAGGACGATCAGGTTGCTGGGGCCGTAGGAGATGAACGGCAGCGGCACGCCGGTCAGCGGCGCCAGGCCGAGCACCGCGAACACGTTCAGCGCCGCCTGGCAGAGGATCAGCGAGGTCAGCCCGATCGCCAGCAGCTTCGCGTAGACGCCCTTCGCCGCCCGCGCCGCGCGCGTGCCCGCCCAGGCCAGCAGGCCGTAGAGCGCGAGCACGACCGACACGCCGAGCACGCCGAATTCCTCCCCGATCACGGCGAGGATGAAGTCCGTGTGGGCCTCGGGCAGGTAGAAGATCTTCTGCACCGACTGGCCCAGGCCGACGCCGAACAGCCCGCCCGAGCCGAGCGCGATCTGGCCCTGCACGGACTGGAAGCCGGTGCCGCCCGCGTGCGCCCACGGGTCGATGAACGAGGTCAGGCGCGCGCGGCG
>DATBDE010000043.1:0-53551 GCA_036270095.1 Solirubrobacteraceae bacterium | reverse complement strand
TGTTTGTCAGTGATAGCGCCTCGTCCCTAACCGACGTCCCGAAGTCGACCTTGTAGAAGCCCGGGGTCAGTCCCGGCGTGACCGTGATCCCCCCGCTCTGCGCCCTCACGTTCCCGTTGAAGTCGACGTAGGCCCACCGCGACCCCGGGCCTGCCGGGCCTGTGTCGCCCGTGTTGCCCTGCTGGCCGGTCTCGCCGCGCTCTCCTCGCTCGCCCTTCTCGCCGCGCGGCGCCGTCGCACCGGCTGGACCCGCCGGACCGACCGGGCCCTCGATCCCCTGTGGCCCGATTGGGCCGATCGGCCCCCGGCGGCCGCGCGGGCCTCGAAGGACCTTATGCCGGGTTGATGCCGCATCGACCGCGAGCTGCGGCGTCGTCGCACGCGGCGCGGAATCGTCGCCGCCGCTCACCGCGCCCGCGATGCTCACGAGGCCGATTCCGGCCAGGATGCCGACCGCCAGGGTCAGGACGTACCGCACTACCCGACTCCTCCCTCTCAGGACTGCGGCGCGAGCGTAACTGGCCGCTGCTCGCGGCGCCACCCGACCGCCCCTACATCGACCCCGCCACCACGCTGACGACACCCGCGGTCACGGCCCACAGCACGATGCAGATCAGCAGCGGACGGTCGCGCCACACCACGACGGCCGGCTCCTCCGTCGTTGCCGACCGGTGGTGGATCAGCCACAGCACCCGGAAGATCCCGTAGAGGACGAACGGCACCGTCAGGAGCATCGCGTCGCCGGACTTGGACCCGAGCACCGTGTAGAGCGCGTAGGCGACCAGGATCGACGGCGTCACGACCGAGATGAGCTCGTCGAGCAACGCCACCGAGTAGCCCTCGAGCACCGGCCGCTGCGGATGCGCCGTGCCGCCCAGGGAAACCGCCTCCGCCCGCCGCTTCGCCAGCCCCAGGAACAGGGCCAAGAGCCCCGTGCACAGCAGCAGCCACGGCGAGATCACGACCGGGATACAGACGAGGCCCGCGAAGGCCCGCAGCACGAACCCCGCGGAGATGGCCATCACGTCCACGAACAGCACGTGCTTGAGCCAGTTCGAGTACGCGAACTGCAGCGCCATGAAGGCGGTGAGCGTCAACAGCGTCTTCCAGTTCACGACCGCCGCGAGCCCCAACGCCAACACCGCGCAGAGCCCCGCCGACATCAGCGCCGTCCGCGCCGACAGATCGCCGCGCGCGATCGGGCGCCCCGCCGTCCGCGGGTTCAAACGGTCGGCCTCGGCGTCGACGGCGTCGTTCAGCAGATAGGTGGCGCCGCTCATGAGGCAGAAGGCCACGAACGTCGTCCACGCCCGCAGCTCCGGCTGCAGGTGCAGCGCGCTCCCCGAGAAGATGAGCCCGCCGAGGACGAACGCGTTCTTCGACCACTGCCGCGGCCGCATCGTCTCGAGGACCAGCCGCGGCGTCCGCAGCCTGGACCAGCGTGTCGTCGAGGGCGCCGCGACCTCGGCGCCTAGATCTGCTGCCCGTTCGCCAGACACCACTCCACCGATCGTCGCATGCCCTCCCGAAGCTCGACGCCGGGCCGGTAGCCCAAGTCGTTGCGCGCCTTGTCCACAGAGCAGGCGATCGTCTTGTTCATCTCGCTCAAGACGTGCACGCGCTGCTCGTAGAAGCCCGCGCGCTGGATCGCCCCGTCGACGAAGAACGCGACCTCCGAGGCCACGCTCGGCAGGTGCGACCGCTTGTGCGCCACCGACATGCCGAAGTCATCCTCGAGCACGCTCTCCACGGTGTCCACGATCTCATTCATGGAGTACGGGCGCTCATCCGCGATCCAGTAGGTCTGGCCCGAGGCCCCCTGCCGCGCCGCCGCCAGCAACAGCCCGAGCGAGGTGTTATCGACGTACGACATCGACCGTCGCGACTCCCCGTCCCCCAAAATCGGCGCCTTGCCGTCCTTGATCATGGTGAAGAACGTCGTCTGGCGGGCCGGTTGGTCGGGGCCGTAGAACCAGCACGGCCGCAGGATCACCGTGTCGAGGCCCCCGCCGTTGGCGGCCGCGTTGAGCGCGTCCTCCATCAGCTTCTTGGACCGCCCGTAGTTCATGTACGGCCGGTAGGGCGAGCCCTCGTCGAACCGCACCGACGGGTCGCGCGCCACCCCGGCCGGCGAGTTGGACGACGTCGCCACGAGCCGGCGCACGCCCGCCGCGCGCGCGGCCGCGATCACGTGCCGGGTGCCCTCGGTGTTGATCTCGTAGAGGTCGCGGATCCGGCGCGGGTGGATGATCCCCGCCAGATGGAACACGTCGGCCCCGGAGGCGCCGGAAGCCCAGCGCCCGACCGCCGCCGGATCACGGATGTCGCCCTCGACGAGCTCCACATCGGGGACGAGCTCGCGCAGCCGGTCCACCGGCGCGTCGGGCAGGACGAGGCAGCGGATGCGCTCGTACTGCGGCTGCGCGAGGTCATCCGGCCAGTCCGGATGCGGCGTACGCAAGTAGTGGAGCAACCGGTTGCCGAGCCAGCCCGGGCAACCGGTGACGAGTGCGAGTGACCCCTCAGCCATCAGCGGCGCGCAGTGTAAACGCGGAACGACGCCCGTTGCGCAAGTCGGGGCGGCAAAGCCACGACGCGCGCCCTGGCATCCTGTACGCCCGGATGCGCCGCCGCCTGACGCTGACTCCCCGCGCCTACGCCCGCCTTGCGACGATCGCCCTGGTCGCGCTCGGCGTCATCGTGCTCACGGGCGCGGGCGTGCGCCTGACCGGCAGCGGCCTGGGCTGCCCGGACTGGCCCAAGTGCTTCGGCTCCGTCGTCGCGCCGTTGAAGACCCACGCGGTGATCGAGTACGGCAACCGCCTCGTCAGCGGCATCGTCGGCCTCATCGCCGTGGCCGCCTTCGCGGGGTCGTTCCTGCGCGAGCCGCGCCGCCGCGATCTGATCTGGCTGAGCGCCCTGCTGCCGCTGGGCATCGTCGCCCAGGCCGTGCTCGGCGGCATCACGGTCACCCACAAGCTCGCCCCGGGCTACGTCATGGCCCACTTCGGCCTGAGCATGCTCGTGCTCGTGGCCGCCTTCGCCCTGGCCTGGCGCGCCCGCCGCGAGCCCCACGAGCCCCCGCGCAGCCACGACCGCCTCATCACGTGGCTGACGCGCGCGCTCCTGCCCCTTGGCGCCATCGCGATCTTCGCCGGGACTGCCGCCACCGCCGCCGGCCCGCACGCGGGGGCGGCCGGCACCGGCGAGCGCGTCGGCCGCCTGACCTTCAAGGGCACCGGCACGCTGGACTGGGTCATCCACCAGCACGCCTTCATCGCCGCGCTCCTCGGCATCGTCGCCCTGACGACGACGATCCTCGTCTGGCGCCGGCCCGGCGTCGACCGCCAGCTACGCGACGCGGTCACCATCGTGACCCTGCTCATGGCCGCGCAGGGCCTGGTCGGCGAGACCCAATACACGCTGAAGCTGCCGACCGAGGTCGTCTGGGTCCACGTCGGCCTCGCCACCGCGACTTGGGTGGCGATCCTGTGGGCCGTCGCCGCCGCCGGCCGCGTCAAGCGCGAGCGCTCGCAACGCACCGAGCTCGACGAGCTCGAGGACCTGGGGAAGATCAGTCGTCCGGTCCCAGCGGCGGGCCGACGTTGACCTGACCGTGGGCGGCGAACACGCGCCCGAGCGCCTCGGGCGACGGCCGTGGCGTGTCCGCGGGTGGGAGCGTCGACGCGGTCGCCTGCACCGACGCGTCCCGGACCATCCGCTCTAGGCCGGCCGGAGTCGAGAGCACGAGCACGCGGGCCCCGTCGCTCTCGACCCGGAACGTGTGCGCCACGCCCATCGGCACCACGCCGGTCCCGCCCGGGCGCAACGAGAAACGGCGCTCGCCCGCCACCACTGTGAGCTCGCCTTCGAGGACGAAGTAGCTCTCGTCCTGCGGATGCGTGTGCCGCGGGGGCGAGGCTCCGCGCGGGAACAGGAACTCGAGCAGCGCGAACCGGTCGCCGACCGCCTCGCCGGGCACACGCACGATCGCGAGCGTGCCCACGAACCACCAGCGTTCGCCCTCCCCCGTCGCGGACCAGGTGGCTTCCATGGGTGGCACGTTAAAGGCCGGCGCCGCCCTCCGGGGGAGAAGGGCGGCGCCGAAATCGCCAGGCGTCTGGGGCAGGGGGTTATGACGCGGTGGCGACGCGTGGCCCGCGGGTGACCGCCCTCCTGGCGGCCAGGCGTCCGGAGCGGGCTTGCAGCCAGCGCCGGACATGCGGGCTCACATCACCCGGCGCGACTGCCGGGCGGGCCAGGAGAAATCCCTGGCCAAGGGTGATGCCCATGCGCAGCAGGACATCGAGCTCGTGTGCCGTCTCGATCCCCTCCGCCACGACGGGCGTGTCGAGGTCGCGTGCCACCGCGAGGGCGGACTCGACCATCATGCGCTTGAGCGGCTCGGCGTCGATGCGACCGACGACGTCGCCGTCGAGCTTGATCAGATCGGGTTCGAGCGCCGGCGCGTAGCGCAGGGCGCCGCGACCGCCGCCCACGTCGTCCAGCGCGATCCCCGCACCGGTCGCGCGCAGCCCGCGCACGGCGGGGAGCAGGCGCTCGGGCGTCGCGGGTTCGCGGTGCTCAGTGAGCTCGACGATGACGCCGCGCAGCGACCCGGCCCGCTCGAAGGTCTCCCGCACCTCCGCGTGCAGGAGCGCCTTGGGGCTGACGTTGACGGTGAGCGACTGGCCGCCCGGAATGCGCGAGCGCGCGTCCAGTGCCGCCTCGAGCATCCGCGCCTCGAGCGCAACGGCCAACGGGGTGGGAAGCGAGGAGCCGCCGCCCGCGCACAGGTAGCGGAAGGGGGAGTCCGGGACGCGGCACAGCGCCTCGTGCCCGTACACCTTCGCGGTCGCCAGGTCGACGATCGGCTGAAGCACCACCGCCGGTCGCGACATCGACCCGACGGGGTCCGCGGTCCGCCGCGCCGGAAGCGCCGATGAGCGGGCGTCGAACATGCGAGGATCAGCGAATCACCCTCCTGTTGTCCCCCGGTCAACAGAGGGTGAGGATTCGGTAGGACGAGACGCTAATCGTTGACCGCTTCAACGGTTGATTTCCGCTAGTATAGAAGCGTGACCACCCTGAAGACAGCCAGCACGCAGGATGCCAAGGTCACCGGTCTGCACGACCGCGCGGGCTTCCTCTTCGGCAAGATCGGCTGGCGCGCGACGCGCCTGTTCGCCGCGGCGCTCGAGCCCATGGGCCTGCGGCCCAAGCACTACGGGGTCCTCAACTTCCTCGACGCCACCCCGGGCGCCTCGCAGCAGGAGCTCGGGGCGACCATGGGCATCGACCCGTCCAGCGTCGTGGCCATCATCGACGACTTCGAGCGCGCCGGCGTGGCCGAGCGACGCCGCGACCCGACCGACCGCCGCCGCTACGCGATCCACTTGACGCGCAAGGGCAAGACGCTTCTCGCCGGCGCGCGCGAGGCGGCGCAGGCCGCCGAGGAGGCCCTGCTCGCCGACCTCGACGCCGACGAGCGACGGGTCCTCCACATCCTGTTGGTCAAGGTCTCGATGACCGTCGACCGCACGCCTGGCCCCGACATCAACTGCGGCCCGCTGCGCTAGCCATTCTCGCCGCTCCTGGCGGGGTCCTCGAGGTTCGCCGTGCCCACCGCTGCGTTAGCGCGACTAGGACTCCTTCTTCAGCGTCGAGAGCAGCGCCGACGCGTACGCCGCATACCCGGCCTGATTCGGGTGGATGTTCGGCCCCTGCGGTGCGGGCGCGCACATCCAGCTCATCTCGCAGACCATCGCCACCGCGACCGGCACCTGGCCGTAGGGGTCGAGGTTCGTCGTCTGGTCCAGCGGGGTGTTCGTGCCGAACACGCCGTCGGGGTTGGTGAAGCTCCAGCCCGCCGTCTTGAACGCCGTCTGCAGGGTCGCGTTCAGCTGCGACTCGATCCCGAGCGACGCCTGCGCGAGCGCCTGCTGGTCGGGGCCGCGCAGGTAGAACGCCAGGTAGGGGTCGTAGTAGCCCGCGCCGAGCACCGGCACGTGCGGCCCGGCCGCCTGCCGGACGCGCGCCGCGATCTTCGGCAGCTTGGAGCTGATAGCGCCGTAGCTGCTCGTGATGCAGTTCAGGTCGAAGCCGCCGGTGGCCGAGTTGACGCAGCGCAGCAGGTCGTTGCCGCCCATGGTCATGGTCACGAAGGCGACCTGGCGGCGGTGGTCGCGCAGGAACCGCGTCGCGTAGCGCAGCTGCGAGGTGCGCGACGACGTGTTGGCGTAGGGGAGCTTGAAGCCGCTCGCCCCGGGGTCGCAGGGCTTGATGTCGGCGCCCACCATCGACTCGGTGGTCGCGCCGCCGCAGGCGAGCATCTCCAGCTTGAGCTTCGTGTGCAGCAGCTTGCTCGCGCGCGAGAGCATCTGGTTCGCGTAGCTCACCTTCGGATACGAGAAGCTCCGCGACACGCCCGGCCCCGGCTGCACGCCGGCCGAGAACGAGTCGCCCAGCGAGACCACGTACTTGGTCTTCGAGGACGACGAGGACGACGCCGCCGCGGCGGGCGCCGCGACGATCAGGGCCGCGGCGAGGGTGAGCAGCGCGAGGCGCCTCATGAGGCCACCTTCTTCAGCTGCGTGTAGAACGAGCCGGCGATGAGCGAGTAGCCGGTCTTGTTGGCGTGGATGTTCGGACCGGCGGGCGGCGGAACGCAGAACCACGAGTAGTTGCACACGTTGGCCACGGCGACCGGGACCATGCCCCACGTGGGGTCGTTGACCATCTGGTCGAACGGGGTGTAGGTGCCGAACGCGTCGTCGATCCGCGCCACCGCGACCTTGCTCTTCTTCCAGGCCGGGGCCAGCGTCCGCGCGTTGATCTCCTGCGCGATGGTCTGGGTGGCCTGGGCGAGGGCCTGGTTGACGCCGCCCTGGAGGTAGAGGCCGAGGTACGGGTCGTAGAACGTCGTGCCGATGACCGGGACGTCGGGCCCGGCGGCGCGCCGCAGCCGACGCCCGATCACGGCGACGTTGCGGCCGACCGACTGCTGGCCGGCCGCCACGCAGTCGAAGTTGATAGCCGAGCCCTGCCGGCACGTGTCGAGATCGTTGTTGCCGATGCTGACCGTGATGAAGGCGATCTGGCCCTCGTGATCGCGGATGAACTTCTGGGCATAGGCCATCTGCGACGTAGCGGCCGACGTGCTCTTGTACAACGGCTGCGGCGGGGTGCAGGTGCCCAGCCCGGTCACGTTGATGCCGCCGCGCAGGAAGTTCTCGGTCGTCGCACCCGAGCAGCCGGCCTTGAGCAGCTTCAGACCCGGGTAGAGGCGCTTGGCCTTAGCGTAGAGCTGGTCGGAGTAGCCGTCGTTGGTCTCGACGCTCTCGGCCTCGTGGCCGGGGTCGTCGGCCGGCCCGGGCTGGATCCCCACCGACAGCGAATCGCCCAGCGACAGGTAGTACTGGGTCTTCGGCTTCTTGGACGCCGCCGCGGCGGGAACGGCGAGCGCCACGAACGCGGCGAGCGCGAGCGCGGCGAGGGTCAGGACCTTCAAGGACGGACTCCTTCCGAGAGGCGAGAGGGCGGCTTCGTGCCGACCCTAACCGGCTCCAACCCCGCTCGGCGCGCGAAGGATCGGTCAGGCGTGGCGCTCGCGGTAGGCCCGCGCCTTGGCGCGGTTGCCGCACACGGCCATGTTGCACCACACCCCTGACCGGTTCTTGGTGTGGTCGTAGAAGGCCCAGTGGCAGGTGTGCCACGGGCACGCCTTCATGCGCGCCCAGGTCCCGTCGTGCTGGGCCTCGTGCACGGCCACGAGCAGGCGGCCCAGCGCGCCGTCCACGCCGCCGGCCCGGGGCTCGAGGCGCGAGCCGTCGGGCTCGAACTCGAGCTCGACGCCGGCCCGCTGCGCCGCGGCGCGCAGGGTGGCGACGGCATCGGTCGCCGGATCGCCGCCGTTGTTGGCGCGCATGAGCGCGCGCAGCGCCTCGCGCACCTCGACGGCGCGGCGCAGGTCGGCCGCGTTCGCGGCCACCGCCGGGTCGATGAGGTCGTGCTCGCCCAGCCACTGCACGAGCGCCGGCGGGTCGCTCAGCGCCTCGGCCCCGTCCTCGAGGTCGACCGAGTTCACGAACTCTCGGACCGTCTCGAGGCGGCCGGGTGCATCTTGATGCTTCTTGGGCATGTCATCACCACCTAAGTCCATTAATAGGTTATACTACCCATCAACAGGCGATAGACGGTTACGGAGGGAAGGCGTATGTGGAGTGAACAGGTAACTGGCGGGCTGGCGGCCGAGCATGCGCGGGACCTGCGGACGACGGTTGCGGCCACGCGGGGCGACGGCCCGCTGGTGCGGCTGCGGGCGCGCATGCGGCGCACCCGCGGCGCCGGGTTCGACGACCCGGTCGCGGTCTACGACGGCGTGACGATCCGGCGCTCGCACACGAGCGACCGGGCGGCGTTGCGGCGGCTGGCCCAGCTCGACAGCCGGCGGCTGGCGGAGGGCGAGCTGCTCGTGGCCGAGGTCGACGGCGAGCTCCGGGCGGCGCTGCCGCTCGCGGGCGGGGGCGCGATCGCGGACCCGTTCCGGCCCACGGCCCCGCTCGTCTCGCTGCTGGGCCTGCGCGCGGCACAGATTCGCGCGACCGAGGCCGAGGCAACGCGCGCGGCGGGCAGCGCCCACGCGGCCCCGCTGTACGTGCCGCAGCGTTGGTCGGCGCGCTAGCGCTCGACCAGCTCGGTCTGCGCGGGCGGGTACGTGATCGTCCCGTCCGCCACCACCGCGAAGTCGGTGAGCGCGTGGTCGGTGAGCCCGCCGTCGGGACCGATGTGGCGGACCGGATGGCCGCGCACGACCAACGCGTCGGCGACCAGCCGCCGATGGCAGCGCCACCACGGCGCCTCCGCGCACAGGACCGTCGTGGGCCGGCGCGCAGCCAGGGCCTCGAGCTCGGCTCTCCCGGCCGCGAACTCCGGCGTCGCCATGTGGTCGGCGTAGCCCTGGAAGGCCGCGACCTCCCAGCCGCCATTGGGCGAGCCAGGCAGGACCGACCGGCGCCCGCCCAGCGCCTCGAGGTGGTCGTACGCGATCCCCTCCGCGTGCAGCGCCTCGGCCAGCGCCTCGCGCCCGAACCAGGGCGAACGGCGCGAGCCAGGGTAGCGGCGCACGTCGGCCACTCCCTCGACGCCGGCGCTGCGCAGGAGCGCCAGGAACTCATCGAGCGTGTGGGTGGAGTGACCGACGGTGAAGACCACGGCGCTGCCAGGATTGCGCGCATGGCGCGCCAACGCATCCGCGTCGGTCGCCGGGCGGGGCGGCTGCCGACCAAGCGCCGCGTCCTCTGGCGTCTGCACAACACGCGCGAGTCCGCCCTCGCCCACCGCTGGCTGGACGGCCTGCGCGGGGTCGAGATCGGCGGCGCCGCCCACAACGCGTTCGGCCTGGACACCATCAACGTCGACCGCTCGCGCGACATGGACGCCGTCTACAAGCGCGAGGAGCTCGTGCTCGCCGGCGTCGCCATGGCCGTCGACGTCGTGGCCGAGGGCGACGACCTGCCCTTCCCCGCCGATGCCTTCGACTTCGTCCTGGCCTCGCACGTCCTCGAGCACCTGCCCGACCCCATCCGCGCCCTGCGAGAGTGGCAGCGGGTCGCGCGCCGCTACCTGTTCATCGTGCTCCCGCACCGCGACCGCACCTTCGACCACGACCGCCCGGTCACGCCGCTGGACGAGCTCGTGCAGCGCCACGCCGACGGCCTGCGGTCGCGCGAGGACCGCCACTGGACCGTGTGGACGGGTGAGAGCTTCCTCGCCCTGTGCGCCCATCTCGATCTCCCGGTGCTGGACTATCAGGACCCCGACGACAAGCAGGGCAACGGCTTCGCGGCGGTGCTGGGCGCCGACGGGCGTTAGGGTCGTGGCATGAGCGACGTGCGCGGTGGCATCGACCTTGGTGGGACGAAGATCGAGGCGGTGGTCGTGGACGCGGACGGGAAGGTGGTCTCCCAGAGCCGCCATCCCACGCCGACGGACGGCGGACCGGCGAAGGTGGCGGACGAGATGGTCGCCGCGATGTCGAGCGCGGCCAAGGAGGCCGGCGTGACGAACGAGCACCTCGGCGGCGTCGGCGTCGGCTCGCCCGGCGAGATCAACAGTCGCGGCGGCACGGTGGCCCATGCCCGCAACCTGCCCGACTGGGATGCGCCCTTCGCGCTCGGCGCGACGCTCGAGGACGCGCTCTCCACCAAGGTCAAGATCGGCAACGACGTCCAGGTCGCCGTCGAGGGCGAGCGCGTGCTCGGCGCCGGCGCCGACTACTCATCCTTCATCGGCGTCTGGTGGGGCACCGGCATCGGCGGCGGCATCGTCATGCGCAGGGCGCTATGGCGCGGGCGCGGCGCCGCGGGCGAGATCGGCCACACCGTGGTCAAGCGCGGCGGCGCCCGCTGCGGCTGCGGGCGGCGCGGCTGCCTCGAGGCCTACGCCGGCCGCGCGAGCATGGAGGCGGCGGCCCGCCGCGCCCACGACCGCGGCGTCAAGACCGACCTGTTCAAGATCATGGAGAAGCGCGGCCGCACGCGCCTGACCAGCGGGGTGTGGGCGCGCGCGCTCGACCAGAAGGACAAGGTCGCCCATCAGCTCATCGACCGGGCGGTGGAGATGCTCGGGACCGGCATCGCGTCGGCGGTCAACCTGCTCGACGTGGAGGCGGTCATCCTCGGCGGCGGCCTCGGGGTGCGGCTCGGCCCGCGCTACCTCGACGCCATCCACAAGGAGATGATGAAGCACATCTTCGTCCCCGAGCGCCCGCCCCAGCTGCACGTCGCGGGACTCGGCGACCTCGGCGGCGCCATCGGCGCCTCGCTCCTGGTGGCCAACCGCAAGCGCTGATGCTGGTCGACCGGCACGAGTCGGAGCTCGGCCGGTGGGAGATGGCCTGGAGCGACCCCGATCCGCGCTTGCGCGCGTTCGTGCGCCGCTACGCCGGCTACCTCGAGATCACGCCGCAACCGCTGCGCCGCCGCGAGCTGCCTTCGGGCGACGTCCACTTCATCATCAGCTTCGGGCCGCCCTGGGACCTGCCCGACCCCGTGGAGCCCGACGTGCGCTCCGACCGCCACGCCTCGTTCGTCGCCGGCCTCGATGACCGCCACGCGTTCAGCGAGCACGCCGGCTTCGCCCACGGGGCCGAGGTGCAGTTCACGCCGCTGGGCGCCAGCGCGTTCTTCGGCCTGCCCATGCGCGAGCTCACCCACGAGGTGGTGGCCCTCGACGCGTTGGCAGGCCGCTCCGGCGGCCGTCTGGTCGAGCGCCTGGCGGAGCTGCCGACCTGGGCCGACCGCTTCGCCCTGCTCGATGCCGCCATCGCCCGCCGCGTGGCCGCCGCCCCGGCGCCGCCCCGCGAGGTCGTATGGGCCTGGAGCCGCCTGGTCGACAGCGGCGGAGCCGTGCCGGTCGGCAACCTGGCCGAGGACCTGGGCTGGAGCCGCAAGCGGCTGATCGGCCGCTTCCGCGAGCACGTCGGCGTCGCGCCCAAGCTCTACGGCCGCCTGCTCCGCTTCCAGGCGGCGGTGGAGACCCTGCGCAGCGCCGACGACGACCTCGGCTTCGCCGAGCTCGCGGCCCTGTGCGGCTACTACGACCAGCCGCACCTGTACCGCGACTTCCGCGCCTTCGCCGGCACCACGCCGAGCGAGTTCGTGGCCGGCCGGCTCCCGGGCCAGAGCGGGTTCGTGGAGGGGAAATCCGTCCAAGACGGCCTCCCCTCCGCCGCCTAGCCTGGCGGGCATGACCGACATCTTCCCCGCTCTCCGCTACAACGACGCGCACGCCGCCATCGACCTGATCGTCGACGGCTTCGGGTTCACCAAGAAGGCCGTCCACGAGGACGACAAGGGGGTCGTCCAGCACGCCGAGCTGGCCTACGGCGACGGCATCGTGATGCTGGGCGAGACCCCGCGCGAGCCCGACCCCAGCCGCATGGAGATGCCCACCGGCGGCGGCTCGCTCTACATCGTGGTCGACGACCCCGACGCCCACTACGCGCGCGCCAAGGCGGCCGGCGCGAAGATCCGCCGCGAGCTGCGCGACGAGGACTACGGCTCGCGCGGCTACAGCGCTGAGGACGCCGAGGGCAACGTCTGGAGCTTCGGCACCTACCGGCCCTCCTGACCGGAGGGATGCCAAGCTCAGGGCATCGAACTCGGCATAGCCACACTCGTCGCCGGCGCGCTGCTCGCCGCCGGCCTTGGCGCCTCGCTCCTCGCGGGGCGCCTCCGCGTTCCGGCCTTGGTCCTGTTCCTGGGCCTCGGGATGCTCGTGGGCACCGACGGGCTGGGCTGGATCGACTTCAACGACTACGCGCTGGCCCGCGACGTGGGCATCGTGGCCCTCGCGCTGATCCTGTTCGAGGGCGGCCTCAACACCGGCTTCGACGAGATCCGCCCGGTGCTCGGCGCCGCCATCAGCCTGGCCATCGTCGGGACGCTGCTGACCGCGGCCATCACCGGGTTCGCGGCCGCGGGCCTGTTCGGGTTCTCGACCAAGGAGGGCCTGCTGGTCGGCAGCATCATCGCCGCCACCGACGGCGCCGCCATCTTCGCGGTGCTGCGCGACTCGACGCTCCGGCGCCGGCTGGCGCTCGCGCTGGAGGGCGAGGCGGGGCTGAACGATGCCATCGCGGTGCTGCTCGTCCTGGCCTGCATCGATTGGATCCTCAAGCCGCACTACGGGATCGGCGACGCCCTGGTTCTGTTCGTGCGCGAGCTCGGCGTGGGCGTCGGCATCGGCGTGGTGACCGGCTGGCTGGCGGTGCAGGCGCTGCGGCGCGTGCGGCTCGCGACCGCGGGCCTGTATCCGGTGGCGTCGCTGGCGGTGGCGGCGATCGCCTACGGAGCCGCCGCGGCGCTCGAGGGCTCGGGGTTCGTCGCCGTGTACCTGGCCGGCCTGGCCCTCGGCAGCGCCAGCATCCCGGCCAAGCAGACGGTGGCGAACTTCCACCAGGGCCTGGGCTGGGTCGCGCAGCTGGCCATGTTCCTCACCCTCGGCCTGCTCGTGTTCCCCAGCCAGTTCGGCGACGTCGCGGTCGAGGGCACCACGCTGGCGCTCGTGCTCACGCTGGTCGCGCGGCCGGTCGCGGTGTGGATCGCGACGCTGTTCGCCCGCTTCAGCGCCGCCGAGCGCTTGGCGCTCGGATGGGGCGGCCTGCGCGGCGCGGTGCCGGTGGTGCTGGCGACGTTCGCCGTCATCGCACACGTGCCCAAGAGCCTCGAAGACCTGAACATCGTCTTCTTCGCCGTCATCGTGTCCACGCTCCTGCAGGGCACGACCTTCGAATCCGTGGCCCGGCGCCTGAAGGTCACTTCGCACGAGCCGGCGCTGCCGCCGGCGCTGATCGAGGCCGGCACGGTGCGCGAGCTCGGCGCCGACGTCATCGAGCACACCATCGACCCCGACGACGCCATCGTGGGCGCGCGCGTGCGCGACCTCGGGCTGCCGCGCGAGGCGGTGGTCAACGTGCTCGTGCGCGGGGAGGAGGCGATCCCGCCGCGCGGCTCGACGCGCCTCCAGGCCGGCGACAGCCTGCACATCCTCGTGCGCCAGGAGGCGATGCGGGACATGCCCACGCTGATCGAGCGCTGGGGCACCGGTCCGATCGGGCCCACCCCGCGGCCGCCCCGCAAGGTGCGCGCGCACCCGGCGACGCTCAGCGTGCGGCCGTGGCCGGACGAGGGCACCGACCGCGCGCGCCCGGAGCTGATCTTCGGCGAGGAGGTCGTCGACCTGCTGCGCATCCGACGCGACCACCCCGGCGCCCTCGTGCTCATGATCGATGGGCGCTACGCGATCACCTCGCCGGTGCTGGCCGTGGGCGGGCGCGAGGACCTGATGGGGTGGGCGCGCCGGCGCCTGGACCGGGTCGACGAGGCCGAGCGCGCGTGGCTGCAGACGGTGATCGGCGCGCTGGCCGCCGACCTCTACGACCGGCCGGCGTAGACCTCTAGGGCGCGTTCCAGCGCCAGATCGACGGCGCCTCGCGCTCGAATCCGAGGATCGAGAGGGTCGCCGTGCCCAGCGAGAAGTGCATGCCGTCGTTGGGCGGATAGCCCAGCCAGCGGGCCGTGATGACGCGCAGGATGTGGCCGTGCGCGAACAGGAGCACGTCGCCGTCGATGTCGCGCACGTCGCGGAGCAGGCTGTCGGCCCTGGCGCCGATCTGGTCGGGCGACTCGCCGCCCGGGCAGCCGTCGCGCCACAGGAACCAGTCCGGCCTGGTCTCGCGGATCTCGGGCGTGGCCAGGCCCTCGTAGTCGCCGTAGTCCCACTCCTTGAGGCGCTCGTCGAGCTGCACGCCGTACTCGAAGCCGGCCAGCCGGGCGGTCTCGATCGCGCGCGAGAGCGGGCTCGCCAGCACGCCGCTGAACTCGTGGCCCGCGAGCTTCGCGCCGAGCTCGCGCGCGACCTTCTCGCCGTTCTCGGTCAGCGGGATGTCGGTCGAGCCGGTGTGCTGCCCGGACAGGCTCCAGGCCGTCTCGCCGTGACGGACGAGGTAGACCTCCTGGCCGTGCTCGTTCACCGGCCGGCGGCGGCGGGGTCGGCGAGCACGAGCGTGTTCTCGCTCCCCACGAGGCTCGAGGGGTAGTCGGGGTCGGGGCCGGCGACAAGCACCGACACCGGGCCCGCCTTGTCGGAGCCGGTGGCCAGGAACACGCGCTCGCGCGCGACCTGGAGCACCGGCAGCGTGAGCGTGATGCGGGTGGGCGGCGGCTTGGGCGAGTCGTGCACCGGGACCGCGAGCCGGTCGGTGATCTGGACCTCCGGGTGGCCGGGGAACAGGGACGCCGTGTGGCCGTCCTCGCCGATGCCGAGCACGTGCAGGTCGAACACCGGCACGCCGGCCTCGGCGGTCGACTCGATGCGCGCGCGCAGCTCGCGCTCGTAGGCCTGGGCCGCGTTCGCGGGGTCGGCCTCGCCGACGATCCGGTGCAGCACGGGGTGGTCGCCCAGCGCCTCGGCCACCATCTTGAAGTTCGACTGCGGGTCGTCGGGCGGCACCGCGCGCTCGTCGTTGAACCAGAGCTCGACGCCCTCCCAGGACCCCAGCGCGCCCCCGAGCTCCTGGTAGGTGCGCTTGGGCGTGTTGCCGCCGGCCAGCGAGACGTGCGCCACGCCGCGGTCGGCGATGGCCCCGCGGACGGCGCTCACGATGACGTCGAGCGCGGCCGCCGCCACCTGCTCGGGAGCGTCCAACACGCGCAGCTCGACGGCCATCGCGCCGGACCCTACAGAGATCGAGGTGGCCCCCCGCTCGCGGGCGTCGAGCTTCGGCCTCGACCACCAAGCTATACGCTCGCTCCATGCCCGCCGTCGTCGTCCTCGGCGCCCGCAACCTGGGCGGCGCCATCCTCGACCATTTCCGCGATCTCGGCTGGCAGGGCGCCGCCGTGGCCCGTAGCGACAGCACGGTGGCCGCCGTGCGGCAGCGCGGGGCGGTGGCGCTCAAGGCCGACGCCTCCGACCTCGAGCAGCTCGGCGGGGCGCTCGCCCAGGCCCGCAACGAGCTCGGCGGCCTCGACCTCGTCGTCAACGCCGTCAGCGCCGCGACCGCCAGCGGGCCGCCATTCGGCGGCGGCCCGATCGCCGACGCCGACCTGAGCCAGTTCGAGGGCTGGGCGGCGTCCGTGGCCCGGCAGTCCTTCGTCTTCCTCTCCTGCGGCATCCGCGCGCTGCGCGACGCCGGTGGGGGCGGCACGCTGGTGCAGGTCACCGGCGGATCGTCGGCGCGGGCGTTCCCCGAGCGCGGCCTGTGGGCGGCGGGCGCGTTCGCGAGCCGGGCCATGGTCCAGGCCGCGGCGCAGGAGCACCGCGAGGAGGGCATCCACGTCGCGCTGCTGGCCGTCAACGCCACCATCGAGTCGCCGAAGACCGAGGCGTTCACGCGCGACACCCCGCGCGAGGCGCTGGCCTCGATGGCTTCGGTGGCCCGCACCGTGGCCTTCTTGGCCGATCAGGATGCGCGCGGTATGACTCATGAGATAGTGGTCACACCAGCGGGTGATCGCTGGATTCCGTAGTACTGCTCCCGATATAAGACTCCTGTGCACGAGCTGGAACCAGGGGAGGTGTTCGCCGGGCACCGCATCGAGGCGCTCGGCGGGCGCGGCGGGATGGGCATCGTCTACAAGGCGGTGCACATCCGCCTGGAGCGCACTGTCGCGCTGAAGGTCATCAGCCCCGAGCTCGCCGTGGACGAGGGCTTCCGGCAGCGCTTCCAGCGCGAGGCGCAGCTCGCTGCGTCGATCGATCACCCGAACGTGATCGAGATCTACGACGCCGACGAGGCCGACGGACAGCTCTACATCACCATGCGCTGGGTCCAGGGCCAGGACCTCGGGACCATGCTCGAGCGCACGGGCCGGCTGGAGCCGGAGACCGCCGTGCGGGTGGTCAGCGAGGTCGGGTTCGCGCTGGACGCCGCGCACGCGCGCGGCCTCGTCCACCGCGACATCAAGCCCGGCAACATCCTCATCGCCGACCGCGACGGGCACGTGTACCTGACCGACTTCGGGTTGACCCGTGAGGCGGGCGAGGGCGGGGGCCTGACCCGCACGGGCATGTTCGTCGGCACCACCGACTACGCGGCGCCCGAGCAGATCAAGGGCGGGCGGGTGGACGCGCGGACCGACGTCTACGCGCTGGCCTGCGTCCTCGTCCAGGCCCTGACCGGCCGCGTGCCCTACGACCGTGACAGCGAGATGTCGAAGATGTGGGCGCACGTCAACGACCCGCCGCCGCGCCTGCGCGAGCGCGTCGCCGACGTGCCCGAGGCGCTCGAGGAAGTCGTCGAGCGCGGCATGGCCAAGGACCCGCAGGACCGCTACCCGTCCACCGGCGACCTCGCCCGCGCGGCCGCCGCCGCGGTGCAGGCGCGCCCGACGCCGACGGCCGAGCGGACGGTCGCCACCGGCGCCGCCGCGCCGGTCGAGAGCCGCGCGCACCAGGCCGGGCCAACCGCGGGCGAGACCATCGTGTCCCCGGCGGCGGCGCCCGTCGCGCCCACCGCCCCCGGCGACACGCCGCCCGCGGGCTTCCCCGCCGTGACCGCGCCGCCGGCGCCACCGGCGATGCCGCCGCCGCCGCAGTCGCCGCCGGGGCCGTGGACGCCGCCGCCGCCCACGGGCGCGCCGATCCCCGCCGTCGGCGGCACGACGATGGCGCCGAAGCCCGCGCGCCCGAAGCTGCCGACCTGGGCGCTGTGGGCGGGCGTGGGCGGCGCAACCCTGTTCGTGGTCATCGTCGCCCTGGCCGTCATCGGCCTGGCCACGGGCGGCGGCGACAAGAAGCCGAAGGCGGGCCAGATCACCGGCAACCCGATCAAGGTCGGCAAGGACCCGCAGGACATGGCCTTCACGGCGGGCAACGCCTGGGTGGCCAACCTCAAGGACGGGACCGTCACGCGCATCGACACCGCGACGGACAAGACGCGCTCGATCAAGGCCGGCGGCGCGCCGTCGGCGGTCGCCGCCGGCGCCGGCTCGATCTGGACCTGGATCTACACCGACTCGATCAACCGCATCGACGTCAAGACGAACCGCGTCAGCCCCTACTTCGACACCGGCCCGACCGTCGACGCCATCACCTTCGGCCTCAACGCGCTGTGGGCCGTGCACGGCAAGGCCAACCAGGTCACGCGCACCGACCCGAAGACGAACAAGACCGTGGCCACGATCTCGGTCCCGGGCGACCCGTCGTCGATCGGCATCGGCGAGGGCTATGTGTGGGTGGCGACCGAGAAGGGCGTGGTCCAGATCGACCCGTCCAACAACTCCGTCATCAACACGATCAAGGTCGGCGGCAGCCCGGGCGGCCTGCAGGTGACGGACGGCACCGTGTACGTCGCCACCGGCAACAACAAGATCTCGCGCGTGGACGCCTCCTCGGGGGCGGTCGCCGCGCCGATCACCGTCGGCACCTCGGCCGCCTACTACACGGTCGGCGCCGGTTCGCTATGGGTCAGCTACCCGGTCGACAACGTCGTGCGCCGCATCGACCTCGACACGCGCCAGAAGGTCGGCGACGTGAAGATGTCCTTCAATCCGCAGGGCCTGGCCTGGGGCCAGGGCCGCGTGTGGGTGCTGGACACCAACAACGACCGCGTGCTGCGGATCGCGCCGTAGCGCCCGGCGCGCAACCCTCGACCACACTCAACGGGGTCTGACCCCCTTGAGGCTTACGCGAACGGGATCCGGACCTGCTGGGGCGCGGCCCCCGGCCCGGTGATGACGGTGAAGATCGCGCTCTGGCCCTTGCGGGCGTCGCCCACGATGTTGCAGTAGCTGCGGATCGTCCCGTCCAGCGGCTTGCCGTTGACCGCGGTGATCAGCCGCGTCTTGTTGTCGCCGAACCCGGCCTTGTCGGCCGGCGTGCCGGGGATCGCGTTCTTGACCAGGAGCCCGGCGGGCAGGTTCTGGCGCTGTAGGACGGCCGGGTCGGCGGGCTCGAGGCCCAGGCCGGTCCAGCCAATCGAGGTCCCCGCGGCCAGCAGCGGCACGTAGCGCTTGATCTGGTCGACGCCGATCGCGTAGCCCTGGCCCTGCAGCCGGCGGCCGCCGGCCTCGTCCAGGCCCGCGGTGTTCATGCCCACGAGCTGCTTGTCCTGATCGACCAGCGGGCCGCCGGAGTTGCCCGGGTTGATGGCCGCGTCGGTCTGGACCACGTTGGCCAGCAGCGGCACGTCGGCCGCCTGGGCGACGTCGTACTCGGTCTTCGGATCCGAGACCGAGCCCACGGTCGCTACCAGGTGGTCCTGGGGCGAGGCGCTGGCCGGGAACCCGACCGCGACCACGGTGTCGCCCGCCTCGAGCTTGGCCTGGGAGCCCAGCGGCATCGTCTTCAGGCCCGAGTTGTCGGCCACGCGGATCACCGACATGTCCTGGCACGGTGTGGCGGCGACGACCTGCGCCTGCCGTTTCTTGCCGTCGACCACGACCTGCACGGTGTCGGCGCCGTTGATGACGTGGTTGTTGGAGACGATCAGCCCGCGGTCGGCGTCGAGCACCCAGCCGGTACCGCCGGCCACCACGCCCTCGCCGGTCTGGCTGATGAGGACGTCGACGGTGGAGGGCTTGACCGCCGCCACGATCTCGGCCGAGCTCGGCGCGCTGGAGCCGCCGGTGGTGACGAGGATGACCACGACGACGATCGCGATCACCGCGACCACGCCCGAGATGGCGGCGATGATCATGGCCCGGTTGACCGAGCGGCGCAGCATGATCCGCTCGATGCGCGAGGGCGTCGGCGGGACGCTGGCCGCACCCCCGGCGCCGGCGGCCGGCGCGGGGGACATGACCGGCGGGTGTGGCGGGCTGGCCTGGGGTTGGTCCGCGCCCGCGCCGTTGAGGAAGTTCAGCTCCGTGTCGCCGATCCGCACGCGCTCGCCGCCGCGCAGCGTGACCGGGCCGGTGATCCGCTGGCCGTTGACGTAGGTGCCGTTCGTGGACCCGAGGTCCTCCAGCACGACGCTGCCGTCGGCCTGGGGGCGCAGCAGCGCGTGGCGGCGCGAGGCCTCGCTGTCGGCGAGCGCCAGCTGGCAGTCCGACCCGCGACCGACCAGAAAGCGGTCGCCTGCGACCTGGGCGGCCTGGCCCTGCTGGTTGCCGTTGACGAATTGGAGTTGAGGGGCCATCGGCGGCGAGCCTAACCGACTTCAGGACGGCGCTGGCGATGCTCCAACCGACTTCATTCCAAAGCCTCCGACCCATTGATTAGAGTCGCCATCCATGCCTGGGGAGAGAATCGAAGTCACAGACGGTCCGGCGCGCGGCGAGCAGCAGGAGCTGGAGAAGGAACTCGTCCTCGGGCGGTCGGCGGAGGGGTTCGGAGCGCTGAAGGGCGACCCGGAGATCTCCCGCCGCCACGCGCAGATTTCGCGCACCGACGAAGGCCGGCTGTACATCTCGGACCTCGGGTCCACGAACGGCACCTTCGTCAACGGCAACAAGATCGAGGGTTCGGCTTGGCTGTCGCCCGGCGACGTGGTCAAGCTCGGCCAGTCGACGATGAAGGTCGGCGGCGGCGCCGCCGACGCCGGCGCGACCCGGATCGGCCAATCACCCACCTCGGCCCCGACCCGCGCGGGCCAGTCGCCCGGCGCCACCGGCGCCGCGGCCGGGGCCGGTGCCGCGGCGGGCGCCGCGGCCGGGGGCGGCCCGCCGCCCCCAGGCGGCCCTCCGCCCTCCGGCGGCCCGCCCGCGAGCGGCACCCCGCCGGTCGTGCCCGCGCCGGTGCCCACCCCCTCGCCGGGCCCCGGCCCGGGCGCCCCGCCGCCCGGCCAGCGCCCCGCGCCCGCCCCCAGCGGCGGTGGCGGCGGCAACCGCATGGTCCTGATCATCGTCGGCGCGGTCGTCGCCCTGCTCATCATCGTCGGCGTCGTGCTGGCGGCCACGGGGACGTTCTCGAGCTCGTCGAGCAGCAAGCCCAAGCCGCCCCCGCTGACCATTCCCAGCACTGCCGCAACGACCCCGACCGCGCCGCCGGAGACCACGCCGACGGCGCCGACGAACACGGGGCCGACCGCCGCGACCAAGGCCGCCTACATCATCCAGTTCGACCGCGTGCAGCGCAGCTATTCGAAGCTTGTGGCCGCGCTCATCCGCAGGGCGCGCAACCCGAACTCGGTCCAGGACATCATCACCGCGTTCAAGCGCCTGAAGACCCTGTACGGGTCGACGGCGACGCGCATCGCCAACCTCGACACGCCGGGCGAGATCCGCGGCGTGTCACGGACCTACACGGCGACCCTGCGCGTGTCGTCCGCGGGTGTGAACCTGATTATCGCGTGTGCGCGGGCGCGCTCGGAGTCCTGCTACAAGCGCCGCCTGAACTCGCTCTCCTCACGCACGCGGCGGATCCGCAAGAAGTTCAGCCGGGCGTACCGCGCGCGCGGGTACCCGGTGGCCGTGTTGGCGCCTTCGTAGGCCGGGTAGCGGGGGCCGCATGGCCTCTGTGACCGAACAACTCGTCAAGTACCTGACCGACGCCCACGCGATCGAGGAGCAGGCGCTTGCGCAGCTGCGCAGCGCGCCCGACATCGCCGGCGACCCCGAGCTCAGCCGCCTGTTCGCCGAGCACCAGGTCGAGACCGAGGAGCAGGAGCGGCTCGTCCGCGCTCGGCTCGAGGCGCACGATGCCTCGCCCTCCAAGCTCAAGGACGCGGTCATGGCCGCCGGTGGCAAGGGCTTCGTGCTGTTCGCCCGCGCCCAGCCCGACACGCCGGGCAAGCTCGCCGCGCACGCGATCTCCTACGAGAACCTCGAGGTCGCGGCCTACGAGCTGCTCGGCCGCGTGGCCGAGCGCGCCGGCGACACCGAGACGGCCGAGGTCGCGCGCCGCATCCGCACCCAGGAGCTCGCGATGTCCGACCGCCTGCTCGCGGAGCTCGACCGCGCAGTCGACGCGTCGCTGCAGGCTCAGCAGCCCGACGACCTGCGCGAGCAGCTGTGCAAGTACCTCGCCGATGCGCACGCGATCGAGGCCCAGGCCATCGGCCTGCTGGAGAAGAGCCAGGACATCGCCGGCGACCCCGAGCTCGCGCGCGTATACGCGCAACACCTCGAGGAGACCCGCGACCAGCAGGCGCGCGTGCGCGACCGCCTCGAGGAACTCGGCAACTCGCCCACCCCGCTCAAGGACGCCGGGCTGCGCGCCGGCGCGCTGAACTGGGGCGCGTTCTTCGCCGCCCAGCCCGACACGCCCGGCAAGCTGGCGGCGTTCGCGTTCGCCTTCGAGCATCTCGAGATCGCCAGCTACGAGGAGCTGAGGCGCGTGGCCCAGCGCGCTGGCGACCGGCCGACCGTCGCGCTGGCCGACCATATCCTCGCCCAGGAGCGGGCGGCCGCGACCAGCATCGCCGCCGAGTGGGACCGCGCCGTGGACGCGTCGCTGCGGGAGGTCGGAGTCCCGGTCGCGGCTTCCTAGTCGGCGGCCTTTCTTCGAGTCCCGAACGCAAAAGCGCCCGTAACAGCGATTTCATCTTCGAGTCCTTGACATACCCGGGGTCATGGCATAGAACGGGCCGCCGGTGGACGGCTCTGGGTCCCTCACCTCTCTGCGAGAGCTGAATCGCGGTCGCGTGCTCGACTCCCTGCGCGAGCTCGGGGTAGCCAGCCGCGCCGAGCTCGCCCGCTCTACCGGCCTCTCGCCGGCCACCGTCTCCACCCTCGTGGGCCAGCTGGTGGAGGCCGGCATGGTGGTCGACGCGCCCGCAAGCGTGTCCCGCCGCAACCAGGGCGGGCGGCCGCCGGCCCTGATCACCCTCGACCCCTCGGTCGGCGTGGCCATCGGCATCGACTTCGGCAAGCGCCACCTCGCGGTGGCCGTTTGCGATCTCTCCCACGAGATCCTGGCCGAGCGCTGGCGCACGATGCACGAGGACTACGACGCGCGGACCGGCGTGGAGGGCGCGGTCAAGCTCGTCGGCGAGGCGCTCGAGCGCTCCGGCACGGCGACCGACCGTGTGCTCGGCGTGGGGCTGGGCATGCCCGGCCCGATCCACCGCTCGACCGGCACCGTCGGCTCCTCGGCCATCCTCCCGGGCTGGACCGACGTCCGCATCGCCGAGGTGATGAGCGAGCGGCTCGAGGTCCCCGTCCACGTCGACAACGACGCCAACCTCGGCGCTCTGGCCGAGCTGCACTGGGGCGCGGGCCAGGGGGCGTCGACGCTCGTGTACCTGAAGATGGCCACCGGCATCGGCGCCGGCCTGGTGATCGACGGGCGCCTGTTCCACGGCGCCGGCGGCACCGCGGGCGAGATCGGCCACACCACGGTGGACGAGCGCGGCCCGATCTGCCGCTGCGGCAACCGCGGCTGCCTGGAGATGGTCGCCGCCACCCCCGCACTGGCCGAGCTCCTGCGCGCGACGCGCGGCACCGAGATCACCGGTGATCGCGTGGTCGAGCTGGCCATCGAGGGCGACCCCGGCTGCCGGCGCGCGATCGCCGACGCCGGCAGCTACACCGGGCACGCGGTAGCCAACCTTTGCAATCTCTTCAACCCGGAGCGGATCGTGGTCGGAGGCAGCCTCGGCGCCGCCGGCGACGTCCTGCTCGGTCCGCTGCGCGAGGCAGTCCGGCGCCGGGTGATCCCATCAGCCGTCGAGGACGTGGAGATCGTCCCCGGCGTTCTCGGCGACCGCGCCGAGCTGCTGGGAGCTGTGGCCCTTGTGCTCAACGAGAAGGAACAGGGCGTGGTGGCAAGCCAACCCCTAGGCGAGGCCGTCGCGTCATGACGTCAAACACCACCAGGAGGTGATGGGGAGAGTGATGTTCCCTACGACGCGGAAGGCGGCCGGATTGGCCGCTGTGGCCGTGCTGGCGGTCGGGCTGCTTGCGGCCGGATGCGGCAGCAGCAGCAACAGCAGCAGCAACAGCGGCGGTGGCTCGTCCACGGCGAACAACAAGGGCGGCACGATCGCCCTGCTGTTGCCGGAGACCAAGACGACGCGGTACGAGACACAGGACAAGCCGCTCTTCGAGGCGAAGGTCAAGGCCTTGTGTCCGAACTGCAAGATCCTCTACTCGAACGCCAATCAGGACGCGGCGCAGCAGCAGCAGCAGGCTGAGGCGGCCCTGACACAGGGCGCCAAGGTGCTCGTGCTCGACGCCGTCGACGCTGCCTCGGCGGGCGCGATCGTCACGAAGGCCAAGGCACAGAACGTGCCGGTCGTCAGCTACGACCGGCTGATCACGAACGCCCCGGTCAACTACTACATCTCGTTCGACAACGTCCGGGTCGGACAGCTTCAGGGCCAGGCGCTGGCCAAGAAGCTGAAGCAGGACGGCAAGGCGACGGGCCCGATCGTGATGATCAACGGCGCGCCCACGGACAACAACGCCAAGCTGTTCAAGCAAGGCGCGACGGGCGCCCTCAACTCGGCGGGCATCAAGGTGCTCAAGTCCTACGACACGCCCGACTGGAGCCCCGACAAGGCCCAAGACGAGATGCAGCAGGCCATCACGGCGGTCGGCGACAACGGGTTCAACGGCGTCTACGCCGCCAACGACGGCACCGCCGGCGGCGCCATCGCCGCCATGAAGTCGTCGGGTGTCAATGCAACGCAGCGTCCGACCACCGGTCAGGACGCCGAGCTCGCCGGGATCCAGCGGATCCTCGCCGGCACGCAGTACATGACCGTCTACAAGGCAGTCAAGCCGGAGGCGGAGGGCGCCGCCACCATGGCCGTGGACCTGGCCAACGGGCGCAAGCCGTCCGCGAGCCTGGTCAGCAAGAAGACCGACAATGGCCAGTTGCAGGTCCCCTCGGCGATCCTGACTCCGGTCGCGGTGACCAAGGACAACATCAAGGACACGGTCGTCAAGGACGGGTTCTGGACGACCAAGCAGATCTGCACGTCGGCGTACGCGTCGGCGTGCAAGGCGGCGGGGCTGACCTAGCCGCGAAGCGGATACTCGGCGTGCGCCGGGCGGCGTCGGCCGCCCGGCGCCGGCGCCGATCCGGAACCTTAACGAGGGAGCGAGGATGAGCGAGAACGGACCGCAGGGGGATCAGCCGCAAGGCCTCCTCGCCCTGCGGGGAGTGACGAAGCGCTTCGGGCCCGTACAGGCGCTCGACGACGTATGGCTCGACATCAACGCCGGTGAGGTCCTCGCGTTGGTCGGCGACAATGGCGCCGGCAAGTCGACGCTGGTCAAGGTCATCTCCGGCATCTACGCAGCCGACCGCGCGGCCGTCTGGTTCGAGGGCCAGCCGGTCTCGCTCGGCAACCCGACCGCGGCGACGCGGCTCGGGATCGCCACCGTCTACCAGGACCTGGCGCTGTGCGACAACCTCGACGTGGTCGAGAACGTGTTCCTGGGCCGCGAGGAGCGCAGCCCGCTCGGCGGCGTCACCCGCGGACTCGACGAGACGAAGATGGAGCAGCGCTCGCACGAGCTTCTCTCCAACCTCGCGGTGACCATCCCGAGCGTGCGCTCGGAAGTGGGGACGCTGTCCGGCGGCCAGCGCCAGCAGGTCGCGGTAGCGCGCTCGCTGCTCGGCGAGCCGCGGGTCGTGATCCTCGACGAGCCCACCGCGGCGCTGGGCGTCGCCCAGACCGCGCAGGTGCTCGCACTCGTCAAGCGGCTGCGCGAGCAGGGCCTCGGCGTGCTGATGATCAGCCACAACCTCGCCGATGTCTTCGAGGTGGCGGATCGCGTCGTGGTCCTGCGCCTCGGGAAGGTGGCAGGCCTCTTCAGCGTTCGTGACACGACCCAGGAGGAAATCGTGGGGGCGATCACCGGGGCCGAGTTCGGCCGCGGTCAAGGGAACGGCGGAACCGCGGAGGTGCCGGCATGAGCACCGCACCCGCAGAGGTAACCGCGCCGCTGCCCGACGACACCGCGGCCGACGGCCCCGCGCAGCAGAACATCTTTCGCCGGATCCTTCAGGGCGACCTGGCGTCGGTCCGGGTCATCTTCGGGCTGATCGTGATCTGGGCGATCTTCCAGATCGCCAACGATCACTTCCTCACCGCGATCAACCTCACGAACCTGTTCCTGCAGATCACGGCCGTCGGCCTGATCTCGGTGGGCGTCGTGTTCGTGTTGCTGTTAGGCGAGATCGACCTGTCGATCGGTGCCGTCAGCGGCCTGTGCGCCGCGATCGTGGCGGTGCTCAACGTCAAGCACGGGTGGGCGCCGATCCCGGCCATCGCCGTCGGCATCATCGCCGGCATGATCATCGGGTTCGTCCAGGGCGCGTTGTTCACCGGCTTCGGGATCCCGTCGTTCGTCGTCACCCTGGCTGGACTCCTCGCGTGGCAGGGCGCCCTGCTGTGGGTCCTCGGCGACACCGGCACGATCAACATCACCGACAACTCGCTCGTCGGTCTGGCGAACACCTTCTACTCCTCCACGGTCGGCTGGATCGTCGCGGCGTTGGTGATCGCGCTCTACGCGGGGACGAGCATCTTCCGCTACGTCCGGCGCAGTACGGCCGGGCTGGGCGGGGGGCAGGACATCGTGCCGATCATCGTGCGGATCGTGCTCGTGTCCGCCGCGATCATCGCGGCGATCGCGATCCTGAACTCCAATCGCGGGCTGCCGCTGGCGATCATCGTCCTGATCGCGTTCGTCGCCGGCGGCGAGTACGTGGCCACGCGGACCGCCTTCGGCCGGCACATCTTCGCCGTGGGCGGCAACGCCGAGGCAGCCCGGCGCGCAGGCATCAGCGTGCACAGCATCCGGATCGCGGTGTTCGCGATCTCGGGCACGATGTCGGCGATCGGCGGCATCTTCGCCGCCTCGCGCCTGCTGGCCGTCAACCAGTCCTCCGGCGCCAGCGACCTGCTGCTGCTGGCCATCGCGGGCCCGGTGATCGCCGGCACCAGCCTGTTCGGCGGTCGCGGCTCGGTGTGGTCGGCGCTGCTCGGTGCGCTCGTCATCGGCTCGATCTCGAACGGCATGGACCTGCTCGCGCTCGACTCGTCGGTGAAGTTCATGGTGACCGGGGCCGTGCTGCTGGCCGCGGTGATCGTCGACGCCGTGGCGCGACGCTCGAGGCAGGCCGCCGGCAGGGTCTAGACGAAGGTCTCCGCCGCCGCCTTGACGCGCAAGCGCTCGAGGCGGCGGCGCTGTGCCGTGCCGCGGCCGATGAGCGCGTCGTAGCCGACGCCCGTCGTCGACGTACTTCAGGTGGTCGCGACGAACGCGACCTCGTCCACCACGCACCAGCTCCAGTCCTCGCCGGGCTCGATGGAGCGGAAGACCGGGTGGGTGGCGGCCGCGGCGTGCTTGGACGCGTGCCGGTTGGGCGAGCTGTCGCAGCAGCCGATCTTGCCGCAGGTCTGGCACATGCGCAGGTGGACCCAGGTCGAGCCCATGGCCAGGCAGTCCTCGCAGCCTGGGACGTTCTCGGGCGGGTCGAGGATCTCGATCATGTTCAGGTGGGAGCAGTTGACGGTCATCACGGGGCGCAGGCCTCCTCTTCCTCACCCAGGCACATGGCCGCGAGCTCGCCCGCGACCGACATGAGGATCCGGTGTAGGTCGGCTCGGTCGTCCAGGGCGAGCGAACCGAGCACGTCGTCGTCGACCGCCTGCAAGGTGCGCTGCACGTCCTCGTCCAGGAGCTTCTCGCCGCGGGGCGAGAGCTCGACGATGTGGCGGCGGCGGTCGGCGGGGTCACGGCGGCGCACGACCAGGTCTTGACGGTCGAGGTCGTTGAGCAGTCCGACCAGGTTGGACGGGTCGATGCGCAGCCCGTCGCCCAACGCGCCCTGGGGCGTGGGGCCGTGGTCGCGCAGGTAGCTCAGGGCGACGAGGTGGCGCACGCGCAGCCCCAGGGGGGCGAGCCCGCATTCCAGCCGCGCCTTGACCGTGCGCGCGAGGCGCGCGATCAGCAGGACCGAATACGAGGTCGGGAGGGCGGGGGCCTCGTCGATGTCGACGCTCATGACCATGGTGGCAAGTCTAGTGCTTTGCGAACGATCCGTGTCTAGAAGATGGTTTCCACTTAGCCAACGATCATGATATTGTCCATTCCTGATGGCAGCAACCATTTCCCCGAAGCAAGACGAGACGGTGGCCGCCGCGCCACCGGAGTCGGCTGTTCCTGTCGCCGGGTCGACCTCGCCGTCGCCCGCTGCCCCCGCGCGGTCGCGCGGCGTGCGCCGTCTCGTCGTTTTCGTCGGTAAGCCGCGGCGGGGCGTCGTCAAGTGACCCGGCCGCGGCGCCTGGCGACCGCGGCCCTGCTCGTGGTCCTCGCGGTGGCACTGGTGTGGAGCGTGCCCGAGCTCGACGACGTCTTTGACCGCATCGGGACCATGCGCCCCAGCTGGGTCGTGCTGGCGCTGGGCCTCGAGCTCCTCTCCTGCCTGGCCTTCGTGGCCGTGTTCCGGTTCTTCTTCGACGCGGTCGCGCCGTGGATCGCGCGCCGCGTGGCCTGGACGGAGATGGCCTCGGGCGCCCTGCTGCCCGGCGGCGGCGTCTCCAGCCTGGCCGCGGGCGGGTGGCTGATGAGCCTGGCCGGCCAGCCCTCCCGGCGCATCCTGCGCCGCTCCAGCGCGCTGTTCTTCCTCACCAGCGCCGTCAACGTGGCGGCGCTGGCCGCGGGCGGCGCGCTGCTGGCCACCGGCCTCTCGGGCGGTCCGCACGACTTCTGGCGTACGGCGGTGCCGATCGCCGTTGGCCTGGGCGCCATCGCGATTGCCCTGGTGGCTGCGCGGCTCGTGCCCGATGGCGCCCCCGGCCGGCGCGGCTGGGCGAAGGAGCTGGCGGGCGGGATCCGCGAGGCCGAGCACGCGGCGGCGCGCCCGAACTGGCGCGTGATCGGCGCGGTCGGCTACCTGGGCTTCGACATCGCGGTGCTGTGGGCGTGCCTGCGCGGCCTTGGCTACGCGCCGGCCGTCGGCGCCCTCCTGGTCGGCTACCTGGCCGGCTACCTGACCAACTGGCTGCCGATCCCCGGCGGCCTCGGCGTGCTCGACGGCGGCCTGGCCGGCGCGCTCGTGCTGTACGGGATGCCGCCCGCCACGGCTGCGGCGGCCGTGCTCGTCTACCACGCGATCGCGCTGTGGGTGCCCTCGCTGGGTGGCCTGATCGCCTACGGGCTGCTGCGGCGCAAGCTGGTGCGCGAGCAGCCGGCGCCGGCGCAGATTCGCCCGGCCCCGGCGGCCAGCGGCTACGAGCGGGTGCGCATGCCGGCGCCCACGCAGGCCCGTGCCCGCCGCGAGCGCACGCTCAACGCCTAGCTATAGCTAGCTCTTCGCCGGGGCGGGGCAGCGCTTCTGCGCGACCGCCTCGCCCGTGCAGAGCTTGCGGAAGCGCGTGCGGTCGGGCCGGCCGCGGGGCACGAACCAGCTGCTCACGGCTTGGCCGTTGGCCACCTCCACGCACCACTTGCCCGCCCTGCGCGTGCCCTTGCGCAGCGGCGCGCACACCTCGCGCGGCACCGAGCCGCGGGCGCGGTGGACGATGCGCGCGCGGCCGACCTTCAGCCCGCGCACGGCCGCCGCCTTCTGGGCCGCGAAGGTCGTGGCCACGAGCTGCTTGGCCGGCTTGGGCGTGGTGTCGGTGGTCGTGGTGCCGTTGTCGTCGCGCAGCAGCGCGTAGGCGCCGACGCCGATCAGCCCGAGCACGACGATCACGCCCAGCGCGATCCCCAGCGGCACCAGCACGCGGCTGCGGTGGGCCGGCGGCGGGAGCTGGCGCGCAAGCTCACTGCGGTTGCGGATCACGCACCCGATCGCCGTGTACTCGTGCTCGCGGGCCTCGGAGGCCACGAGGACGAACACGGCCTCGCCGCCGCCGGTGACGAGGAAGCGCTGCTCCGGCGACGGGGTCAGCCCGCTCCAGCGCGGCGGGCGCTCGAGGACCTCCCGCTCGGGGTCGGCGAGGACCTGCTCGAGCGCTGCGCGGTCGAGCCCCGTGTGCTCGAGCCAGCGCTGCGCGCAGGCGTCGGTTACCGTCGGGATGCCGACTTCGGAGGCTGACGGGTCACCGGCCACCCCCGCACGGTACGCATCGCGGCCGACAACCGCTTGAATTCCCTGCCTATCGGAGAAGGAGTCCGTCATGAGTGTCCCCCGCAGGTCGGACAACGACTACACACGCGAGGCGGCCGACCAGCGTCGGGCCTTCGCCGAGGAACACACGGACGCGCGGCTGAACCACGTGTCCGCCTACTCCTTCGACCCCTCGGAAGTCGCCGGAAACATAGAGAATTTCATCGGCGTCGCCCAGGTGCCGCTGGCCCTGGCGGGGCCGCTGCTGGTTGACGGGGAGCACGCGCGGGGCGACTTCTACGTCCCCATGGCCACCGCCGAGGGCACCCTGGTGGCCAGCTACAACCGCGGGATGAAGCTGGTCCGCGCGGCCGGTGGCGTCAAGACGACGATCATGGACGACGCCATGCAGCGGGCGCCCGCGTTCCTGTTCCCCAGCGCCCGCGAGGCCCGCGCCTTCGGCGCCTGGCTGGACGAGCACTTCGACGAGGTCAAGGAAGCGTGCGAGCAGACCACGCGCGCAGGCCGCCTGCGCGACATCGAGCAGTACACGGCCAGCCGCATCCTCTTCACGCGCTTCAACTACACGACCGGCGACGCCGCGGGCCAGAACCTCACCGGCAAGGCGACCGCCGCCGGCTGCGCCTGGATCGTGGCCAACTACGAGGGCGAGATCGAGCGCTTCCTGCTCGAGTCCAACTTCGCCACCGACAAGAAGAGCTCGCAGGTCAACATGCTGCGCACGCGCGGCAAGCGCGTGGTCGCCGAGGCGACCATCCCCGGGCCGCTGTTCGAGGAGGTCATGCGCTCGAGCAGCGAGCGGCTGTTCCAGGCTCGCCAGATCTCCAACCTCGGCGGCTTCATGTCCGGCGTCAACAACAACGGCGCCCACTCCGCCAACGGCATCACGGCGGTGTTCATCGCCACCGGCCAGGACGTGGCCAACGTGGCCGAGTCCTCGGCCGCCTTCGTGTTCGCCGAGCTGCGCCCCAACGGCGACTACTACTACTCGGTCACCATCCCGTCGCTGATCGTGGCCACCTACGGCGGCGGCACGGGCTTGGCCACCCAGCGCGAGTGCCTGGAGCTGCTGGGCTGCTACGGCGCCGGCAAGGTGTACAAGCTGGCCGAGATCGTGGCGGCGACGGTGCTGTGCGGCGAGCTCTCGCTCGGCTCGGCCATCGTCGCCGAGGAGTGGGTCGAGGCCCACGACCTGCTGGGGCGCAACCGGCCCTAGGCGGCTGATTCCACGACCGCACGCACGCGGACGGCGCGCGGATACCGACGCTGGACCGGGGTCATCGGGCTCGCCAATGACCGGCATTGCCTTCGCCCTGCTTCCCCCGCCCAGCTTGCTCCCGCACGCCCCCGCGCATGCGGCCGCGAAAATCAACCGCCTAGGCGACCTTGACGACGAGCTTCCCGACGTTGGCGCCGTCGAAGAGCATGTTGATCGCGGTCGGGAGCTGATCGAAGCCCTCGACCACGGTCTCCAGCGGCGTGAGGCGCCCTTCGGAGATCCACGTCGCGATGTCCTTGACCGCCTCCGGCACGCGGTCGAAGTGGTCGAGGACGAGGAAGCCCTGGCACAGCGCGCGCTGTCGCAGCAGGTTGCCGAACGACCGCGGTGGCGCGGGCGGCTCGTTGGAGTTGTAGTCGGCGATGAAGCCGCACAGCGCGATGCGCGCGCGCAGGTTCAGGCGGGCGAAGATCGCCTCCATGATCGGGCCGCCGACGTTCTCGAAGTCGACGTCGATCCCGTCCTGCGTGGCTTCCACGAGGTCGTCGTGCCAGTCGTCGGCGCGGTGGTCGACGGCCGCGTCGAGGCCGAGCTGGTCGGTCAGCAGCGCGCACTTCTGCGGGCCGCCGGCGATGCCGACGACGCGGGCGCCCTTGATCTTCGCGATCTGGGCGGCCACCGAGCCGACGGCGCCCGCGGCGGCGGAGACGACCACGGTCTCGCCCGGCTGCGGCTTGCCGATGTCGGTCAGCCCGACCCAGGCGGTCAGGCCGGTCATGCCCAGCGCGCCCAGCGCGAAGCTCGGCGACGTGTCGCCGAGGTCGGGCACCGGGAGCAGCGGCGCGGCGTCGGAGGCCACGACCCACTCCTGCCAGCCGGTCAGGCCCTGGACGAGCTGGCCCTCGGCGTAGAGCGGATGGTTGGAGGCGACGACGCGCCCGAGCCCGAGCGCGCGCATGACCTCGCCGATCCCGACCGGCGGGAGGTACGTGGGCGTCTCCTCGAGCCAGGCCCGGTTGGTGGGGTCGAGCGAGATCCACTCGGTGCGAACGAGCGCCTCGCCCTCGCCGGGCTGGGGCACGTCCTCCTCGACGAGGTCAAAGGTGGTTGGCCCGATGCGCCCCTGCGGCCGCTCGTGGAGCAGGAAGCGGCGGTTGCGCTCGGTCATGCCCGGACCCTATCGGGGCCGGGCTACCTGCGCGCCCTGCGCGACGACCTTGGCGCCGTGCGCGGGGATCATGGTCACGTTGCGGTGCACGGCGTGCTCCGGCGCCGGGTCGGCCGCCTCGAGGTCCAGGCGCCGGGCCATCGCCTCCAGCACCACGCGCTGCTCGGCCATGGCCAGCGCGGCGCCCAGGCAGCGGCGCGTGCCGCCGCCGAACGGGATCCACTCGTAGGTGCCGGGCTTGTGGCCGGTCCAGCGCTCGGGCCGGAAGGCGAACGGCTCGGGGTAGACGTCCTCGCGGTGGTGGACGAGCAGGATGCTGATCGCCACCGGCGTGTCGGCGTCGACCACGTAGTCGCCCAGGCGCCAGGGCACGGTCACGCGGCGGCCGACCATCGGGATCACCGGGCGTGAGCGCATGCTCTCGGTGATCGTGGCCTCGACGACGTCGGCCTTGTCCTCGCCGTCCTCGCGCACCGCCGCGATCAGCCGGTCGTAGGCGGCCGGGGTGCGGACCAGGCGCTCCCAGGTCCAGGCGAGCTGGTTGGCCGTGGTCTCGTGGCCGGCCAGCACCAAGGTCAGGAGCTCGTCGCGCAGCTCGCGGTCGGTGAGCGCCTCGCCGTCCTCGGTGCGCGCGCGCAGCAGCAGCGAGAGGATGTCCCCGCGCTCGGAGAGGTCGCCGGCGCGTCGGCGCTTGGCGATGACCGCATAGGTGGGCCGGTCCAGGAGCGAGAGGCCCACGCGGGTCGGGCCCACGGGCTCGTCGCTGCCCAGGTTCATCAGCTCGGCGACCTGGGCCAGGGGCCAGGTGGAGGCGGCCAGGAGCTGCTTGGTCGCGGTGCGCACGCCGTGCTCGGCGGTGCCGATCCGCGGTCGGCCCTCGATGCCGAAGATCCCGGCCATGATCACATCGAGCGTGATCGCCTGCATGCGTGGGGCCAGCGCGAAGGGGCGCCCCTGCGGCCAGCGGTCGATCTCGCGCTCCGCGACGTCGGCGATCATGGCCACGTAGCGCTCGATCGCCTCGCCGTGGAACGGCGGCAGCAGCAGCTTGCGCTGGCGCATGTGGCGCTCGCCCTGCGCGGTCAACGTCGAGTTGCCGCCCACGACCGGGCGCAGCGGCGACTCGGCCGTCAGCGAGGGCACGCGCGGCACCTTGGCCGTGAACAGCGAGCGCACGTGGTCGGGATGGCTCGTTACCACCGGCTGGCCGGCGACGACGCCGCTCATGCGGAACACCTCGCCGAGCTTGCGGCGGGCGTGGAAGACGAACTCGATCTGGCGCTGGTTGAAGCGCAGCACCTGAAGCGCGCGCGGGAGCGGGACCGGCGGCGGGCAGGGCAGGCGCGCGAGGTCGCCCGGCTCGGCCGGGCCGGCGGGCGAAGGTGGAGCTGAGCCCACGAGGTCGCTGGGGGCGGGCTCGGATGGGGCAGTGGGCTTGGTGGCTACAGCCATGACATCAATCATTGTTCCACAAAACGATGTCGAATGTCGCCAGTTCAACGCTGACAGCGCCACGGATGGCAACGACGCGCGGGCCGCGGTCCGCGATCTTGCTCGCATGAACTCCAAGACCAAACTCATCTCAGCCGCACTTGCGGCAACCTCGCTCATGGCGGTGCTCCCCGCGGTGAGCCAGGCCGACACCACGTTCGGCAGCCGGCTCGAGCACGAGCCGTCGAATTCGGCCCCGGCGCACAACTGCCGTGAAGACGGCAGCGACGACCCGACGCCGGCGTGCACGCGTGTCGCCATCGACCAGAGCTTCGCCGTCTCCGGCGGGCTCGTCGCGCCGATGGACGGCAAGATCGTGCGCTTCCGCGTCCGCGCCGGGGCGCCCGGCACGCTGACCCTGAAGCTGGCGCAACTGCAGAACGCCGGCTTCACCGGCAACGGGTACTCGGCTCAGGGCCGCAGCGACGGCACCGGCCCGACGGTCACCGTCCAGGGCAAGGGCTTCAACGAGAACGAGGGCGACGCCGTCGAGACGTTCCCGGCGGACCTGATGGTCCACAAGGGCGACTACCTCGGCATCGACTCCACGTCGACGTCCGCCCTGTACTGCACCGGCGGCGGCGCCAACCAGCTGATCTTCACGCCGGCGCTGGGCGACGCCTTCCAGCCGAGCACGAAGACCGACGGCTGCGACCTGATGATCCAGGCCGACATGGTCCCGACGCCCCCGGCGCAGACCACGGCCAAGGCCAAGAAGCATCGCCGCCATCACCGCCGACATCACCACAAGCGCCACCACCATAAGCGCCACCACCACCGTCACCACCGGCACCGGTAAGCGGAACACCGGTCCGTCTCGGCGACGAGAACACGGAGCGGGCGGTCGGCCTTCGGGCCGGCCGCCCGTTTCGCACGTAACCCCTGAAAACCGCAGGAGGGGATGCGCGTTGTACGCATGGCTGGTCCGGCGTGTGCATCCGACCTACCGGCTGCTCGACGTGACCGTGGCCGGCGGGGTGCGCTTCACCGACGAGATCCCCATCCCCGGCGGCGGCACCTACCGCAACGAGGGCATGGAGTACGGCCGCATTCGCAGGGGTCGCATGACCGAGCTGCGCGTGCACCTCGACACCGAGCGCGTAGCCGCTCTCGACGCGGCTTTAGGATCCGCAGCATGACCCCTGGGCTGTCGCGCCGGTCGCTGCTCAAGCTCGGTGGCGGCGCGGCGCTGGGCGTGGGCCTCGGGGCGGGCCGCCTGCCGGCGTGGGCGTCGGCGCGGTCGCCGGCGCGGGCCGCGCAGGGCCTCGGGCCGGGCGCGCTGCCGAACCCGCGCCTCCCCGAGGGCACGCCGACGACGCCGCAGATCGAGCACATCGTCGTGCTCATGATGGAGAACCAGTCCTTCGACGGCGTTCTCGGGATGCTGCCCACGGAGGTACCGGCGCGGCGCCGGGTGGACGGGCTCCCGGTCGACGCACGCGGCCGCCCGACGCCCGTCAACCGCGGCCCGAACGGCCCCGTCCGGTCCAAGCTCGCGCCCACGCCGTGCCAGGAGGTGGGCCTGCCGACCCAGAGCTGGAACGCGAGCCACCTGTCCTTCGCCGGCGGGCGCAACAGCGGCTTCGTGCGGGCCAGTGGGCCGTTCGCCATGTGGTACTGGGATCAGGAGACGCTGCCCACGACCTACTCGCTGGCCTCGCACTTCCCCGTCGGCGACCGCTTCTTCTGCTCGGTCCTGGCCCAGACCTATCCCAACCGGCGCTTCCTGTTCACCGGCACGGCCAGCGGCACGATCGCGACCAACGCGGTGACCTTCTCCACCCCGGCGGCCAACGGCACGATCTGGGACCGCTTCGACCGCTACGGGATCGCGTGGAAGGACTACTACGTCGACGCGCCCTCGCCGCTGATCGTCCCGGGCACCGCCGACTCGCCCGACCGCCTGGCGCGCTTCGCGTCGACCTCCGACTTCCTGTCCGACGCGAAGGCGGGGACGCTCCCGGCCTTCTCGCTCGTCGAGCCGCAGTACGGGTACGAGTCCGAGGAGGACCCGCAGGACATCCAGGTCGGCGAGCGCTTCGTCGCCCGCATCGCCCGGGCGGTGATGGAGTCGCCCAACTGGGAGCGCACTGTGCTGTTCATCACCTACGACGAGCACGGCGGCTACTACGACCACGTGCCGCCGCCCGCCGCCGTCCTGCCCGACGACACGCCGCCGATGCTCGGGCCCAACGACCTCCCCGGCGCCTACAACCGTTACGGCTTCCGCGTGCCGCTGCTCGTGATCTCGCCCTGGGCCAAGCGCGGCTACGTGTCCTCGGTGGTCCAGGACCACACGAGCATCCTGCGCTTCGTGCAGCGCAAGTGGAACCTCGGCGCGATGACCCGGCGCGACGCCAACGCCCGCGACATGACCGACTACTTCGACTTCCGGCGGGCCGCCTTCCGCGAGCCGCCGAAGATCGCCTCCGCGCCGGCGCTGGCGCCCGGGCTCGAGCGCTGCCACGACGCCGGCCTCAACCCGCCGCTGCCCGGCAAGACGAGCGGCGCGGGCGACCTCGTCGGGCTGCGCGCCCGCGCGCGGGCGGCCGGCCTGCGCGTGTAGCGTTCGCGCCGTGGACCTGGAGCTGAACGGCAAGGTCGCCGTCGTCACCGGGGCGAGCAAGGGCATCGGGCTCGCCGTCGCGAAGGAGCTGGCCGCCGAGGGCGCGGTCGTCACCGGCGGCGCGCGCACCACCGACGGCGTGCAGGGCATCGAGGGCGTGACGCCGTTCGCCGTCGACCTGGGCGAGCCCGACGGCCCAGCCGCGCTCGTCGACGACGCGGTCAAGCGCCATGGCCAGCTCGACATCCTGGTCAACAACGTCGGCTTCGTGCACCCGCGCCTGGATGGCTTCCTCAGCGTCGGCGACGACGACTTCGAGGCCTCGATGCGGCTGAACTTCTACGCCGCCGTGCGCGCGACCCGCGCGGCCGTCGCCGCGATGACCCCCCGCGGCGAGGGCACGATCGTCAACGTCGTCTCGGTCAACGCCACCTACGAGCCCAACGGCGTGGTCATCGACTACGGCGTGGCCAAGGCGGCCCTGCTCAACCTGGCGAAAGCGCTGTCGCAGGAGCTCGGCCCCAAGGGCATCCGCATCACCAGCGTCTCGCCGGGTCAGGTGGCTACCGACCTGTGGCTCGGCGGCGAGGGCGTCGCCGCGACGATCGGCGACGCCACCGGCGTGGACGCCGGGGCGGTGCGCCGCCAAGCCGAGGCAGGCATCCCGACCGGGCGGTTCACGACGCCGCGCGAGGTGGCGACGCTGGTCACGGTCCTGGCCTCGCCGCGGGCCGGCAACGTCACCGGCGCCAACTTCATCATCGACGGCGGCCTCCTGCAAACGCTCTGAGCTGCAGGACAACCGATCCTTCGACGGCTACTTCGGCAGCTAACCCCTCGCGTACTCGCCCGCGCTCTTGAACTCGATCCCGACGAACGGCTCGTCGCCGACCACCCAGGCGTCGTGCCCGGGGTCGATCGCGTAGGCCTCGCCGGGCCCGACGTCGCTCTCGGTGCCGTCGTCGCCGACCACGTGGAGGCGGCCCGAGACGACGTAGCCGAGGTGCGAGAGCTGGCAGCTGTCGGTCCCGACCACCGGCTTGATGCAGTCCGACCAACGCCAGCCGGGCGCGAACGTGAACCGCCCGACCTCGTTGTCCCCCAGCCGGACGATGTCGACCTTGGTCTTGTCCGGCGTCCTCGTCTCGTCAGGCTGGTCGAGGCTGCGAGCCTCCGTGCTGGCCATCGTGGTTCCTCCTTGAGGTGGACGCGGACAACACTACGCCTCCGCGCCCACCTCGACAGGACGGCCGTTGCGCTGCGCGGCCGAGGCGTCGTCGTCGCCCCCGTGGTACGGGCCCGGCTTGGGCTGGGGCGAGCCGCCGGGGAAGGCCAGGCGCAGGATCGTGCGCTGCACCATCCCCAGCTGCTGCGAGAACGGGCCGATGTTGTACGGCAGCCCGTAGCGCTCGCAGATCGCCTTGACCCGCGGCGCGATCTCCGCGTAGCGCGAGCTCGGCATGTCCGGGAAAAGGTGGTGCTCGACCTGGTAGCCGAGGTTGCCGCTGGCCACGTGGAAGAACGCGCCACCCTCGATGTTGGCCGCGCCCACGAGCTGGCGCACGTACCACGCTCCGCGGCTCTCGTCGGCCACCTCGTCCTGGCTGAAGGTGTAGGTCTGGTCGGGGAAGTGGCCGCAGAAGATGATCGCGTAGGACCACACGTTGCGGACCAGATTGGCGGTCAGGTTCGCGCCCAGGGTCGCGCGGTAGGTCGTGGCGCCGCGCCGCAACACGGCCAGCCCGATGTCGCGCGCCACCTCCTTGCGCTGCCGTCGCCGCGGGCGCTTGACCCGCCCCAACGCCTACTTCGCGTTACCCGCGCGCGTGTGCCCGCGGGTCGCCCGCAGCGACTCCGCCGCCAGCGAGACCCCGCCGGCCGCGAGCGCGCTGACCAGCGGCCAGGACACGTAGTCCTTGACGATCTGCGTGCGCGCCTTGCCGGCGATGCCCTTGAGCTCCTTGAGCACCTGCTCCTTGGGCTTCTCGCCGCTGCGGATGGCGTCGAAGTCGAGGTCGTGCACGGCCACGCCCCACTCGAACAGGAAGGCCAGCAGCACGTTGTAGAACGGCTGGGCCAGGTAGACCGGGCGCCACTTCTGGTGCGGGTCGATCCGCATGACCTCGTAGCCGAGGTCCCGATCCTTGCCGCGGATGTTCGTGTAGGTGTGGTGGATGTAGTTGTGGGAGTGCTTCCACGCCTCGGCCGTCGACGCCGTGTCCCAGTCCCAGGTCGAGGAGTGGATCTGGGGGTCGTTCATCCAGTCCCACTGGCCGTGCAGGACGTTGTGGCCGATCTCCATGTTCTCGAGGATCTTGGCCGCCGACAGCGCGGACATGCCCAGGGCCCAGACCGGGCGGAAGCGCGAGGTGATGAGCAGCGCGCGGCCGAGCACGGCCAGGCGGCGGTGCAGCTCGATCATCCCGACGATGTACTTGCGGTCGCGGTCGCCCAGCGACTCGAACACCTCGTCGTGGATGGCCTCGAACTCGCGTCCGAGCGCCTCGATTTCCTCCTCGCTCAAGTGCGCGAGCGGGCTCTCGATGGTGCTGCTCTCCACGTCGGTTCCCCCTGTCGTCAGAGTTCGATCTCTACGCGTCCCTCGGGAGCGCTGATGCAGGTCCGGACCATCTCGCCGTCCTGCCCGTAGACCCTGCCGTTGCGCAGATCCCGCACCTGTCCCGAGCACAGCTTCCCGATGCACGTGTGGCAGATGCCCTCGCGGCAGCCGAAGGGCAGCTCGAGGCCGGCTTCCTCGCCGGCCACGAGGATCGGCTTGGACCCGTCGGACTCGGCCTGGGCGTCGCTGCGCACGAAGGCGATGTCGCCGCCCTCGCCCGCCTCGCCGCCGCCGAGCCCGAGCTTGGGCTGGAAGCGCTCCATGTGCAGGCGGTCGCAGTCGGCCTCGTGCTCCCAGTGCTCGGTCATGGCGTCGAGCATCTCGTTGGGGCCCGAGAGGAAGGCTTCGCGCTCGCGCCAGTCCGGGCACAGGTCGTCGAGGTCGACCGGGCCCATGCGACCGTTCCTGCCGGTGACCTGCAGGTGCAGGCGATACCCCGGCTCGCGCTCGCGCAGCCCGTGCAGGCGGTGGCCGAAGATGACGTCGTCCTCGGTGCGGGCCGAGTGCAGGTGGACCGCGTCGGCCACCGCGTCGATGCGCTCGAGGCTGCGCAGCATGCTCATGATCGGCGTCACTCCACTGCCGGCGGAGATGAACAGCAGCCGCTCGGGCGGCTCGTCGGGAAGCACGAAGTCGCCCTCGACGCCGCCAAGGCGCACGATGTCGCCGGGCCGTGCGTCGTTGGTCAAGTACGGCGAGACGACGCCCTCATCGACCCGCTTGGGCGTGATCGCGATGTAGCCCTGAGGGTGGTCGGGCTCCGAGGTCAACGAGTAGGCGCGCCAGTGGAAGACGCCGTCCACGACCACGCCCACGCGCGTGTACTGGCCCGCCTTGTGGCCGGGCCAGTCGTAGCCGGGGCGGATGAAGACGGTGACGGCGCTGTCGGTCTCGTGCTCGATCCGCTCGATGCGGCCGCGCAGCTCCTGGGTGGACCACAGCGGGTTGACGAGCTCGAGGTAATCGTCCGGCAGCAGCGGCGAGAAGAGCGAGCGCACGACGCGCAGGGCCCCCTTCCGGGCCCTCGAAACCTGTGGGACTGCACCGCGCTCAGCCACGCAACGTTTCCCGATATCCGTTGCACCGAAGTTCAAACCATCGGAGACCGACTAAGGTCGGCGCGATTGGTCGGACTCGTAGACTGTTCCTCGTTCATAACACGAAGGTGACACCCCCGATGGACTCCATGTTCACGGAGCTCGAGAACACGCCGTTGGCCGAGCGCGCGCGCAAGGCCATCCTCGACGCGATCCTCACCGGGCGGTTCGAAAACGACCGCCTGCCGTCCGAGGACGACCTGTCGAAGATGCTCAACGTCAGCCGCACGACGATCAGGACGGCGCTGCACAGCCTCGAGCAGGACGGCATCGTCACCCGCCGGCGGGCCATCGGCACCACGATCAACCGCCACGTGGGTCCGTCGACCCTCGCCCTGCAGCGCCTCGTCGGCTTCGACTGGCTGCTGGAGGAGAAGGGCCACAAGGTCAGCGTCGACCAGTCCTGGGAGCGCGGCACGCCGCCCGAGGACATGGCCGAGGCCCTCGACGTGGATCCCAGCCAGGACGCGTTCCTGGCCGAGAAGCTCTACTACGCCGACGGTGCGCCCGCGATCTTCGTCCGCGACCTGGTGCCCTGGCGCCTGATCGAGCGGACCCCGCCCAAGGCCCCCGTGGCCTCCCTGTTCGAGTTCAGCAAGCGCTACTGCAGCACCGTGATCGACCACGCAGTGGCCGACATCGTGCCGCTGGCCAAGCGCGGCAACGCCACGAAGCTCGAGCTCAAGCAGGGCCAGCCCTTCATCCGGCTGCACGAGGTCCACTACTCGCAGCCCGGTGAGCCCATCGCCTATTCGATCATCGACGTGGACGATCACTACATCCGCTTCGAGGTCTTCCGCCGCCGCTGAGCTCGGTCGCGGACATCGGCGGCCGCTTGCGGGAGCGCGCCTACCTCGCCGACCGCGGGCTCGCGACGGTGCTCAGCGTCGTGCTGGCGCTGCGCAAGCCGCTGCTGCTCGAGGGCGAGGCCGGCGTGGGCAAGACCGAGTGCGCCAAGGCGCTGGCCGACGTGCTCGGCGCGCGCCTGATCCGGCTTCAGTGCTATGAGGGCATCGACGTCGCGCATGCGCTCTACGACTGGAACTACGCGCGCCAGATGCTCTACATCCGCACGCTGGAGGCCGCCGACGCGGCCGCGCCCGACACCGTCGACGACGTGTTCGGGCGCGACTTCATGCTGCGCCGCCCGCTGCTCGACGCGATCGAGAACGACGACCCGGTGCCGCCGGTGCTGCTGGTGGACGAGATCGATCGCGCCGACGACGAGTTCGAGGCCTTCCTGCTCGAGCTCCTCTCCGACTTCCAGGTCACGATCCCCGAGATCGGCACCATCCGCGCGGCCGAGCGGCCGCTGGTCATCCTCACCTCGAACCGCACGCGCGAGCTCCACGACGCCCTGCGCCGCCGCTGCGTCTACCACTGGATCGGCTACCCGACCGTCGACCGCGAGGTGGCGATCGTGCAGGCCCGGCTGCCCGATGTCCCCGAGCGCCTGGCCCTGCAGGCGGCCCGGTTCGTGGCCGAGCTGCGCGGGCTCGAGCTGGCCAAGTCGCCCGGCGTGGCCGAGACGCTGGACTGGGTCCAGGCGCTGGCCTCCCTGGACGAGCGCGAGCTCGAGCCCGAACTGGTCGATGCCACCCTGGGCACGGTGCTCAAGTACCACGAGGACCTCGAGCGGGCGCGCGAGCACGGGCTCGACGAGCTCGTCGCGGCCGCCCGGCGCGCCGACGAGCAATGAGCCCCGAGCGCGGGGAGGCGCTCGTCCGCAAGCTGGCGCTCTTCGGCCGCGTGCTGCGCTCGGCCGGCGCCGAGGTCGGGCCCGGCCGGCTGCAGGACGCGGTGCGCGCGCTCGAGGTCGTCGACCTGCGCTCGCGCGACGAGGTCTACTGGGCGCTGCGCTGCACGCTGGTCTCGCACCAGAAGGACCTCGACGCGTTCGACGCCGCGTTCGCCGCGTTCTGGGAGCGCACCGCCCCGCTGCCCGACGACGAGGCCACACTCGGCCTGCCGACGCCGTCGGAGAGCGGCGACGAGGGCGGCGACCCCTCCGCCGATCGCACCGCGCCGGCGCCGGAGCGCACGCTGCTCGTGTCGGCCGCCGACGAGGAGGGCGACGAGCTCGGGGAGCAGGAGCCCGGCGGCATGGCCTGGTCGGCCACCGAGCGCCTGCGCGAGCTCGACTTCGCCGAGTACTCGCCGACCGAGCTGCGGGTTGCGCGCGGCCTGATGGAGCGGGTGGCGCGAGCGGCGCCAATGCGCGCGTCGCGGCGACTCGAGGTGGCGCACGACGGACGCCGCCTGGACAAGCGCCGCACGATGCGCGCCTCCATGCGCACCGAGGGCGTGCCGCTCGCGCGCCAGTGGCGCCGGCGCCGGCTCGTCCCGCGCAAGCTGCTGTTCCTCATCGACGTGTCGGGCTCGATGGAGCCCTACGCGCGCGCGTTGACCATGTTCCTGCAGGCGGCGGTGCGCGACGGCGGCAAGGTGGAGGCGTTCACGTTCGGGACGCGGCTCACGCACGTGACCCGCGAGCTGCGCGGGCACGACCCCGACCGCGCGCTGCGCAGTGCCGCCCGCGTGGTGCCCGACTGGGCCGGCGGAACCCGCATCGGCGACAACCTCAAAACGCTCAACGACCGCTGGGCTCCGCGCGGGATGACCCGCGGCGCGGTGGTGGTGATCGCGTCCGACGGTTGGGAGCGCGGCGGGGCCGAGCGCCTACGCGCGGAGATGATCCGGCTGCACCGCGCCGCCCACACGATCGTGTGGGTCAACCCGCTGGCCGGCGACGCCGACTACAAGCCGCTTGCGCGGGGCATGTCGGCGGCGCTGCCGCACGTCGACCACTTCCTGCCCGGCCACAACCTGCGGTCGCTCGAGGGCCTGGCCGACGTGCTCGAGGCGCTGCCGGCTCAGGGACGCAGGTAGGAGTCCACGTCGAGGTCGGTGGCCTCGACGTGGTCATACAGCTCGCCCACCAGGGCCTCGATCTCGGCCGCGTCGGCCGGGCGGTCGCCGGCCATGGCGTCGATCACGTAGCGCTTGGACTGCTCGTAGAGCCGCGGCAGGTCGATCCCGACCGTGTCGCCGTCGCGCACGACCACGCGCCCGCCCACGACCACGGTCTGCACGTCGGCGCTGGGCGAGCCGTAGACGACCTGGCGCACCGGGTCGTGCAGCGGGGTGAAGGCCGGCGCATCGGCCGGCACGAGCGAGAGGTCGCCGTGGGCGCCCTCCTCGAGCCGGCCCAGCCCCTCGCCGTGGCCCATGCAGATGCTCGCCGCCGAGGTGCACATGTCCAGCGCCTGCGCCGCCGTGGGCCAGCGGTGGAAGTCGCCCCCGCGGGCCTTGTGCACGAGCGCGGTCATCTTGGCCAGCTCGAGCATGTCGAGGCTCTCGTCGCAGCCGCGGCCGTCCGTGCCCAGGGCCACGCGCACGCCCGCCTCCTGCAGCGCGGGCAGCCGAGCCACGCCGTCGCCTAGGCGCAGGTTGCTCATCAGGCAGTGGACCGTCGGCGTGCCGGACGAGGCCATGAGCTCGATGTCGCGGTCGCTCAGCCAGACCGTGTGCACGAGCGTGGCCTGGGGCCCGAGCGTGCCGCGCTCGGCCAGACGCTCCACGAACGACTTGCCGTGCCAGCGCCGGGAGGTGAAGGCCTGCGACTTCGTCTCCAGCACGTGGGTCTGCCAGGCCAGGCCGCGCTCGCGGCAGAAGACCAGCGAGGCGTCGAGCAGCGCGTCGCTGCAGCGCTGCGGCGCCGACGGGCCCATGCCGATGCCGATCTGCCCGTCGGGCTCGTGCCAGCGCGCCACCGCGTCGTGGGCCAGTTGCATGATCCCGTCGAGGGTCGGTGGCGCGGCCTCGCGCGCGGCGGCGCCCGCGGCGTCGTCGAGCGGCAGCGACTCCGCGAACGGCTTGTCGGCGACGCCGAGCAGGATCGTGGCCCGCATGCCGGTGTCGCGGTAGGCCTGGACCACGGGCTCGAGCGTCTCCAGCGTGATCTCGGGCGCCTCGAAGAGGAAGTCGACGCAGCTCGTCGTGCCGGTGCGGAGCATGAGCGTGGCCCCGAGCGCCGTGCGAGCGTAGATGCCCTCGGCGCTGAGCGGCTCGGCTCGCGTGACCTGGTGGGAGTGCACGAACCAGAGGTCCAGCGGCAGGTTCTCGTACAGGCCCGGGTTGAAGTTCTCGCCCGAGTGGTAGTGGGCGTTGATCAGCCCCGGCAGCACGACCATGCCGGTCGCGTCCAGCACCTCGGCGCCGGCGGGGGCGTCGAGCCGCTCGCCGACGCGCGCGATCCGCCCGTCCTGAATCAGCACGTCGCGGGTCCGCAGCTCGGACCCGAGCAGCTGCCCGCCCTGCACCAGCAGGTCGTTTCCCATGTCCTAGGTCACCCCCAGTCGGTCGCGCAGCCACTGCGGCGTCGCCACCTCGCGGCCGGCCGCGTGGACGAGGTCGACGGCCCGGCGCACGAACTGCGCGTTGGACTCGGCCAGCTCGCCCTTGCGGAAGTACACGTTGTCCTCGAAGCCCACGCGGACGTTCCCGCCCAGCGCCAGCGCCGCGAAGCTCAGCGGCAGCTGGGCGCGCCCGATCCCGATCGCCTGCCACATCGTCCCCGCGGGCAGCATGGCGATGAGCTGGGGCAGCAGGGCGGGGTCGCCGGGCATGCCGCCGCGGACCCCCATCACGAAGCTGAACTGCAACGGCTCGTTGACCAGGCCCCGGCGCACGAGGTCGAGGCACAGGCCCACGTGGCCGAAGTCGTAGACCTCGAGCTCGGGGTGGACGCCGCGCTTCTGCATCACCTTCGCGAGCCGCTCGACGAAGTCGGGTGGGTTGGCGAAGGTGCCGGTGCCGAACGTCATCGAGGCCGGGTTCAGCGTGGCCATGGAGACATCGACGTCACCGGAGCCGATGATCTCGTAGCGCTCGCCGGGCGACACGGTCAGGCCCACGCCCGTCGAGGCCTGCACGACGATGTCGCAGCGGTCGCGGATCTCGCGTACGATGGCGGCGTAGACCAGCGGGTCGGCGGTGGGCTGGCCCTGCTCGTCGCGCGCATGGACATGGGCGACGGCGGCGCCGGCCTCGGCCGCCTCGGCCACGGCCACGCCGATCTCCTGCGGGCTCAGCGGCAGCTCCGGGTGCTGCTCGCGCGTGGTCAGCGGCCCCGTGGGGGCGACGGTGACCACCACCGGGTCGTCGGCCGCCATGGTCAGGCGGCGTCGTGGACGACGGCGACCGCCTCGATCTCGATGAGCAAGTCGGGGAAGATCAGCGCCGAGACCTCGACCATGGTGCTGGCTGGGTAGGGCTCGATCAGGTACTCGGCCCGGACGGGGGCGATCTGGGGGTAGAGGCCGAAGTCGGTCACGTAGCCATTGATCTTGACCACGTCGGCGAACGTGGCGTCCGCCGCCTCCAGGGCGACCTTGAGGTTCTCCATCGTCTGGCGGGTCTGGGCGACGATGTCGCCCTTGCCGACGATCGACCCGTCGGGCGCCAGCGCGACGGCGCCGGAGCAGTAGACCAGCCGGCCGCCCGGCGGCGCGACGGTCAGCGTGGCGTAGGGACCGACCGGCTGGGCGATGCTCGGGGGGTTGATCGACTCCTTCATCGCCCGGCAGTCTCCCCGTTTCCGCGCGGGCTTGTCATCGGGAAGACGCCGCGTTGTGGGCGCGGGTTTTCCCGCTCGGTCCCGATGCGCCGCCCGTGGGCGACGCCCTCGTAGATCGCGTCGTCGACCTCGCGCGGGGCCAGGCAGTCGCCGATGCGGGTCGCGGCGATGCCGGCGGCGGCCAGCTCGCGGTGCAGGGCATCGTCGGCGACGCGCAGCATCGAGAGCACCACGGTGTCGGCGGGCAGCGTGCGCGCGCCACCGCCCCACACGCTCTCGACCGCGACCGCGCCGGGCGCGATGCGGGTGGCGATCTCCTGGCTGCTCACCGCCACCCCGGCCGCGCGCAGCTCGGGGAAGACCCAGCCCAGGTCGCCCGTGGCCACGAGGCCGCTGCCCGCGAACAGCTGCCGGCTCACCACCGCGACGTCGCGCCCGGCGCACGCCAGCAGCAGCGCCAGCCCGAGCGGCAGGTGGTCGCCGTTGTCGTCGACGATGACCACGCGAGCGCCGCAGCGCTCGGGGTCGGCGATCGCCTGGGCGGGGTCGAGCACGTGGTCGGACGCGGCGCCGGGGATGCCGTCGCGGCCGGGGGTCGAGATCGAGTAGCCGCTGCGGTCAAAGCCGGCGCCGGTGGCCAGGAACACGGCGTCGGCGTCCCCAACCGCATCCGGTGTGGCCTCGACGCCGAGGCGCACGTCGACGCCGCGCCGCTCCAGCGCCGCGGCCATGTCCTCGGCCAGCTCGAGCCAGTTGCCGCGGTTGGGCAGCCGCCCGGCCAGCCGCAGCTGGCCGCCGAGCACGTCCTCGCGCTCGAGCAGCGTGACCGCGTGGCCGGCGCCGGCGGCGGTGTCGGCCAGCGCCATGCCCGCGGGGCCGCCGCCGACGACGAGCACGAGGCGCGGCTCGAGGCGTGCGGCCGGCGCGCCCAGCGTGCGCTCGCGTCCGGCGGCCGGGTTGACCGTGCAGGTGATCATCCCGTGCTCGAACAAGCGGCGCAGGCAGCCCTGGTTGGCGCCCACGCAGCGGCGGATCTCGCGGCTGCGGCCGGCACGGGCTTTGGCCACGAGGTCGGGGTCGGCGATGTGGGCCCGGGCCATCGCGACGAGGTCGGCCTGGCCCTCGCGCACGATCTCGGCGGCGCGCTCGAGCGTGCGGATGGCCGCCGCGACGACGACCGGCACACGACCGCCGATGGCCGCCTTGGCCCGCGCGGCGTCGGCGGCGAGGTGGCCGTCGCGCGCGCCGGTCATGCTCGGCACCCACTGGTGCAGCGTGTGGTAGTTGCCCGTGCTGAGGCTGAAGTAGTCGAACAGCGCGGTGGCGTCGAGGGTCCGCACGATCTCCTCCGAGGTCGCCGGCGTCAGGCCGGCTTCACCGACGTGCTCGTCGAAGCTGAGCCGGATCCCGAGCGCGAAGTCCGCGCCGGTGCGACGCCGGATCTCGGTCGCGGCCTCGATCGCGAAGCGGCAGCGGTGCGCGACGTCGCCGCCGTAGCCGTCGGTCCGGCGGTTCGTGAACGGCGAGAGGAACTGGGTCATTAGGTAGCCGTGCACGGCCGAGATCTCGGCGCCGTCCAGGCCCGCCTCGTGGGCGTTGGCCGCGGCCTGCCCGTAGCCGGCGACGACGTCGGCGATCTCGTCCGGCTCGAGCGCCTGGGCCACGCGCCCGTAGACCGTCGAGGGCAGGGCGCTGGGCCCCACCACCGGGTGCCACGCATCGAGCACGCTCGTGCCGGGGTCCTGGTTGCCCATGTGCGAGAGCTGCGCGAACAGCTTCGCGCCGTGCCCGTGCACGGCCTCGGCCAGGCGCCCCAGCCCGGGCACGATCTCGGGCCGGTAGAGGTCGAGCAGCCCCTCGCGCCCGGCGCTGGGGTGCACCGCGGCGGCCTCGGCCACGATGAGCCCGGCGCCGCCGCGGGCGCGCGCCTCCAGGTAGCGCACGTAGCGGTCCCCGACGAGGTTGTGCTCCTCCATCGGGAAGTGGGTCTGGTGCGCCGGCACCACGACCCGGTTGCGGACCCGCACCGCTCCGAGGCTCAGCGGCTCCCAGAGCGGTGCGAGATCTGCGTCCAGTGGCTTGGTGGCCTAGGCGGCCTGGCCGGGCAGCGGCCCCGGAGCGCCATCGCTCGTGCCCAGCTCGTCGGGCGTGGCGAAGACCTCCTCGCCGAGCGGGTTGACCTCGAACGGCGCCAGGCCGCGGGGGCGGTCGTCCTTCTCCTCCAGCGCCGCGCGCAGGCGCGCGGTCTCCTCCTCGTCGATCCTGTACTCGAGCGCCTCGGGGTCGATGGCCTCGATGGCGACGCCGTAGACGTTGCGCGCCTTCTCGGCCGTGAGGAGCTCGTCGATGACGTCCTCGAGCACCGCCTCGGGCTTGCGCTTCCACGGCAGGCCGTAGCCGCCGCCGCCGTTGGAGGCGAAGTAGATCCGGTCGCCCTTCCTCAGGATCGCCTTGCTGGTGAACATGCCCAGGTTCTCCTCCTCCGGCGAGTCCGGGTTGCGGATGAGGATGTTCGGGCCGCCGTTCGTGCCGCCGGCCAGGCCGGGGGGCCCGATCGTCTCGCGGTCACCCAGGACCACGAGCTCGGTGTCGCCCCACACGTCGAAGTTCCGCGACAAGCCGAAGCCGCCGCGGAACTCGCCGTCGCCGCACGAGTCCACCTCGGCCTCGGTGCTCGTGTAGTACATCGGGTACCAGCGCTCGAGCGTCTCGTTGGGCTGATTGGAGGCCCCGCCGATGAAGATCATCATGTAGAAGGAGTTGCCGTCGGCGTAGGCGCGCGCGCCCTGGCCGCCCTCCAGCCACAGGTAGGAGACGAAGTCCTGGCCGGTCTTGGGGTGGACGCCGCCGGTGCAGAAGTTCTGCAGGTTGACCGTGGCCGCGTGCACGCGGGTCGGGTCGATCCTCTGCAGCGCCTGGCCCCAGCAGGCCATGGTCACGCAGTCGACCTTCTCGTAGGCGCCCGAGCAGTAGCCGGTGACCGGCGTGGGCTCCACGACGTCGACGCACGTCCCCTTCTCGGAGACGATGTTGATCGCCCGCACCACGCCGTGGTTCAGCGGGGCGAGCTCCGGGAAGCAGTGCATGGTCCCGTCGTAGGTGGCCGACTGCAGCGCCGGGCGCGCGAAGCCCCAGGACGCGATCGGCGCCGGGCCGCACCCGGTCCAGTCGATCGTGACCTGGTCGCCGTCGATGGTCAGCTTCGCGTGGACCTTGATCGGCGGCTGGTCCTCGCGGCCGATGTCGCGGTCGCCGTAATCGGTGAACTCGTACGAGCCGTCGGGGAGGCGGCGGACCCACTCGCGGAACAGCCGCTCGGAGTGGTCCATCGTGTCCTCGAACGCGTCGCGGATGACCTGCTCGCCGAACTTCTCGACGTAGCCGAGCAGGCGCCGCTCGACCAGGCGGCCAGCCTGGTACTGGGCGAAGCGCTCGGCCACGCGCTCGTTCGGGACTCGGATGTTCATGTCGATCAGGTCCCAGATCGGCTTGTTGGGCACGTCGTTCTCGTACAGCTTGAGCGGCGGCATGCGCAGCCCCTCGGCGTAGCACTCGGTCGCGTGCGGGTTGAACGTGCCGTGCATCGGGCCGCCCACGTCGGGCCAGTGGCACAGGGCAATCGCGAACGCGAACACCTCGCCGCCGAAGAAGATCGGCCGGATGATCTTCACGTCGTTCTGGTGCGTGCCCCCGGTGTAGGGGTCGTTGTAGATGAAGACGTCGCCGGGCTTGAACTCGGTGACCTCCTTGACCAGGTGCTGGATCGACGCCTCGAACGTGCCCATGTGGGGCGCCTGGTCGCGTTGGCCGTGCGAGACGAGCCGGCCGTCGGGGGTGAGGATCGAGACCGAGTAGTCGTGACCCTCGGTGATCGTGGGCGCGTAGGACACCCGCTCGATCAGGGCGCTTGCCTCGTTGCAGATCGCCTTGAACGCGTTGCGCAGGACCTCGAACGTGATCGGGTCGTTGCGCAGCGCCGGCGCGGTGGCGGTGGCAGTGGGCTCCATGGTCACTTCCCTCGGACGTCGATGAGCAGGTTCAGGTAGCTGTCGACCTCGACCTTCGTCCTCGGCGGGACGAGCACCGTGGTGTCGTCCTGCTCGATGACGGCCGGGCCGTCGATGGTCGCGCCGGCGCCGAGCGCGCTGCGGTCGTAGATCGGCGTGTCGACGAACGCGGTGCGCTCCTCGAAGAACACGGAGCGCGTGCGCGTGGGCTCGGCCTTGCCGTTGCGCTGCGAGGCCGGCTGCAGCTCGGCGTCGCGGGTGACACCGATGGCGGCGGCGCGCGCGTTGACGATCTCCACCGTGGCCAGGTCGCGATCGAACTGGTAGCCGAACTCCTTCTCGTAGGCCTCCCCGTAGCGGTCGACGATGGCGTCGATCGCGGGGCGGTCGTGCGGGACCTCGTCGATGACCAGGTTCATGTACGGCGTCTGGCCGTAGTAGCGGACGTCGAGCGAGAGCTCGATGCGCTGGTCGCCGCCCGCCTCCTCGCGCTCGAGCACCGCGCGGGCCTCGGACTCGAGGTCGCCGAAGACGGCCACGAGCTCTTCGGGCTCGAGCCGGTCCGTCTGCTTGAGCACCGAGCGCAGGAGGTCGTGGCGCAGGTCGACCTCGAGGATGCCCAGGGCCGAGGTCACGCCGGGCGTCGGCGGGACGATCACGGTGGGCATGCCCAGGTCCTGGGCGATCGCCACGGCGTGCAGCGGGCCGGCGCCGCCGCCCGCCACGAGCGCGAACTCGCGCGGGTCCCACCCGCGCTCGACCGAGATCAGGTGGGTGGCCTGGGTCATGCTCGCGTTCGCGATGCGCAGGATGCCGCTGGCGGTCTCGGCCTCCGAGAGCCCGAGCTGCCCAGCCAGACGGGCGATGGCCTGCTCGGCGAGCTCGGGATGGATCTCGAGGTCCCCGCCCAAATAGGAGGCGGGATCGAGGCGCCCGAGGAACAGGTGGGCGTCGGTGATCGTCGGCTCCTCGTTGCCCTGTTCGATGCAGGCCGGTCCCGGGTCGGCGCCCGCGCTCTGCGGGCCGACGCGCAGCGAGCCGCCGGCGTCCACCCAGGCGATGGTGCCGCCGCCGGCGCCGATGGCCACGAGGTCGACGGCGGGGAAGAGGATCGGGATGTTCCAGTCCACGCGCCACTCCGACGCGATCGAGGGACGCCCCTCGTAGACCAGCGACAGATCGGCGCTGGTGCCGCCCATGTCGAAGGTGATCACGCTGGGCAGGCCGGCCGACTTGCCGGCCAGGGCGCCGCCGACGACGCCGCCGGCGGGGCCGGAGTGGCAGATGCGGGCGGGGACCTGGCTGGCCGACTGGGCCGACATGACGCCGCCGCCCGAGTGGGTGACGAGCACGTCGCCGTCGTAGCCCCAATCGCGCAGCGAGTCCACGAGCGCGTCGAGGTAGCGCTCGATCACCGGCATCAGGTATGCGTTGGCGGCCGCGGTCGAGGTGCGCTCGAACTCGCGGATCTCGGGCAGGGTCTCGGCCGACGTGCACACGCGCACGTCCTCGCCGAGCTCCTCGAGCAGGATCTCCTTGGTGCGCTTCTCGTGGTCCGGCGCCATGAACGAGTTCAGGTAGGCGACCGCGACCGACTCAATGCCGCGCTTGCGGAACTTGCGGGCGGCGTCGCGGACGCCGTTCTCGTCGAGCTCGCGCAGGATGTTGCCCTCGTAGTCGATGCGCTCGTCCACGGTGAGGACGTTGCGGCGCCGGACCAGCGGCGGGGACGGGTCCCAGTTCGAGTTGAACAGGTCGGGGCGGTTGGCGCGCCCGGCGCCGAGCACGTCGCGCATGCCCTTGGTGGTCACGAGCCCGGTCTCGGCCCCGCGTCGCTCGATGATCGCATTGGTGGCGATTGTCGAGCCGTGCTTGAACCCGGTGACCTCGCCGGGCTCGATGCCGGCCTTGTCGAGCGCGTTCATGACACCGTCGATGAAGCCGGGGGGCGTGGACGGCGTCTTGACCGTGGTCAGCTCGTGCGTGGCTTCGTCGTAGGCGACGAGATCGGTGAACGTCCCACCGATGTCGACCGCGACCCTCAGGTTCCTCACTCGTTAGCTCCCGCCGGTTCGATGACGACGCAAGTATCCGAGCGCTCCGAGCCTGCCGTCATCGGGAAGATGCCCACGGGCGCAGCGGGTTTTCCCGCTTTGCCCGTCGTGCATGCTGTCCGGCCTATGCACCCCGACCGAGCCGCGGGCCTCGTCGCCGGAAAGCGCGCGCTGATCACCGGCGCGGCGGGCGACATCGGCAGCGCGACCGCGCGCGCGCTGGCCGCCGGCGGGGCGCGCGTGGCGCTCGTCGACCTCGACGCCGATGCGCTCGTGCCGCTGCGGGATGACCTCGCGGGGGCCAGCGGCCGGCCCGCCGCCGCGTTCCCCGCGCTCGCCGGCGATGTGACCGACGCCGACGCTGTGCGGCGCTACACCGACGCCGCGGCCGACGCCATGGGCGGCCTCGACGTGCTGTTCAACAACGCCGGCATCGAGGGGCCGGTGGTGCCGCTTATGGAGTACACCGAAGACGACTATGAGCGGGTCATGCGCGTCAACGTGCGCGGCGTGTGGCTCAACCTCAAGCGGGGGGTTGCGCTGATGCTCCAGGGCGGTGGCGGCAGCATCATCAACATGGCCTCTGGCGCGGCCCTTCGCGGCCTGCCGATGCTGTCGGGCTACGTGGCCAGCAAGCACGCCGTGCTCGGGCTCACGCGCACGGCGGCGGTAGAGCTCGGCGAGGCCGGTGTGCGGGTCAATGCCGTGTGCGCCGGGCCCATCGACACGCGCATGATGCAGTCACTGGCCACCCAGGCCGCCGGCCACGGCGACGGCACCGTGGCCGAGGCCCACGCCGCCTTCGTCGCGCCGGTGCCCATGTCCCGCTACGGCCGGCCCGAGGAGATCGCCGAGCTCGTGGCCTTCCTGGCCTCGGACGCGTCCTCGTACATGACCGGTGCGGCGATCAGCATCGACGGCGGCGCTTCGGCGGCCTGACGTGGCCCTCCCCGAGTTCGACCTCGATGGACAGGTCGCCCTCGTCACCGGCGCCAGCCGCAGCATCGGGCGCGCGATCGCGGTGGCGTTGGGGGAGGCGGGCGCCGGCGTGGCCATCGGGGCGCGCTCGGAGCCCGACCTCGAGCGGGTGGCCGAGGAGGTGCGGGCCACCGGGGCCGACGTCTTGGCCAAGCGCTGCGACGTCACCGAGCCGCAGGCGGTCGACGACTTCGTGGCCGCCGTCGTGGGCGAGCTCGGGCCGCCGTCGATCGCCGTGGCCAACGCCGGCGTGTTCGAGGAGTGGGGCTCGGTGCACGACCTCGAACTGTCCGAGTGGCAGCGCATCATCGGCGTCGACCTGACCGGGGTGATGCTGACCTGCCGGGCCGCCGCCGCGGCCATGGAGGGCGCGGGGAGCATCGTCGCCGTCTCCTCGCTGGCCGGCCTCGTGGCGCTGCCGCTGTCGGCCGCCTACACGTCGGCGAAGACCGGGGTGACCGGCCTGGTGCGAGCGCTGGCCGTCGAGTGGGCGCCGCGCGGGATCCGCGTCAACGCCGTGGCGCCGGGCTTCGTGCGCCGCGACGTCGATCCGCTGGCCTCCAGGCAGGAGGTGCTCGACGACGTGCACCGCAGGACGCCGCAGGGGCGCCGCGGCGTGCCGCGCGAGGTGGCGCTGCCCGTGCTCTTCCTCGCCTCGCCGGCGGCCTCGTTCGTGACCGGCACGACCCTGGCCGTGGACGGGGGCTACACGGCGATCTGAGGGGGATCCCTCCGCGATTGGAGGTTTCCCCCGTTGTGCATCCCCGCGCCCGCGACGACACTTCGACTGCCCCGTGGCCACCTTCTTCGACGACTACCAGCGCCATCTGCACGAGCGGCGTTGGACCTGGGACGACATCCCGTTCTACGAGGGACGGGGCGCGCGGCAGAGCATCGCGCCGCTGCACGACCTCGACTATCTCGACGTCTACGAGCGCGTCTACGGCCGGAAGCTGGGCTGCAACGGCATCGGCAAGCTGCGCGAGGTCGCGCTGACCCGCATCACCGAGGTCGAGAACCAGGTCTACGACGAGCGCTTTCCGTACGCCGCCGACTCGGCCTTCCTCGAGGCGCATGGTCTCGGCCGCGTGCCCGACATCGACCTGTGCCGCCGGCAGCAGGAGGAGTACGCGGCCGTGCTCGAGGGCGACGGCGTGACCGTGCACTGGCTCGACTGGGGCGACGCGCCCATGGGCGCCTACGGCCCGTTGCAGGCGACCTGGGCGGCGCAGGAGCTGCTGATCATCAACGGCGGCGCCGTCGTGCCCAAGCTCGGCTGGCACCCGTTCTCG
>DATBDE010000042.1:0-3110 GCA_036270095.1 Solirubrobacteraceae bacterium | reverse complement strand
CCGAGCTATGCGCCGCCTACGCCGCCGCTTGGGCTCCTCGTTTGGGCCGGGCCGGGTGGCGTTCCCTTTGCACACGCGGAGTGGTGCCGGCCGCTTGAACGGCAGCGACGAAGGGTCGACCAGCCGGGGGTGTTCGCAGTTGACCACCGTATGCGTCGCAAACTGCGAACACCCCTCGGCCCTCGCCCTTGCGCCACTCGGCGTCGAGGTGAGCGCCGTGGCGGCCCGAACCCCAGCCCCTCGTCGCCGCCGTTCATGCGGCTGGCGCCACTCCGCCGCTGACCTGAACGCCGCCCCGCCCGCCCCGGCGCCCTACGCCTCCGCCGGCGCCGCGCGCTCCCGCGGCGGCTCGTCCGCCCCCAGCGTCGCCAGGAACAGCAAACCCGCCGACAGGATGAGCAGGATCGCCCCCACGAACTCGAGCGTGTACGCGCTCTGGGCCTCGGCGCGCGCGTCCTCGTAGCGCTCGGTGAACACCGTCCCCGCCTGGGTGATGTCGGGGTGGTCGCCGACCACCGCGATCAGGAGCGCGATCACCCCGATGACGCCGACCGCGACCATCGCCGGCCGCGAGCCCGCGCGCGCCGCGCCGTACAGCAAGGGCAGCGCGACCAGCCCGAGCAGGAGCATCGCGCCCGAGTTCTGATCGAACCCGATGCGCTCGCTGTGGGGCAGGATCACCGTGATCGCCCGCACGTGCGTGATGGGCAGGAATTCGGACACGATGAGGAACGCGGCGCCGACCAGGCCGACCACCGCGAGGCCCCACCGGACCGCCTTCGGACTGCCCGCAATGCCGCTTGCGACGCGGGAAAACGCCCCGCCGAGGGCCGAAATCCCTTTGCTATATTGGCTCGCCGTGCCGCGGGGCGGAGCGCTCATTCTGCGCGTCTCCCCAGAGCACTACCTGCAACCCATGGAGACGCCGACCGACTAGACGCCCGCGCCCGGCCGACCGGTTTGTCGTTCATGGGCCCGCAGGGCCCTTTTCTTTGCTCCAAAACCATGCCGCAGAACACGCTCTCACACACGCGCAACATCGGGATCATGGCCCACATCGATGCGGGCAAGACCACGACGACCGAGCGCATCCTCTATTACACCGGAAGAACCCACAAGATGGGGGAGGTTCACGAGGGCGCGGCCGTCATGGACTGGATGGCCCAGGAGCAGGAGCGCGGCATCACCATCACTTCCGCCGCGACCACGTGCTACTGGCGCGACAACCGCATCAACATCATCGACACGCCCGGCCACGTCGATTTCACCGTCGAGGTCGAGCGCTCGCTGCGCGTGCTCGACGGCGCCATCGCGCTGTTCGACTCGGTAGCCGGCGTCGAGCCCCAGTCCGAGACCGTCTGGCGCCAGGCCGACAAGTACCGCGTCCCGCGGATCGCCTACATCAACAAGATGGACCGCATCGGGGCCGACTTCGATCGCGGCGTCCAGACCATGATCGACCGCCTCGGCGCGCACCCGGTGCCGATCCAGCTGCCGATCGGCGCGGAGGCCGACTTCCGCGGGATCATCGACCTCGTCGCCAACAAGGCGATCATCTACAAGGACGAGCTCGGGACCGAGTTCGAGGTCACCGACATCCCGGCCGAGTTCGCCGACGCGGCCGTCGCCGCCCGCGAGCACCTGCTCGAGGAGGTCTCCCACTACGACGACGAGCTGCTCGAGATGATCCTCGAGGAGCAGGAGATCCCCACCGAGCGCCTCAAGGCCGCGATCCGCACGGCCACGCTCGAGATCAAGATGACCCCGGTCCTGTGCGGGTCGTCGTTCAAGAACAAGGGCGTGCAGCCGCTGCTGGACGCCGTCATCGATTTCCTGCCCAGCCCGCTCGAGGTTCCGCCCGTCGAGGGTGTCGAGCCGGTCAAGGGCGAGGAGGAGGGCCGGCCCGCCCAGCGCAAGCCCGACGACTCCGAGCCCTTCGCGGCCCTGGCCTACAAGATCGCCGCCGACCCCTACGTCGGCAAGCTCACCTTCTTCCGCGTCTACTCGGGCAAGCTCGAGGCGGGCGCGCGCGTGCTCAACGTCTCGACCGGCCGCACCGAGCGGATCGGGCGCATCCTGATGATGCACGCCAACCACCGCGAGGAGGTCCCGGCGGTCTCCGCCGGCGACATCGCCGCGGCGGTGGGCATCAAGCAGGTCTCCACCGGCGACACGCTCGCCGCGCCGGACGCGCCGATCAAGCTCGAGATGATCGAGTTCGACGAGCCGGTCATCAAGGTCGCCATCGAGCCCAAGACGAAGGCCGACCAGGAGAAGATGGCCACCGCCCTCGGCCGCCTGGCCGAGGAGGACCCGACCTTCCAGGTCCGCTCCAACGAGGAGACCGGCCAGACCGAGATCTCCGGCATGGGCGAGCTGCACCTCGAGGTGCTCGTCGACCGCATGCTGCGCGAGTTCAAGGTTGACGCCAACGTCGGCCGCCCGCAGGTCTCCTACCGCGAGACCGTGCGCGGCGAGGCGCACAAGATCGAAGGCAAGTTCGTCCGCCAGACCGGCGGCTCGGGCCAGTACGGCGTGGTCTACATCGACCTCGAGCCGGCGCCGGGCGAGGGCTTCGACTTCGTGAACAAGATCAAGGGCGGCTCCATCCCGACCGAGTTCATCCCCGCTGTCGAGAAGGGGATCGAGGAGGCGCTGGAGACCGGCGTCAAGGCCGGCTACCCGATGGTGGACGTTCGCGTGACGCTGACCGACGGCAAGTACCACGACGTGGACTCGTCGGAGATCGCGTTCAAGGTCGCGGGCTCGCTCGCCTTCCAGGAGGCGGCCAAGCGCGCCAAGCCGGTGCTGCTCGAGCCGGTCTTCGCCGTGGAAGTCGTCACGCCCGAGGAGTTCCTCGGTGACGTGATCGGCGACCTCAACCGCCGCCGTGGTCAGCTCCACGGCACTGAGCTTCGCGGCAACGCCCAGGTGGTCTCCGCACACGTGCCGCTGGCCGAGATGTTCGGCTACGCGACCGACCTGCGCAGCACCACCCAGGGGCGTGCCACCTACACGATGCAGTTCGACTCCTACGCTGAGGTCCCGCCGAACATCGCCGAGCGCGTGATCGAGCACCGGACCGGGGAGCCCGTGCCTGCATAAAGCAG
>DATBDE010000041.1:0-9682 GCA_036270095.1 Solirubrobacteraceae bacterium | reverse complement strand
CAACGAGATACCCGATGCAGTCCGCCAGAGCGTCATCCAGGAGTACCCGCGGTTGGGCTTCAAGCGGGAGTTCGCCGGGCTTCTCCGAGCCGAAGCCAAGCAAGTCCCTCGTGGCCGCGCCTGGTACCTGCACCGCTTCGCCATGAGCGACCTGAGCATTCGGCTCGCGCCCTTCCGTGGTTGATGTGACGGCAACCGGCAAGGGCCGCAGTTCAAGAACCAACGGGATTGCGTGAGCTTCGTGGCGACCGGCGGCAACAACCCGCCCGGCGGGGGATCAGCACCTCCCCTGGGCGCCGACCTTCCACCCGCGGCCGCTGCCACAGCCTTGCGGGCTCCCGTTCGCGTTGCCCGACGGCCCGTTGCCATTCGGGGGGTTCTTCCCATTGGCCGGAGCCGGCACGAACGTCGCCGACTCATCGGCGGACGAGTCGTTGAACGAGATGGGGCGCAGCGTGTCGGTGGTGTCCCCCACGCTGGGCTGAGCCTGAAAGGCGAACGATTCCGGAGCGGCGACGCCGATCACCCCTTCCCAGGGGGTAACGACATAGACGCCGAGCACGTCCCCGGCCTGGACGTTGATGAAGACCGGGTAGGAGTGCAGCGCGCCGTCGCACGGGTCGGACTGCGTGCCCGTGTTGCCGACGACCTGATACCGGTCGTCGCCCACGGGCCGCAGCACCTGGAAGTCGAAGGAACCGGCGACATGGGGACACGAGCCGGACTGGAACTGGAAGCTCGTGACCCTGCCGATGCCGGGCATGACCGAGCCGGTCTCAGCCCGCTCGACCCCATCCGGGTACAAGACTGTCGTCAGCGGCGCGCCCGTCTGCCCGATCGTCGTCGACGGCGCCCCCAGCGCCGAACCGACCGGCAGGGCCGCGAACGCCACCCCGACAAACAGCAACACGCGCCGCACGCGCGCTCCGCACCACGAACGATTCATCCGTCAAACCCCCGGTCTCGATCCCACGACTACGGCTGGCCTACCGCTGGAACTAAACCACGCGGCTCCGAAAGCCGTCAGCTGCGGGGCTTGCAAGCCTCACCGAAGGCCCGGATGACCGGGCTGTCGGCAGCGGAGGCATTCGTGATCGCCCGTCGTTTACGACGAATAGGATGTCGCTTGGCGACCGTCGCGATGTATGCCACCCGGACCCGGCGCTTCACGCCTCGGCTAGCTCGTATGGCACGCTCGATCGTCGCTGCGTCGGCGATCCGGGGCCAGCCGGCTGCTCCGGAACCGGCTTCGCGCCCTCCGCGAGGCCACGAAAGAGGCATCCCGAAGAGAGAAATGTTCCCCACATGTTCCCCGCGCCCGCACGTCGCGGGCGAGCATGTCATGCGGAGCTCCCGGCCTAGAGCCAAATTCGTGGAGGGTGAGCGACGGGATTCGAACCCGCGACCGCCGGGACCACAACCCGGAGCTCTACCAGCTGAGCTACGCCCACCAGGCAGGTCCGAATCTAGCGTGTCCGGCGTACAGTGATCGGGCTGTGGAGGAGCGCAACGTCGAGATCGCGCGGCAGGCCATCGACGCCTACAACCGCACGGACCAGGAGGCCGTGCTCGCCCTCCTCGCCGAGGATGTCGAGGTCTTCAGCTCGCCCGACCTGCCCAACGGCGGCACGTTCCACGGCCCCGCCGGCTACCGCGAGTGGATTCGGCAATGGGTCGAGGCATGGGACGAGCACCGCGTCGAGGTCCTCGACGTCGAGCCGATCGGCGACCGTCACGTGCTCACCACCGTGCGGCAGTTCGGCCGCGGCGCGCTCAGCGGCATCGAGATCGAGATGGACAGCGCGATGCTCTTCGAGATCGACGGCACCGGGAAGATTGCGCGCTTCCAGCTCCACCTGCACCGCGAGGCGGCCCTCGAGCAGGTGCCCGAGAGCTAGACCCGGCTCTTGGACGTCAAGCGGTCAGTCAGCGCGATCCCGGCGAAGCAGAACCGCCACTCGTCGCCGAGCGCGCCCCCGCGCACGCGATAGAAGACGCAGTTGCCGCCCAAGCGCGCCGACGGCCCGAGCTGGTCGAGCACCTGGCTGCGCGCCGTGCCGAGCTCGACGCCGTCGGCCTGCTGGTTGGTGATCGCGTCGATGTCTGCACCCGGCGCAGGCCCTTGTCGAGCTCGTTGCCGGCCTTCTCGGCCGTCTTGCCCACGAGCACGGCGACGACCGCGGCGGGTCCGGCGGAAGCGGCGGGAGGCCCGAATTCTCCACCTTGAGGACCGACCCTAACCGCTAGCGCGCAACCGCCGCGCGCGCTGCCTGCGCACGATGCGGAACGCCGAGTGACTCGTACTCGGCGGCGGCGCGTTCGAGCGCCTCCTCGGCAACCGCGCCATGCAGCGCGCGCCCGGCCTCGAGCTCGCAGCGCGCGGCGTCCAGCGGGCGTCCGAGCGCGAGCCAGCGCGTGCGCGCCGCCCGCAGCCGTTCGACGTCGCCGCTCGTGGCGCCGTCGGCCTCGGCCGCGGCGGCCTCGCCCACCGGGTAGTGCAGGCGTGCGGCGAGCTCGACCGCCTCCTCGGCCGCCTCGCGCGCGGCTTCGGCCTTGCCGCCCATCGCCAGCGCGATCGCCCGCGAGGACATGGCCTGGATCGACTGGCCGATCAGCCCGGCGCGCTCGCAGACGTCCAGTGCCTGGGCCAGCGCCGTCACTGCGCCGGCGGCGTCGTCGCGGTCGCGCAGCACCGCCGAGAGCCCGAACAGCGCCGTGAAGGCCACCTCGGACCAGCCCACCTGGACCGCGAGCTCGTGGGCGCGGCGGTACAGACGCTCGGCCTCGTCCCACTCGCCGTCGCGCCAGTGCAGCAGTGCGCGCAGCGCCGACGGCAGGCACAGCTTGCCGACCAGTCCCTCGCGCTCGGAGAGCTGTGCGCTCGCGTCGGAGGAGCGCCGCACGCCCGCCCAGTCGGCGCGGTAGACGGCGAGCTGGGCCAGCCCGGCGTGCAGCTCGACCTGCGTGGGCACGTCGCCGACCTCGACCGCCAGGTCGAGGCCCTCGCGGTAGGCGGCCTCGGCGCCGCTGTAGTCGGCCTCGGAGATCTCCAGGTGATGGCCGAGCGCGAGCAGCGCGAGGATGGTCTCGCCGTCGTCGGAGCCGCGGGCCAGCTCGACCGAGCGCTCGAGGTTCTCGCGCGCCTTCTCGTTGTCGCCGATGCGGCCGAACACGCGGCCGAAGATGCCGTGCGCACGCGAGGCCGCCCGCGTCTCTCCCAGCCGCTCGGCCAGGCGCAGCGCCTTTTCGGACGCGTAGATCGCGAGCATGTTGTCGCCCGTCTGCATGTACAGCCACGCGGCCTCCTCGTAGAGGCGCACGAGCTCGAGGTTGGGCGCCCCGTCCTTGAGCAGGTTGATGCCCTTCTGGTGGTGCTCGATGGCCGCCTTGCGTTCGCCCTTGTGCGCGAGGCCGGCACCGATCTTGCGATGCAGGCCGGCCACGCGCTCGAGGTCCTCGTCCATGCGGTGGTGCTCGAGGCCCTCCTCCCACACGGCGATGGCCGCGTTGACCCGGCCGAGCCGCAGCGCGACGTCGCCCTGCTTCTCCCCGATACGCGCGCGGTCGCCTGCGTCGGCGGCCAACTCGCGTGCCGACTGGTAGTGCGAGAAGGCCTCGGAGTTCGAGTAGAAGGCGGCGGCCGCGTCGCCCGCGGCCTCGAGGAAGCGCGCCGCCTTGGCCTGGATGGGCTGCAGCTCGGCGGCCTCGAAGCGAGCCTCGTCGCCCAGCGCCGCCGCGCGCGCGTAGTGCTCGGCCAGCAGCGCGACGATCTCATCGGTGCGGTCGCCGGCGCGCTGCTCGATGAAGCCGCCGACCTCGTAGTGCTTCCGCGCCCGCACCGCCTTGGGCAGCATCGCGTAGGCCACGTCGCGGATGAGCACGTGCTTGAACGCGAGCTCGGGCTCGCCCGACAGCGCGGTCCCCTCCCCCGGCACGACGATGTCCTTGTCGCGCAGCGCGGTCAGCGCGCGCTCGAGGTCGCGGCCCTCCGCCTCGGCCACCGGCGCCAGCGCGTCGGCCCAGAACGTCCGCCCCACCACCGCCGCCTGCTGCACGAGCCGGCGCTCGAAGCGGTCGAGCGAGTCCAGCCGCGCCGCCAGCAGGGCCTGCACGGTGTCGGGCAGCGCGGTCGCGTCCGACGTGCCCTCCTCGACCAGCCGCCGCACCATCTCCTCGGCGAAGAACGGGTTGCCGCCCGCGCGCTCGGCGACCTTGGGCACGAGCTCGGGCATGCCCGCGTCGGCCGGCAGCAGCGAGGCGATGAGGTCGCGCGTCTCGGTCGGCGTGAGCGGGTCGAGGAAGATCGACGTGGCCGTGCGGCGCCCGCCACCCCAGCTCGCGCGGCGCTCGAGCAGCTCGTCGCGAGCCAGGCAGAGCAGCAGGAGCGGCCCGCGCACCCACTGCGCCAGGTGCTCGATGAGGTCGAGCATGCCGTCGTCGGCCCAGTGGATGTCTTCGAAGGCCAGGACCATCGGTCGCTCGGCCGCGATCGCCTCGATCATCCAGCGCACGACGGAGAAGAAGGCCTCGCGTGTGCGCTGGGGATCGGCGGACTCCGAGGGGGACAGCGCCTCCGGGGCCTCGATCCCGAGCAGGCGAGCCAGCAGCGCGGCCTGGCGCAGGCCGGTCTCCTTGGTCACGCGCTCGCCGGTCTCGACCAGCAGCTCCTCGAGCCGGTCGGTCAGCTTGCGCCACGCGACCTCGGAGGGGTCGGCGTCGACGATGCCGCACTCGGCCCGCACCACCTCGCCGAGGGCCCAGAAGACGATGCTCGACCCGTAGGGCAGGCAGCGGCCCTGGCGCACGTTCGGGGCCGGATCGCGCGCACGCAGGCGAGCGTCGAGCTCGCGCAGCAGGCGCGACTTGCCCACCCCGGCGGCGCCGACCAGCGTGACCAGGTGCGGGCGGCCCTCGCGCTCGACGCGGCGGTAGACCGATTCGAGCAGGGTGACCTCGTCGGCCCGTCCGACGAGCGGTGCCTCGCGCCCGACCTGCAGGCGCGGCGAGGGCACGGCGAGGGCGCTCGTGGCCACGAAGGCGGGGACGGGCTCGGCCTTGCCCTTCAGGTCCAGTGGCTCCAGCGTGTCGTAGGCGATCGCCGCCGCAGTGGCGCGGCGCGTGCGGTCGCCTACGGTGACGCTGCCTGGTTGCCCGGCCGCCTGCAGGCGCGCGGCGACGTTGACGGTGTCGCCGATGACCGTGTAGCTCTCCCCCACGCGGCCGGCCAGCACCTCGCCGGTGTTGACGCCGACCCGCAGCTCGAAGGAGACGTCGTCGAAGTCGCGCTCGAGCTCGGCGTTGATCTCGCCCATCGCCTCCTGCATGCCGAGGGCGGCGCGAACGGCGCGCTCCGCATCGTCCTCGTGGGCGACGGGAGCCCCGAAGATGGCCATGACGTTGTCGCCGATGTACTTGTCGACCTGGCCGCCGAAGCGCTCGACCTCGTCGCCCAGGCGCCGCAGGCTCCGGTCGACGAGGGCCTTGACCGATTCGGGGTCCATGCGCTCGGCCACGGCGGTGTAGCCGGAGAGGTCGGCGAACAGGACGGTGACCTGGCGGCGCTCCTCGGCGGGCGGTGCCTCGGCGACTGCCGGCGTCGCCGCCGGCGATCTGGCCCCGGCCTGCAACGGCGTGCCGCAGTGGGGGCAGAAGCGGGCGTCGGCTGGGACGGGCTCGCCGCACGACGGGCAGCGCTCCTCCAGCCCCGCGCCGCAGTTCATGCAGAAGCGCGTGCCCTCGGGTCCTTCCGTCCCACAGCTCTGGCACACCACGCCAGCCACGCCAAGGACGGTACCGGCTGTTCTAGTGCGGCCGGGCCGAAATCTTGTCGTCCGGCGCGGCGCGCGCGTAGCTGGCCACGCGGGCGGGCTTGGCCTGCTGGGTCCAATCCACTGCGGTCGGCGTGTAGTTCAGCGCCTTCGCCCACGTCCCCTGGTCCGTGACCCCGGTCACCGGGAGCCCCGCGCTGGTCTGCAGCGCGCGCACCCCGTTGGCAGTGGCGACGTCGAACTTGCCGCTGACCGTGACCGGCTGGCCGGCCGCGAGGAGATGCATCTGCAGCCACACCACCGCGTCGCCGGACGAGCCCTGCTTCAGCGCCGGCCAGTTGTTCGTGGGCGCGAAGCCGCTCAGCGGCGGCAGCGCCTGGCCGACGGCGGCCCACTGGGAGGCGCCGGTCTCCTGCCAGTCCCACCAGCTGATGCCGCCGGCGCCGTAGGCCTGGGCGAGCTGGCGGAAACGGACGATGTCGTTCGCCGAGGGACTCGAGTAGGTCTGCCCCAGCGGGTAGATCGGCCGGTCGTAGATGCGGTGCCACGTGTAGGTGTGGTCAAAGGCCGCGTCGACCGAGTCGCCGATGTCCTTCCAGTACATCTGCGGCAGGTCGTACTGAGCGCCACCCGGTCCGAGGAACACGCTGTAGGGGAAGGACTGGTGGAAGTCGGCGTACGGGAACGGCGCGATCGCCACCGGGAACGAGTCGCCCACCGCCTGGCGCAGGTCGCGGATGTAGGTGGTGGCGGCCGCGTACTTGCCCTCGTATTCGCCCTCGGCGTCGATGACGAGGCAGTCGGCGCCGGTCTGGGCCACGGCCGCGCCCTGGGCGGCCTCGCCAGCCGGGTTGTTCCCGTATACGTAGGAGTAGCCGCAGACCTTGATGCCCTGGGCGTGGAACGCGGCCACGAGCTGCGGCGTGAACTGCCCGATGAAGGGCGAGCCGCCGTCGGAGGCCTTGATGATCAGCGTCCCGATGCCGTTCTGCTTGGCCCGGGCGACGATGCTGCCGATGTTGCCGCCCTCGGATTTCGAGACGTACCAGAGCCACATCACGTTGGTGTCGAACGGCGAGCTGCCGGACGGCCGATCGGAGCGCGGCGGCTTGGCCACCGGCGCGGGCTTGCGGATGGCGACCGGGCCCGCTGGGTTGGACGCGGTGCCGCCGGGCACCGTGACCGTGAATTTTCCGGAGCGCGCCAGCAGCGGCACGGTCACCGCGTAAGCGCCTGCGCGCTGGCGCACCAGCGCGGTCACGCGCTTCTTCGAGCCGTGGACCTTCGATTTCCGCGGGAAGCTCGCGACCATGCCGTGCTTGAAGCCGCGGCCCCAGATCTGCAGCTTGCCGCCGGGCTGCACCATGATCGGCGCACCCTCGGCACAGCGAAGCAGGCACCCGACCTTTGTGATCCTCGGTGCCTTAGCCGGCCTGGGCGACTGCCGCGGCTTTGCCACGGCCGTCGCCGGCGCACACACGAGCAGTGCGAGCGCGGTGATGAGCAGCGTTCGTCTCAAGCCCCGGGTAGTCGTAACAGCCAAGGGGGCGCGGGGTTGCGCCTTTTTGTTTTTCAGCCGGAGCTGGGGCCGAGCGCCCCGGTGCGCTCGGCGGCTTCACGGTTCTGCTTGCGCTCGCCCAGCGCCTGCACGATCGCGTAGACGATGATCGCGTTCAGGAGCAGGCCGATGCCCCCGAAGACGATGATCAGACAGATCGTGACGTCGAACGCGTAGGAGGCGATGACCATGGAGGCGCGAGTTTACCGGCGGGCCGTCGTGCTCGGCGGCGGCGGGCTGACCGGCGCCGCCTGGCTGACCGGCGTGCTGGCCGCCTTCGAGGCCGCGCGCATCCCGCTCGGCACCGCCGACCTCGTGCTCGGCACATCGGCGGGTAGCGTCGTGGGCACGCAGGTCGTAGGCGGGCGCTCGTTCGCCAAGCAGTACCGCTTCCTGGGCGCCGAGCGCGTGCCCGCGCGCGAGCTGCTGGTCCGGCTCTACCGCGCGGCGCCGAAGCCGAGCCCCGACGTGCTGGAGCAGCTCGGCGCCCAGCTTCTCGACGCCCCGACCTCGACCGAGGCCTCGCGCGCAATCGAGGGCCGGGCCGCCCTGGCCGCGGACACGATGCCGTGGCCGGTGTGGGTGGCGCTGGTCGCGCTGTACCTGCGGCGGCTGCGCTGGCCCAGCCCCGCGCTGGCCATCACCGCGGTCGACGCCCAGAGCGGGCGGCTGCGCGTCTTCCGGGCGAGCGACCGCGTGCACGTGGCGCAGGCGGTCGCGGCTTCGAGCGCCGTGCCGCAGTTCTTCCCGCCGGTGCGTATCCAGGGCGGCCGCTACATGGACGGAGGGACGCGCTCGGTCACGAACGCCGACCTCGCGGCCGCCTACGACCTCGTGCTGCTGTTCATCGACCACCGGGCGCTGCCGGGCGGGATGGGGCCGCTGAGCCGTGCCGCCCTTGACGCCGAGATCGAGGGCCTGCGCGCGGGTGGCGCGACGGTGATCGAGGTCTCGCCCGACGACGCCTCCCCTGGACGCGCTCGGCGACCTCGAGGCGCTGGACCCCAACCGGCTCGGGCCGTCGGCGCGGGCCGGGCGGGCGCAGGGCGAGGCCGAGGTGGCGCGGGTCGCGGAGGCGCGGGCGGGATGAGGGTTACGGTGGGCGCGGAAAGCTGCGCAAGGACGTTGTGATGCGTCGTCTCTGGTGCTGGGTGGTCATCGGTGTGCTGGCCGTCGCGGTCAGCGTGGTCGCAGCTGGACCCGCGGGAGCGGCCAAGGGCGGCAACAAGGACGCTGCCAGACAATGCCGGCACGGTGGTTGGAAATCGCTCGTCTCGCAGACGGGCGAGCCGTTTAAGAACCAGGGCGACTGCGTCAACGACGGTGCCCAGGGCCTGGGCGTGCAGCCCGCCCCCGAGGACTCCCAGACCGCGTGCCTGAGCCTCCTGGGACGCCCTAGCTTGAGCGTCAACGTCTTCCAAGGCACTGCGACCGCCGATTGCACGGCCGAGGGGCCCGTAGAACCTTCGGTAGGCGCCCCCGGCAGGTGCGAAACCCGCTGCTTTCGCGCAGATCGAGCGTTCACGTCACCGGTCATGTCACCGTGTCCACCGGCGATCATCCGAGTGCCTCCTTCGCCTGGTCGGCGCTGGTACCGCCGAACGCGATGCGCAGTCGGTCGCGGGTGCGGTCCTCGTAGGCGTGGACGTACACGCGTTCACAGACCTCGGCGCTGTTGCCGAGCTGCTCGGCGATGTCGCGGGCCTGCAGGCCACGATTGGCGAGTAGCGAGCCGCAGAAGTGCCGCAGATCGTAGGGCGTGATGCGCGGTAGGCCGGCGGCCTGCTTGACCTGGTTGAAGGCGTAGAGGTGCGAGCCACGCGCCATGCGCTTGCCACGCGCGGACGGGAAGATCCAGTCGTACTGCTGCGGCACGGTGCCCACGGCGTCGAGTGCGATCGGCGGCACGACGATCCGGCGGATCCGCTTGGTCTTTGGCAATGCGAGCGAACCGTCCGGGCGGACCTGTCGTGCCACGACGAGCTCATCGCCCGTGAGGTCGCGCCACTCGACGCCGCACAACTCGCCGGACCGCAGGCCGGTGTAGGCGTGGAAGAGGATCATGGCCCGGACGGTCGGTCCGTAGAACCGGTCAAGCGCGGTCAGCGAACAGTCCGCCAGACGCTGCACCTGCTCCTCGGTCAGAGGGATGGCGTCCTGCCGGCCACCACCACGAGCGAGGCCGAGCCGGGCGAACGGGTTGCTGCTCGCAGCCTCCGCGTCGATGGCGTCGTTGAACAACGCGGCCGCAACCTTGGCCGCGTGCGGGTGGCGCTGCGCCCATGCCTTTGCCTCCGCGCGCCCGATGGTGTCGAGCGGCCGGTCGCCGAACGTGGCGAGGAACGGCTTGACCATC
>DATBDE010000040.1:0-48996 GCA_036270095.1 Solirubrobacteraceae bacterium | reverse complement strand
GCATGGAGACACGCGGTTTGACACGAGACTGCGGCGCTCGCGGCACCATCTGCATCTCACCGCGGCGTCCGAGGGATGTGTGCCGCCCCCGCCCGACCCGTCCACCCCGTTGCCTACCGTTCCAGCGCCGCGGGCGCCCAGCCGACCGCTCGGTCCGCCGCCACCGCCGCCCGCAGCGGACAACGGCAGTCGACGAGGGTGCGAGGCTCCGGCCGACGTGCGGCGAAACCGAGCCGCCCGGCGGCGCCACCCGGGTCCCACGGCAGGCGACAAAGGGTGAGACCGGGCGTGAACCACCTCGGGTCGGACTATCAGCCCTCAGGTGGTTCACGTCTCCCGCCAACGGCCGAAAGCGCATGGAGACACGCGGTTTGACACGAGACTGCGGCGCTCGCGGCACCATCTGCATCTCACCGCGGCGTCCGAGGGATGTGTGCCGCCGCCGCCCGACCCGTCCACCCCGTTGCCTGCCGTTCCAGCGCCGCGGGCGCCCAACCCGCCGCTCGGTCCGCCGCCACCGCCGCCCGCCGCCCGCGGCCCGGCACCGACCCCCTAAGCCCCGTAGTACCGCTCGAGCGTCGCCAGCTGAGCGAACACCGACAGCGCGATCACGACCATCACCAGCCCCGCGCCGAAGGCCGGCCCGAGGCGCCGCCCCGCCCCCCGGGCTGCCACCGCGACCACCGCCGCCCCCACCGGCAGCAGCGCGAACAGGTACCGCGGCGACTGGAAGTAGGTCTCGAACTTCAACTCGTAGTGGTAGCCCACGATCGACAGCAGCGCCATCACGCCCAGCAGCGCGAGGGCGTAGACCGCGAGGTCGCCCACCCGCGGGCGCACGCGCACCACCTCGCGCACGGCGAACGCCACCACCGCCACGAGCACGGGCAGCAGCAGGATCGCCACCCACTCCGGGAAGCCGTAGTCCAACCACCCGAACCGGCCGATCTCGCCGCGGTACCAGGTGTCCCACAACGGCGTGATCGCCGGGAACTTGTCGTCCATGAACGGCAGGCGCGGGAGCCACAGCTGCCACGCGTAGGAGAGCTGGCCGGCGATCGTCGCCGGCTCGGGGCTTGCCACCGCCGGGTGCGACGCACGCAGCGGACCGGTCAGCGGCCGGCCCCAGGCCCAGTGCGAGAGGGCCGCGTAGGCGGCCAGCGGAATCGCCACCATCGCCGCCGAAGCCCCCACCCCGGCCCAGGGGAGCGGCCGGCCGGCACGGCGGTCGCGCCACAGGGCGACCACGATCGTCGCCACCGCCGCGGGCACCAGCCCGATCATCGTGTACTTCATGAGGACCCCGAGCACCAGCGTCCCGCCGACCAAGAGGCCGCGGCGCACGGTGAGGCCCTCGCGCAGGACGCGGGTCATGGCCCAGAACAGCCCGGCGGCACAGACATACAGCCCGTCGTCGTTCTGCACACCTCCCGAGATGAAGTCGAACATCGGGAAGAAAGCGAGGGCGAGGGCGCCGGTCGTCCAGGCCCAGGGCGTCGCCGGCAGCAGCTCGCGCAGGAACCGGTAGGTCAGGTAGACCGTCGCGCCCGCGAACAGCACGCACAGCAAGCGCATCCAGACGAGGCGATCGAGCAGCGAGTCTCCCGTCGGCGACAACAGGTACGGCACGGCCTCGAACCCGGCGAACACGGGCGGGTAGACGACGGTGCCGGCCGGGTCGCCGCCGCCCACCCGGCTGGGGTGGGAGCGCTCGACCGCCCGCAGCCGCGCCTCGAACGCCGGCCCTTGCGGCGGCGGGTTGTCCTTGACCCCGATGACGCCGCCGAAGTCGAGCACCGAGAGGAGCCCGTTCTCCTCGGCCGAGTAGCCGATGAACCCCGGCTTGGGCACCTTGCCGGTCTCGGCCAGGTACTGGACATAGCCGGTGTGGCTCTCCTCGTCGGGCACCTGGAACGGCGGCACGAGCAGCGACCAGGTCGCCGCGTTGAGCACCGCCACGAGCGCGCACAGCAGCGCCGCCCGGCGCGGACCGCGCCACAGGAGCACCACCCCGAGCACGATCGCCACCAGCGACAGGCCCAGCGCCAGCCACATCGTCCAGCTCCCCACCCAGCTCGCCTTGCCGTCGGCGAAGCGCCGCGCGACGGCGCCGATGCGCGACCACCAGGTCACGGGGTCAGCGCCGCGGTACTCGAGCCGGATCAGCGCGTCGACGGGCTTGCCGTTCAGCTTCACCTTGGGCGACGTGTTGGCCGGCGTGCCGGCGAGGCCGAGCGGCTTGGGCCCGCCGTTGCGTACGCACACCACCGAGCGCGACGCGCCCCGCAGCGGCGTGGCCAGCCGCACGTAGGTGTCGCCGCTGTCGTAGGGCGCCGTGCGCCGCCCCTGCGCCACCACCCTGCCCCCGCGCACGAGCGTCACGTCGAGCGGCCCCGGCGACGACGTCGACGTGCGCACCACGACCTGCCCGGTGCCGGCGGGCACGTGCTGGGGGGCGCCGGTGCAGACCTGGCCGCCGCCGGGCGGGACGACGGTGAAGAAGCCCGCCGGCCCCACCCGGTTGCCGCCCAGGAGCGGGTAGTTGCCAAGCGTCAGCAGCGCCGCCACGCCGAGCGCGATCAGCAGCAGCCCACCGGTGAGCACCGCGCGGAGCGACATGCAGGCGTCAGCCGTAGTACCGGCTGACCGTAAGCACCTGGCCGAAGATCGTCAGCGCCAGCGACGCCATCACGACGAGCCCGCCCAGCGCGGCCCCCCAGCGCCGCCCGAGCGCGCGCGCCCCCACGGCGACGAGCGCGCCGTAGATCGGGAGGAGCGGGAGCAGGTAGCGCGCCTGCTCGAAGATCTGCCCGATCGGGCTCTGCAGGCGCGCGCGGTAGCCGGCCACGGTGATCGTGGCTAGCAGGCCGAGCACGGCGAGCACGTAGACGCCGAACTCTGCCCAGCGCCCGCGCATGAGCCCGCGCAGCCGGACGAGCCCGCTCACCGCCGCGGCCACGACGGTCGCGCCGAGCCCCAGGCACACCCACGACACCCAGAGCGGGAAGTCGTAGTCCAGCCAGCCGAAGCGCCCGACCAGCCCGCGCCAGTAGAGGTCCCAGCCGGGGTAGCTCATGGTCGGGAACTCGTTCTTCATGAAGCCCAGCCGTGGCAGGAACGACTGCCACGAGTAGACGAGCTGCTCGCGCAGGTTCGGTGTGGCCGCCGTGCGCGTCGCGGCGATGGCGTCGGCCGCGCCGGCGATCGGCCGGTGCCACACGCCCTTCGAGAGCCCGACGAAGATCAGCACCGGCACACCCAGCGCGACCGCGGCCGCGCCCACACCCGAGAGCACCGCGCGCCGGTCCTCCCGCGCCCGCCACGCGGCCAGCAGGATCGCCACCGCCGCCGCGGGCGCGAAGGCGATCATCGTCGTCTTGACCAGCAGCCCCGCCGCGAGCACCAGGCCGACGGCCGCCCCGCGCTTCCACGTCAGGCCGCGCCGCAGCGTGATCGCGATCGCCAGCATGAGCCCGGCCGTGCACAGGTCGAGCGCGTTGTCGACCTGCACCCCGCCGGCGATGAACCCGAACACCGGCTGGAACGCCGCCGCCAGGGCGCCGAGCGGCCACGCCCAGCGCGACCCCGGCAACAGCTCGCGGATGAACAGGAAGGTGCACAGGACCGTGGCCGCCGCGAGCAGGGCCGAGAGCGCGCGCAGCCACGGCAAGCGGTCGAGCACCGCGTCGCCGGTGGGCGCGATGTCGTAGATCACCGCTCCAACGGCGTAGTACAGCGGCGGGTTGTTGGTCGCGCTGCCGGCGTCGCTGCGGCTCACCCGCGAGTAGTGCGCCCGCTCGACCTTGGCCAGCTGTTGGCGCATAAGCGGCCCGGTGGCCACGCGCGCGTTGCGGTTGCCGATCGTCGTGTAGAAGCCGAGCGCGCCCAGGGTCTGGTTCTCGTCGCGCGAGAAGCCCGCGAAGGGGTGCTTGGGGGCCGTGCCCTTCTCGCCCAGGTACTGGATGTAGGCGAAGTGCGCGGTCTCGTCGGGGACGTGGAACGGCGGGATGAAGAACGACCAGGCCAGCGCGTTGACGGCGGCGATGAGCGCGCACAGCCAGGCCACGCGCGGGATGCCGCGCGGCCCGCGCGGGGCCGGGGGCGCCGCGGCGGCCGAGGAGTCGCGCACGGTCGTCGTCACCTCACGACTCCCTCGGCGTGCGCGCGAGCACCACAACCGTGCCGACGGCGGCCAGCGCGCTGAGCACGATCGCGGCCCAGAACACCCAGCCGCCGACGCCGTGCGCGTCGCCCACGCGCGACGCCAGGTCGCCCAGGCGCGACCAGCCCGAGCGCTTGTCCTTCTCGGTGTAGATGAGGCTCAGGCGCTCGGGGACCACCTTGCCGTTCAGGCGCGTGGGGCTGCCCGGCGTGCTGGCGTGCACGCCCCCGAGCGCGACCCGAGAGGCACCGCGGTTGCTGAGGCAGAGCTGCGGCGCGGCGATGGTCTTCAGCGGTTTGGCGAGGGGGATGCTGACCGCGCCCTCCTTCCACCCCGGGGCCAGGCCGCCGGCGGCGACCACGCCGACGCGGGACTGGCGCAGGACGAGCCGCAGCGGCGGTCCCGGCTTCCCGTAGGAACCGATGAGCATGTTCACGCGGCCGGTCTTGGCCGCGACGACGTCCGGGCCCTGGCACACCGTGCCCCCGGCGGGGAGGACGACGGCGAAGGTCTCGGGCTTGACGGAGTCGGATCCCGTCTGCTCGTAGCCGGACTGCGAGAGCACGTAGACCAGCCCGGCGAGGATGAGGGCGACACCGCCGATGAGGACCACGCGCAGCGGCACGGCCGGGGAGGCTAGCGACGGGCGGTGTGTCAGCCTGCCGCTTCCCGTGCGCATCTGCCTCGTCTACGACTGCTTGTTCCCCTACACCGTCGGCGGCGCCGAGCGGTGGTACCGGAACCTCGCCGAGCGCCTGGCCGCCGAGGGCCACGAGGTCACGTTCCTGACCCGCCGCCAGTGGGACCGGGGCACAAAGGTCGACGTGCCCGGGGTGCGCGTGGTCGCGCTCGAGCCCCGCATCAGCCTCTACACCGACGACGGGCGCCGCCGCATCGACCAGGCGCTGGTCTTCGGCGCCGGCTGCCTGGGCCACTTCGCCCGGCACGGCGGCGACTACGACGTGGTCCACACGGCGTCGTTCCCGTATTTCTCGCTGCTGGCCGCCGCGGCGGTGCGCCCGGTGCGCCGCTTCGGCCTCGTGGTCGACTGGCACGAGGTGTGGACGCGCGACTACTGGCGCGAGTACCTGGGCCGGGCCGGCGACGTGGGCTGGCTCGTGCAGCGCCTGTGCGCCCGCACCCGCCAGCGCGCCTTCTGCTTCTCGCGCCTGCACGCCGCCCGCCTGCGGGCCGAGGGCCTGCGCGGCGACGTCACCGTGCTCGAGGGCGAGTACGCCGGGCCGCTCGAGCCCCGCCCCGGCCCCGAGCCCCGCGTGCCCCTGGCCGTGTTCGCCGGGCGCCACATCCCCGAGAAGCGCGTGCCGGCGCTCGTGCCCGCGCTGGCCCGGGCGCGCGAGCGGCTGCCCGGCCTGCGGGCCGACATCCTCGGCGACGGCCCCGAGCGCCCGGCCGTGCAGGACGCGGTGGCCGCCGCCGGTCTCGGCGACGCGGTCGACGTGCCCGGCTTCGTGGCCGCCGAGCGCGTGGACAGCGCCTTGGCCGAGGGCGAGATGATGGTCCTGCCCTCGCGCCGCGAGGGCTACGGGATGGTCGTCGTGGAGGCCGCGGCCCGCGGCACTCCGAGCGTCGTGGTGGCCGACCCCGACAACGCGGCCACCGAGCTGGTCGACGAGGGCGTCAACGGCGTGGTGGCGGCGTCCGCCGCCCCCGACGACCTCGCCGACGCCATGGTCCGCGTCCACGAGGGCGGCGCCGCCCTGCGCATGAGCACCGCCGACTGGTTCGCGCGCAACGCGCAGCGGCTTTCGATGGCGGCGTCGCTGGACCGCGTCTCGGCCGAGTACGTCAGCGCGGACAGACGACGTGCACGCTCGAGAGGGGCGCTCCGAACGTGACGTCCTGCAGCTGCTTCGTCGTCACCGGCCCACGTACGAAGTAGATCCCGCCGCTGCCGAGCTTGCGGTCGGTGAGCCACGAGCATGGGGGCGGGTCGCCCGGGCGCACGCCCCGGGACAGGATCGCGACGGTGTCGGCGGGGAGCCGGGGCTGGTCGATGAAGGTCATGCCGGCGATGTTGGCCATGGTGCCCACGCCGGCGAGCTCAAAGTCGGGTGGGGACTCGCTGGGGCCGAAGACGTAGTAGCGCTTGAACCCCTGCTTCTGCAGGCCGAGCAGACCGTCCTGCAGCCGTGAGATGCCGTGGGGCTTGTTGACCACGATCCCCTGCCCCGACACCACGGTGGCCGAGACGCCGTGCACCGCCACCGAGACCTTCTTGCCCAGCCCGAAGTTCGTCGTGACGGTGTTGACCAGGAACAGCACGCCCAGCACTGACGCCCCCGCGATCAGCGCCGGCCGGGGCAGCGCCACCAGCCAGCCCACGCTGAGCAGCGCGATGTAGACCAGGCCTGCCAGGGCAAAGCGCCAGTCGGCCTGGTCGACGTTGAGCAGGCCGAACCAGAAGACCAGCAGCCCGCCGAGGAGCTCCGGCGTGTAGTCGTCGCGGCCCCGGCCCAGCACGAACCGCCCGATCGAATACAGCGTTCCCACCGCGAAGAGCAGCAGCAGCGGGAGGTAGACGTCGACCTCCATGAGCGCCCGCGGGTAGTAGCTGAGGTGGCGCAGGCTGTACTGCTTGAGGCTCCCCAGGTCCGGCGTGTAGGTGGACACCGAGCTGGCTCCGTAGAACTCCAGCTGGGAACGCAGGTCGCCGGTGTGGGACAGGTACCAGGGCAGCGCCACCACGGCCAGCGCGGCGGCGAAGAGCAGGAGGTGGCGCCATTGCCGCCAGCCGCCGCGGATGAGCATGACTGCGACGAGCCCCGGCCACACGAAGGCGAAGTTCGTCTTCGTGAGCATGCCCAGGCCGACCACCACCCCGGCGGCAAGCGCCCACCAGCGGCGCTCGAAGCGGCGCGACGCAAGCAGCAGCCAGACGGCCGGCGCCGCGAAGGCCAGCGTCGCCGTGTCGACCAGGTAGATGTGGAAGATCGGCCCGAGGACGGGCACAGCGAGCACGAAGACCGCCACCAGCACGCCGCCGGTGCGGCCGTACAGCGCCCGGCCCGCGCCATAGGAGCCGACGACGATGAGCGGGAAGTACACGAGCAGCTGCACGACCAGCGCGCCGCTGATGCTCTTGCCGAACACCAGCGCCCACACCGCGGCCAGGGTCCCGTGGATCGGCGGGTAGAGGTCCTGTACGGCGCTGTGGGTGCCGTGGAACGAGGCCAGCAGGTCGCCCGCGCTGATCTTGTCCGTGTACGCGAACGCGAACCCGATCTGGCGCGCGCTCTCGGCGTCGGGCGTGTGGCTGTCGGTCGCGATCCACCAGATCGAGATGCCGACCTGCACCAGCGCAGCCAGTACCAACCAGGCCTCGGGGGCGCGCAGGGCGCGCTTGAGCGACGGGTGCGTCGACATGGCGGGCCAGGGTAGATCGCTGGCTAACCTTCCCCGCCGCCAGCATGCGCGTTTCCTTCCTCATCCCGGCCTACAACGAGTCCAGGACCATCGGCGAAGTGCTCGACCGCGTCGCCGCGCTGCCCCTCGACAAGCAGGTGATCGTGATCGACGACGGCTCGACCGACGACACCGCCGCCCTGGTCGAGGCCCGCGACGGCGTGCTCCTTCTGCGCCAGCACAACCAGGGCAAGGGCGCGGCCATCCGCCACGCCATCGAGCACATCGACGGCGAGATCGCGGTCATCCAGGACGCCGACATGGAGTACGACCCGGCCGAGGTGCCGCGGCTCATCGAGCCGATCGCGCGCGGCGCCGCCGACGTCGTCTACGGCTCGCGCCTACGCGGCGGCGAGGCCCAGCGCGCGTACATGTTCTGGCACCTGGTCGGCAACCGCTTCCTCTCGCTGCTGACCGGCGTCCTCTACAACACGACGATCTCGGACATGGAGACCGGCTACAAGGCCTTCCGGTCCGCGGTCCTGCGCTCCCTCGACCTGCGCCAGAGCGACTTCGCGATCGAGCCCGAGATCACGGCGAAGGTCTGCCTGCGCAACCTCCGCGTCTACGAGCTGCCCATCTCGTACTACGGCCGCACCTACGAGGAGGGCAAGAACATCACCTGGCGCGACGGGTTCAAGGCCGTGTGGGTGCTCTTCTCCACACGCGTCCGCGGGCGGTAGGCGCGCCGGCGCGCCGCCTGCCTGGCTACCCTGCTCGGGCGTCATGCTGCCGTCGGTTTCTCCCTGGCTTCAGTTCACGCTGATCGCCGCGGGCGTCCTGCTGGCGATCGGCGCGGTCGGCTCGCTGGCGCTGGGCGGGCTCAACCGCAAGACGATCCCTGCGGGCGTCGCGGCGATCGTGCCTGCCGTGTTCCTGATCGTGATGCCCGTGCAGCTCGGGCTGAGCGCCGACCGCGCGAACACGCAGCGCCATGACAACGCGGGCACGAGCGAGACCCAGGCGCGCGAGCGCTGCCTGACCGACGGGCACGCCGACGGCCTCATCCCCTTCGTCGACTACCTGAACAAGACGCTTCCGGCCGGCGCCAGCTACGCCGCCACGAGCCCGGGCCAGACCGACAACGCCTGCCTGACCTACGTGCTCATGCCCCACGAGCACGTCGATTTCGACAAGGCCCAATACCTGGTCTTCATCGGCGCCGTCCCGACGTGGCTGAAGCTGCGGGTCCAGCCGGGGACGTACCACACCTTCGCGCCCGGGCAGGCGGTCGGGAGGGTCAAGGCGTGAGCGTCGGCACCGTCCTGGGCTGGCTGCTCGTCCACGCGCTCTTCGTGGCCGCCGGCGGCGCGCTGCTGGCCGCGGTCGGCGCCCTGCGCTACGACCCGCGCGGACTGCTGTGGGCGCTCGGCCCGGCGTACCTCGCCGGCGTCGCCCTGGTCTCGCTGGTGCTGATCCTGCTCGTGGTCATCGGGCTGCCCTACACGCTGTTCACGCTGATCGTGGTGCCGCTGCTGCTGGCCGGCGGCCTCGGCTACCTGGCCCTGCGCCGCCACGGCCGCATCGAGGCGCCGGGGCGCGCGCTGCCATTCCGCTCCACGCCCGAGCGCGTGCTCGTCATCGGCCTGGCCGCCGTGCTCGTGCTCTACCTGCTCTTCGCCGGCACGTCGTTCAAGGACCTGCCCACCCTGTGGGACCCCGCCCACATGTGGTTCCTGCGCGCCTCCGCGCTCTACCACGCCCAGGGCCTGGACTCGAGCGTCTTCACCAACAAGGCGATCTTCGCCCCGTTCCATATCGACTACCCGCTGCTGCAGCCGGCCTTCCAGGCCGCGATCTACCACGGCCTCGGCAAGGAGGCGATCCGCTACTTCCACATCGAGCAGTGGGGCCTGTTCGCCGCCGCGCTGTGGACCGCCGCGTGGCTGCTGCGCCCGGGACGCCGGATCATCATCTGGCTGCCCGCGCTCATGGCCATCGCCGTCGCCGGCGGCACGCCCAACGCGCCCACGCAGGGCAACGCCGACCTGACCGTCGCGATCTTCGTCGCCCTCGGCGGCCTCGCCTTCGGCGTCTGGCTCGAGCGCAAGCACCCGGCCCACCTGATCCTGGGAGCGCTGTTCCTGGCCGCGGCGGCCAACTCCAAGAAGGAGGGACAGATCTTCGCGGTGGCGATCGCGGTCGCGGTGCTCCTCGTGCTGCTCGCCCAGCGCGCGTGGCGCCCCCTGCGCCAATTGGTGCTCGCCGGCGTCGGCGCGATCGCCCTCATCGTGCCCTGGCTGGCCTATGCGGCGCTGAACTCGCTGCCCTCCAACGACACCGTGCCGTTGCACACGCTTTTGTCCAGCGGCTACCTGACCGGACGCCTGTTCCGGCTCGGGATCGCCACCGACGGCGTGCTCGGCCAGTTGCAGGACATCAACGCCTGGGCCTGGGCCACGCCGGTGCTGGTCGGGGTGGCGCTGGCCTGCCTGGTGGCGCGGCGGCTGCGGCCCCTGGCCGCCTTCTACCTGATCGGCGCGACGCTGATGATCCTCGCGCTGCTGTGGATCTACTGGACCGGCTCGTGGCCCGACGTGGCCATCTACCTCAACGTGACCGTCGACCGCACAACGACGAGCGTCGCGCTCCTGTCCGCGTTCGCCGCCGGACACCTGGCCGCGGCAGCGGCGCTGCGGGGCGACGAGCCCGTCGACGAGCCGACGTCCGCGGCCAAGGCCGCGGACGAGCCCACCGAGCCCGAGCTCGCCGGCGCGCGGTCCTAGGGGGGTCAAGTCTTTCTTTGCCGCACCAGGTGCGGCAAAGAAAGACTTGACCCCGTGGGGCGCCCCGTGATGCGCCCCATCGTGCGCCGGTAGCTGCGCAGCGTCGCCTGCGCGGTGGCCGCCCAGGTGAACCGCGCCGCGCGCTCCGGCCCCGCCGTCCGCAGGCGTGCGCGCAGGGCGTCGTCGCCGAGGAGCGCCGCGAGGGCGCCGGCGATCGCGCGCGGGCTCGTGGGGTCGAAGAGCAGGGCGGCGTCGCCCGCGACCTCGGTCAGCGGCGGCCGGTTCGAGCAGGCGACGGGCACGCCGCGGGCCATCGCCTCGAGCACGGGCAGGCCGAAGCCCTCCGACAGCGACGGGAACACGAACGCGTCGGCGGCCGCGTACAGGCCCTCCATCTGCCCGTCGCCGACCCAGCCCAGGAAGCGCACGTCGCCCTCGATGCCGAGCGCCGCCGCGCGCGCCTTGAGCTCCTCCTCATGCGGCGTCGGGTAGCCGGGCAGGACCAGCAGCGGGCGGCCCCCGGCGGGGAGCAGGGCCAGCGCGTCCAGCAGTGCGGCCAGGTTCTTGTGCGGCCGCTTGGCCGCCGCGGTCATGAGCACGCGGCGCCCGCCGGCGGAGAACGGCTCGGGCTCCGCGCGCGCCCGGCGCCCGAGACCGAGGTGGACGACGTCGACGCGGGCCGGCGGCACGCGCAGGAACTCGACCACGTCGTCGCGGGTGGCCTGCGAGTCGGCGATGACGCGATGCGAGCGCCGCGCCGACAGCGGCACCAGCACGCGCATGCCCAGTGCCCGCACGCCGAAGTGCGCCTCGGGAATCGTGCGGTAATGCAGGTCGTGGATCGTCGTCACGCGGCGAAACCGCCCCCAGCCCGGCGCGGTGGTGGCCAGCGAGTGCACGAGGTCGACGCGGTGCGCAGCCGCGAGCCGTGGCAGCAGGGCCTGCTCGCCGCGCACCCAGTCGGCCCGGTTGGCCGAGCGCACGGGCACGGTCACCGACGGCATCTCGCGCCACGGCCCATCGGTCGCGGCCGCCTCGCGCGACACGAACGCGGTGAAGCGCACGTCGCCGTCGCCCGCGGCCAGCAGCGCAGGGATGAGCTCGCGGGCGTAGACCTCCATGCCGCCGGTCTCACCGGGCACGAGGAAGACGAGGTTCAGCCCGACGTGCATGGGCTCAGCGCATCCGCGCGGGGCGCGGGATGGCGTGGACAACTTCAGCGGGGACGGCCCGCAGCGCGAACAGCAGGCCGAGGTAGACGATCGCGGCGACCGCGGTGCCGAGCGCGCTGGGCAGCCCGGGCACGAGCGCGACCGCCGCGGCGACGCCGCCGGCCACCAGCGCCTTTGGCACCACCGCCAGCTTCGGACGCAGGTCGGGCCGCACCCGCAGCATCGCGATGAGGTAGAGGATCGGCAGCACCCACTCGGTGATCGTCGTGGCCAGCGCGCCGCCCTTCGCGCCCAGCGCCGGGCCGAGCACGATCGTGGCTACGGCGGCGATGATCATCGCCGCGACGTTCGTGTAGATGAGGACGCGGTGTTGTCGCAGCGCGAGCAGCGCGAAGCCCCACGTCGCGACGAGGAAGGTGCCGATCAGCGCAAGGGCCTGGATGCGCAGCACCGGCACCGAGGGGTCGAACTTGTCCCCGGCGATCACCTTGATGGCGAACGGCGCGACGACGATGAGGAGCAGCGCCACGCCGATCCCGCACAGGATCGAGACCTCGAACAGCTTCTGCAGCGCGTAGCGCAGCCGGGCGGCGTCGTCGCGTGCCGCGCGGGCGAGGATCGGGAAGGCCGCGGTCACCATCATGGCCGGCACGGCGATCAGCACCTCGACGATGCGGAACGAGGCCGAGAAGTACCCGGTCTCCACCGCGGTGGAGACCAGCGACATGACGATGACCGTGACCCGGAAGTAGACGAAGCCGAGCGCGGTGGCGGCCGCGAAGGGCAGCGTGTCGCGCAGGATCGGGCGCCACTCGCGCACGTCCAGCGTCGGCCGCATCGGCATCTGGCCGCGCACGAGCAGGAACCCGACCACGATCACCGGGATGTTGGCCACGATGGGCACGGCGAAGAACGGCAGCAGCGACGCGCCCGCGATCACCAGCGCGATGAGGCCGGCAACGGTGATGACCTGGCGCAGCAGTTCGAGCCCGGCGACCGTGCCCGCGCGCAGCTTGGAGATCAGCGGGACGGTGAAGCTGCCGCCGGCCAGCAGGAGCACGACGCCGACCGCGCCCACCGCCGTCCCCACGATGAGCGTCGAGCCGTAGCCGGCCACGGCGGCGAAGGCGACCGCCAGCACGCCGCCCAACGCCGGGATGAGCAGGCGCATCCCGAGGAGGTTGCGCATGAACGTCGTGCGCGCCTCGCCCTCGAGCAACGTGTACTCGCGCACGCCGACGTTGGTCAGGCCGCCCTCGACGATGCCGGTGACGATGAACAGCAGCGAGGAGATGGTCACGAACTGGCCGTATCCCGTGACCCCGAGGTGGCGGATGAGCAGCGGCGCCGAGACCAGCGAGAGCAGGATCCCGAGTGCGTAGGCGCCGGCCCGGAGGGTGCCGCCGCGGATGGCGGCGGGGCCGGCCTCGCTGGTGTCGAGGATGTCGGCGCCGTGGGTGGGCTCGACGATCACGTCGCGCTGCTCGGAAGCGCTGGCCACGGCCGGATGGTACGGCCGGGTCCCGGCGCAACGTTCATACCGGATTTCAGCCCAGGGAGGGCGTTACTATGGCGTCGCGACCGGGAAGGCCGAGGGCTTGCGCGCGAGCGAGGGATCAAGCGGCAAAAAGCCGAAACCCTTTCCCGGCTGCAACGTTGACCCTCGCAGAACCGCTTCCAGCGGCCGCCCCCACACCGGATTCCATGCCGTCGCAGTCGTCACTTCCCGCCGTCGGCGCGCCCGCGCGCCAGGCCTCGCCCACCACGATGGCGGTCCTCGGCATCCCGCTGGCGCTGACGTCGTACGACGAGACGATGGACTGGATGGACGACCGCGTGATGGCGCGCGACCGCGTCTTCCTGTGCGCCGCCGCCGTCCACCTGGTCATGGTCGCCCGCGAGGACCCGGCGGTCCGCGAGGCGGTCATGCGCCATGACCTCGTGCTGCCCGACGGCGTTCCGCTCGTGTGGGCCCAGCGTGCGCTCGGCCAGCGCGAGGCCTCGCGCGTCTACGGCCCCGACCTCATGGCCCGCTACTTCGAGCGCTCGGTCACCAGCGGCGTGCGCCACTACCTCTACGGCGGGCGCAGCCAGGGCGCGCTCGTCGAGCTCGCGCTCAGCCTGCGCCGCCGGTACCCGGGCGTGCGCATCGTCGGCGGCTACTCGCCCCCGCACGTCTCCGAGGGCTCACCCACACGCCCGACCCCGTTCCGCCCCCTCACCGAGGACGAGGAGCAGTGGGTGATCGACGACGTCAACCGCTCGCAGGCCGACGTCGTGTGGGTCGGCATCGGCCAGCCCAAGCAGGAGCTGTGGATGGCGAACATGCGCGATCGCCTGGAGGCGCCGGTGCTCGTGGGCGTCGGCGCCGCCTTCGACTTCCACGCCGGCCTCGTCCCGCAGGCGCCGGGGTGGATGCAGGACTACGGGCTCGAGTGGGTCTACCGGCTGGCCCAGGAGCCGCGCCGGCTGTGGCCGCGCTACGCGCGCTACAACCCGCGCTTCGTCGCCGGCTTTGCGCGGCAGTTCGCGCGCCATCGCCTGAGCGCCCGCGCCGCCCGCCGGTAGCGTTTCCCGGCCTTGAACCGCGTCCTCGTCACCGGGGGAGCCGGCATGATCGGCGCAGCCGTCGTGCGCCGGCTCCTGCCCGACCCCTCGTGGGAGGTCCGCGTCTCCGATCAGCGCCCGGCGCCGGACTGGATGCGCGAGGGCTGCGAGGTCAACACCGGCGACCTGCGCTCGCTGACCCGGGCCCGCGAGGCCATGGAGGGCTGCACGCACGTCATCCACCTCGCCGCCGTCACCGGCGGGCCCGACTACCGGCTGCTCGAGGTCAACAACGCGCTCTACAACGCCGTCGTCCGCGCCGCGCTCGATCACGACGTCGAGCGCTTCGTGTTCGTCTCCTCGCCGGCCGTGTTCGAGCGCGCCGACGTGTTCCCCACGCCCGAGGACGCGCTGGACAGCTGCCCGACACCCGACTCGGCCGACGGCTTCTCCAAGCTGACCGGTGAGCGCTACTGCCGCGCCGCCCACGCCGAGCACGGGCTGCGCTTCACCATCTGCCGCCCCTTCGACCCCTATGGCCCCACCGAGCCCACCGAGGTGCTGCGGGCTGCTCCAGCCGGGCCGGGGGGCTGGACGCGCACGCCCACCCACGTCGACGACGTCGCCGACGGCATCGTGGTGGCGATGGCGTCCGAGGCGGGCCTGGGTGAGGACTTCAACCTCGCCGCCGGCGAGGAGCTCAGCCTGGCCGAGATCGCGGCTCTGTGCGACGACCTGGGCTCGCTCGAGCCGCCCAACGACCGTGCGCGCCGACGCGCACCCAGCGTGGAGAAGGCCCGTCGGCTGCTGGGCTGGAAGGCGCGCGTGGCCGCGCGGGACGGGCTGCCGGCCACCGCGGCGGCGCTGCGAGACCGCGCCGCGGTCGCCGAGCCCGGCTAGCCTTCCGCCCCCGCATGGCCGCCCCGCGCGCCCTCATCACCGGCATCACGGGCCAGGACGGGTCCTATCTCGCCGAGCTCCTGCTCGAGAAGGGCTACGACGTCCACGGCATGGTCCGCCGCGCCTCGACGGAGAAATTCGACCGCATCGAGCACCTGCGCGAGCGCATCGAGCTGCACCAGGGCGACCTGCTCGACCACCGCTCGCTGACCGACACCCTCAAGGCGGCACAGCCGGAGGAGATCTACAACCTGGCCGCCATGTCGTTCGTCGGGCTGTCGTGGACTCAGCCCGTGCTGACCGCCGAGTTCAGCGGCGTCGGCGTCGCCCGGTTGCTCGAGACCGTGCGCGAGGTCGCCCCCGAGGCGCGCTTCTACCAGGCCTCGTCGAGCGAGATGTTCGGGAAGGTGCGCGAGGTCCCGCAGACCGAGCTGACCCCGTTTCACCCGCGCTCGCCCTACGGCGTGGCCAAGGTCTACGGCCACTTCATCACGGTCAACTACCGCGAGTCCTACGACCTGCACGCGACCAGCGGGATCCTGTTCAACCACGAGAGCGAGCGCCGCGGGCGCGAGTTCGTGACCCGCAAGATCACCTGGCACGCCGCGGCCATCAAGGCGGGCCGGGCCGAGCAGCTCGCGCTCGGCAACCTCGACGCCGAGCGCGACTGGGGCTACGCCAAGGACTACGTCGAGGCGATGTGGCTGATGCTGCAGGAGGACGAGCCCAGCGACTACGTCGTCGCGACCGGCGAGGCCCATTCGGTGCGCGAGTGCGTCGAGATCGCCTTCGACCACGTTGGCCTCGATCCCGCCGAGCACGTCGTCCTCGACGAGCGCTTCCTGCGCCCGGCCGAGGTCGACCACCTCATCGGCGACGCGAGCAAGGCGCGCGAGCGGCTCGGGTGGGCGCCGCGCACGACGTTCGACCAGATGATCCGGCTGATGGTCGACACGGACTTCCGCGCGCTGATGGGCTAGGTGCCCCAGAACGCGTCGCTCTCCGCCGGCTTGGCGTCGACCATCCAGAGCTCGGCGATGCGGCCGTCCTCAACGCGGGTGAGGAACGCGGCGAAGTTGTGCAGCGTCCGCCCCTTGCGGGCGGCGTGGACCTCGATCATGGTCAGCATGCGGTCGGCCGCGATGGGCACGACCTGCACCACGTCCACGCGTCCCTCGGCGCCCTCGAGGCTGGGCACGCGCGCGATCCAGCCCTTGCGCCCCTCGACGCGGTCCGACCCGCCCTCGGCGTTGGTGATCCAGGTCACCGCGTCCTCGGTCATGGCGTCGCGCATGACGTCGGTGCTGTCGGCGCGGCCGAAGGCGCCGAAGAAGCGCCGGGCGAGGCCCTCGTTGTCGCTCATCGGCCGACCCTAGACGGCCGGGCATCCGCCGCGCCAGCCCTGCGCCGCGAAGCGCAGGCCGGCCAGCACGTGGCGGCGGAAGGCCGGGTCGGCCCACGACTCGGGCGTGTGGCCCATCTCCGAGTACCAGGCGCGGCCGCCGCCGCTGCGGTGGCACCAGACCAGCGGGTGGTCGGCGCCCATGGTGCCGCCGGCGTACGTGGACTCGTCCAGCGTGGCCAGCACGTGGACATGCGGGCGCGGGTTGGTGCGGAAGTCGTACCACTCGTCCGTGCGCGTCCAGGCCCGGGGCAGGCGGGCGGCCCGGGCGAACGGCGCGGTGACGTCGACCGTCGCCGGCTGCACGGCTGGGTGCTGCTTGAAGTAGGCGCCGACCAAGCGGCCGTAGAAGGGCCAGTCGTACTCGGTGTCGGTGGCGGAGTGGAAGCCGGCGTAGCCGCCACCGCGGTGGATGTAGCCCTCGAAGGCGCGCTGCTGGGCGGGGTCGAGCACGTCGCCGGTGGTGAGAGGGAAGACGACGGCGGCGTAGCGGCGCAGGTTGCGTCCGGTGAACGCGCTGGCGTCGTCGGTGACGTCGACGGCGTAGCGGTGCTGTGCGCGCAGGGCCTCGACCGCCGCAGGGATCGAGTCGTGGTGAAAGCCGGCGGTCTTGGTGAAGGCGAGGAGGCGGGGCTTGGCGCTCGCGGTCGGCGCGGCGACCAGGGCGAGCGCGAGCGCGGCGAGGACGACGAGCGGTCGCACGAGCCCAAGGATGCTGCATCCTGGGGGCGTGAACGACGAGGAGCGCTACCGGGTCGCGATGCTCGACTGGCTGGCCTGCGCGGCGCGCGGGCGTTCGGAGCGCGCGGCCGTGGCCGCCGCCCGCGCCGGCGACGGGCTGCTCGACCGCGTCGCGGCCGCCGCCACCGCCGGCCACGTCCTCGACTTCGACGACACGTGGACCCCGGGCCTCGCCCACCTGAGCGCGCCCACCGCGCCCGCGGCGCTCGTGCTCGCCGCCGACGCCGGCCTGACCGTCGGCGTGGCGCTGCGCGCCTACGCGACCGGCTTCGAGGCCATGGCCGCGCTCGCCCGCGCCAGCCACCCGTCGCTCTACGACGCCGGGCGCCACCCCACCGCGGTGTCCGGCGCCGTCGGCGCCGCCGTGGCCGCCGCGACCGTGCTCGGATTCGGCGAGGAGATCGCGGACACCGCCGCCGCGCTCGCGCTGCTGGGCGCGGGCGGGCAGCTCGCGGCCTTCGGCACGGACGGCAAGTCGCTGCAGGTGGGCATGGCCGCGTCGACCGGCGTACAGGCGGCTCTGCTCGCGGCCGGCGGGGCGCGCGTGCCCGAGGATGCGCTTGACCGCTTCGCCGCGCCGCTGGGCGCACGCTGGGCCACGCCGGGGGCCCAGCCCGCCGTGCGCCGCAACTGGATCAAGGCCTATCCGTGCTGCCTGCAGACCCACACTGCGATCGAGGCCGCGCTCATCGCCCGCCCGATCGAGCGCCCGGTGACGCTCACGGTGCATCCGATCGCGCGCGCCGCGGCCGCCGTCGACCTGCCGCAGAACGGCCTCGAGGCCAAGTTCTCGCTCCCCTACCTCGTCGCCTTCGCGCTCGAGCGCGGCGCGCCCAACGTCGACGACTTCGCCGCCGTGGCCCCGGTGCGCTCGTCGCGGATCGCCGTGGCCGTGGACGCCAACCTGGGCGAGCAGGAGGCGGTGCTGCACGCGGGCGACGCCGAGGTGGCGCGGGTCGCGGTCGCCCTCGGTTCTCCGCAGCGGCCGATGAACGCCGAGCAGCTCGCGCACAAGGTCCACGAGCTGGCCGGCGACCGGCTCGACGGCGTGCTCGACGACCTCGACCGCCCCGCGGCCGAGGTGCTCGAGGCCGCCGGCCTGCCGTGAGCGACGCCGACCTCGTCGTCGTCGGGGCCGGGATCCTGGGCCTGGCGGTGGCGCGCGAGGCGCTGCGCCGCCGGCCGGGCGCACGCGTGACCGTGCTCGAGCGCCACGCACAGGTCGGCGCCGAGCAGACCATGCGCAACAGCGGCGTCATCCACGCCGGGATCTACTACGCGCCCGGATCGCTGAAGGCGCGCCTGTGCGTGGAGGGCGCGCGCGAGCTCTACGCCTACTGCGAGGAGCGCGGCATCGCCCACGAGCGCTGCGGCAAGGTCATCGTGGCGCTGGATGAGCGCGAGCTGCCCGCCCTGGACGAGCTCGAGCGCCGCGGCCGCGCCAACGGGGTGCCCGGGCTGCGGCGGGTGGACGGCGACGGGCTGCGGGCGCTGGAGCCGGCCGCGGCGGGGATCGCAGCGCTGCACTCGCCCCACACCGGCATCGTCGACTTCGCCGCCGTGGCCCGGGCCTACGCCGACGACGTGCGCGCGGCCGGCGGCGAGGTCGTGCTCGGCTGCGGCGTGCGCGGCATCCGGCCGGGCGTGGTCGAGCACGACCGCGGCGCCATCGCTGCGCGCGCGGTCGTCGCCTGCGCGGGTGGCGACGCCGATCGGCTGGCCCAGACCAGCGGCGCCCCGGCCGACCCGCGGACGGTGCCGTTCCGCGGCGCCTACCTGAAGCTCGTGCCCGAGCGCCGCGGGCTCGTGCGCGCGCTCATCTACCCGGTTCCCGACCCCGGCCTGCCCTTCCTCGGCGTGCACTTCACCCGCCACGTCGACGGCGAGGTCTACCTCGGTCCCACGGCGCTGCTCGTGCCCCGCCTCCGGTCGCTGGCCTGGCCGGGCACGTGGCGGCTGGTGCGGCGCTGGTGGCGCACCGGCGTCGCCGAGCTGCGCTACACCGCGGGCACCCGTGCCTACGCGGCCGAGGCCGCGCGCTACGTCCCCGCCCTGCGCCACGGCGACGTGCGCCCGGCATTCACCGGCGTGCGCGCCCAGGCGCTCGGGCGCGACGGCGCCCTGCTCGACGACTTCGTCCTCTCGGCCCGCGACCGCGTGCTGCACGTGCGCAACGCGCCCTCGCCGGCGGCGACCTCGTCGCTGGCCATCGCCCGCGCGGTGGTTGACCGGATCAGCTGACTGGCGCGCCCGCGCGCCAGCGATGGCCGCGGTGGTCGCCGCCGGCCAGCCCGCGGTCGGCGACGTCGTGCAGGACCTCGAGCACGTAGTCGAGCGCGGCGTCCGACAGCCCCGGATAGACGCCGAGCCAGAAGACCTGGTCGGTGACGAAGTCGGCCTGGTCGAGCGTGCCGACGACGCGATGGGCCACGTCGGCGTACGCGGGCTGGCGGACCAGGTTCCCGGCGAACAGCAGGCGGGTGGCGATCTTGCGCTCGTCGAGGTGGCGCAGCAGGTCGCGGCGCCCGAAGGGCGCGTCGCGCCGCAGGGCAAGCGGGAAGCCGAACCAGCTCGGCTCCGAGCCGGCGGTTGCCTCGGGCAGGACGAAGAGCTCGCCGAGGTCCTCCAACCCCGCCCGCAGCCGGTCGTAGTTGCGCCGCCGCGCCGCCACGAAGCCATCGAGCTTGCGCAGCTGCGCCACGCCCACCGCCGCCTGCATGTCGGTGAGCTTCAGGTTGTAGCCGCGGTGCGAGTAGATGTACTTGTGGTCGTAGCCGCGGGGGAGGTCGCCGATCTTCCAGTCGAAGCGCTTGCCGCAGGTGTTCTCGTCGCCGGGCTCGCAGTAGCAGTCGCGGCCCCAGTCGCGGAACGACTCGACCAGCACCTTCAGCGCGCCCTTCTGGAGCAGCACCGCACCGCCCTCGCCCATGGTGATGTGGTGGGCGGGGTAGAAGCTCACGGTGGCGAGGTCGCCGAAGGTGCCGACCTTGCGGCCGCGGTAGAGCGAGCCCACGGCGTCGCAGCAGTCCTCGACCAGGAGCAGGTCGTGCTCGGCGCAGAAGGCGGTGATCGCGTCGAGGTCGAACGGGTTGCCCAGCGTGTGCGCGACCACGACGGCGCGCGTGCGGGGCGACAGCGCCTCCTCGAGGCGGCGGACGTCGATGTTGTAGGTGGGCACGTCCACGTCGAGCAGGACGGGCACGAGCCCGTTCTGGACCAGCGGGTTGATCGTGGTCGGGAACGAGGTGGCGGTGGTGATGACCTCGTCGCCCGGCCGGAGAGCGCGCGCGCCGAGCTTGGGGCTGGTCAGCGCGCTGATCGCGACGAGGTTCGCGCTGGAGCCCGAGTTGACGAGCACGCAGTGGCGCTGGCCCCACCAGCGCGCAAACTCGCGCTGGAACTGCTCGGCGAACCGCCCCGAGGTGAGCCAGAAGTCCAGGGTGGCCTCCATGAGGTGGCGCATGTCGTCGGCGTCGAACACGCGTCCGGCGCAGCGCACGGGCGTCTCCCCCGGCACGAACGGCTCGGGCGCGAAGGCCGCGTCGTGGTACTCGGTCACCAGCTCCGCGATGCGCGCGCGGAGCGTCGCGAGGGGCTCGCTCACGTCCCGGAGGCTACTCATTCGGTCGCGGCGCGAAACAGGACCACGTGCGCCTGCGCGGCGCGTTCCCAGGTGAACCCGGCGGCGCGCTCGCGGCCCCGCGCCACGAGGTCGGCGCGCAGGACCTCGTCGCCGTCCAGCCGCACCAGCGCCTGCGCCCAGCCCCCCACGTCGCCGGGCGCGACCCGCAGGGCCGCGTCGCCCGCGCTCTCGTCCAGCGCGCTGCCGGTGGCCACGACGGCGGGCACGCCGCGGGCCATCGCCTCCAGCGGCACGAAGCCGAACCCCTCGTAGTGCGAGGGCAGCGCCACCAGGCGCGCGCCGCGGTACAGGCGCTCGAGCTCGTCGTCGCTGACCCAGCCGCGCACCTCGACGCCGGGAGCGGCCCGCAGCCGCTCGAGGATGGGCTCGCCACGGTAGTGCAGCCGCCCGACCACGACCCAGCGCAGCGCCAGCCCGTGGGCGCGGGCACGCGCGAACGCGTTCAGCAGGGTCACGTGGTTGCGGCGGGGCTCGAGCGCGCCGACGGTGAGCAGGTAGGGGGCGCCGGCGGGCTGCCCGTCGGGGCCGAGGTCCGGCGGCGGGGCCAGCCCCGGGTGGATCACCCGCACCCGCTCGCGCGGGAAGCGGGGCGCGTGGGCCTCGAAGCGCGAGCGCGAATGCGCCGAGACGCACACCACCGCCGCCGGGCGCTTGGCTAGCGCGGCGCGGAACATCGCCCGCTTGTACAGCGCCACCGCCCGCGGGTACCAGTCCGGCCGGTCCAAGAACGTGAGGTCGTGGACGGTGATCACGAAGCGCGCGCGGCTGGCGACCAGCGGCCGGTAGTCGCCCAAGTGCACGAGATCGACTCCGCGCGCGGCCCGCGCGGCGCCCACCTGCTGGTGGAGGATGCGCTGCGCCTTGCCCCAGCGCTGGTGACCCGGATCGCCGTAGAGGACCAGGTCGTCGGCCGGGCCGAGGGCGTTCGGCAGGGCCCCGGCCAGGCCGCGCACGACGGTCATGATCCCGCCCGGGTCGGCCTGGTGGATGGGCATGAATATGCGCACCGCGCGGGAACGTAGCGCCGTCCGTGCGCAACTTCGGGCCGTAGCTACGCTCCTACACCCTGATGCGCCGGATCCTTTTCTGCACTGCGGCCCTCTGCGCGCTGCTCGCGCTGTGGCCCTCCGCCTACGCGCTCGCGCGCGCCGACCCGAAGAAGGCGATCTGGGGTCCGGTCACCCGGAACGGCGTCTCGCAGTTCCCGGTCTACCAGAACCTCGGGGCCAAGATCTACGAGATCGGCCTGCCTTGGGCGGCGGTCGCGCCAACCCGCCCGGCCGACCCGACGAACCCGAACGATCCCGCCTACCAGTGGCCGGCCGAGCTCGACCAGGCCGTCGCCGCCGCCGCCTCGGCGGGCCTGCGCGTCTCGATCGAGCTGACCACCGCGCCGGGCTGGGCCAACGGCGGCAACTCGAGCGAGTTCGCCCCGCTCGACCCCAGCGACTTCGCCGCTTTCGCCCAGGCCGCGGCCAAGCGCTACCCGAGCGTCCACCTGTGGCAGGTGTGGGCCGAGGCCTCGCGCGCGGAGATCTTCAAGCCGTTCGTGCACGAGCGCCGCGACCGGCCGCTGACCGCGGCGATGAAGCGCGCGCCGCACAAGTACGCCGCCATGCTCGACGCCACGTACGGCGCGCTGAAGGCGGTCAGCCGGTCCAACCTGGTCATCGGCGGGGGCACCTTCACCACCGGCGACATCTCGGCCCTGAACTGGATCAAGAACCTGCGCCTGCCGAACGGCAAGCCGCCGCGCATGGACCTGTTCGGGCACAACCCGTTTACCGCCCGCACCCCGAACTTCAAGGACCCGCCGCTGGGCCACGGGTTCGCCGACTTCTCCGACCTCCACGTGCTCACCGGCTGGCTCGACAAGTACCTCGGGAGGGCCGGGCGCAACCACAAGCTCAGGCTGTTCCTGGCCGAGTTCTCGGCCCCGACCGATCACGCCAACTACGAGTTCAACTTCCACGTGACGCAAGCCGTCCAGGCCAAGTGGACGACGGCGGCCTATCGGCTGGCCGACCGCTGGTCGCGCATCTACGCACTGGGCTGGTTCTCGCTCTACGACGACGATCCCCGGCCCGACGGTCTTCAGGTCAACCGCGGCCTGCTGACCTCCACCGGGAAGCGCAAGCCTGCGTACTTCGCCTATCGCAACGGCTAAGTCGTAAAGGGAATCGCCGCGCCTGCCGAACAAGGAGTTCGATGCGCCGCCTTGCCGTTGTCATTTTCGTCATAGTGCTGCTCGCCGCCGCGGCCGCGACATCGGCGTACGCAGCCAAGCCGCCCGCAGCCAAGCCGCCCGCCGCGGCGCCGCCGAGCGACTTCTTCGGGATGGTCTCGGAGGACAGCTTCCAAGTGGTGGGCGACTACCGGCAGATGACCCTCGCGACCCAGGCGTCGCTCGGCGTGGGTCTGCTCCGCCAGACCTTCGACTGGTCGAAGATCGAGGTCGCGCCGGGCAACTACGACCTGAGCTGGTACGACCAGTTCGTGGCCGACACCGCCCGCGCCGGCATCGCCATCCTTCCGATCCTCTGTCGTCCTCCCGCGTTCAGGGGCGGTGTGCCGGGCACGCTGACCTACCCGCCGACCAACTACGCGGACCTCGGCGACTTCGGCGCCGTCCTCGTCCGGCGCTACGGCCCGAACGGCACCTTCTGGGCCCAGAACCCAACCGTGCCCAGGATGCCGATCCGCGCCTGGCAGATCTGGAACGAGCCGAACCTGAAGGCCTACTGGCCTCGCGGTCCCAACCCGAAGCAGTACGCGCAGCTGCTCAAGGCGGCGGCCGGGCCGATCAAGGCCGCGGACCCGAGTGCCGAGATCGTCACCGCCGGCATGCCCGAAAGCAAGGTCGGCGTGCCGCTCAAGAAGTTCATCCCCGGCCTCTACAAGGCGGGGGCCAAGAAGTGGTTCGACACGCTCGCGATCAATCCGTACGGCCACACCGCTTCCCGCGTGATCAAGAACCTCGCAGCGGCGCGCAGGATCATGCGTCGGTATCACGACAAGGCGCCGATCTGGGCCACCGAGGTCGGCTGGTCAGACGCAGGCCCGCCGAGCGCCGAGATGGTCGGGCCGCAGGGGCAGGCCACCCAGGTGGGCAACCTCGTCGGCGCCGTGCTGCGCGCGCGGACGCGCCTCAACCTGCGGGGGGTCGTCTACTTCGGCTGGCGCGACGCACAGCCGTACTCCGACAAGGACTTCTGGGGCCTCCACACCGGCCTGTTGACGCTGGACGGCCAGCCCAAGCCGGCGTACTACGCGCTGAAGGCGAGCCTGGCTGACGCACTTCGCCGGGGTTGAACCGGCGCGGAACGGGCATCCCTGCGGAACGATCTGGTCAATGCATCGCCTAGCCGCCGTCGCGGTCGCCGTCCTGTCGCTGGCCGCACTCGCCGTGACCTCGGCGTCCGCGGACACCCCACCGCCACCAAACGGGGCGCCGAGCGACTTCGTCGGGCTGGTCTCCGACGACGCGTTCGCCGCGCCGGGCGACTACCGGCAGCAACAGTTGACGACCCAGGCGTCGCTCGGGGTACGGCTGCTGCGCCAGACCTTCGACTGGTCGCAGATCGAGGTCGCGCGCGGCCGGTACGACCTCAGCTATTACGACGCGTTCGTCGGCGACGCCGCGCGTGCCGGCATCTCCATCCTCCCGATCCTGTTTCGCGCTCCGCGCTTCCGGGGCGGCAAAGCGGGGACCATCGCCTACCCGCCGAAGCGCTACGCCGATCTGGGCCGCTTCGGGGCCGTTCTCGTCCACCGCTACGGCCCCGACGGGACGTTCTGGTCGCAGAACGCGGACGTCCCGAAGCTGCCGATCCGGTCCTGGCAGATCTGGAACGAGCCGAACCTGAAGGCGTATTGGGGCCGGGCACCCAACGCGAAGCAGTACGCGAAGCTGCTCAGGGCCGCTGCCAAGCCGATCAAGGCGGCCGACCCCAGCGCCGAGATCGTCACGGCCGGCATGCCCGAGAGCAAGATCGGCGTGCCGCTGAGGAAGTTCATTCCGGCGCTCTATCGGGCCGGGGCCAAGAGTGCGTTCGACACGCTCGCGATCAACCCGTACGGTCACACGGCGGCCGCTGTGATCAGGAACCTCGCGCGGGCGCGCAACCTCATGCGGCGGTTCGGAGACGACGCCCCCATCTGGGCGACCGAAGTCGGCTGGTCGGACAGCGGCCCGGGGGGGCCGCAACGGGTCGGGCCCCAGGGGCAGGCGACCCAACTGGGCAATCTGATCGGCGCGCTGCTGCGCGACCGCACCTCTCTGAACGTGCGCGGGTTTGTCTACTACCAATGGCGCGATGGCCGTCCCTACAACGGCAAGGACTTCTGGGGCCTGCATACGGGGCTGCTGACGAGGGACGGGCAGCCCAAGCCGGCGTATTACGCACTGCAGCAGGCGCTGCTGGCCGCCGGCGCCGGCTAGCCCTAGAACATGCGCACTTACAACAAGTGCACGCGCAAGCGATGCGCGGTTGAGAAACGCGGCTACCCTGCCACGGAACCTCGTCATGCGTCGCAGCATCATCGTCACTGCGCTCGTCGCGTCACTGGTCGCCCTGAGCGCCGTGTCGGCGCACGCCCAAGCCACGCCCAACCGGCCGGCGCCACCCAAGGGAGCGCCGAGCGACTTCGTCGGCATGGTCTCCGAGGACACCTTCGCCGACCCCGGCGCGTACCGACAGGCGCAGTTCGCGACCCAGGCATCGTTCGGGGTGCGGGTGTTGCGCCAGACCTTTGACTGGTCGCAGATCGAGGTCGCCCCGGGGAGCTACAACTTCTCCGTCTACGACTCGTTCGTCGGCGACGCCGCACGCGCCGGCATGACGGTCCTCCCGATCCTGTTCCGCGCGCCCGCCTTCCGGGCCCGCCAGTCTCCGACCCTGGCCTATCCGCCAACCAAGTACGCGGACCTGGGCGACTTCGGCGCCGTCGTGGTCAAGCGCTACGGGCCGAACGGGACGTTCTGGTCGGAGAACCCGAGCGTTCCCAAGCTGCCGATCAAGGCCGTGCAGCTCTGGAACGAGCCCAACCTGAAGGCCTACTGGGGGGGCAAGCCGGACGCGAAGCAGTACACCGCTCTGCTCAAGGCGGCGTACAAGCCGATCAAGGCAGCCGCGCGGAGCATCGAGATCGTCACCGCGGGCATGCCCCAGAGCAGGATCGGCGTCAAGCTGCAGACGTTCATCCCCGCGATGTACAAGGCGGGGGCGAAGAAGTGGTTCGACACCCTGGCGATCAACCCCTACGGGCGCACCGCGAACGCGGTCATCAAGAACATCACGAGGGTGCGCGACATCATGAAGCGGTACCACGACGGCGCGCGGATCTGGGCGTCCGAGCTCGGCTGGTCGGACCTCGGGCCCAGCAGCCCCCAGCGGGTCGGAGCGCGAGGACAGGCAGCCCAGATCACCAAGTTCGTGAAGCTGGCAGCGCGCAAGCGCCGGAGCCTGAAGCTGCGCGGCTTCGTCTACTTCGGCTGGCGCGACGGCCCGCCCTATGCGGGCGGCAAGGACTTCTGGGGACTGCACACCGGCCTGCTCACCCTCGGCGGCCAGCAGAAGCCGGCGTACGCCGCCTTCCAGAAGGCCGTCGCCTCCGTGGCCGGCTAGTCACGGCCCGAAATAGCGCTCGTAGACCTGACGCACGGACGTAAGCGCGCGCAGCCATCGCGCGTTCTACCGATGCGGTAGTTGAAACACCGCAAGTTTTGCCGATGCATAGACCGGCCGGCCCAGTAGCGGAGGGGATTTCGCTTCGCCGGACACCGACGCGCAGGTGGGGTTGATGATCAGAAAGCGGACGCCGAGTCGCCGCGCCGCCGCACGCCCACGGGGCGTTCCCTGCAGGATTGCCGAAGCCAACTGCGCACGCGCCAGTTCGGCCTTCGGCTGGATATCGGCGGGATCGAGCGCGGCCAGCGTGCGGGTGTGGAGCAGCCAGGCGGTCTGGAAGCTCCAGCAACGGTCGGTCACTACGACCTCATTCGGCCGCAGGGCGTGCGCGACGAGGTCCAGGCCGCGCAGCGAGGCGCGGTCGGTGAACCCGTAGAACACGCGCACGACGCTGGACTGGTCCCAGGCGATCACCGTGGTGGCGGCGATCAGCCCCACGGCCGCCGTTGCCGCGAGCACTCGCCATCGTCCCCACGGGGCCGTCAGGACGATGGCGATACCCACCGCCAGCGGAATCGGCGCGTAGTAGGCGAGGCGCAGGTAGGCGACCGGGACGTGGACCACCCAGCCGAAGGTCAGCGCGACCGTGACCGCGAGCAGGCAGGCCAGCGGCAGCACGAGGCGGGTGCGCAAGCGGCGCGTCACCGCCAGGGCGACGAACGCGAGCACTCCCGCCGCCGCGAACGCGTAGGTCAGGTCGCGCGCGAAGTAGCCGAACTGGAGCTTGGTCGGCAGATAGGCGCGGTAGTCCTGGGTGCCACCGAAGGTCTGCTCGCGCGCGAGCAGGTCCGCGATCACGCCGCCGCCGAGGACGAGCACGGCCGCGGCGGTGCGACCCAGGCCGGCGAGCAGGCGCCGGCGCTCGCCCGCGAACGCGACCAGCGCGACCACGATCACGCCCGCGAACGCCAAGGCGGCCACGACGAAGGTCAGTCGGTGCGCCGCCGCCAGCGCCAGGATCGTGAGGCCGAGACCGGCGGCGGAGGCCCAGCCCAGGCCGTCGACGATCAGCGTTGTGACGTAGGGCAAGGCGAGGACGAGGAGGCCGATGGCCGCGACAGTGGGCACGCCGTGCCAGCCCAGGATGTCCTGGTCGATCGGGACGACTGCGAACAGGGCGGCGGCGAGTACCGCCGTGGCCGCGCCCCAGAAGGCGCGTGCATACGCATACACAGCGGCCGTGGCCGTGCCCATCAGCACCCAGATGCCGTGCACGACGACGATCGCCGGGGCGCCGGTCATGGCCAGGAACGCGCCGTAGAGCGCGGGGACGCCGGGATCCTCGCGGAACGGCACGCCGAGCATCCAGTACGGGTTGTCGATGAGGAGCGAGCCCTGGCGCCGGATCTCGTCGGCGTAGAGGACGTACTTGGCCCAGTCGTTGCCCGGGACCGGGAAGCCCGCAATTACCCGTCCGCCCAGCACGGCCCCGGCCACGAGCACGCCAATCAGCCCGATGAGCTCGAGCGGCCGCGGTGGGCGGCCGCGCAGGTCAGGCCCCCTGAGGGCCAGCAACCCAACGAGCACGACGGCGCCCTCGAGGACGCGCACCCACGTCGCGTCGACCGGGAGGCCGAGGCGCGCGGCGGTGACGATCGCCACCATCGAGAGCGCGACGCTCAGCGTCGGCAGCATCGCCACGGTGGCGAGCGAGTGGGCGCGAACCCGCTCCGGCAGGAGCGGGAGGAAGGCCAGCCCGGGCGCCAGGACCAGCACCATCGCGTCGAGCACCGGGACGTCGGCGCCGGCGGCGGCCAGGATGGCGTCCAGCGCGACCAGGACGAGCGCAGCCACGGCGAGCGGCCGGCCGTACAGCCGGCGCCACGGAGCGCCACCGACCGCGGCGTCGGGCTGCTCGAGCTGGACCGCCGTCAACGCGAAGCAGCCTAACGCCGGCGAGTAAGGATTAGCGCCGGGAGCGCGGACTGAGCACTAGGGTTCCCTGCATGCCTCGCGCGCTGCTCGCGACCTTGGCCGTGGTCGGCACGCTCGCCCTGGCGGGGCCACCGCCCGCCAACGCGCAGGGCGGGGCGGGTCTGTACGGCCCGTTCCCCGAGCCCGTCCGCCGCCAGCAGGCGCGCGACTTCTTCGGCAACCTCATCCCCACGAGCGTCTCCGCCGGCGCCCTCCAGAACGGCGCCGTGCTTCCCGCCGGCCGCCCGCTGGCCGCCGCAGGACCAGGCGATCTTGCCGCCAGCCGCCGGTCCGGCGCCGTGGGTGATCCCGACGGCGGCGGCGCCTGGCTCGTCGGCGCCGCGCTCGCGGCAGCCGCAGCCGCCGGATTCGCCGTCGTCGTGCTCCGCCGTCGCCCGTCGGAGGCGCATTGAGGCCGCGGGTGCTCGCGGCCTCGCTCTGCCTTCTCCTCGCCCCTCCCCTGGCCGGGGCGCTGTCGGGCTGCGGGTCGTCGGGCACCGACGCGACGGCGCCGCGCTCCACCTTCGTCGGGCTGGTCTCCCAGGACGCCTACGACGGCACGCCGAGCTACCAGGACGCGACGCTTGCGCGCGAGCGGAAGCTCGGCGTGGACATCGTGCGGCAGACCTTCGACTGGGCGGCGCTCGAGCCCGCCCCGGGCCACTTCGCCTTGGCCAAGACCGACCGCTTTGTGCTCGCCGGGGCCAAGCAGGGCATCGCCGTGCTGCCGATCCTCTTCCACGCCCCCCTCTGGGCGACCGGCAAGCGGCGCTCCCCGACCGCCAACGTGGCCGACCCGCCGCGCCGGCCCGCGACCTTCGCGGCGTTCGCCAGCGTCATGGTCGGGCGCTATGGCCCCCGCGGCTCGCTGTGGCGCGAGCATCCGTCCGTCGACAAGGTGCCGGTGCGCGACTGGCAGATCTGGAACGAGCCCAACCTGCCCCAGTACTGGGGCGACCGGCCGAATGCCGCGGCCTACGCGAAGCTACTGGACGCGGCCCATCGGGCCATCCACGCCGCCGACCCGGGCGCACGCGTGCTCAGCGCCGGGCTGCCGGAGTCCCGCCTCGGGATCCGCTTCGGGACCTACGTGCGCGCGCTGTACCGGGCGGGCGGGCGTTCCGGGTTCGACGTCTTCGCGCTGCACCCGTACAGCTCCAGCGCCCGCGGCGTGCTCGCAGCGGTGCGGCGCACGCGGGCACTCATGCGCCGCTACGGCGATGCGGCAAAGCCGGTGTGGGTCACCGAGCTGGGCTGGGCCAGCGGCGGCCCGAGGAGCCCGTTCACGTTCGATCCGCTCAGCCAGGCGCAGCTCGTAGCCAACACGATCGACGCGCTCTCGATGCAGCGCCGCGCCCTGCGCATCGCCGGCTTCGTCTACTTCGACTGGAAGGACGGCGCCCCCTATCCGGGCCGCTCGGACTTCTGGGGCCTGCACACCGGACTGGTTACGAACGCCAGTGTGGCCAAGCCGTCGCTGGCCGCCTTCCGCGACGCGGTCAAGCGAGCCCAGGGATGACCGACGTCCTCCAGCCCGACCGCCTGGCCCCGGCGCCGCCGCCCGGCGGCGGGCCGCCCGAGGCCACCGGCTACCTACGCCGGGTCTTCCGCGCCACCGAGGAAGCCAACCGCCGCGCCGTTCTGTCGGCGCTGCCGGCGGGTAGCGGCGGGCGGCTGCTCGACATCGGCACCCATGACGGCGCCTTCACCGCGCGCATCGTGGAGCGAGTGCGCCCCGCCCAGGTCACCGGCGTCGAGGTCATGGCCGAGCACGCCCAGCACGCGCGCGGCCGCGGCGTCGACGTGGTCGAGGCCGATGTCGAGGACGGCCTCCCCTTCCCCGACGGGCGCTTCGACGTCGTCACCGCCAACCAGGTCATTGAGCACGTACGGCGCACCGACGTGCTGCTGGGCGAGGTGCGCCGCGTGCTCGCCCCGGGCGGCCTGGCCTGCGTCTCCACCAACAACCTGTGCTCGTGGCACAACGTGGTCTCGCTCGCGTTCGGGTACCAGCCGCCGCCGGTGCACGTCTCCGACGAGGTCATCGTCGGCAACCCGCTCAACCCCGAGGACGGCTGGCCGCACGAGGACTGGGGCCGCTCCCACGTGCGCCTGTTCAGCGCGCGGGCGCTGGTCGAGCTCGCCGCCCACCACGGGCTGGCGCTGCGGCGCATGACGCCGGTCGGGTACTACCCGCTACCGCCACGGGTAGGCCGCACGGCCGCGCGCATGGACCCGAGCCACTGCGCATTCGTGGTCGCGAGCTTCGGCTAGCCGGTCGCGTCCGCGTACACGGCGGCAAGCTGCGCCGCCACCGCGGCCGGGGCGCAGCGCCCGCGCACGTGGCGCAGACCGCGCTCGCCCGCCGCCTCGTCGCCCCAACGCCGGGTCAGGGCCGCGGCCAGCGCCGGCGCGTCGCCCGGAGGCACGAGCCCATCGGCGTCGACCAGCTCGGGCAGCGCGCCGATCCGGCTGGCCACCACCGGCGCGCCGGCGGCCATGGCGTGCGCCGCGGCCAGGCCGAAGGTCTCGGCCGAGCGCGAGGGCACGAGCGCGACCGCCGCGCCGCGGCGCAGCTGCGCGAAGCGGTCGGGGCCGACGGCGTCCTGGAACGTCACATCGGCGCCGCGCGCGTGCTGGCGCAGCGCCCGCCGCAGCGGCCCGTCGCCGACCACGACGAGCGGGCGCCCGGCGCTGCGGGCGGCGTCGATGGCGATGTGCACGCCCTTCTCCGGCGCCAGGCGCGAGGCCACGAGCGCGTACGCGCCGGTCGCGGCCGCCGAGCTCCCGGCGAACTCGCGCACCGGGTGGGGGACGACGGCGGCCCCGCCGTCGAGCGGCGCACCGAGCAGCTGCAGCCGCTGCAGCGCCGCCTCGCTGGGCACCACGAAGCGGTCGACCGTGGCGGCCAGGCGACGCTGCCACAGCGCGAGCCCCGCGCCGTAGACCGCCGCCTCGCCACGGTCGCCGCGGCAGGCCAGGCGCACCCCGGGCAGCGTGTTGCGTCCGTGGCAGCGGGCGCAGTCGGCGCCATGGGTGAAGCAGGTGCCGACCGCGCACACGAGCCGGTAGTTGTGCAGGTGCAGGACGGTGGCCGCGCCGGCCGAGCGCGCGGCGCGCAGCGCGCGCCAGCCGAAGGACGGGTTGAGGTTGTGCGCGTGGACGACGCGGGCGCCGGTGCGCCGGACCGCGGCGGCAACGTCCTCGGGGCGCAACCCGCCGCGCAGCATCGCCGCCGCGGCCCGCGAGCGCGAGAGCGCGGCCGAGTCGCGCTCGAGCACCTCGGCTTCCTCGCCCAGGTGCTCGCGGATGAGCCAGGCGTAGTCCTCGACCGCGCGTTCCTCGCCCCCGGTGGTGCGATAGCGGTTGTGCAGGAGAAGGATCATCGGCGGGCGAGCGCGGGCGCGAGCAGGACGCCGGCGTTCTCGGCCACCCGCGTGGCCCGTTCCATGGCCAGGGCGCTGTCGCGGCGCAGAGCCGCGACGGGCGCACCGGCGGCCGAGGTGGCGAGCTGGCGCGCCGCCGGCGCCAGCGCCCGGCCGCCGCGGGCGCCGAGGCCGACGCCATACCCGAAGCGGCGGCGCAGGAAGGCCGCCCGCCGCGTTCGCGCGGCCGGGATGACGTGCTCGACCCCGGGCCCGGGCTCGTAGCGCACGAGGAAGCCGGCGCGCGCGAGCGCCCGCTCGGCCTCGTCCTCCTCGCCGAACCCGGTCGGGCGCCCGCCGTGCCCGAGGCCGGGCTCGAAGCCCCCCACGTCGCGCAGCGGGCCGGCGCGGAAGGCGACGTTGGCGCCGTAGACCGTGGTCACGAAGGGGTCGAGGTCGCGCGGCTCGGGCCCGTAGTCGAGCGTGGTCAGCACCGGCAGCAGGCGGTCCGAGAGCCAGGCCGGGCGCTGGGCCTCGAAGCGCGGGCGGATGGGGCCGCCGATGCACGCCACGCCCGCGTCGGCGCGGTCCCAGGCCGCGTCCATCGCCGCCCGCCAGCCGTCGCCGACGACCGCGTCGTCGTCCACGAACGCCAGCACCTCGTCGTCGGCGCACTCGGCCAGCGCGCGGTTGCGGGCGCGCGACAGGCCCGGGCGCGGCTCATGCACGACCGCGACGTCCGGGCCGAACCCGTGCGTGCGCGGGGCGGACCCGCCGCTGGCCACGACGAGCACGCGTGCGTCCTGGGCGCGGAGCGCGTCCAGGGCGGGCGCGACGGCAGCCGGCGGCCGGTTGGTGCAGACGACGGCGATCACGCGCGCCGCAACGCCAGCTCGTTGCCGGCACCGAAACCACAGCGTTCCTGGGTCATCGGCGACGTGGGGGCGGAGGTCTGGATGGGGCAGTAATAGCCTGTTGCGCCCGATGAGCGCGGTGGCCATCGTCGTTCCGACGCGCGGGCGCCCGCCGGCGCTCGAGCGCGCGCTGCGCTCGATGGCCCCCCAGGCGCGGACGGCCGGCGGGGCGGTGATCGTGGTCGAGGACGGCGGCGAGGATGCGCGCGCCATCGCCGAGCGCCACGGCGCCCGCTTCGTCGCCCTCGCCTCCGCGCGCGGGCCCAACGCGGCCCGCAACGCGGGCATCGCCGCCACCGACGCGGGCGTCGTCGTGCTGGCCGAGGACGACGTCGAGGCGCCGGCGGGCTGGCTCGACGCGCTGCTGCGCGCGATCGGCGCGCACCCCGACATCGAGGTCTTCGGCGGCCCCATCCGCGGCCGCATCGACGGGCGCGACTGGCACACGTGCGGGCGCGAATGGCCGCCGATCTCGTCGTACTGGCGCGGCGACTCCGACCGCGAGGTCGACCTCGTCTTCGCGGGCAACATGGCCATCCGCCGCAGCGCGCTGGAGCGCGTGGGCCCGTTCGCCGAATCGCTGGGCCTGTACGCGGACGAGGCCGGGCGCATCGCCCGTGCAACCAGCGGCGCCGCCCCTGCGGCGGGGTTCTTCGGCGACGAGGAGGAGTGGCAGGACCGCTACCGGGCCGGCGGCGGCCGGATCCTCTACGTGGCCGCGGCGCGGCAGGACCACGTGCGCTCCGGCGCGGCCGCGCGCACGGGCGCGCTGGTGCGCGCCGCCTACGGCCGCGGGAAGGTCGCTCGGCGCTGGAGCCAGAGCCGCGGTCGCGCGCCATCGCTGGCGCGCGAGCTGCGCGTGCTCACCGGCGCGGCCTGGCATCTGGTCGCGCGTCGCTGCATGAACGGCCTGCTGTTCGCCGCCGACGCCGCCGGCCGCGTGCGGGAAGCGGTGTCGCGTGGGTGACGGCTTCCTCGCCCCCGGCTCGGGGCTCGTCCTCGGCCGCCGCGCCACGGCGCGCGCCGCCGCGCTCGACGCGGCCCTCGACGCGCGCGCCGCGCTGCTGGGCGAGGGGCAGCGCCTGGACCGCGCCGCCCTGCGCGCGCCGCGCCGGCGCGTGCTCGCCCTCGCCGTCGAGCGCACCGACGTGCCCAACCTGCTCGGCCCGGCGCGGCGCGAGCTGCACCGCTCCCGCCACGCCGTCACCGTGGCCACGCGCCCGGCGGGCGGCGCGGGCAAGTTCGCCAACCTCGACGCGCTGCTGGCCGAGCACCCCCCCGACGGGTACGACTGGCTGCTCGTGCTCGACGACGACGTGGCCCTGCCGGCGTGCTTCCTGGACCGCTTCCTCGTCGTGTGCGAGCGCTTCGCCTTCGCGCTGGCCCAGCCCGCCCATCGCCACGCCTCGCACGCCGCCTGGCCGCTGACCCGCCGCCACCCGGGCGTCGCGCGGCGCACGCGGTTTGTTGAGATTGGCCCCGTGACCGCCTTTCACCGCGACGTGTTCGCCGACCTCCTGCCCTTCCCCGACCTGCGCATGGGCTGGGGCCTGGACGCCCACTGGGCGGCGGTGGCGCGTGACCGCGCCTGGCCGGTGGGGATCGTCGACGCCACCCCGATCCAGCACGGGCTGCGCCGCACCGCGAGCGGCTACGCGCACGCCGACGCCGTGGCCGAGGCACGCGCGTTCCTGGCCGACCGGCCGCATCTCAGCGGGCCGGAGCTGACCGAGACCGTCACGACGTACCGAGGCTGGTGAGGAGCGGCGTGCGCGCGCTCGTGACCGGCGGCGCCGGCTTCATCGGCTCCAGCCTCGCCGACGCCCTCGTGGGCCGCGGCGACGATGTGCTCGTGCTCGATGACCTCTCGACGGGCCGGCGCGAGAACGTGGCGGACGGCATCGCGCTGGCCGAGGCCGACGTCGTCGACGCCGACGCCGTCGGCCGCGCCTGCGAGGAGCACCGGCCCGAGGTGATCTTCCACCTCGCCGCGCAGGTCGACGTGCGCCGCTCGGTCGCCGACCCGCCCCACGATGCGCGCGTCAACGTCGAGGGCACGCTGGTCGTGCTCGAGGCCGCCCGGCGCCACGGCGCGCGCCTCGTCTTTTCCTCCACCGGCGGCGCCATCTACGGCGAGACCGGGGTCGTGCCCACGTCTGAGAACGCCCCGCGCCAGCCGCTGGCCCCGTACGGCCAGGGCAAGGCCGCCGCCGAGGACTACCTCGCCCTCTACGCGCGGCTGCACGACGCCGACGTCGTCGCCCTGCGCTACGCGAACGTCTACGGCCCGCGCCAGGACCCACTGGGCGAGGGCGGCGTCGTGGCCATCTTCGCCGAGCGCGCCCACCGCGGCGAGCCGGCCATCGTGTACGGCGACGGCCGCCAGACGCGCGACTTCGTCTACGTCGACGACGTGGTGGCGGCCAACCTCGCGGCGGCGCAGCACCCGGACGCGACCGGCGCCTACAACGTCGGTCGCGGCGAGGAGACGTCGGTCCTGGCGCTGGCCGACATGCTCGGGGTCACGGTCGAGCACCGGCCCGAGCGCACCGGCGAAGTGCACCGCAGCGCGCTGGACCCGGCGCGCGCGCGCCGCGAGCTGGGCTGGGAGGCCGGAGTCGGCATGGCCGAAGGCCTCGAGCGCACCCTGCGCTGGGTGCGCTCCCGCTGAGCCGTGCGCGTCGTCGTCGCCGCCGAGTACTACCCCCGCCGCGCCGATCCCGTGGTCGGGGTGTGGGCCCACCGCCAGGCCCGGGCCGCGCGCGACGCCGGCGCCGCCGTGCGCGTGCTCGTGCTGCACCGCCTGGTGCCGCCGAAGCGCGCGTTCGCGCAAGGCGACGTCGGCGCCCTGACCGCCCCGCTGCGCCAGCCGCCGTACGAGACCCGCGACGGCCTGCCCGTGACCTACGTGCCCTTCGTCTCGCCCCCGTTCGGCCCCGACGCCGTCGCCGGCTGGGGCGCGTGGGCCGCCCCGACGCTGACGCTGGCGCTGCGCGCCCTGCGCCGCCGCTTCCCTTTCGACCTCGTCCACGCCCACTACGCCGTGCCCACCGCCGACGCGGTGCTGCGGGCGCGGCTGGCCGCGCCGCTCGTGGTCTCCGTGCACGGCGGCGACGTGCTCTGGGTCGCCCGCCACTCCGAGCGCGGGCGCGAGGCGGTCACGCGCGCGTTGACCGCGGCCGAGCTCGTGCTGGCCAACTCGGCCGGGACCGCCGCCCGCTCCGAGGCCCTGGGCGCCCGCGCCACGCGCGTCGTGCACCTGGGCACCGACCTGCCCGCGCAGCCGGCGCAGCGCCACGCCGAGCCGACGCTGATCACCGTGGGCCACCTGGTCGCGCGCAAGCGCCATGCCGACGTGCTGCGGGCGCTGGCCGAGCTGCCCGGCGTGCGCTTCGTGATCGTGGGCGACGGCCCCGAGCGCGGGCGCCTCGAGGGGCTGGCGCGCGAGCTCGGGGTGGGCGAGCGCACGACGTTCCTCGGCGCGCTGCCCCACGAGCGCGCGCTGGCCGAGGCCTGGCGCGCCCACGCCTTCGTGCTGCCGAGCGTGGACGAGGCCTTCGGCGTGGCCTACGTCGAGGCCATGGCGGGCTGGGTCCCGGCCATCGGGCTGCGCGGTGAGGACGGCCCCGAGGAGATCGCGGCCGCCGGCGGCGGGATCACGCTGGCCGAGCCCGGCCGACTGCGCGAGGCCATCGAGGCCACCCTGGCCGGCCGCGAGGCGCTCGGGCGCGCCGCGCGCGCGACCGTCCAGCGCAGCTTCACCTGGGATCGGACGGGGCGCGACACCGTCGCCGCCTACGCCGAGGCGGTCGGGCGGCGGTGAAGCCCGTCCTCTTTGTCACCGGGCATGCACCGCCCGAGCGCGTGGGCGCCTTCTCGGCCCTGCACGAGCGCGAGGGCGTCGAGTTCGCCCTGTTCGGCGGCCGCGCGCTGCATGCGACCGAAGGCGAGGCCACGCTGCCGTTCCCGCACCGCCACGTCAGCCAGGGGGCGATCCGGGCCCTGGCCCAGAGCGGCGACTACCGCGCCGTGATCGGCTCCACCGGTGGCCGCGTAGCCCTGCCGGGCGCCTACCGCGGGGCCCGCGCAGCCGGCGTGCCCTTCGTGCTCTGGGCCAGCCTGTGGGCGCATCCGCGCTCGCTGGCCGGCGCGGCCGGCTACCTGCCGCTGCGCCGCATCTACCGCGGCGCCGACGCCGTGGTCACCTACGGCCCCCACGTGAGCGCCTACGTGCGCGCCAAGGGCGCGGTCAACGTGCACGAGGCGCCCCAGGCCGTCGACAACGCCTTCTGGGCCGCGCCGGCCACCGCGGACGAGCGCCGCGCCGCGTTCCAGGCCCTGTTCGTGGGCCGCCCCGACAAGCAGAAGGGCCTGCGCTACCTGCTCGAGGCCTGGAACACCGCCCGTCCCCGCGACTCCGCCCTGATCCTCGTCGGCCCCTCGCTCACCCGGTACAGCCGCGCCGACCTTGTCCCCACCGGCGTCGTCAGCCCCGCGCAGCTCCGCAACTTCTACGCCGCGACGGACGTTCTCTGCGTACCGTCAGTCCCCACCCGCACCGTCCGCGAGGCCTGGGCCCTGACGGTCAACGAAGCCATGAACCAGGCGACTCCGATCATCGCGACCGACGCGGTCGGCGCCGTGGCCGGCGGGCTGGTCCGCGACGGCGAGACCGGGCTCGTGGTGCCGGCGGGCGACGCCACCGCCCTGGCCCGGGCCCTGCGCCGCCTGGTCGAGAACCGCGCCCTGCGCGCCGAGCTCGGCGCAGGGGGACAGGCGGCCGTGCAGAAGCAAACGTTTGCCGCCTGGGCCGCCGGGTTCTCGGCGGCGCTGGCCTCGATTGCCCTCAGCCGGGAAGTGGAGCGCTAGCCTTGCCCAGCCGTCCTGTGTCCACCGCAGGCCTTCCCTCTCCGATGTTGCGACTGACCGCGATGCTCTTCGCCGTGCTCCTGCTCGTCCCCGCGCTCGCGCGGGCGGACGCGGGCGATGCCGTGATCAAGGACTGCACCCACAACGGCACCCTGACCAAGAAGTACTCGCAGAAGGCCTACCAGCAGGCGCTGGCCGAGCTGCCGGCCGATGTCGACGAGTACGGCGACTGCCGCCAGATCATCCGCGACGCCCAGCTCGGGGCCGCCAGCGGCGGCTCCAGCGGCAGCCCGGCCGGGTCGATCCCCGGCATCGGCGCCGCCGCGGCCACGCCGCACACGCCGGCCGAGCAGGCCGCGCTGGCGCAGGCGACCTCGAAGGGCGACGCCCCGGTCAAGGTCGCGACCGGCAGCGGGAGCGGCAACGGCGCGGGCACCAGCAACGGGACCGGCGGCGAGCCACTCGTCCCGGGCGCCTCGTCCTTCGACGCCGGCGGCCTGACCCACGGCCTGCCCACGCCGGTGATCATCGTGCTCGTCCTCATCGGCGCCGCCGCCCTCATCGGCGTGGTGCTCGCCTTGCGACCGCAGATCCGCCGTGTCCTCGGCCGCGGTCGGGGTTAGCGGCGGTTTCGCGGGCCAGGCCCGGCCCGCAGCCACCGCGCGCTCGGACGAGCTCCCCGGCCTGTTCCTCGGCCTCGCGGTCGCCGTCGGCCTGGCCGCCGCCGCGTTCGGCGGCGCCGGCGGCCTGCGCCTCGAGGACGCCGTCCCCGTCGAGCTGGCGGTGACCGCCGCCGGCACCGCGCTGGCCGGCGCCGCGGTCGTGACCGGGCGCGGGCCGGTGCGCGTGTACGGGGGCGTCACCCTGGCCCTGTTCGCGGCGCTGACCGCGCTGACCGCGTTCTCGATCATCTGGTCCGACCAGCCCTCGGACAGTTGGGTCGAGGCCAACCGGACGCTGTCCTACTTGGCCGCGTTCGCCGGCGGCGTGTCGCTGGCGCGGCTGTACCCGCGGCGCTTCACCGCCTTCGGGGCCGGCGTGCTCGGCGCGGCGGTCGCGGTGTGCGTGTACGCGATGCTGACCAAGATCTTCCCGGCCTCGCTCGACGCCGACGCCGTCATCTCGCGGCTGCGAGCGCCGTTCGACTACTGGAACGCGATCGGGCTCATGGCCGCGATCGTCGTGCCGCTGAGCCTGTGGCTCGGCGCCCGGCGCGACGGCCACCCGCTGGCCAGCGCCTTCGCCTACCCGGCGCTCACGCTGGCCATCGTGACCATGGTGCTGGCCTACTCGCGCGGCGCCCTGATCGCCGCCGTCGTGGGCGCGCTGCTTTGGTTCGTGCTCGTGCCGCTGCGCCTGCGCGCGGTCGCCGTGCTCGCCGTCAGCGGCGTGGGCGCCGCGATCATCCTCTGGTGGGCGCTCAACCAGGCCGGGCTGACCGCCGACCACATCCCGCTGGTCATCCGGTCAGAGACCGGCAGCGAGTTCGCCGTGCTGCTGATCCTCATGGCCGTGCTGCTTTACGTGGCCGGCCTGGCCACCGGCTTCTTCGTCGCCCGGACCGCGCTGCCCGCACGGACCCGGCGCACGATCGGCCTGGTGGTCATCGTCTGCGCCGCGCTCGTGCCCGTGGTTGCGCTCGGCGCGGTGGCGCTGTCCTCCGAGGGCCTCGGCGGCACCCTGGACTCGCTCACCAACCCGGACGCCAAGGTGCCCTCCAACGGGCCCGACCGCCTGACCGCCACCGGCAGCGTGCGCGCCCGTTACTGGCGTGACGCGCTGAACGTGTGGAGCCACGACGTCGTGCTGGGCGCCGGGGCCGGCGCCTACCCGATCGCGCGCGCCCGCGTGCGCAAGGACGCGATCGACGTTCAGCACGCCCACGGCTACGTGGTCCAGACCCTGGCCGACCTCGGCCTCGTGGGGCTGCTGCTCTCGCTCGCCGCGCTGGTGGCGTGGGTGATCGCGGCCGCCCGGCCGCTCGGCGTGCCCATCCCCGAGCTGTCGCTGTGGGCGCGCGGCCCGCCGCAGGGCGCGCACAACCCCGCACTGACGGCCAGGCCCGACCGGGCGGCCGCGGTGGCCATCGCGGCCGTGGCGCTGACCTTCGGCGTGCACTCGTTCATCGACTGGACCTGGTTCATCCCCGGCACCGCCATCGTCGGTCTCGTGTGCGCCGGCTGGGTGGCGGGGCGCGGGCCGCTCGACGCCCCCGAGCGCGACCGGGCGCCCGGCACGCTGTGGATGCGGTTGAGTGCGGCCGGCGGTGTGGCCGTGGTCGGCCTAGCGCTGATGTGGGCGATCTGGCAGCCGCTGCGCTCCGACCAGGCCGACGCCGACGCCGTGGCCCAGCTGGCCAAGGGCAACGTGCCCGCCGCGCTCGCGGCCACGCAGACCGCGGAGACCCGCGACCCGCTCTCCGTCGATCCGCTGTTCGAGCGCGCGACCATCCTCGAGAGCCGCGGCCAGCAGGCCGCCGCCGCCGCCGTGCTGCAGGAGGCCATCCGCCTCCAGCCCTCCAACGCGCAGACGTGGCAGCGCATGGCCGTGCACCTGTTCGCGTCCGAGCACAAGCCGCGCGAGGCGCTGCCGTTCGCGCGCGCGGCGGTGTTCCTCGACCCGCACTCGGTCCAGACGCGGGGCATCCTGCTGACGATCCTGCGGGCGCAGAAGACCGCGCCGCCCAAGCCCGCCAAGCGCGGCAAGGCCAAGCCGCTGACCGCCCCCGGCGACTGATGCGCGCACTCGTCGTGCTCGCGGCGCTCGCCGTCCTGGCGCTCGTGCCGGCGACGGCGCGCGCGGCCGGTGACCAGGAGTCGACGTTCCAGGACGACTCGCTGCTGGTCTACGGCAGCCCCTCCGAGCAGTCGCTGGCGCTGGACATGATGAAGGGCCTCGGCGCCGACCGGGTCCGCGTCTCCGTCATCTGGAAGCTCGTCGCCCCCGACTCGGACTCTTCCACCAAGCCGAAGTTCGACGCCACCGACCCCAGCGCGTACCCCAGCGGCGCCTGGGACCGCTACGACACCCTCGTGCGCCTGGCCGAGGCCAAGGGCATCGGCGTCAACTTCGACGTCGTCGACCCCGCCCCGCTGTGGGCCACCTCCAACCCGCCGCGTGCCGACGCCGCCACCGTCTCCAACCCGGACCCGACCGAGTTCGGCAAGTTCGTGCAGGCCGTCGGCGCCCGCTACTCCGGGTCGTTCACGCCGCCGGCGCCGGCTGGCGCGACCCCGCCGCCCGCCCAGAGCCGGGCGCTCCCGCTGCCCCCGGCCACCGCGTCGGCGGCGCGCGCCCACGCGCGTGCGGACGCCCACGCCGCCCAGGCGGCCACCGGGGCGCTGCCGCGCGTGGCCTACTGGTCGCTCTGGAACGAGCCCAACCAGGGCAGCTGGCTGGCGCCGCAGTGGCAGGACGGACAGCCGGCCTCGCCGCGCCTGTACCGCGCGCTCGTCGACGCGGCCTGGACAGCGCTTGCGGCCACCGGCCACCCGTCCGACGTGATCCTGACCGGCGAGACCGCGCCGAAGGGCTCGGACGCCCACACCGCCACGGCGCCGATGAAGCCGCTCGTGTTCCTGCGTGCCTTGTACTGCGTCGACAAGGGTCTGCACCCGTTGCAGGGCGCCGCCGCCGATGCCGTCGGCTGCCCGACCCAGAACAACGGCGCCGACTTCGCGGCCGCGCACCCCGGCCTGTTCACGATGACCGGCTACTCCCACCACCCGTACAACTTCCCGCTCGCACCGAACCTGAAGTCGCGCGACCCCGACTTCGTGGCGCTGGCCGACACGCCGCGGCTGGAGGCGTTCCTCGACGGCGCTTTCGCCGCCTACGGTCAGTCGCGCCCCGGCGGCGTGCCGATCTTCTTCACCGAGTACGGCTACCAGACCAAGCCCCCCGACCCGCTGGGGATCAGCTGGGCCACGCAGGCCGCCTACCTCAACGAGAGCGAGTACATGGCCTGGAACTTCCCCGAGGTCAAGTCGACCTCGCAGTTCCTGCTCGTCGACGACAAGCCCAACTCGGCCTTCGCGCCGGGCTCGATCAAGTACTGGAGCACGTTCCAGACCGGGCTGCTCGAGCTCGACGGCTCGCGCAAGGCCTCGTTCTTCAGCTACCCGGTGCCGATCTGGCTGCCGAAGACGCACGTCCGGGCGCGCCGCTCGTTCGTGGTCTGGGGCATGCGCCGCAACGCCGCCAACGGTGTGCCCCAGCAGGCCACGGTCCAGTACGCGACCGAGAAGGGGCGCCGGTACAAGGCCCTGAAGACGGTCACCACCACCGACCCCCGCGGCTACATGGAGACCAAGGTCGCGGTGCCGAGGTCGGGGTCGGTGCGCATCGCGTGGCACAACCCCGGCGGCGGGCCCACGTACTCGCGGCCCGTGACGGTGACCACCTAGGCGACGAGCCGGGTCTCGCGCGCGTCCGTGGCGGTGATCAACGCGCCCGCGGGCGGGGGCCCGGGCGGGTCGATGAGCTCGGCGGGCAGCGCGCCATGGACGCCGGCCACGCACGCCCGGGCCAGCAGCGCCTCGTACTGGTCGGCCACCGCGTCCCAGGAGTAGCGCCGGGCGCGGTCGAGGGCGCGGTGGCGGAACTCCTCCACCAGCGCCGGGTCGGCGAGCAGCAGCTCGAGCTGCGCGGTCAGGCTCTCGACCCCGGCGCGGCCGGAGAAGTACAGGCCGGCGTCGCCGACCGTCTCGGCGTTGGGGGCGTGGTCGTTGACCAGCACGCAGTTGCCGGCGGCCATGGCCTCGAGGATCACCGGGTGGGTGCCGCCGACCTCGGTGGGGGCGCAGAACACGTAGGCGTGACGCTGGAGCTCCCAGTAGCCGCGGCCGAAGACATAGCCGGGGAAGAGCACGCGCGGGTCGCCCGCGCGCAGGACCGAGCGGATGTAGTCGTGCGCGTAGGGCGCGCCGCCCACCACGACGACCTTCATGCCCCGCGCGCGCTCCCCATCGATGCGCGAGAACGCCTCGACGAGCAGGTGCGGGTTGTTCTCGGGCTCCAGGCGCCCGACGAAGAGGATGTACTTGCGCGGCTCGAGCCCCAGGCGCTCGAGCGTCTGCGTGCCCGCGTGCCCGGGGTCCTCGACGCCGTAGGGCACGACGCCGATGCGGCGCCCGTAGCGGCGCTCGAACACATCCGCGACCGCGTGCGAGTCGGTGATGGTCTCGTCCGACCAGCGCGGCGCCGTGCACTCGGCGAAGCGCAGGTAGGCCTTCGCCGGTGCCGGCCACTTGCGCCGGTCCGAATCGAGGCCGTCGACGTTGATGACGGTCGGGATCCCCGCCCCGCGGGTGATCAGGCACATGGGCGAGTTGCCGGCGATGAACACCAGCGCGACGTCGGGGCGCAGCCGACGGGCAGCGTGCAGCGAGGACAGGAACGTGTGCACGAACGTGTCCAGGTACTTGTTTCGCAAGGTGGGCAGGTGGACCAGGCGTGCCCCCTTCCACTCGCGCAGCCGGCGGTCGACGACGTGGGGCCGGCAGTACACGGTCACCTCGTGTCCGCGCGCGGTCAGGCGCGAGGCAAGCTGCTCCGCCGCGGTCTCGAATCCCGAATAGGACGCCGGGATCCCCCTGGTCCCGAGAATTGCGACCTTCATCCGAGCGCCAGGGTATAGGCGCTGATGTGGGCGCGCGCCGAACCCGCCCACGAGAGCCTTCCGGCCCAGCTGCGACCGCGTGCGGAGAGCGCGGCCCGCAGCGCCGCATCGGCCGCGAGCCGCTCGAGCGCGCGGGCCAGGTCCTCGGGATCGCGCGGGTCGGCGTACAGGGCAGCATCGCCCGCCGTCTCGACCACGCCGGGGGAGCGGCCGGCCAGCACGGGCACGCCGGCGCGCATGGCCTCGGCCAGGGTCAGGCCGAAGCCCTCGTGCAGCGCGGGGTGCACGACGGCGGCCGCGCCGGCGTAGAGCGCGGCCAGGCGCTCCGGGCCCACGGCCACCCCCGCGGCCCCGGCGACGACGAGCGGGAGCGGGCGCTGCGCGCGCTCGCGGTAGCGGGCGTGCGCGGCCCGCAGCGCCGCCAGGTTCTTGCGCGGCTCATCGTCGCCGACGTAGAGGAAGTGGCGCGGCTCGGGCTCCGGCGCCACCGCCGGCAGCCGCTGCCCGGGGCCGTGGGGCGCGACGACCACCCGTGCGGCCGGCACGCCCCAGCGGGCGCGCACGTCGCGGGCCGTGGCCTCGGTGGGGCAGACGACGGCGTCGGCGCGCCGGGCGGCAGCGCGGTGCGCGCGGCGTGCCCACGTCGCGTAACGGCGGTCAAAGGCCTCAGGAAGGCGGTCGAAGGCCAGGTCGTGGACCGTGATCACCTGCGCCGTCCTCGCCGCCCGGGCGTGGGCGGGCAGCGGGTGGTGGACGACGTCGGCGCCCACCGTGCGCGCCCGCCGCGGCAGCTGGCGCTGGACCCAGGCCGTGTCGGCCAGCCAGTTGCGCGCCGATCCGGTACCCGGCGGCCGGCGGCGCTCGTTCGCGACTTCGACGACCTCGACGCCGGCCTGGCGCAGGGCAGGGACGAGGCCGGCCAGGTAGGTCGCGGTGCCCGAGGGCCCGCGCAGCGTGTAGGTGGTGTCAACGAGGACGCGCACGCAGGCCGGCCCGTCGCGCGGACGCGAAGAGGTGCGGGCCCATGCCGCGCATGCCGACCTCCTCGAAGCCGAAGTCCTCCAGGAGCGCGCGCAGGGAGCGCGCGGTGTAGAAGCGCAGGTCGGCCCCCCGGGGGTCGAAGTGGCGCTCCCAACCGCGCAGCGCCAGGCCGAGGCGGCGGGCCAGCGCGTGCCCCGGCGTCGTCACGAGCAGCAGGCCGCCGGTGCGCAGCACGCGCCGGGCCTCGGACAACAGCGTCGCGGTGTCGAGCGTGTGCTCGAGCACCTCGCTGCACCAGACCAGGTCGAAGCTCGCGTCCTGCGCGGGCAGCGCGTCCTCGACGCGCTCGAAGCGCAGGTCGGGATGGCGGGCGCGGGCCCGTCGCACCGCCTCGGCGGCAACGTCGACGCCCAGAACCTCGGCCGCGCCCGCCTTCGCCGCCGCGGCGGCGAAGTCGCCCTCCCCGCAACCGAGGTCGAGGACGCGCTCGCCGCCACGCACGTGCCCGAGCAGGAACGCGCGCCGCCGCTCCACGTCGAAGCCGGGCAGCGGGTCGGGAGCGTCCTCCCAGAGCGCGTCGTACCACGACAAGGGGTCAGACCCCCCCGAGGGTGCTTGAGGGTTTGCGGAGCGCTTAGACCCCGTTCCCCGACGGGCACACGTCGCCGCTCATCCCGTACAGTCCTGCAGCACCGCGTTGGGGGTGATGCCACAACCGACCACGGCCTCGGTGATGGCCCGGGACTGCGAGCCCGAAGCGGGCCGGCTGGCCAGCGCGACGGGCACCACCGCCGCGAGGATCAGCGCAGCGAGGACCGTGGAGGAGGAGAGTCTCGTGAGCATGGCGACCACAACACCAGCTTTTGGCGGGTGTTGCGTGGTGAGGGTGGTGCGACGGATCCTCGTCCTGGTGCTCAGCGGGCTGGCCGTGACGGCCGCGCCGGCGGCTGCCGCCACGCCCACGCGCGGCGGCTGGGACCCGGGGGCGCAGCAGACGGTCATGCGCGCCGGCGTCATGCCGGGCGTGTCCGGGGCTGGGTTCGCGGGCGACCGGGCGCTGACCCCCGGACAGCTGCGCCAGGCGCTCGTCGCCTACGCCGGACGCACCGGGGGCGAGGCGGTCACCGTGCCCGACGGGCCGGTGACCGTGATCTCGTTCGACCGCGCGATGGTCAACCAGCTCGGGCTGATCGACGTCGCCCAGGCCGTCCAGGCCGAGACCGAGCGCGCCGGCCTACACCCGCCTTCCTACTTCGGCACCGAGGCGGTGGCGCGCCAGCTCGGGCTGCGCTTCACCCAGCCGCACGGTCGCGAGGCCATCGAGCTGTTCCCGCGCGACCAGGTCACGCGCGCCGAGGCGGCGTGGTCGTTCGCCAAGGCGCTGCACTTCAACGGCTCCCAGCAGGCCTACGACCGCCAGGTGTTCATGCAGTACCAGCTGCCGGCGATGACCGCCGGCCAGCGCAAGCCGCTGCGCCTGGCCGTGAGCAAGATCGGCATGCCCTACGTGTGGGGCGGCGAGACCGACACCACGCGCGGTGCCGACGGGCCGCAGGTGCACGGCGGCTATGACTGCTCGGGCTACGTGTGGCGAGTGTTCAAGCTCTCGGGCAACCCCGCCGGCCGCTCCATCAGCGGCCGCACGGCGGCTGACCAGGCGGGGGAGATCCCAAAGTCGCGGCGCATCCCGTTCGACGGGATCAAGGCCGCCGACCTGCTGTTCTTCGGCCGCGGGTCGTTCAGCTCCGGGCCGAGCGGGATCGTCCACGAGGGAATCGCCCTGTCCGGCGCGTTCATGATCAACGCCTCCGGACAGGGCGTGTACGTCTCCCCGTTGTTCGAGCAATGGCGCCGCAACGAGTTCACGTGGGGGCGCCGGGTCGTCTTCTGAGGGTTAGTCGTCGCTGCGGGCGAAGCCCAGGAGCAGGTCGAGCTTGACCTTGTAGCTGGCCAGCGGGACCCCGGCCGGCGTGAGGACGTCCCAGTTGAGGTCGAAGTCGCGGCGGTCGACCTCGCCGGTGACCTCGAGGCCGATGCGGGTGCCGCCCCACGGGTCCTCGATGGGCTCGGGCGCCTGCGGCACGGCGTGGAGCTGCACCGACCGGGTGATGCCCTTGATGGTCAGGTCGCCGACGACCTTGAGGCCGTCGTTGTCGGGCTCGATGCTGGTGGAGGCGAAGCGGATCTGTGGGTGCTGCTCGGCGGCGAAGAAGTCGTCGGCGAGGAGGTGCTGGTCGCGCTTCTCGGAGCGCGTGTCGACGCTGGGGACCTGGATGGTGCCCTCGGCGTGCGTGCCGGCGAGGGTGCCGTCGCTGACGAGCGACCCCTCGAAGTCGGCGAAGTAGCCGGTGACGGTCACGATGCCCATGTTGCGGACCCGGAAGCTCACGGACGAGTGCGCCGGATCGGCTGCCCAGCGACCGGCGTGGACGGGGGTCTGCGTGGTGACTTCGGTGATTGCGGCCATGTCGAACTCCCTTGGTAGGTGCGTGCGCAAACAATATTATCACGTGCGTGCGCAAGCACAAGTATCCCCGCTACCCTTCGTCTCGTGAGCACGCCAACCGACAGCAAGGCCTCGCGGCCCACGGCGGAGATCGTCGAGTCCTGCCCGCCGCATTCGCCGCTCAGCGGCCCCGGTGGCGAAGCCTGGTTCGGCTTGGTGCACACGCACGCGGCGCTCGTTCGCAAGGTTGACGCGGAGCTCGCCGCGCGCCATCGCCTCTCGCTCAGCGCCTTCGAGCTGCTGGGCCGGCTGTCCGTCGCGCCCAACGACGGGAGCCTCTCGGTCACCGACCTCGCGCGCCAGGTCGTGATCTCCCCCAGCCGCGTGTCCCGCGTGGTCGACGAGCTCGGCCGCGGCGGCTACGTCGAGCGCCGCGCGTGCTCGACCGACGCCCGCGTGTCCTACGTGGCCATCACCGAGGCCGGCCGCGATCTCCTCGCCGACTGCTCGAGCACGTTCGACGAGGCCATCGCGCGCAACTTCCTCGAGCCCCTGTCCCCCGAAGAGGTCGCCCAGCTCGGCGCGATCTGGGACAAGCTGCTCGCCGCTTCGCGCGAGTAGCGACCGCTCAGACCAGCAGCTCCACCACGGCGTCGAGCTGCGCCGATTCGCGCTCGATCAGGTTCTCGCCCTCGAGGCGCAGGTTGCGCAGGTTCTCCTCGCTGGCGTCGTCCATGTCGTCGGAGGCGGTCTCGAGCGTCGTCTGCAGGCGGAAGCGCCGCTTCTCGCCGATCACCTGCCCGAGCTGGTAGTCGACCGTGTCCGACGAGCCGTCGAAGACGACGTCGAGGATCGGCTGCGCCCACTGGATCAGGCCCCAGTCCTTGGCCTCGTCGTAGGGGATGCGGCGGATGAGCGAGCCGGTGCCGAGCGACAGCACGACCGTGTCGTCGGGCAGGCCGAGGGCGCGCGCCTCGGCCCACGCGCACATGCCCGGGTTGACCGCGAACACGCCGCCGTCGATCAGGGCGAAGTAGTCGGTGGGGGCGCCCGGGACCGCGAGCTTGGCGGGCTCGAAGTACGTCGGCGCCGCCGACGTGGCAAGCGCGACCTCGGCCATGGGGAAGTCGTAGCTGGCGTCGGCCTTCGCGCGCTCGGAGCGGAAGAACCACGGCGTGCGGCGCTCGATCTCGTAGGCGGTCACGAGCACGCGGGTCAGGGCCTCGCGCAGGCGCGCCTTGCCGAAGTAGCGGTCGAGGATCGACTGCAGCGGGTGGGTCGGGTAGCGCTCGTCGATGATGCCCTCGAGCGACGTGATGCGCTTGAGCAGCGAGCGGTCGAAGATGTTCGGGCCCTCCTCCTCGTAGAGAGCGATGAGTTCGTTGGCGGCGTAGCGGGGGCGCCCGCCGGCGCCGGGAATCGTCAGCCCGCAGGCCAAGATCCCGCCGGTCGAGGTGCCGGCGACGAGGTCGAACAGGTCGGCCACCGGCTTGCCGGCCCGCTTCTCGAGCTCGGCGAGGACGAGGGCGGGGATCATGCCGCGGATGCCGCCGCCGTCGATGGAGAGGATGCGGGTGCGCTGGCTCATGCCTCGGGTTGTAGCCCGAACGGCGGTCGCTGCGCAAACCGGCGGGCCTGAACGACGCGCCGGCGGCGCAGCGCGCCGGGCAGCCCGCGCGCCGCGTCCGCGTAGGCGCGCAGCAGGTGGCGCTCGCGCAGGAGCACGTGGCCGAGCGCCAGGACCTCGTAGAGCGCGATGTGCGGGAGATCGCGCGCGAGGCCGGCGGCGGTCTCGTTCTTCCACCACATCAGGTAGCGGTTGCGGAACTGGACGCGGCGCTGGGCCTCGGCCACGCTGGCGCGGGTGGAGGGCGAGTAGGTGCGGACATGACGGGCCACGGCCAGCGGCTCGTACGCGCAGCGCCAGCCCTGGAGCTGTGCCCGCCAGGCCAGGTCGGCGTCCGAGGCCCACAGGGCCAGGTCCTCGTCGAGGACCTCGTCGCCCAGCGCGCACGCGTCGAGCGTCGCGCGGCGGTACAGGGCGGCGGCCCCGTCGGCGCCGAAGGCGGGGCCGCCTTCGCGGTAGGCGGCCACCGGGGCGCCGTGGCCGACGAGCCCGTTCTTGCGCCGCCGGTCCACCGTCATCCCGGCCGCGTCGATCGCGCCGAGCTGGCGGCCGGGCCCGACCCCGGCCGCCCGCACCAGCTTGGGCGCGACCGAGCCCAGCCCGGGGTCGGCGTCGAGGCGCGCGCGGGCGGCGGCCACGAAGCCGGGCTCGAGCACGCAGTCGGCGTTGAGGAGCAACACGGCGTCGCCGCCGCCGGCCGCGATGCCTGCGTTGAGGGCGGCGGCGTAGGAGCGGCGGGGGGTGAGCGCGACCACCTCGGCGCCGTGCTCGCGGGCCAGCGCCGCCGTGCCGTCGGCGCAGGCGTTGTCGATCACCGCGACATCGGCCTGCGCGGCGGCCGCGGGCAGCGAGTG
>DATBDE010000039.1:0-13923 GCA_036270095.1 Solirubrobacteraceae bacterium | reverse complement strand
GGCGTCAACAGCATTCGCCTGGACGGCAACCTGATCCTCGCGCTGGCCGCCGACGCGACGGCGCACGGCAAGGTCGACCGCCTCGCCGCGGGCGAGGAGGTCAAGCGCCCCGTCCTCGGCATCGCGGTGGCACCGCCTCACGTGGCGCGCAGGCTGCGCCGCTCGGTGGGCCTGCCCGACCGGGCCGGCGTGCTCGTGCGCGGCGTGAAGGACGCTTCGCCCGCCGACCAGGCCGGCGTGGAGCGCGGCGACCTCATCGTCGAGGCGGCGGGCAAGCCGGTCGAGGGCGTTGACGATCTCTACACGGCCATTGACGGGGCCGGCGACGGTCTCGCCCTCAAGACGGTGCGGGGGACCGAGGAAGCCGAGCGTACGCTGAGCTTCGATGCCTGACGCGCTCGAGACCCCTACCGAGGCCCAAGCGCTCGACGCCTACAGCCAGACCATCATCGGCGTCGTCGAGGCGCTCGCCCCGAGCGTCGCCAGCCTGCGCGTCACGCGGCGCGTGCGCGGCGGGCAGATGCCCGTCGGGGCGGGCAGCGGCATCGTGCTGACGCCGGACGGGTTCCTGCTGACCTCGGCGCACGTCGTCGCGGGCTCGCGCCGGCGCGGCAACGCGTCCTTCACCGACGGGCGCGAGTTCTCGTTCGACATCGTCGGCACCGACCCGCTGTCGGACCTCGCGGTGCTGCGCGCCGACGCGCGCGACCTCCTGCCCGCCCGCCTGGGCGACGCCGAGGCCCTGCGGGTCGGTCAGCTCGTCGTGGCCATCGGCAACCCGAACGGGTTCGCGGGCTCGGTCACCGCCGGCGTCGTCTCCGCGCTCGGGCGGTCGCTGCCCGCGCGCACGCGCTCGACCAGCCGCATCATCGACAACGTCATCCAGACCGACGCGGCACTGAACCCCGGCAACTCCGGCGGCGCCCTGGCCACCGGCAGCGGCGACGTGGTCGGCGTCAACACCGCCGTGGCCGGTGTCGGTCTCGGTCTCGCCGTGCCCATCAACGGCACCACGCGCCAGATCATCGGGGCGCTGATGACCGACGGCCGCGTGCGCCGCTCGTGGCTCGGCATCGCCGGCGGCCCGCGCCCGCTGCCGCCGCGCGCGCGCAGCGCCGCCGAGGGCGCGACCGACGCCGTCGAGGTGGTCGAGGTCGTGAGCGGCAGCCCGGCCGAGCGCGCCGGCGTGCGCGCCGAGGACCTCATCGTCGCCGTCGAAGGCGCGCCCGTGACCGGCGTCAACGACCTCCAGCGGCTCATGGTCGCCGACCTGATCGGCCGCGAGGTGCGCATCGCCGTCGTCCGCGGCGGGCGGCGCCTCGAGCTCACCGTCGTCCCCAGCGAGCTGCCGTCATGAGCGCGACCGCCCCGCCGACGGTGTACGCGTGGGCCGGCGGCATGCCCGCGTTCGAGCGCCTGACCGAGGCGTTCTACACGCGCGTGCGCGCCGACGAGCTCCTGGCGCCGATCTTCGCGCACATGCCCGCCGACCACCCCCACCACGTGGCCCTCTGGCTGGCCGAGGTCTTCGGCGGGCCGGCCGAGTACACGGCGCACCACGGCGGCTACCCGCACATGCTCGGCAAGCACAAGGACCTCGCGATCACCGAGCAGCAGCGGTTCCGCTGGGTCACGCTGATCGCGCTGGCCGCCGACGACGCCGGGCTGCCGGACGACCCCGAGTTCCGCTCCGCCTTCCTGGCCTACATCGAGTGGGGCACGCGGCTGGCGCTGCAGAACTCGCAGCCCGGCGCGCACCCGCCGCCGCAGGCGCCGGTGCCCCACTGGGGCTGGGGCGAGGCGCCCCCGTACGAGGGCTGACGCGCCCGCTTGCCATCATCGTCGGCGATGCCGACGCTGAACGTCGAGAGCCGCGGCGAGGGACCGCTCGTCGTCCTCGCCCCCGGCCTCTGGTCGCCGCCGGGCGTGTACGCCCGGTTCGTCGACGACCTCGCGGCCGATCATCGCGTCGTCGCCTACGACCAGCGCGGCACCGGCCGCTCGCAGCGCGAGGGGCCCTACGACATCGCCACCGACGTGGCCGACCTGGCCGAGGTCGTCGCCGCGCACGGCCCGCCCGCGACGCTGGTCGGCGTCGGCGCGGGGTCGACGTTCTGCCTGCACCTGCTCGTCGACGCGCCCGAGCTCGTGACCGCGGTCGTGTGCCCCAGCGGCAGCCCGGTCAACCGCGTGGTCGACCGCGACAACACCGAGTCGTTCGCCGGGTCACCCGGGGTGTTCGACCTGCTCAACGAGCTGGCCGTGCGCGACTACCGCGCGTTCCTCAACAGCATCATCGGCTCCACCAACCCGCAGCTCGACCAGGCCGGCGTGGCCGCGCGCGTGGATGCCGTGGCCGCGCACACGCCCCACCAGGTCATGCTCGACCGCGTCAACGCGTGGCTGCGCGACGACGCCGTCGCGCTGTCGCTGGCCGCCGGCGACCGCCTGACCATCCTGCTCTACCACGACGACCCCTGGGCCTCACCCCAGGCCCCCGACGCCACGCGCGCGCTGCTGCCCGAGGCCGAGGTGCTCCTGGTCGACGACGGGCCGCTCACACGTCCGGACATCGCCGCCGCGATTGTCAGGCGCCGCACCGGTGTGGCCGCATAGGCTGCGCGCATGCTCGAGGGTCGCAGGCTGCTGATCACCGGGGTCCTGACCCAGGACTCGATCGCCTACGCCGTCGCCGAGCGCGCCCAGGCGGCCGGCGCCGAGGTGGTGCTCACCGGCTTCGGTCGCGGGCTGCGCATCACCGAGCGCATCGCCCGGCGGCTGCCGTCGGAGCCGCCGGTGCTCGAACTCGACGTCAACGAGCCGGCCCACCTCGAAGCGGTGGCCGCCGACCTCGAGGAGCGCTGGGGGGCGTTGGACGGCGTGCTGCACGCGATCGCCTTCGCGCCCGAGGACGCGCTCGGCGGAGGCTTCCTGACCGCGCCGGCCGAGTCGGCCGAGCTGGCCTTCCGCACGAGCGCCTTCTCGCTGAAGGCGCTGGCCGCCGTGCTGGCGCCGCTGCTCGAGCGCGCGGACCCGAGCGGCGCGATCGTCGGCCTCGACTTCGACGCCACCGTCGCGTGGCCGGTCTACGACTGGATGGGCGTGGCCAAGGCCGCGCTGGAGTCGATCAACCGCTACCTGGCCCGCGACCTCGGCGGCGCCGGGGTGCGCTCCAACCTCGTCTCCGCCGGCCCCATCCGCACCATGGCGGCGCGCTCCATCCCCGGCTTCGGCGACCTCGCTGACCGGTGGGAGCAGGGGGCGCCGCTGGGCTGGGACCCGCGCGACCCGAGCGTGGTCGCCGACGTGTGCCTGTTCCTGCTGTCGCCCTTGGCGCGGGCGGTCACCGGGGAGATCGTGCACGTGGACGGCGGGTACCACGCACTCGGCGCCCCGGGTGCGAGTACACCGCCCGCCACCACAGCTCCGACAGAACCCGAACCGACTCCGTGATCTGGCGGCCGCCGCGGATGATCTCCATGGTCACGTGGCGCTCCACCATCGCGCACAGGGCCTGTGCGCTGATGCCCGGGTCGATGTCGGCGGCGGCGATGCCGCGCTCCTGATCGCGCCGGATGCGCCCGGTGGCGTCGGCCACGAAGCGGCGGATGTAGGGCTCCCACTCGGCGGGCAGGTGGTCGCCCTGCCCGAAGAGCTGGGCGGCGAGCAGGAACACGTCCTCGTTGGCGTTGACCACGCCGATGATGCGGGTCAGCGCGAGGCGCAGCTCGAGCCGCGGCTCGCCCTCGCCGTCCAGGTAGGGCGCCGCCGCGGCGCGCATGTCGGCGAAGGCCAGGTGGATGAGGCGGTCGACGAGCGCGCGCTTGTTGTCGAAGTAGAAGTAGACCGTCGTGCGCGACACGAACGCGCGCCGGGCGACCATGTCCATGCGCAAGTCGGTGAACGGGACCTCCTCGAGCACCACGCGGGCGGCGGCCAGGATCGCGTCCTCGGTCGCGTTGCGCGGCTGCAGCGCCTGCAGCTGGCTCCGGGCCGGCGCGGTCATCATCGCCAGGCTTCCAGCAACGCCGCGATGCGCCGCCGCGTGTGGCGCGGCGCGATGACCTCATCCACGTGCCCGGCCTCGGCGGCGACGGCCACCGGCAGGTGCTCTTCCTCATAGCGGTCGGCCAGGTCCAGCGGATCGGCGCCGTCGGCGATCTCGCGGCGATGGACGATCCCGACGGCCTGGCGCGCGCCCATGACCCCGAGCCGGGCATCCGGCCAGGCCAGCGTCAGCGTCGCTCCGAGGTCGCGTGAGTTCATCACGATGTGTCCCCCACCATAGGCCTGTCGGAGGGTGATCGTTACACGCGGAACGCGTGCGCGCGCAAACGCTCCCAGCAGCGCGGCCCCGTGGCGGATGACGGCGGCGCGCTCCTGTGCGGTGCCGGGCAGGAACCCGGGCGTGTCCGACAGGACCACGAGCGGCAGGCTGTAGCGGTCGCACAGCTCTACGAACCAGGCGCCCTTCTCACCCGCCGCGGCGTCGAGGCAGCCGCCGAGGTAGTGGGGCTGGTTGGCGATCACGCCGACCGGCGAGCCGTCGATGCGGGCGAAGCCGACGACGAGGTTGCGGGCCCAGCGCGGCGCGAGCTCGAGCAACGCGCCGGCATCGACCAGGCGGTGGATCACGTCGCGCACGTCGTAGACCTCGCGGGCGCGGGCGGGCAGCGGTCCGGAGGGGTCGCCGACCAGCGGCGCGGCCGGCGGCGCCAGCGGCAGCGGGCCGCCGAGCACCGAGGGCAGGTGGGCCAGCAGGTCGCGCACGACCTCGGCCGCGGTGACGTCGTCGACGGCCACGAGGTGGGTGACGCCGCTGCGCGCGTGGACGCGCGGGCCGCCCAGCTCCTCGGCCGTGACCTGCTCGCGCGTGACCGCCTCGACCACCTGCGGGCCGGTGAGGAAGAGCCGGGCGCGGGGGCCCGCCATCACCACGAGGTCGCCGAGCGCGGGCGAGTAGGCCGCGCCGCCGGCGCACGCGCCCGCGATGACGGAGATCTGCGGCACCCGCGCGGTGGCCTGCGCGCGGAAGATCGCGGCGTACGCGTTCAGCGACGCCGTGCCCTCCTGCAGACGCGCACCGCCCGAGTGCAGGAATCCGACCACGGGCGCGCCGGCGCGGTTGGCCGAGTCAATGGTGCGCGCGATCGTCTCGCCGCCGGCGGCCCCGAGCGACCCGCCCCGCACGGCCCCGTCCTGGGCCCACGCGTACACGGGGCGTCCGGCCACGCGGCCGGAGCCCGCCACGACGCCGTCGCCCACGGCGCTGCGCACGGGCAGGAACGTGCCCGGGTCGCAGAGCAGGTCGATGCGGGCGAGCGGGAGCCCGTAGTCGACGGGGGTGGCGACGGCTGCGCTCATGTGTTCACGCGGCCCTGATCGCCAGGCAGGCGTTCTGGCCCCCGAACCCGAACGAGTTCGAGAGCGCGAGCTTCAGGTCCGGCGCCTCGCGCGGCCCGTCGGGCACGTAGTCCAGGTCGCACTCGGGGTCGGGCTCCTCGTAGTTGATCGTCGGCGGCAGCAGGCCGCGCTCGATCGCGCCCAAGGAGGCCACCGCCTCGACGGCGCCGGCGGCGCCGAGCAGGTGCCCGATGGCCGACTTGGTCGAGGACACCGGCGGCGCGCCGCCGTTGAACACGTTGTGCAGCGCCAGGGTCTCGACGCGGTCGTTGTACGGCGTCGAGGTCCCGTGGGCGTTGACGTAGCCGACGTCGGCCGGGGTCGCGTTGGCGTCGCGCAGCGCGCCGCGCATGGCGGCGGTGGCGCCGCGGCCCTCGCGGTCGGGCTCGGTGATGTGGAAGGCGTCGTTGGTGGCGCTGTAGCCGGCGACGCGGCCCCGGATCTTCACCCCGCGGGCACGCGCGTGCTCCTCGGACTCGAGGATGAACGCGCCCGCACCCTCGCCCATGACGAATCCGTCGCGGCGGGCATCGAACGGCCGCGAGATCCCGGCCTTCGACAGCGCGCCCAGCGACTTGAAGGCCGCGATGGTCAGGCCGTTCAGCGTGGCCTCGGCCCCGCCCGCGACGATGACGTCGGCCTCGCCCCGGGCGATGATCCGGGCCGCCTCGCCGATTGCGTGGGCGCCGGTGGCGCACGCCGAGGCGATCGAGAACCCGGGGCCCTGGGCGTTGAGGCGGATCGCGATCGTGCCCGCGGCCGCGTTGGGCATCATCATCGTCACGAACAGCGGCGAGACGCCGCGATCGCCCTTCTCGAGCCAGTTCTTGCACTCGCGCTCGACGCTCTCGAGGCCGCCGACGGCCGAGCCCATGAGCACGCCGAAGCGCTCCGGCTCGATGCCGTCGGGCAACCCGGCCTCGGCCACCGCCTGCTCGGCGGCGGCCACCGCGAGCTGGGTGAACCGGTCCGAGCGGCGAGCCTCCTTCGCCGTCATCGCGACCTCGGGGTCGAACTCCGCGCACGGGCCGAGCCCGTCCGCGATCCCGGAACGGCGCTCATAGAGCCCGTCCAGGAACGCGTCCGCGCCCTCGCCGATCGAGGTGACGACCCCGCGGCCGGTGATGACGACCGAGCGGGAAGCCATCAGGCGGACACGCCCTCCTGCTCGGCCGCGATCGACTGGATGAGCCGCACGGCATCGCCGACCGACGCGACGCCCTCGAGCTTCTCGTCCACGATCTGGATGCCGTAGTGGTCCTCGAGGATGCGCACGACCTCGACGAGGTCGAGCGAGTCGACGTCGAGGTCGGCCCACGTCGTCTCCATCCCGGCGTCCTCAGCCCCCGGGACCTTGATCTGCACAAGCGCTTCGCGCACCTGCGCCAGGATCTCCTGCTCGTTCATACGTGCTCCTTTCACGCCCCCAGCGCGCCGTCGACGGCCAGGGTGCTTCCGTTGACATAGGCCGCCTCCTCCGAGCAGAGGAAAGCAACCGCGGCGGCGACCTCGTCCGGCCGCCCCATGCGCCCGGCCGGCACCTGCGCCAGCCAGCCGTCCGCCACTTCGGTGGTCATGTCGGTCTCGATCAGACCCGGCGTGACCGCATTGCAGGTCACGCCCTTGCGCGCCATCTCGCGCGCGATCGTGCGCGTGAAGCCGAGCAGGCCTGCCTTGGCGGCAGCGTAGTTGGCCTGGCCCGGGTTGCCGCGCTCGGCGACCACCGAGGAGAGGTTGACGATGCGCCCGAAGCGCTCCGGCAGCATCGAGCGCAGCGCCCGCCGCGTGCAGTTGAAGGCACCGGTCAGGTTGACGGAGATGACCGCGTCCCACTGCTCGGAGCGCATGCGGATGGCCAGCCCGTCGTCGGTGTGCCCGGCGTTGTTGACCAGCGCGAGCACCGGGCCGAGGTCGGCCTCGATGGCCGCGAAGGCGCGGTCGACGGCCTCGGCGTCGCTGACGTCGGCGGTGAAGTCCGCGCCGTTGCGCGAGAGCGTGGCGACCTTCCAGCCGTCCTCGCGCAGGCGCTCGGCGATGGCCGCGCCGATGCCGCGGCTTCCGCCGGTCACCAGTGCGACGCCGCCGTCATGCGCAGACAAGCGCGCGTTCCTTCCAGCTGATGACCCCGGCGGCCCACACGAATCCCGCGCCGAATGCTGCCAGAGCCACCGTCGCGCCGGGGTGCAGGCGCCCGTCCTGCTCGGCCTGCCACAGGGCGAGCGGGATCGAGGCCGACGACGTGTTGGCCATGCGGTCGACGTTCAGGATCACCCGGTCGGCGGGCACGCCAACCGCCGTCGCCGCCGCCTCGACGATGCGCGCGTTGGCCTGGTGGGCCACGAACAGGTCGACGTCGGCGGCCTGCAGCCCGGAGCGGCGCAGCGCGGCCTCCGTCGCCTCGGTCATGCGCTTGACGGCGTGCCGGTAGACCTCGCGGCCGTGCATGCGCAGGAGGCGCTCGTCGCGCTCGGCGTAGAGCAGGTCGGCGTTGACGCCGTCGGAGTGGACTTCGAACGGGGACACGCCGCGCTCGAGGTCGCCCCCGGCGACCACGACGGCGCCGGCGCCGTCTCCGAACAGGACCGCGGTCGAGCGGTCGTCGTAGTCGATGATGCGGGACAGCGCTTCGGCGCCGCACACGAGCACGCAGCGCGCGCGCCCGCTCTCGACCAGGCCCGCGGCGTCGTCGAGCGCGACGAGGAAGCCGGCGCAGGCGGCGTTGATGTCGACGGCGCCCGCCTCGTGCGCGCCCAGGCGGGCGGCGACCTCGGGGGCCAGGCCCGGGGTGAGGCGGTCGGGCGTGAGCGAGGCGACGATCACCCGGTCGACCTCGTCGGCGCGGCGGCCGGCGTCGGCCAGCGCGTCCGCGCAGGCGTCGACGGCCAGGTCGGCCAGGGTCTGAGTGCCGTTGAGCCAATGTCGCTGCTGGATGCCGGTGCGCTTGACGATCCACTCGGCGGTCGTGTCCAAGCGGCCTTCCAAGTGTGCGTTGGTGATCACGTCGTGCGGGACCGCCGCGCCGATGCCGAACACGCCGGCCTTCATGCCGGCACCACCCGGAGCGTGCGCTTGACCATGCCCGTGAGCACGGCGCCTGGGCCGAGCTCGACGAAGCGCTCGACGTCGATGGCGCGCAGGGCGAGCAGGGTCTCGCGCCAGCGCACGGGCCGCAGCAGGTTCTCGGCCAGCTCCGAGCGCACGTCCCCGAACGGCGCCGCGGTGCCGTTGGAGTAGACCGGGAAGCGCGACGGCGCCACCGGCGTGTCGGCCAGGGCGGCCTCCAGCGCGGCCGCGGCCGGCTCCATCAGGGTCGAGTGGAACGCGCCGCCGACGTCGAGCGGGCGCGCGCGGGCGTCGGCCTCGTCGCGCGCGAGTGCCGCGGCCTCCCCCACCGCGTCGAGCGGGCCCGAGAGCACGAGCTGCCCGGGAGCGTTGTCGTTGGCGACCACGAGGCCGAGGCGGGCGCCCAGCGCCTGCACCGCGGTCGGCTCCCCGCCGAGCATGGCCACCATGCCGCCCGGCGCCCGCTGCGCCGCGCGCTCCATCGCGCGGGCGCGCGCGTCGACCAGCCGCACCGCGTCTTCGAACTCCAGCGCCCCGGCGGCGACGAGGGCCGCGTACTCGCCCAGCGAGTGTCCGGCGGCGGCGACCGCATCCGGCCGGCCGGCCTCGTCCCAGGTCGCCACGGAGCACAGGAACAGTGCCGGCTGCTGCGTGCGCGTGCCCGCCGCGAGGTCGTCGAAGGGGTCGAAGCCGAGCAGCTCGAGGCCGCGCTCGAACAGCGGCGAGCCGCGGTGCGGTTCGTCCATGCCCTCGGTGTGGCTCCCCTGGCCGGGGAACAGAAGCGCTTGCGCGGCCATCGGAGGCCATCGACACCGGCGCCGCCCCGGCGTTAGCGCCAGTTCGACACGGAGGCGTTTTGTGTCAAACGGGGTCCGGAAGGCGCCTGGGCGGATCCGGCCCTGCGCTCGCCGGGCCGCGCGTCCCCCCGAACGGCCCGCGCAGCGCCGTTCGCCAGCGCACTCGTATGCTTCCGTGAATGGGGAGACGGCGGGACCACGGCCTCTTCGTCCCTGGGCGCGTCACGTGGCGCATCCACGCGAATCCGATGATGATCGTCGGCGGCCTGCCGGCGGGGGCGTGACGTCGGGGAATGAGCCCCGGCAGGTGCACAGCACGGTAGCTCCGCGGATCCCCAACAAGGCCACCATGGTCGCCATCTCGGCGGTCCTGTTCACCGTCGTCCTGGTGCTCAAGCTCGTGGTCACGGAGCCGGGCTGGGGCTTCCCGCTGCTCTACGACATCCCGGTCGCGCTCCTGGCGCTCACCTTCGGCGTCCGCGGCGGGCTGGTGGCGGCGCTGATCGGGATGGTGCTGTTCACGATCGGCGACCAGGCCGGCGACATCCAGTCCAACGCGGCCGGATACATCTCGCGCGCGCTGAGCTTCTTCGTGCTCGCGGGGCTGCTCGGCCTCTACGCCGACCGGCTGCGCCGGGCCGACGCCGAGGCGCGCCGGCTGGCGGCGATCGTCGAGCAGACCGAGGACGGCGTGCTCGTCGCGAACACCGACAACGTCATCGTCGAGTGGAACACTGGCGCCGAGCGGCTCTTCGGCCACACCCCGGCCGAGGCCATCGGGCAGCCGTTGCGGCTCATCGCGCCGCCCGACCTGTACGCCGAGCAGCGGCAGGTGCTCGACCGCATCTTCCACGGCGGCGGGCTCAACCAGTACGAGACCGTGCGCATGCGCAAGGACGGCACCCGCGTCGACGTGGCGATCACGGCCACCCCGCTGATCGACGACGAGGGGAGGATCGTCGGTAGCGGCTCGATCATCCGCGACATCAGTCCGCGCAAGCGGGCCGAGTCCGAGCGCGAAGGGGCCGAGCGCGACCTCGAGCGCTCCAACCTCGAGCTCGAGCAGTACGCCTACGTCGCGTCGCACGACCTCCAGGAGCCGCTGCGCAGCATCGGCGGGTTTGCCCAACTGCTGGACGAGCGCTACGGCGACAAGCTCGACGACGACGGCAAGCGCTTCATCGGGTTCATCACCAAGGGCGTGGCGCGCATGCAGGCGCTCATCGCCGACCTGCTCACGTATTCGCGCGCAGGGCAGAACACGCTGCGCACGCAGGAGGTCGACACCAAGGCGCTCGTGCACGAGACGCTGTTCTCGCTGGACGCCGCCATCCGCGACGCCGGCGCCGAGGTCGACGTCGGCAAGCTCCCGGTGATCCATGCCGATCGGGCCGCGCTGGCCCAGCTGTTCGGGAACCTGCTCTCGAACGCGCTGAAGTTCAGCGACGGGCGCCGCCCGCCGCACGTGGACGTCTTCGCGGCGCGCGACCACGACGGCTGGCGCTTCACCGTCGCCGACAACGGGCTCGGCATCGACGCCAGGGACGCGGACCGCGTGTTCGGGATGTTCGAGCGCCTGCACGGCGAGGACGCGTACGGCGGCACGGGGATCGGGCTGGCGATCTGCAAGCGCATCGTCGAGCGCCATGGCGGGCGCATCTGGTACGAGCCCGCGCCCGGGGGCGGGGCCGCCTTCTCCTTCACGCTCCCGGCGTAGGTGTCCGTCGCCACCGCCCTGCGCCGAGTCGCCGCCACGCGCTACGCCACCGCGCTGCGGGAGGGCGGCTCGCTTCCCGGCCTGGTCGAGGCCGATGACGACGGCCTCTACGTGGTCAAGTTCACCGGGGCGGGCCAGGGGCCGGCCGCGCTGGTCTCCGAGGTCGTGGTGGGCGAGCTGGCGCGGGCCCTCGGCCTGCTGGTGCCCGAGCTCGTGGTGGTCGAGGTCGACCCCGCGCTGGTGCGGGCCGAGCCCGACCCCGAGATCCGCGAGCTCGTGCAGGCCAGCGCGGGCCCCAACCTCGGCGTCGACTTCCTGCCCGGCGCGCTGCCGTTCTCGGCCGCGTCCGGCGCCCGGCCCGACCCCGAGCTGGCCGCCGACGTGGTCTGGCTCGACGCCCTGACCGCCAACGTCGACCGCACGCCGCGCAACCCCAACCTGCTGCTCTGGCACGACCGCATGTGGCTGATCGACCACGGCGCGGCGCTGTTCCTGCGCACGGGGGCCATCGACCCCGCCGAGCACGTGCTGCTGCCCTACGCGGGCTCGATCGCCGAGGCCGACGAGCGCCTGGCCCCGCGCGTGGGCCAGGCCCTGCTCGAGCACGTGGCGCGGCTGGTGCCGGAGGCGTGGGCGTCGGCATCGTCGCCGGCCGACTACCTGGCGCGGCGCTTGCAGGCGCCGCGCGACTTCGTGGAGGAGGCGGAGCGTGCCGGCGCTCGGCTCTGACGCGTTCTCCTACGCGATCGTGCGCGTGGTCCCGTCGGTGGAGCGCGGCGAGCGGCTGAACGTCGGCGTGGTGCTGTTCTGCCGCCAGCGGGGGTTCCTGGGCGCGCGCGTGGCCCTGGACGCCGAGCGGCTGCGGGCGCTGTCGCCCGAGACCGACGCCGACGCGGTGCGCCGGCACCTCGAGGGGATCGTGCGGGTGGCCGAGGGCGACCCCGAGGCTGGCCCGATCGCCGCCCTCCCCCAGTCCGAGCGCTTCGGCTGGCTCTCGGCGCCGGCGAGCACGATCGTGCAGCCCTCCGAGGTCCACACCGGGCTTTGCGTGGACCCGGCGCGGACCCTGGACGAGCTCTTCGACGATCTCGTGGCCTGACTACGCGAGGGCGCCCGGCACTTCGTCCTTCATCACCCCGCGGATCTCGTCGCGGAGTGCGGGCGTGTCCTCGTGGCCGTGGGCAGTGATCGCGTGGATCGCCCCGGCCTCGACCAGGTGCTCCTCGCTCCCGGACATCGTCAGGTCGCACCCGCTCTCGCTGGGCATCTCGCGGCAGTCGAGGTACTTGCGGTCGGCCATGTGAAACCTCCCCGGTTGGACTTGCCCCACCGCCCCCGACCCTACTCCGGGCCGGAGGCGGGGGCAATGTCCGCTAGGCCGCGAGGGGAGCGGCCGGCGCGGTGGCCGGCTCGAGCGCGACGTCCAGCACCTCGCCGATGGTCATGACGGGGTGGAACGCCATCTGCTCGCGCACGTCCTCGGGCACGTCGTCGAGGTCACCGCGGTTGCGCTCGGGCAAGACCACGTCGGTCAGGCCCGCCGCGTGGGCGGCCAGGACCTTCTGCTTGAGCCCGCCGATCGGGAGCACCCGGCCCTGCAGCGTGACCTCACCGGTCATGCCGACCGTGTGCTTGACCGGGCGCCCGGACAGCAGCGACGCCAGCGCCGTGGTCATGGTCACGCCGGCGCTCGGGCCGTCCTTGGGGATGGCGCCCGCCGGCACGTGGACGTGGAACTCGCGATCGTCGAACGCCTGCTCGTCGACGCCCAGTTCCTCGGCGTGCCCGCGCACGTAGCTCAGCGCGATGCGCGCGGACTCCTTCATCACGTCGCCGAGCTGGCCGGTCAGCACGAGCCCGTTCGAGCCCTTCATCCCGGTCGCCTCGACGAACAGCACGTCGCCGCCGACGCCGGTCACCGCCAGGCCGGTGGCCACGCCCGGCACCGCCGTGCGGATGGCCGCTTCCTGGAAGAACTTCTGCCGGCCGAGGGCGTCGCGCACGGCGTCGACATCAACCGCCACGGGCGCCTGCGCCTGCTCCGACGCGATCCGCGTCGCGGTCTTGCGCAGGACCGTGCCCAGCTCGCGCTCGAGCTGGCGCACGCCGGCCTCGCGCGTGTACTCGCTGACGACCAGGCGCAGGACCTCGTCAGTCACCGTGACCTCGTCGGTGCGCAGGCCGTTGCGCTCCCGCTGGCGCGGCCACAGGTAGCCGCGGGCGATCGCCACCTTCTCCTCGACCGTGTAGCCGTCGAAGCGGATGACCTCCATGCGGTCCAGCAGCGGGCCGGGGATGGTCTCCGCCATGTTGGCGGTGGCCAGGAACAGCACCCCCGAGAGGTCGAGCTCGACATCGAGATAGTGGTCGCGGAACGAGTGGTTCTGTGCCGGGTCGAGGACCTCGAGCAGGGCCGCGCTGGGGTCGCCGCGCCAGTCGGCGCCGACCTTGTCGACCTCGTCGAGCAGGATGACCGGGTTCATCGTCCCGGCGTCCCGCAGCGCCCGCACGAGGCGGCCCGGCAGCGCGCCGATGTAGGTGCGCCGGTGCCCGCGGATCTCCGCCTCGTCGCGCACGCCGCCCAGCGACATGCGGACAAATTCACGGCCCGTAGCGCGGGCGATCGACTCGCCGATGCTGGTCTTGCCGGTACCCGGAGGCCCGATCAGGGTCAAGATCGCACCGCTCGGCTTGCGGCCGCTCGGCGCAGAGTCCTCGAGGCCGCGCTCCTCGCGCAGCTTGCGCACCGCGATGTACTCGACGATGCGGTCCTTGACGTCCTCGAGGCCGGCGTGGTCGGCATCCAGCACCTCCCGGGCGTGCTGCGGGTCCAGGCGCTCCTCGGAGCGCTCGCCCCACGGCACGGCAACGATCCAGTCCAGGTAGGTGCGGATCATCGAGGCCTCGCCGGACTGCTCGCCCATCCGCTCCAGCCGGCCCAGC
>DATBDE010000038.1:0-2583 GCA_036270095.1 Solirubrobacteraceae bacterium | reverse complement strand
TCGCCGGAGCCGGCGGGCTCGCCGTTGGCGCTGGACTCGAGCGGTGCGAATTCGACTTGATCGGACATGGGCGTTCTCCGGTTGGCTACTGCACGGCCACGTCGGTCAACAGGACCTCGTGGACCTTGACATCGGTCTGGGCCTTCAGGCGCTTGAGGATCTCGGCCTTGATCTCCTCGCGCCCCTTGCGGCTGGTCAGGGCGTTGGCGCTCGCATCGGTCACCACGTCGGTGACGATGTCGCGCACGACGGCCTCCTGGGACAGCACGCCGTACCCGGTGGGCGGCGCGGCGCCGCCCTCGGCTGCGCCGGCGGGAGCGGCCGCGAAGCCCTCGTCGAACACGAGGCCGACGCCGAGCTTGGCGAACTTCCCGTCGGTGAGGTTGATGAGGAAGTCCTTGGGCAGGACGTAGACCTCGCCCGCCACCTTGGGCTTGGCCACGGCGGCCGGCTTGGCCAGCACGAACTTGTAGAGGCCGCCCAGGACGAGCAGCAGGACGAGGGGAACGATGAACTTGAGCTTGCCCTTCATTTCAAGCCTTTCGGGCCGAAGTCGGGTGCGAACCGGGGGCGCGCGCCGGAGTCCTTCTCGGCGTCGGCGGCGGCTGCTCCGGTGGCCTGGCGGGGCAGCAGGACCTCGACGCGGCGGTTGCGCGCGCGGCCGAGGGCGGTCGCATTGCTGGTCAGGGGATCGAGTGCGGCGCGTCCGGCGGCCTCGAGGCGCTCCGGCGCGACGCCGGCCTCCGCGAAGGCACGCACCACGGACGCGGCGCGACCGGCCGACAGCTCCCAGTTGGAGGGGAACGCGGCCGTGTGGATGGGGAGCGGATCGGTGAATCCGCGCACGCGGATGACGTGCTGGTTCTCGGCGCGCAGCAGGCCGCCGACCTTCGAGAGCAGGCCGCGCCCGCCGGGCTGCACGGTGGCCGAGCCGCTGCTGAACAGCAGCTTGTCGGTGAGCAGCCGGATGACGAGGCCGTCCTTCGTGACGAGCGTCGTCACCTTGCTCTGCAGGCCGTGCTTGTCGACGTAGGCGTCGACGCGGGCCTTGAGCGCCTTGAAGTCCTTCTCCTCGGCCTTGGCCGCGGCAGCGGCGGCGGCCTTGGCGTCGATCTTGCCGCCCTTGCCGGCGCCGTCGGAGGTGACGGCCGTGGCGGTGGTCGGCGGGGTGGCGGCGACGGTGGGCGAGGTCGTCGAGCCGCCGCTCTCCTTCAGCGCGCGCCCGCCGGGCAGGATGCGCCCGGAGAACGCGTCCTGCAGCGAGCGCTGGAGGGTCACGAACTTGGAGACGTTCACCGACGAGATCGAGAAGAGGACCATGAACAGCGCCATGAGCAGCGTGATCATGTCCGCGTAGGTGAGCAGCCAGCGCTCATCGCTCTCCTCGGCCTCCTCCTCCACGCCCATGCGCCTGCGACCGCTGTTGCGGGCCATGGCTAGGCGGCCGCCTCGTCGGCGTCGGCGGGGGCGTCGGCGAGACGCAGGTTGGGCTTGGCCTCCTCGGCCGACATGCGCTCGGCCGGGGGCACGAGGCTCATCAGCTTCTCGGAGACGACGCGCGGGTTGTCGCCGGCCTGGATCGAGAGGATGCCCTCGAGGACCAGGTTGCGCACGTGGAGCTCCTCGTGCGACAGGCCCTTCAGGCGGCTGGCGATGGGCAGGAAGACGACGTTGGCCGCGCCGACGCCCATGAGCGTGGCGATGAAGGCGCCGGAGATCGACGGGCCCAGGGTCTCGGGCGCGCTCAGGTGCTGGAGCACGTGCACCAGCCCCATGACGGTGCCGATGATGCCCATCGTGGGGGCGAAGCCGCCGGCGGTCTTGAACACCTCGGCGCCTTCCTTGTGGCGCATGGCCATGGCGTCGACCTCGACCTCGAGGATCTCGCGCACGAGGTCCGGGTCGGTGCCGTCGACGACGAGCTGCATGCCCTTCTTGGTGAAGACGTCGTCGATCTCCTCGAGGTCGGACTCGAGGGCGAGCAGGCCGTCCTTGCGAGCCTTCTCGGCGAAGCCGACGAGCTCGTGGACCTTGGCGGCGAGGTGGTGCTCGGCGCCCGCGAAGGCGATCTTGTAGAACGCCGGGATCTTCTTCATCGCGTCCATGCCGCACGCGGCCAGGGTGGCGCTGAACGTCCCGACGAACACGAGGATCATCGCGGGCATGTTGAGGAACGCCGTCGGAGAGGTGCCCTCCATCATGGCGGCTCCAAGGATCCCGACGCACGCGACGACGATGCCGATAGCAGTTGCGGCCTTCACGCTCCTGGTCATCGGCTCCGGGCCGCGGATCTTTCGTCCGTCCAGAAGCTCTTTGGACGTTCGCCGCGCGGCGAATTAAACGAAGAGCGCCCCGGAGGGGGCCGGGGCGCTCGAGGGTCCAACTAGGGGTTGAGGCGAAGGAACTGCTAGGGGTGTGCCCTGCTCAACGGCAGCTCTCGCGGTGTGCTTGAGCCGCGCCGGCCGGCGTGGACGTCCGTTCTACCGACGCCCTACCGAACGGCGCGCGCCGAGGCTACGCGAGGGCCTTCTCGACCGCGCCCAGGACGCGATCGGCCTGGAACGGCTTGACGACGAAGTCCTT
>DATBDE010000037.1:0-29703 GCA_036270095.1 Solirubrobacteraceae bacterium | reverse complement strand
TGGCCCGCTCGGCGCTGATGTGGCCGATCGACGCGCAGCGCTTGAGGTTGGTGTGCTCGGAGACCAGGCGGGCGCCGGCGAGCACCTTCTCGAAGTCGCGCTTGGACAGCCCCTGGCCCTGCGTGACCATGCAGAACCGCTGCGCGCCCGCCGCCTCGGCCGCCCGGGCGTGCTCGAGGATCTGCTCCGGCTCCATCATCGCGTGCAGCGGCGTCTCGGCCTCGGCGTAGCGCGACTGCGCGCAGAAGCCGCAGTCCTGGGCGCACCCGCCCGACTTGGCGTTGACGAGCGAGCACATGTCGGTCGAGTCCGCGAAGCGCTCGGTGCGGGCCTGCCAGGCGCGCTCGACCAGCGCCTCGATGTCGGCGGGCGCATTCAGCTCGCCGAGCTCCAGCGCCTCCTCACGGGTGATCAGGGGGGCCATCCGGCGGCAACCTCCAGAGGGTTCGTTGCCGCGAAACGTACGGGCGCGCTCGGACGGCTCTACGCGGCCGTCGCGGCCCGCTCCGGCGCCGCCGCGAACACGGCCGCGAAGCCTTCGCGCCAGCGCGGGAAGCGGGGTGCGAAGCCGAGCTCCGCGCGTGCCTTCGCATTGCTGTTGCCGCGCAGGTCGGTGCTCAGCAGCGCCACCGCCTTGCCCGCCACGAGGCGCACCACCCAGGCGGGCAGGTGCCGCGGCGGCTTGGCCCCGGCCAGGCGCGCGATCTCGGGGATCCAGTCCTTGGCCGCCGCCGGCTCGTCGTCGGTGACGTTGTAGACGCCGGGCCCGCCGTGGTCGAGCGCCAGCACCGTGGCAGCCACGGCGTCGCCGACGTGCACGAACGAAGACCGGCCCTCGCCCGAGCCGACGATCGGCAGCTGGCGCTTGCGCGCGAGCGCCGCCATCTCCCCGTCGGGCGCGTAGTAGGTGCCGGGGCCGTAGAAGAAGCCGTAGCGCACCACGACGCCCTCGAGCGCCTCGGCCCCGAGCACGAGCCGCTCCATGTTCCGCAGGCCGGCGAGGTGCGGCCAGTCGAGCAGCGGCGCGGTCTCGTCGAGGACCCACGGCCCCTCCATCACGGTGGAGAAGGCGACGGACTGGAAGATCACCCGCCGCGCGCCGGCCTCGCGCGCCGCGGCCAGGAAGCTGGGCGTGGTCTCGCCGCGCAACCGGTCGGTGGGCTCGAGCGCCTCGAGGTACCTGCGCACGTTCATCGTGCGTGGCAGCGCCGTGAGCTGGTCGATGAGCACCTCGGGGCGCGCGCCCACCACGGCCTCGCGCACGCGCTCGGCGTCGAAGGCGTCGGCGATCGCCGCCTCCGCGCCGTGGGCCTCGAGCGCGCTGGCCTTCTCGGGCGTGCGGGTCAGCGCCGTGACCTCGTGGCCGGCGCCGAGCAGCGCGGCGACGAGTGGGCGGCCGATAACACCGGTCGCGCCGGCGACGAAGATCCTCATGGGAGTGCCTCCCTGGTCGGTGCGGTGGCCGCCGCGCGCCACAGGGCCGCGATGACGGCGGTCAGGACGGTGAGCGAGATCGCGTCGAACAGGCCGACCCCGAGCGACGATGCGTTGTCGACGTCGACCCAGTGGTTGATCGCGTGCAGCCCGCACTGCAGGGCCGCGAAGGCGAGCAGCGGCGCCCGCCAGCTCCGCCGGCTCACGGCTGCGAACAGGGTCACGCCGAGCGCGATCTGCCAGCTCGCGGTGTCGCGAATGAAATGCGGCGGGTAGGGGCCGAACCCGGCGATCTGGTCGTAGAAGCTGTGCGGCGAGACCAGCATCCAGAGCCCGAGCAGGAGCTCGTAGGCCGCGAGCACGCCGACCGCGATGGGGAGGATGCGGTTCAGACGGGTCATGGCCGGCAGGCTACGGCCGAACTGGACCCGTAATAAGGTCCAATCCAATGCCGCAGGAGGGGACCATTGGCCCGGAGGTCCTGGTCGAGTTGCGGCGCGACGAGGACGCCCCGCTGCGCGGCCAGCTCGAGGCCGGGCTGCGCGAGGCGGTCCGCGCCGGGCGGCTCGAGCCCGGGGCGCGCCTGCCTGCGTCGCGCGTGCTGGCGCGCGACCTCGGCGTGTCCCGGCGGCTCGTGGTCGAGGCTTACGACCAGCTCCGCGCCGAGGGCTGGCTCGAGGGCCGCACCGGCGCCGGCACCTACGTGCGCGCCGCGGGGGCCGGCCAGGCCGCGGCCGAGCCCGCGCCGGGCGCGCCCCGGCCGACCGCGCTCCGGTACGACTTCTTCCCCGGCGCGCCCGACCTCGCCGCCTTCCCGCGCGCCGAGTGGCTGCGCTGCACCCGCGAGGCCCTGCGCCGCATGCCCGACCGCGGGCTCGGCTACCCGGACGCGCGCGGCGAGCCCGAGCTGCGCGCCCAGCTCGCCGCCTACCTCGGACGCGCCCGCGGCGTCGCCGCCGACCGCGAGCACGTCCTCGTGACCGCCGGCGCCCAGCAAGCCTTCGGGCTGCTGGCCCGCGCCCTGGGCGATGTGCTCGGACGGCCGCCGCGACTCGCCGTCGAGGACCCGGGCATGCCGCGCTATCGCGCCCAGCTGGCCGACCTGGGCGCCGAGGTCGTGGGGGTCCCGGTCGACGCCGACGGCCTGCGCGTCGACCTCCTGCCGGGCACCGGCGCCGATGCCGTGCTGGCAACGCCGGCGCACCAGTCGCCCACCGGCGCGGCGCTGGCGCCCGAACGCCGCCGGGCGCTGGCCGCATGGGCGCGCGAGGGTCGCCTCGTCATCGAGGACGACTACGACGCCGAGTTCCGCTACGACCGCGCGCCGCTGGCCGCGCTGCAGGGGCTCGCGCCCGAGCACGTCGCGTACGTCGGATCGGCGAGCAAGGCGCTCGCGCCCGGGCTGCGCCTGGGCTGGATCGTGGCTCCGGCCGCGCTGGCCGGGGCGCTCGGGCGCCGGCGCGTGCTCGCCGACGCGGGCTCGCCCACGATCGACCAGCAGGCGCTGGCCTTCCTGCTCGACGGCGGCGGCTACGACCGCCACCTGCGCGCCGCTCGGCGCAGCTACCGCGCCCGCCGCGACGCGCTGCTGGCGGCGCTCGAGCGCCACCTGCCCGGCAGCACGGTCGAGGGCATCGCCGCCGGCCTCCACGCCGTCGTCCGCCCGCCCGCGCCGGTGGACGAGGTCGCGCTCCTGCAGGCGGCCACCGCGCGCTCGGTCGGCGTCTACCCGCTGGGCTGGTCCTACGTGACCCCGCGCCACGAGGGCGGCGCGATGGTCCTCGGCTACGCGACGCTGCCCGAGCCCGCGATCCGCGAGGGGGTGCGCCGCCTGGCCGCCGCGGTGGCCGAGGCGCGCGACGTCGACCCGTCGGCGCCGCCCAGCGCGGAGACCATCGCGCTGCTGATGACGCTCCCAAGCATCTAGCATCGCCGACCCATGTACCGCGCTGCTCTGGCCGCCCTCGTCGTGCTGCTCGCCTGCGCCGCCAGCGCCGGCGGCGCCGCCAGCCCGTCCTCGAAGCTCGACCGCGAGCTGCAGCGGCTCGTGACCATGCGCCAAGGACCCATCGGCGCGATCTCGATCGTCCAGCGTGGCTCCCGACGCACCGTGTACCGGACCGGCGTCGGCGACCGCAGCCCGCGCACACCCCTGCGCAGCACCGACCACATGCGCATGGCCAGCGCCTCCAAGGCATTCAGCGGGGCGGTCGCACTCGCGCTCGTCGACCAGGGAACGCTCTCGCTCGACGACACCGTCGCCCAGCGCCTGCCGAGCCTGCCCGCGGAGTGGGGCCCGGTCACGCTGCGCCAGCTGCTCGACCACACGAGCGGCCTGCCCGACCTCACCAAGGACCAGGCCTATCTCAGCACGCTGCAGCGCGATCCCCACATGGTCTTCCTGCCCCATGCCTCGCTGCTCTCCTTCGTGACCACCGACCCGCTCCTGTTCGCCCCGGGGACGCAGTTCAACTACTCCAACAGCGACAACATCGTCGTCGCCCTGATGGCCGAGCAGGCCACGAGCCAGCCCTACGACGCGCTGATGTCCTCGCTCGTGTTCTCGCCGCTCGGCCTCAACCAGACCTCGCTGCCCGACGGCTTCCGGCTGCCCTCGCCCTACATCCACGGCTACGACAACGAGGGCAAGACGCCCGAGCAGGACCTGAGCACCGCGCTGACCGCCTCGTCGGTGTGGGCCTCGGGCGGCGTGGTCTCGTCGCCGATCGACGCCAACGAGTTCGCCCGCGGCTACGTCGGGCGCAAGCTGTTCGGGTCGGCCACCCAGGACCAGCAGCTCCAGCTCGTCGACGGCCACTCCGAGCCCACCGGCCCCGGCTCCAACCGCGCCGGCCTGGGGATCTTCCGCTACCGGACGAAGTGCGGAACGGTGTACGGGCATACCGGCAACTTCCCCGGCTACACGCAGTTCCTGGCCTCGACGCTGGACGGTCGGCGCTCGGTGACCTTCTCGATCTCCGAGCAGCTGAACGAGGACATGACCGGCCGCCAGCTCGTGGTCTTCAATGCGCTGCGCAACGCCGAGGAGACCGCGGTCTGTGCGGCGCTTGACTAGGTTCCCGCCGCCGCTCCTGCGGGAGTGGCCGGTGCCGGTCCGCGTCGTGTTCGCCGGGCTGCTGCCGGCGGCGTTCGGCTTCCTGTGCGGCGCGCTGCTGGGCTCGTCCGGCACCGTGTTCCTGTTGTTGCAGATCATCGGCGTGCTCGGCGGGTTCGCGGCTGGCTTCGAGCACGACCACTGGCGCGGCGGCGTGCTCCGGGGCGTGTGCGGCGGCGCGCTGTTCGGCGGCTTCATCCTCATCGGCCACGCCGTCGTGGGCGGAGGCGACCACGGGCTGCTCCCGGAGGTCCAAGCCTTCCAGATCCTCATCACCGTGTTCTTCGGGGTCCTGCTCGGCTACCTCGGGGCCCGCATCCGGGCGGGCCGCTTCAGCTAGTCGAGCTCCTCGGCCAGCAGGTCCATCAGCAGCCCGTTCTCCCACGCGCCCTCGTTGGAGCGCTCGTAGCGGCGCATGACCCCGACCGCGCGGAACCCGACCGCGCGGTAGGCGCGGATCGCGCGCTCGTTGCGCGCCGCCGGGTCGATGGTGATGCGGTGGTGGCCGCGCTCGTCGATGAGCCACCGCGCGGCCAGCCGCAGGGCGGCGGGGCCGTGGCCGCGTCCCTGGCGGTCGGGCACGAGCGAGATGTCCAGGCCCGCGTGCTTGTAGTCGGGCTCGAGCTCCTCCTCGAACCCGAGCCACCCCGCCAGCGCGCCGTCGACCTCGATCGCGAACGCGCGGCCCTCGTTGAGCAGCTCCTCGCGGCGCTCGGCCCGCGTGCCCGGCGTGCCCCACCAGCGGCGCACGGTCGGGTGCTCGAGCATGACCACGGCGAGGGTCTCGGCGTCGTCGCCGGTCAGCGGCCGCAGTGTGACGGCACCGGCGTGCAGGGTGGGCAGCACGCGGCTCAGGCTACGAGCCGGCCGAGCACGTCGTCGACGACGGCGCGCGCCGTGGCCCGCAGCTCGTCGTCGGTGCGGTCCTGCACCGGGTGGTCGACGAAGATGCGGCGGATCTCCGGCTGGCCGAGCTTCTGCGCCTGGTCGTCGGCCGCCTGCACGAACGCGTCGGAGGCGACGAGCACCGCCGGCGTGGCCAGGCTCTCCAGCTCCAAGACGTCGCGCAGACCGCACGACACACAGGAGCCTCAGTCGGCGAGCGCCTCGATGACCGCGTCGCAGTGCTCGGCGATCTCGCGGCGCAGGTCCGCCGGGGCGGGCTTCGTGAACGTCGGCTTGGCCGTGCGCTGCACCTCGTGGCCGCGCTCGCGCAGCAGGCGCTCGATCTCGTCGAGGAACACGTCGCCGCGCGGCTTGCGGATGTCGAGCAGGGCGATGCGCGCACCGGTGCCGGCGGGCAGCGCGTCGGCCAGCGGGCGGCCGGTGGCCTCGTCGCGCTCGGCCGTCGGGTCGAGGATGACCAGGCCGTCGTTCATCGCCACGGCTCCACCGAGACGCTCTGGGGCGCGGAGCCGATCTCGCCGGCGGCCCATGATCCGTAGACCATCGAGAACAGGCCGGCGTCGCCGCCGGCGTAGGCGAGGAGGATGCGGTCGGGCGCGGCGAACTTGGCCACCGGCATGTCGGGGTCGGTGACGAAGCGCTCCTCGACGCCCTCGGGCGAGCCGCCGGCGCCGCGCACGATGTCGCGGGCCGGGCTTGTGGTGAGGGCGAAGAGGCGGTCGCGCACGCGGGCGCGGTTCCAGCCCGCCTCGCGGAAGATGCGCCCGTGCTCGGGGCCCAGCACGACCAGGCCGTCCCAGGCCAGGCGCTGCTTGGGGTGGGCGATCGACTCCAGCGCGGTGGCCAGCGACGCGCACAGGCCCTCGGGCTCGCGCGCGAGCTGGTCGAGCAGCAGCCGCGGCGCCTCGGCCGCGACCAGCGTGATCCCGGTCTCGTCCGCGGGCACGCCGCGGTCCTGGGCCAGACCGTCGAAGGGCGAGTCCTCCAGCCGCTCGGCGAAGGCAGCGCCCACCTTGCCGGGCTGGCCGTGCGCGGCGCGGTCCTCCACGCCGGGGCGGCCGCCGCCGACGTTGCGGGCCACGAGCTGCAGCGCGCGGCCGATGGTGCCGTTGGCGCGGTTGCCCTGGCCGAGCGCGTTGCCGCGGGCGTTCATGCCCGCCTCGTCGGCGTAGGGGCCGGACACGATCACCACCGGCCCCGCCGGGTGGGTGGTGGCGATGAGCCCGTGCAGCGCGAAGGCCTCGCGGCAGGCGGCCTCGACGGCGGCCAGCACGAGCGGCAGCTCCGGCCCCGCGCAGCCCGCCATGACCGCGTTGATGGCCACCTTCTCGACCGTGGCTTGGCCGCCGTACGGCGGCACTACGCCGACAAGGTCCTGAGGGTCGCGGCTCGTGTGCTCGAGCAGCGCGACGACGCGCTCGGGCGTGGGCGGCACGACGGGCAGGCCGTCGCTAAGGCCGCGCTGGTGCAGGGCCTCGAACGGGTCCTCGAGCGCGCCCAGGTCGAGCTCGCGGGCGCGGATGCGGCCGGCGGCGCGGGCGCGCTTGGCGGCCAGGCGCGCGGCGACCTCGGGCTCCTGCGTGATCGAGGCGCAGCCGGGCTTGATCTCGGGCAGGCCGTCGCGCGGCAGCGTCGCGCCGGCTGCCGCGAACAGCGCCTCGAGGCGCGCGCGGTGCAGCCCCTCGACGCGATCTTGCTCCTCGTCGCCGTCGAGCAGCACCACGGCCGGGACGGCCTCGGGGTCGAGGCGCTCGGAAAGCGCCAGGCCCTCGTCGAGCTCGGGCACGGTCGTGAGCCCGACCCGCTCAGCGAACGCCCGTGTCTCGGCCTCGTTGGACTGCGACACCATGCGCACCGGCGCCCCGGCGATGGCGGCGGCCTCCAGCGCGGGCGCCAGCGTCGCGCAGGTTTCGCAGTCGTGCTTGACGAGCGCGATGACCTCCATGCGCCCCGGACTCTACGCTCCCCCGCGTTGATCGCTCTCGGAGAACTGGTCGGCGCCATGTCCCTGGCGACGGACCTCGGGACCGGGTTGTCCCTCGAGCACGGCCTGCGCACGTGCCTGCTCACCACCCGGCTGGCCGACGCGGCCCAGTGCGAGGACGGCGTCCGCGACGCGGCGTGGACGGTGGCGCTGCTGCACTCGATCGGGTGCACCTCGGACGCCCACGAGGCGGCGGTGCTCTATGGCGACGATGTCGCCGTGCGCGCCGCCTACGCGCTCATCGACCCGAGCAAGCCGGCCGAGCTGCTCGGCTTCCTGCGCTCCAACGCGGGCGCCGGGCGCGCCGGGCCGGCGCGGGCGGCCGCGTTTCTGGCCGCGCTGGCGGCGGGGCCGCGGCGCCCGCGGGCAGCGTTCGCGCAACACTGCGAGGTGGCCGAGCGGCTCGCGGGCCGGCTCGGGGTGGGCGGCGACGCCGCCCACGCGCTCGGGTTCGTGTTCGAGCGCTGGGACGGCAAGGGCTTCCCGGCCGGCGCGCGCGGCGAGGCGATCCCGCTGGCGGCGCGGCTGCTGCACGTGGCGCGCGACGCCGACGCGCTGTGCGCCCACGCCGGCGAGGACGCCGCCGTGGCCGCGGTCGGCGAGCGCGCGGGCGGCGCCTACGACCCCGACCTGGCGGCGCTGCTGTGCGCCGACGGCGGCCGGCTGGTGCGCGACCTGGGCGAGGCGGCGCTGTGGGACGCGGTGATGGCGCGCTCGCCCGAAGGCGCCGGCCTGCACGGCGAGCGCCTCGACGCGGCCTGCGCCGCCGTCGCCGACTTCGTCGACCTCAAATCGCCCTGGACGCTCGGGCACTCGCGCGGGGTCGCCGAGCTCGCCGAAGCGGCGGCGTGGCGGGTGGGCCTGGAGGAGCCCGAGGTCGACGCCGTGCGCCACGCGGCGCTGCTGCACGACCTCGGCCGCGTGGGTATCTCCAACGCGATCTGGGACAAGCCCGGCCCGCTCGACGCGGCCGAGTGGGAGCGCGTGCGCCTGCACCCGTACTACACCGAGCGCGCGCTGGCGCGGGCGCCCGAGCTGGCGGAGCTGGGCGAGCTCGGCGGCGCCCACCACGAGCGCCTGGACGGCTCCGGCTACCACCGGCGCCTGCGGGCCGAGTCGCTGCCGACGAGCGCGCGGCTGATCGCGGCCGCCGACGTCTACCACGCGCTCACCGAGGACCGCCCCTACCGCGCCGCCTTCAGCGGCGAGAGCGCGGCCGCGGTGCTGCGCGAGCAGGTGCGCGGCGGGCGGCTCGATGCGCACGCGACCGAGGCCGTGCTCGAGGCGGCCGGGCACCGCGCCGCGCCGGGGCGCCGGGCGTGGCCCGCCGGCTTGACCGACCGCGAGGTCGAGGTGCTGCGCGCGCTCGCGCGCGGCGGGTCCAACAAGGCCATCGCGCAGGCGCTCGGGCTGTCGCCCAAGACCGTCGGGCACCACGTCGCCCACGTCTACACGAAGGCCGGCGTGTCCACCCGCGCCGCGGCGACGTTGTTCGCGATGGAGCACGACCTGCTGCGCGACTGAGAACCGGCGCTCGGCGCCATCGCCCCGGTGTACGGTGCCACGCCGATGCACCGGGGGGGTCTTCTGCTCGCGATGCTGCTGGCGGCGGCACTGCCGACGGTCGCGCGCGCCGACGCGCCCACCCGCTTCTCGCTCGCCGGCGGGTGCTACGACCTGCGGGCGCCCTCGGGTTCGGTCGTCGCCAACGGCAGCCAGCTGCGCCTGCAGGCCACGCGCCTGGGCAGCTACCTGCTCTACACGCCCGGTCGCCGGTTCCTGGCCGCGGGCGACGCCGGCAACGTGGGCCCGGTCGCGCAGCCCAGCCCGCAGGCCGACTGGCAGGTCGACGACGCCGGCGGGGCCGCGTTCACGCTGACGCCGGCGTCGGCGCCCGGCCGCTTCCTCGTCGCCGGGAGCGACGGCGGCGTCTCGCTGGGCGGAAGCGGCACGAAGCTCGCGTTCATGCCCGCCAACGGCTGCGCCGAGTACCCGGAGGCCGAGCTGAACGCGACGGGGACGCCGTCGAAGGGCGCTGAGCCCTACGGCCAGGTCGGCGGCTTCATCGACGGCCACATGCACTGGATGACCTACGAGCACCTGGGCGGCAACTTCCACTGCGGGCGGCCGTGGTCGCCGTACGGGATCCCCGACGCGCTCCCGGACTGCTCGAGCATCGAAGGCCCGCAGGGCAGCGCGGCGCCCTTCCAGAACACGCTGAACTTCGGCAACCCGGTCTCCCCGCACGACACCTCGGGCTGGCCCAGGCTCACCGCCTGGAGTCGCGACAACGTGACCTACGAGGGCACGTACTGGCGCTGGATGCAGCGGGCGTGGATGGGCGGCCTGCGCCTGATCGTCATGCCGGTCAACGAGAACCGGATCCTGTGCGAGCTGCAGACCAACCGGCGTAACTCGTGCGACGAGATGACGACGGTGCGCAAGGGCATCGACGACATGCACGCGCTGCAGGACTACGTCGACGCCCAGGCCGGCGGGCCGGGCAAGGGCTTCTTCCAGATCGTCACCGACCCGTTCTCGGCCCGGCGCGTCATCAACGAGGGCAAGATGGCGGTCGTCCTCGAGATCGAGGTCTCCGAGCTGTTCGGCTGCAGCGGCTGGGACCACCGGACCTGCGACCAGAGGCAGGTCGACGACGAGCTCGACGAGTTCTATGACCGCGGCGTGCGCTCGAGCCTGTTCCTGAACAAGTTCGACAACCCGCTGGCCGGCGTGCGCTTCGACAGCGGCGCCATCGGCCTGCTCATCAACGGGGGCAACAAGCTCAGCGCGGGCTCGTTCTGGAGCGCACAGACCTGCACCGGGCTCGAGGCCGACAACCCGATCGAGTCCGGCGCGCCGTCCAACTCCACCGTCGACGGGCTGCTGGGCCAGGCCGGCGTGGCCCCGGGCTCGCTCCCCGCCTATCCGCCCGCGCCGCACTGCAACGCCCGCGGGCTCACCGACCTCGGCGCCCACCTGGCCGAGCGGATGATGGACGAGCACATGATCATCAACCCCGACCACATGAGCCAGAAGGCCGTCGACACGACGATCACGCTGGCCGAGGGGCGGCACTACTCGGGCGTCATCTCGCCCCACGGGTGGATGGACCCGCGCAACTGGCCGCGCATCTGGGCGCTGGGCGGGATGGCCTTCCCCAACGCGGGCGCGGCCACGAAGTACGTGCAGGCCTACAAGCAGTACGCCCCCACGGACACGAGCACGAACAAGTACCCGCTGGGCTGGGGCTGGGGCGCCGACCTCGGCGGACTGGCCCAGCAGGGCGCGCCCGGGCCGCCCGGCGCGACCGCGGTCACCTACCCGTTCAAGTCCTGCGACGGCAAGGTCACCTTCGACAAGCAGCGTACCGGCGACCGCGTCTTCGACTACGCGCAGGAGGGCGTGGCCCACTACGGCCTCTATCCCGACTGGGTCGAGGAGGTGCGCAAGCTCGGCGGCGACCAGATCCTCCACGACATGTGGAACGCGTCCGAGGCCTATCTGGACATGTGGGAGCGCGCCGACGGCGTGCCCGGCCCGGCCTGCCGCGCGGCGGCCGCGGTCGGCCGCACCGGGCTGCCGCAGATCAAGCTCGGAGCGTCGGCCGACGCGCTGCTGATGGCGGCGGGCCAGCCGCAGCAGCGCGCGCGGGTGTGGTCGTGGTGCGTGGATGGCGCGGGCAACGCGGCCGCCGCGGACGTCGCCGTGCTGTCGCCGCAGGGTCGGGTCGGACTCGTCGGGACCTCGGCGCCCGGGGCCAAGGCCGCGGGCGTGGCGCCGGGCGCGCGGGCGCGGCAAATATCCGGCGCGCGCCACGTGGCCGGCGGCCTGGAGGCCAAGCGCTCGCGCGGCGCGACCTACGTCTTCGCGGTCAAGGGCGGACGGGTGCGCGACGTGGCGGTGGCGGCCGGGTTCGTGGCGCGCTCGAAGAAGGCGGTGCGCGAGTACATGGGGCGACTGCGCAAGGCCAAGGCCCACAAGTTCGCGCCGCCGCCCGCGGCGCCCGCCTCCGCGCGCGAGAAGATCACGAACCCGACGCCGATCGTGGCCGCGGGCGGGCATGCGTCGGGCGGGGCGGCGTACCTGTGCTTCCTCTGACGAAGTCCCGAAGCGCCGCCGCCAGGCGGGCGGGCTGGTCCTCCGGGATCAGCGTGTAGCTGTCGGCGACCGCGACGAGGGTCGCGTTCGGCAGGACAGGTGGGTCTGGGCGGCCGGACGGCGGCGACGAAGGGGGGTCCGGGCCGGGCGGTTGGTCCCTCGGCCGCTTGAACGGCAGCGACGAGGGCGGGTCCCGGCGGGGGTGTTTGCAGTTAGCCACCGTATGCGTCGTCAACTGCGAACACCCCACCTGCTCGCGCGGTCCGAGCGACCCGGGGGGCAACGAGGGAGGTGGGTCCGCGGGGGTGTGTGCAGTTGACAGCGGATATGGGGTCAACTGCACAACCCCTCTCCCAGGCCGGTCCCGCCTCCTCGTCGCCGTCGTTGGGGCGGCTGGGGATCACCCGTGCGGCCGGGCCCGACACCCCCTCCTTCGTCGCCGCCGTTTCAGGCGGCCGGGGACCACCTGCCCGGTCGCGCCCTCCTCCTTCGTCGCCGTCGTTGAGACGGCCGGGGGGACCACCCGCGCGGTCGGGCCCCGTTCAGGCGGCTGGGGGATCACCCGTGCGGCCGGGCCCGAGACCCCGTCTCCTTCGTCGCTGCCGTTCAAGCGGCTGGGGGATCACCCGTGCGGCCGGCGCCAAGACCCCGTCTCCTTCGTCGCTGCCGTTCAAGCGGCTGGGGGATCACCCGTGCGGCCGGCCCCAAGACCGCACCTTTCGTCGCCGCCGTTCAGGCGGCTGGGGGATCACCCTTGCGGCCGGGCCCGAAACCCCGCCTCCTTCGTCGCCGCCGTTCAAGCGGCCAGGTGGCTCCAACCCCCCCGGCCCGGACCCGCCGCCTTCGTCGCCCCCATTCGAGAGACTGCGCCAGACGCCGACCGCATAGGGCAAACGCCCGATGACCGGCCGCGACGCCGTCCGTACCGTCGCGCCATGCCCACCACCGACCGCACCGCCACCCTCCCGTCCCTGGCCGCGCAGGCCGACGCCCTCCGCGCCGGCGATGCGACCGCGGCCGAGCTCGTCGACGCCTGCCTGGAGCGCATCGAGCGGCTCGACCCGCAGCTCAACGCCTTCCGCACCGTGCGCGCGCAGGCCGCGCGCGTCGAGGCGGTGGAGGCCCAGCGCCGCCTCGACGCCGGCGAGGCCGCGCCGCTGCTCGGCGTGCCCGTCGTGGTCAAGGACAACGTCGACATCGCCGGCGAGACGACGTGCCACGGAACCGCCGCCGTCACGCGCGCGGCGACGGCGGACAGCGAGGTCGTGCGCCGCCTGCGCTCCGCCGGCGCGGTGATCGTCGGCAAGACCCACCTCCCCGAGCTTGCGGCCTGGGGCCACTTCACCGAGTCGCAGACGTACGGCTCGACCCGCAACCCCTGGGACCCCGAGCGGACGACCGGCGGGTCGAGCGGCGGGACCGCCGCCGCCGTGGCCGCCGGCATCGTCGGCGGCGGTCTGGGCTCGGATGGGGGCGGCTCGATCCGCATCCCCGCCGCGACCTGCGGCGTCTACGGCCTCAAGCCCACGCGCGGCCTGGTGCCGCTCGCGCCGCACGACGACCACTGGCACGGCGCCACCGTCCTCGGCCCGATCGCGCGCACGGTGCGCGACGCCGCGCTGTTCCTCGACGCCGTCGCCGACGCGGACGGCTTCGTCGAGGCGACCGAGGCCGCGCCGCGCGCCCTGCGCGTGGCCGTCTCCTACAAGAACACGCTGCCCGCCATCAAGCTCGACCCCGAGCGCCGCGCGGCGGTGGAGCGGACCGCGCAGCTCCTGACCGAGCTCGGCCATACGGTGGACGAGCGCGACCCGCGCTACGGGGTCCTGCTGGCCGAGATCATGCCCCCGTATCTGCACGGCGTCGCGCAGGACGCCGCCGCCCTCGACGCGCCGGACAAGCTCGAGCCGCGCACCGCCAAGCTCGCGCGCCTGGGCCGTCGGCTGGGCGGGCGCGCGCTGCGCCGGGCCCTCCGCCGTCGCGAGGCCACCAGCGCCCGCATCAACGCGATCTTCGACGACCACGACGTGGTCCTCACGCCGGTCGTCGCCCAGTCGCCCGAATCGGTGGGCACGTGGGCGGGCAAGGGGCCGCTGCGCACGTTCAACGGCGGCGGCCCCTACGTCGGCTACACCGCCGTGTGGAACCTCACCGGCAACCCCGCCGCCGCGCTGCCCGCCGGCACCGACGACGCCGGCCTGCCGCTGGCGGTGCAGCTGGTCGGCCGTCCGGGGAGCGAGGCCACGCTGCTGGCCCTCTCCGCGCAGCTCGAGGCCGTGCGCCCGTGGGCGCAGCGGCCCCCGCCGGTGGTGTAGCGTCGGCCGGTGGCAACGGAGAGCCTCCAGGGGAAGGTCGCGGCGATCACGGGCGCCTCGTCGGGCATCGGCGAGGCCACGGCGCTCGCGCTCTCCCGCGCGGGCGTCGCGGTCGGCGTGGGCGCGCGCCGCGCCGACCGGCTCGAAGACCTGGTCACGCGTATCGAGGCCGACGGTGGCCGCGCCGTGGCGCTCGAGGTCGACGTCACCCACCGCGAGCAGGCCCAGGGCTTCGTCGAGGAGGTCAACACCCGCCTCGACGGCCTCGACATCCTCGTCAACAACGCCGGCCTCATGCTGCTCGGCCCGGTGATGGGAGCCGACATCACCGACTGGGAGCGCATGGTCCGCGTCAACGTGCTCGGCCTCCTGTACTGCGTGCACGCGGCACTGCCGATCATGGACCAGCGCGGCGGCGGCGACATCGTCAACATCTCCTCGCTGGCCGGCCGCCGGGCCTCCGCGTTCTCCGCCGTCTACAACGCCACCAAGTTCGGCGTGCACGGCTTCTCGGAGGCGCTGCGCCAGGAGGCCCTGAACATCGGCGTGCGCGTGACCGTCGTCGCGCCCGGGTTCGTGCAGACCGAGCTGCTGAGCCACAACCGCGACTTCGTCCAGGACGCCGCCCAAGCCGAGAAGGAGAAGATCGGCGACGTCCTCGAGGCCTCCGACGTCGCTGACGCGATCCACTACGTGGTCGCGCAGCCAGCGCACGTTTCCCTCAACGAGGTGGTCGTGCGGCCGACGCGGCAGGCGCGCTAGCGCCGGGAGGCCGACGGCGTCTTCCAGGCCACGAAGGCCAGGACGACGACGAAGATGGCGAGGGGGATCAGCAGGTCCATGCGAGCACCTTCGCGCGCGACCGTTTGTCGTCCGTCAGTCGGCGGTATGGCATCGGTAAAGATCGCCGGCTAGTAGCCGTAGTGGCAGATCCGGTACCAGTGGCCGTAGCGGTAGACCCGGTGGCAGTGGTAGCCGTAGCCGCCGTAGCCCCACTGCTGCTGCTGCGCGGAGCTCGGGGGAACGGAGTCCGACTGCTGCGGGGCGGCGGCCCCGGCGGCGGGGGCCGCGACGGCGAAGGTGGCGGCGGCGACGACGGCGATGTTCTTGACGGTGGAGAGCATGGGAGCATGCTCGTGCCCTGGCGGTCCCGCGTCCGTCGCGCCCTGACGCGGCCTGTGTCGAATCAGCGACGTTGCCCGGCGGCGGTGGCCAGCAGCTCGGTCGCGTGCGTCGTCATGACCAGGCGGCCCTCGCCCGGGCAGGGCCGAAGCGTGGCGCCTGGCACGACGGCGGCCAGGTCCTCGGCGTGCGCCATCGGGACGAGCACGTCGGCGTCGCCCTGCCACAGCTCCACCGGCGCGGTCACGTCGCCGAGCGGGAAGCCCCAGTCGCCCAGCGCCCGGTAGTCGTGCGTGGGCCCGCGCCCGCCCTGGCGGCCGGCCTCGATGAACCAACCCATGGCCTTGGCCTCGTCGGGCAGGGCGTCTGATCGCGGCCTGGTCGGGCTCGGAGACGTCGTTGCGGAAGCCCTGGAGCGCACGCTCGGGCGAGCGCCGGCAGGCCGCGAACATGGCGCCGAACAGCGCGCGTCCCGCCGCGGGCGCGGAGCGGGCCAGTCGGTAGCCGAGGCGGTCGATCGAGTGGAGGTCCGCCGCCGCCCCGGGCCGGTCCATGCGCCCGATGCGGCCGCGCGCGCGGCGCCGGTGAGCCGGTCGGCAGGCGCCAGGCACACGCGAGCACATACGGCCCGCCGCCCGACCAGCCCACGACGCCGAAGCGGTCGATGCCGAGCGCGTCGGCCAGCGCCGCCACGTCGTCGGGCCAATCCGCGATCCGGCGCCGGCGCTGGAACGAGGAGAGCCCCATCCCGGGCCGGTCGACCGAGATCAGCCGCACCCCGGCCTGCGCGGGGGCGTCGGGGAAGCACACCGGGTCCAGCCGCGACGCCGGCGTGCCGTGGAAGTAGAAGACCGGCGCGCCCTGCGGGTCGCCCCACTCGGCGTAGCCCAGCGCCCGCCCGTCGGCGAGGCGATGCCCGAGGTCGTAGGGGGCCATCAGCGCCCCTGCCAGCGCGGGCGGCGCTTCTCGCCGAACGCGCGCACGCCCTCGCGGAAGTCCTCGGATTGGAAGCACGCCGCCCGCAGCTCGACCAGCTCGCGCTCGATGTCCGGATCAAGCTCGGCCTGCGCCGCCAGCAGCTCGCGCAGCGCCCGTTTGTTGCCGGCCAGCGACAGCGGCGCGTTGCCGGCGATCTCGCGCGCCAGCGCGAGCGCGCGTTCCTCCAGCTCGGCGCCGGGCACGACCTCGTTGACCAGGCTCCAACGCTCGGCCGTCTCGGCGTCGATGTTGCTGCCGACCAGGAACAGCTCGCGCGTGCGCGCGGCCCCGATCACGTCGAGGAACTTGCGGATGCCGGTGTGCGAGTAGACCAGGCCGAGCTTGGCCGGCGGCATGCCGAGCTTGATGCCGTTGGCCGCGATGCGCAGGTCGCAGGACAGCGCCACCTCGAGCCCGCCGCCGATCGCATGCCCGTTCAGCGCCGCGACGGTCGGGTACGGGTAGCGGTCGAGCGCGTCGATGGCCTCCGCGAACGGGTGCGCGACGAGCCGCTCGGCCTCCTCGGCGAAGACCTGGGATGGGATGTCGCCGATGTCGTAGCCGGCCGAGAACATGCCGTCCGAGCCGGTGAGCACGACGCAGCGGGCGTCGAGCCCGCGCACCGCCGAGGCGATCGCATCGAGGATCTCCTGGTCGAGGGCGTTGCGCTTCGCCGGGTTGGCGATCGTGAGCCGGGCGACGTCCGGCGCCGGCTCGTCGAGCCGCAGGCGTCCGTCGGCCAGTTCGCGCACTACTCCAGCACGAGGAGCGGATCGCCCTCGTTGACGGCCTGCCCCTCCTCGCAGAGGATCTCTCTGACCTTGCCGGCGTCCTCGGCTTCGACGGGCATCTCCATCTTCATCGACTCGAGGATCACGACGGTGTCGCCTTCGTCGACGCTGTCGCCGACCTTGACCTCGATCTTCCACACCGTTCCCGTGATGTGGGCCTCGACCTCGGGCATCCGACCTCCTGGGGCTGACATTCCACTCGCGCGGGCGGCACGATAGCCGCCTGCCGCGACCGATCGTCATCGTCACCGCCCGCGACGAGGCCGACCGCCTGGGCGCGACCCTGCGCGCGCTCGGGGGCGCGTTCCCGGACGCGCGCGTGGTGGTCGCCGACGACGGATCGCGCGACGCGACCGCCCACGTGGCCCTGCAGGCCGGGGCCGAGCTCGTGCGCGCCTACCCCGCCCGGGGCAAGGGCGGGGCCGCGACGCTGGCGGCCGAGCGGGTGATGGCGGCGGCGCTGGCGCCCGAGCGGCCCACCGTGCTGCTCTGCGACGGCGACCTGGGGGAGAGCGCAGCGCGACTGGGGCCGCTGGCCGCCGCCGTGGAGCGGGGCGAGGCCGACTTCGCCATCGCCGCGTTCGCGCGCCGCGAGGGCGGCGGGCTCGGCCTCGCGCTGCGGTTCGCGCACCGGGTCATCCGGGCCCTGACCGGGCTGGACCTGCGCGCGCCGATCTCGGGCCAGCGGGCGCTGCGCGGCGAGGTCCTGCCGGTCGTCGTCCCGTTCGCGCACGGCTTCGGGATGGAGATCGGCATGACCGTGGACGCCGCCCGGGCGGGATACCGCGTCGCCGAGGTCGAGCTCGACCTCGCTCACCGCGCCACCGGCCGCAGCCTGCGCGGGTTCGCCCACCGCGGGCGCCAGCTCGCCGACTTCGCGCGGGTCTACCTCGACCGCAGGTAGGGAGCCGGGCGGCAAATGTTGGACCGCCGGGCGGTGCAACGTCCGCGTGCTCAAGGGCAAGCTTCCTCCCACGACAGACCCAGACCCCGCGGCGACCCTGACCCAGTCGTCGCGGCAAACCACCAGAGCAAGGGCGGCCGGGACAGACTCGAGGGGACCTCCGGCCAGGGCGGGACAGCCCGCCGGCGGAACGTCCCGGCCGCCTGCGCTCAATGGTCGCGGTGCCACTCCGGGTAACCCCTCCGGGCGCGGGGAGTAGAAAGTCCCGGGGATGGCCGACCAGGATCTCACTCAGATCAAGGCGCAGGTGTACAAGGACCCGCGCCCGGCGTCGCACTTCGACCGGTACCACGCGCGCGCCCGGCGGCGCAAGCCGGACTGGGTGTACGGCATCGTGCGGCTCGTCCTCACGCCCTACCTGCTGATCGTGCACCGGGCGCGCTGCATCGGGTCCGACCAGGTGCCCTTCGAGGGGCCGGTCATCGTCGCGCCCAACCACTTCTCGTTCTTGGATCATTTCTTCGTCGCCGTGTTCCTGCGCCGCTACGTCCGCTTCATGGCCAAGTCGCAGCTGTTCACGCGCCCGCTGCAGTTCGTGTACCGCCACGGCGGGGTCTTCCCGGTGCGCCGGGGCCACCGCGACGAGGAGGCGTTCACGACCGCGGAGCTGATCCTGCGCAAGGGCGGCCTGATCACGATCTACCCCGAGGCGGGCCGCTCGCGGACGGGCACGCTGGCCGAGCACGCCAAACCCGGGGTGGGGCGCCTGGCGCTCGACTCCGGCGCGCCGGTGGTGCCGGTGGCGATCCACGGCACTCAGAAGGCGCGCAACTGGAAGCGCCTGCAGTTCCCCAAGGTCACGATCCTGTTCGGCGAGCCGGTGAGCTTCCCGGCCGAGCAGAACGCCCCGCGCGAGCGCCACCAGGAGGTCGCCGACGCGATCTTCGATCGGGTCAAGGAGCTCTACGCCGAGCTGGACCGCGACGGCCGCAAGGGCGTGGTCAAGCGCGACCGCCTGCAGCGACGCGCGGCGCGTCGGGCCGCGACGACGTAGCCGCCGACCATGGCCGAGCCGTTCCGCCACCGCTTCCGCGTGCGCTACGCCGAGTGCGACGCCCAGTCAGTCGTGTTCAACGCGCACTACTTCGCCTACTTCGACCTCGCGCTGACCGAGCTCTTCCGCGCGGTCTTCGGCGGCTACGAGTCCATGCTCGAGCGCCAGGTCGACCTCGTCGTGGGCGAGGCCAGCGCCCGCTTCCTGGCCCCGGCGCGCTTCGACGACGAGCTCGAGGTCGCGGTCAGCGTGACCCGCCTGGGCACCACCGGGGTGACCACGCGCTACGAGCTCCTGCGCGACGGACAGCTGCTCGTGGAGGGGACGCTCCGCCACGTCGTGGTCAACCTGGGCACGCACGCGAAGGCGCCGATTCCGGACTGGATGCGCGAGGGGCTCGAAGCCTTCGCGGGCTGAGTATCTTGATCGCGATGGCCGTCGAGCTCTTCCGCTCCGGCCTGCTCGAGGGGCAGGCGATCGTGCTCGCCGCCGGCGCCGCGGCGTACGGCGACGCTGCCGCGGACGCCTGCGCGGAGCTCGGCGCCGACGTGCGCCTGCTCGGCGCCGATCCGCTCGACGAGGAGGCGACGGTCGCCGCGGTCGGGCGCCTCGAGCGCGTCGACATGCTCGTCGACGACGCCTCCGCCCGGTTTGCGACCGGCGGGCTGCGCGCCGCCGCCGACGGGGCGTGGATCGCCGCGCGCGCGGCCGCGACCGCGGCGCTGATCGACGCGGAGGAGGGGGGCAAGGTCGTGTTCATCGCCCCGCCGCCGGGCGCGGGCGAGCACGCCGAGGCGACCCGCGCCGCGCTGGAGAACCTGGCCCGGACCACGTCGATCGAGTGGGCGCGCTACGCGATCCGCACCACCACGATCGCGCCCGGCGACGCCAGCACGCCCGAGGAGGTCGGCGGCCTCGTCGCCTTCCTGGCCTCGAAGGCGGGCGACTACTTCTCGGGCTGCCGGTTCAGCCTCGGCGAGGCGGTGCCTGCCTGATGGCGACCGCGGTCAAACCCCGGCTGCGCGGCGTCGTGCACGAGTACGCGTTCTTCGTCGCCCTGGTCGCCGGCGCCGCGCTGCTGGTCGTCGCGCCCTCGGGCAAGGCGCGCTTGGCCGTGGGCCTCTACGTGCTCGGCCTGGCCGGGCTGCTGGGCACGAGCGCGCTGTACCACCGCGTGACCTGGCGGCGCCCCAACGCCCGGCGCTGGATGCGGCGCCTGGACCACTCGATGATCTTCGTGCTCATCGCCGGCACCTACACGCCGATTGCGCTGCTGGTGCTCTCGCAGCCCCTCGCGTCGGTGGTCCTGGTGGTGATCTGGAGCGGCGCGGTGGGCGGGATCGTGCTCAGCCTGCTCTGGCCCGAGGCCCCGCGGCCGGTGTCGGCGGCGATCTACATCTCGCTCGGGTGGGTGGCGATCATCGCCATGCCGCAGCTGTTTCACCGCCTGGGCGCGCTCGGCATCGCGCTGATCGCCGCCGGCGGGCTGCTCTACAGCGTCGGCGCGATCGTCTACGCGCGCAAGCGACCCGACCCCGTGCCGACCGTGTTCGGCTACCACGAGATCTTTCACGTGCTCGTGGTCGCGGCCGCCGCGCTGCACTTCGCGGTGATCGCGTTCCTGGTCGTGCCGCTGGCCGGTTAGCCCGCTGCGTAGGGCTTGAGCGGCGGCTCGCTGCGCACGTGCGGATACGTCAGCACCTGCTGGCCGGCCACGAGGCCGACGTTGGCGAAGTTGGCCGCGAAGCGAGACTTGTCGACGCCGGGCATCACGCCCTGGGTGCAGACGGAGCGGTCGATGCGCCCCGGCGAGGCGGGGCCGGCGTGGCCGATGGCGTCGAGCACGACCGCGTAGGCGACCGGGTCAAACGTGCCCATGGCCAGGTGCTCGGAGAGGTCGGCCGGGCAGATCTCCTGCGCGGCCACGTTGACGATGGTGCCGCCGCCGGTGTGCAGGGCCGAGGAGCCGGTGGCATCGAAGTTGGGCGTCACCACCTCGTCGGTGCGGCTGTAGACCACGGTGTAGTCGATCCCCGTGAACGTCTCGCCGCCGGCGTTGAGCGCCTGGAGGAAGCGCGAGCCGGTCTGCTGCTGCCAGATCGAGGGCGCGCAGCCGTTGACCGCGCACACCGGATAGGCGTCCAGGGTGCCGTGGTTGGACGGGTCGATGCCCACGTAGTCGTCGATGTCGGCGCGGGTGTCGGGCCACCATTTCAGCGCCCAGCGGCCGACCATCCCGCCCTGGGAGTAGCCGACGTACTCGATTTTCCTGCCGGTCTGCGCGTGCATGGTGCGCAGCGCGTTGAGCACGTACTCGGCCGCGACCTGGATGTCGGCCATGGCGTGGTCGGGCAGGGTGACGATGCAGTACGGGTAGGATCGGGCGTCCAGCGCGGGCTGGTAGCTCCACGACCAGTTCTCCTTCGGCGACACCGCGGTGCCGTGCACGAGCAGGAGCGGCTCGCGCCCGTCGGTGGCCAGGTGGGAGGAGCAGGTCAGGCTGGCGGCCAGGGCGGAGGCGGGCACGTCGAGCGCCGGGCCTCGGCGCGCGCGGCCGCCGCGGGCAGCGCCACCAGCGCTGCGACCACCAGCCCGAGGAGCCCCGCCCTGCGCACGGGCGTGGTGGTACCCGGCTAGCCCGCCCAGGGAACCTCGACCGAGTCCTCGTGGGGCGAGTTGCGGGCCACCACGTAGTCGGCGGCCTCGGTCTCGGACAAGTTCTCGATGATGTGGGTCTCGCGCGGAGGGACGTAGACGAGGTCGCGGGCCTCGAGCTCGGCCTCGTGCTCGAGGTCGTCGCCCCAGGACACGCGCAGGCGCCCGTCGAGGACGTAGACCGCGCTCTCGCACTGGGCGTGGTAGTGCGGGCGCGAGCGGGCGCCCGGCGGGACGCGGAACACGCCCATGTAGATGTTGTGGGCTCCCGTCGTGGCCTGCGAGATCTCGGCGCCCCCGAGGACGCCGCGCGGGACCTCGTGCTCCGCCCCGGGTTTGACGACCTTCATCGGTGCGAGTCTACGCCCATGCCCGAGCCCGTCGTTCGCCCTCCCACGCCCGCCGACCGCGACGCGCTGCTGGCCCTCATGGACGCCTACATCGTCGACTTCTACCGGTCCCCGCGCCCGCCGCGCGAGCGGCTCGAGGCGCTCGTCGACCTGCTCGCCGAGGGCTGCGAGGGCACGCAGCTCGTGGTCGAAGGCGACCGCGCCCTGGTCGGCTTCGCCACGCTCTACTTCACCTGGAGCACTCTGCGTGCCGATCGCATCGCGATCCTCAACGACCTCTACCTCGACGATCGCGCCCGCGGCACCGGCGCGGCCACGGCGCTGTTCCAGGCCGCCCTGGCCGTCACCCGCGAGCGCGGCTGCGCGGAGATGGAGTGGCAGACCGCGGCCGACAACGAGCGCGCGCAGGCCTTCTACGCCAAGATGGGCGGCACCCGCGGGGACTGGGTGAGCTACTCGATCGGGTGAGACGCGGTCGCCGGTGCGGGCTCGATGTCGATGAGCCCGCGGCGGGTCTCGTGATCGACTTGCAGCGTGGTGTGCTCGATGCCGAACTGGTCCTGCACGCGCCGGGCCAGCTCGCGCCGCACGCCGTGGCAGTCGGCGTCGGCCTTGACCACGATGTGGGCCGACAGGGCGGGGAACCCGGAGGTGACCTCCCACACGTGGAGGTCGTGGACCTCGACCACGCCAGGCTGGGCGGCCAGGTCGCGGCCGATCGCGTTGGGGTCGATCCCCTCGGGCGCGGCCTCGAGGAACACCCGCCCGGACTTCACCAACAGCGAGATGCCCGACCGCAGCATGAGCGCGGCCACGACCAAGGACGCGATCGGGTCGGCGCGGTCAAAGCCGCTGACGAGCACGATCACGCCCGCCAGCGCGGTGGCGATGAACGCATAGAGGTCGTTGAGGACGTGCTGGAGCGCGCCCTCGACGTTCAGCGAGCGCTCGCCCTTGCCGCCGCCGGCCAGCACCGCTGAGGCGAACACGTTGAACACCACGCCGACGCTGGCGACGACGAGCACGATCCCACCCTTGACGTCGGGCGGATTGACCAGGCGCACGATCGCCTCGAAGACGATGAAGGCGGCCAGGATGATCAGCGTCGCCCCGTTGAGCTGGGCCGACAGGATCTCGGCCCGCCCCAGCCCGTAGGTCATGGCGCCGCGAGCGGGGCGCGCGGCCAGCCGCGCCGCGACGATGGCCAGGCCGAGCGCGGCCGCGTCGGTGAGCATGTGCGCCGCGTCGGAGAGCAGGGCCAGCGAGGAGGCGACGACGGCCATCGCGACCTCGAAGGCCATGAAGGTCAGGATCAGCGCAAGCGCGATCGCGAGGCGCTTCGTGTCGGCCTCACGGGCACCGTGCGCGGGATCGTGATCGTGGCTCACGGCCGCAGCGTAGAGTCTCTCACCCATGAGCGAGGCCGACCCGATCCCGGTCGTGATCGAGATCCCCAAGGGCTCGCGCAACAAGTACGAATGGGACCACGAGCTCGGGGTCATCACGCTCGATCGCTTCCTGTTCTCGTCCGTCGTCTATCCGACCGACTACGGCTTCATCCCGGAGACCTGGGCGCTCGACGACGACCCCCTCGACGCCATGGTCTGCGTGTCCGAGCCGACGTTCCCGGGCTGCGTGATCAAGGCCAAGCCGATCGCGCTGTTCCGGATGAGCGACGAGAAGGGCCCGGACGACAAGATCCTCTTCGTGCCCTGCAAGGACCCGAACTGGAACATCTACGACGAGCTCGAGGAGCTGCCCGAGCAGCTGCGCGAGGAGATCGCCCACTTCTTCGGCATGTACAAGGGGCCGGAGGGCAAGGTCGTCGTGGTCGACGGCTGGTACCCGCTCGAGGAGGCGCTGGTCGAGATCGAGCGCTCGCGCGAGCGCTGGCGCGAGCGCGAGCAGTCCAGCACCGAGTAGGCTCGCACCGGGTTACGGAGGCGTGCTCAGAACGGGAGCCATCGCGGCGACGGCCGCAGCCGTGCTCGTCCTCGCGGCGGCGGGCCCCGCCAGCGCGGCTGGCACCCGCAACACCTGCGACGGGATGACCGGGGCGACGTCGACGGTAGGGAGCACGAACTTCCTCGTCCACTACAACCCCGGCGCGATCAACGCCACCCAGGCGTCGGGGCTCTTGTCCGACGCCGACGCCGGGCGCAGCCTCGAGCTCAACCCCCCGTTCAGCTTCCAACCGCCACCGCCCGACAACACCGTCACCGCTCCGGCCGGCAACAATCCCGACGCCCGCACCGACGTCTGGGTCTACGCCGACGCCGGCTGCACCAGCGCGGGAAGCCCCTGCGGCTGCAACGGCTTCATGAGCCCCGACAGCGGCAGCCAGACGGGCTGGATCTACATCAACCCGAACATCGTGGCCAACAAATCGACGATCGCGCACGAGTTCTTCCACACCGTCCAGCTCGGGATCTCTTCGGTCGCGCTGAGCTCGCTGGCCGGAACCAACCGGGTGATGATGCGCGAGGCCTCGGCGTCGTGGATCGGCGCTCTGGCCGCCGGCAACGACGGCGGCCACCAGCCCACCTACCAGCGCACGCTCGGGGTGGGGCAGACGCTCGACTTCCCCGACTCCAGCACTGAGGTGCTCTACGGCGAGTGGCCGTTCTTCGAGTTCGAGAACGAGCGGTTCGGGGCCGCCGTGGTCCAGGACGACTTCGCCCAGGCCAACAGCGCGCCGGCCGGCGGCCAGACCCAGTGGATGAACGCCGCCCTCGTCGCGCGCGGCACGACGCTGGGGGCCGTGTTCGCCGACTACGCCGCCACCGTCAACGCCGCCGATTGGCCGACGCCGCTGCTGTCCGGCGGCTTCCCGCGCCTGTCCTCCGACACCGTGCTCGGGGTCAACGCGAACACCAGCACGAACCAGGCCGACACCCTCAACCACCTGGCGACGCGCTTCTACCGGCTGACCTCGAACGCCTGCTCGGGCCAATGCGACGCCACCCTGCACCTCGACGTCGGCTGGCCGGGCAGTTCGGGCGTGCAGGCCAGCCTGATGCGCTTCGGCACGCCGACGGGCGCGCGGGTCCCGCTGACCAACGGGGCCACCGGCGCCCACGCCGACATCCCGTTCAACCTGAACACGTCCTACACCGTCGCGGTGAGCAACCCGTCGCTGACCGCCGACGCCGTGCCGATCTCGCTGTCGGCCAACGCCACTACGCCGCCGCCGGCCACGGGCGGGGGCACGACCACGCCCCCGAAGCAGACCACGCCGATTCCGCAGCAGCAGACGGGGATCCCGATCCCGGTGCCGACGCTGAGCCTGAGCGGCAAGCCGAAGGTGTCGCGCTCGGGCCGCTCGCGCATCATCAAGCTCACCGTCCAGAGCTCGGCCGCCGGCTTCGTGGTGGCCACGCTGGCCGGCGGCAAGGCCAAGCTCGTGGCCCACGCGGCCGCCAAGGCCACGAGCACGAGCAGGACGTTCTCGGTGGTCCCGGGCACGAACAAGCTGCGTTTCACGCTGTCGCGGCGGGTGAAGAAGGGCCGCTACACGCTGACGCTGACGCCGCAGTCGGTGAACTTCGTGCCGGGCACGCCGGTGTCCGCCGGCAGGGTCTCGGTGCCGAAGCCGCCCAAGGCCAAGAAGCGCAAGAGCCGGCGCGCCCGCTTCATCTACTAGCTACGTCGTCATCCCGCCGAACTGCCCGCCGGTGACGTTGAGCACCTGGCCGTGCACGTAGTTGGACCACGGCGAGCACAGGAAGAACACGCCGCCGGCGGCCTCGGCGGGGGTGCCCGGGCGCCCGAGCGGGATCATCATCGGCGCCAGCGAGCGCAGCTGCTCGGGGATGCCGAGCTGGATCTCCTTGCCGTCCTTGGTGATCACGTTGGCCTCCTCCTTGGACGCGGTCAGGCGCGTCTCGATGTAGCCGAACGCGACGGCGTTGACGTTGATCTTGAACTGGCCCCACTCCTTGGCCAGCGTCTTGGTCAGGCCGACGACGCCGGCCTTGCCGGACGAGTAGTTGGCCTGGCCGGCGTTGCCCATGGTCCCCGAGACCGAGCTGATGTTCACGACCTTGCGAAAGACCTCGCGGCCCTCCTCGCGCTCCTGCTTGGCCGGCTCGCGCAGGTGTGGCGCCGCCGCGCGCAGGACCCGGAAGGGGACGACGTTGTGGATGTCGATCATGGCCTGGAACTGGTCGTCGGTCATCTTGTGGATGGGCCCGTCCCACGTGTAGCCGGCGTTGTTGACGACGATGTCGAGCTGGCCCCATTCGTCGACCACGCGCTTGATCATCTCGTCGGGCACGCCCACGTGCGTGAGGTCGCCAGCGAAGGCGACGGTCTCGCCCGCGATTTCATCGGCAGCCTGCTCGGCCACGTCGCCGTCGAGGTCGTTGATGAGGACGCGTGCTCCCTGCTCGGCCAGGAGCTCGGCCGTGGCGCGGCCGATGCCGCGTGCGCTTCCGGTGAGGACGGCCACCTTCCCGTCGAGAACGCCCATCTGCAGTCTCCTTCTGGTTGTTCGCGCCGGGCTTTATAGCCGGAGTTTTGTAAAAGCAGCGCCGCCACCGCCGGTTCCTGCTGTAAGTTCGCGCGCGGGGAGTAGCCGGAAGTCCACACCACTCCAAGGGGGTTGAACGGTGAGTAGGTCACGTGAGCAGGACGCCTGGGTCGAGGCCTGGGCGAACCGGTATCCAGCAGCGCAGGAGCCCAAGCGCCGCGGCAGGATCCGCGGCCGGTACAGCCGCGGGACCTGGCTGCTCGCGGCGGCGGTTGCCTTCGCTGCGCTACTCGCGCCGGCTTTCGCGATCGCGCAGGGCGGGGGCAGCCAGACCTTCACGTCCAGCAACCGCTACACGCTGCTCGTGCGCAACTCCGGCAACGGGAACGGCGGCGCCTCGGCGCAGACCTGCAACACGACGCCCACTGCGCAGGCGTGTGAGAACAACGTGAACTCGGGCACCGGGCTCGCGGCGACGTACCGCACGCGCGGCCTCGTCGCGGCGCAGTTCCAGACCAGCGGCTCCGGCCAGGCGACGCCGTTCGCGATCAGCGACAACGCCACCGGCATGGTCACGAACCTGAACGCCAACATGGTCGGCGGCCTGCTGCCGACGCAGCTGTTCGCGAACTACCAGCAGGTCTCGACGCAGTCGGGGAGCGTCACCAAGACCCAGGGTGGGACCCAGTCCCAGACGGTGAACTGCCCCTCGGGCACCAACATCATCTCCCAGGGCGGCCAGATCAGCCAGTCGTCCAACGGCGCCAATGGCCAGGCCGTGATCCAGAGCATCGCGCCGACGAGCAACACGAGCGCGACGGTCACGGCGGTCGTGACCGGCCCGAGCAACAACAACTCGAACTCGACGTTCAAGGTGACCGCGTCAGCGGTCTGCGCCCAGACCTAGGAAACCACAAGGGGTCAAGTCTTGAATTGCCGCACCGGACTCCGGTGCGGCAAGGAAAGACTTGACCCCTTCCTAGAGGTGCCCGGTGTGCAGCAGCCGGAAGCAGTCCCAGTTGTTGGCGCCGGCGCCGCCGTCCCAGATCTTGGACGCGATCGCGTCCTGTACGGCCCTCGAGGCCTGGTAGGCCTGCGCCGTCGGCCCGCCGAACCCCTTCCAGGTGGGGATGATGATCTGGTAGTAGCCCGACGCGGTGGCCCAGTTGGGCGGCAGGTTCTGGCCGCCCGACTCGCACTGCACGACCGCCCACGGGATCGCCCAGGGCCCGCCGGGCCCCGCGTTGGAGGCGTTGGACTCGGCGCCCAGCAGCTTCGTGAGCTGGTGCTGCAGGCGCGTGCTGTTCGCGCGCGCGTGGCTCAGGGCCTCCAGCCGCGCCTGGCGGGCGCGCTGGTAGGCCGCGCGCTTGGCGTCCATGGCCGACTGCATGCTCTGTAGGGCGTTGCGGCGCTTCGTGTAGGCCGACGCGATCTGCTGGCGCTTGCGGGTCAGCTTGGCCAGCTTGGCCGCTGCGGACTCGGACTCGCGCTTGGCCTGCTTGACCGCGTCGATGATCGCGGCGTCCTGGTTCTGGAAGCGCTTGAGGAACTCGGCCCGCTCGAGCAGGTCGGCGAAGCCGTGGGCGTTGAAGAGCACGTCGATGATGTCCGGGTTGCCGTTCTCGTAGCCGGAGACGAGCCGTTGGGCGAGCACGACCTTGGCTTTGGCCAGGCGGCCGCGCAGCCGGGCCAGGCGGGCGCGCTGGGAGCGCAGCTGGGTGCGGGTGGTGGAGAGCTGCTGACGGGCGGTGTCGAGGTCGGCCTGGACGGCGTCCAGGCGCTTCTGCAGCAGCGCGATGTCGCCCGAGATGTCGCGGACGAGCTTGGCGAACGTGGCCGCGCTGGCCGACAGCCGCTTCTCGTTGTTCTGCGACCCGTTGAGCTGGTTCTGCAGCTTCGTGGCGCTCTGCGCCTGGGTCTTCCCGGGCAGGAACGACCACAGCGCGAGGGGAAGCACGACCGCCGCGACGGCGGCGGCGAGGATGGTCCGCGACGAGACGGTCAAGGCGCGGCCGGACGCTAGACCACCCGCCGTCGACGGTCCGGGCGCCGTCTTGCAAGAACCCCGGCGGGGCCGTCGCTTCCGTTAATGTCACACGCCATGAAGCCCGCGCGCCTCCTTCCCCTCGCCTTCGTCGTCGCCCTCCTGCTCGCCGTCCCCGGCTCCGCCTCGGCCAGGAGCTGCTCCGGAACGCTGTCGAAGGGCTTCTGGTCCGACATCACCGCGGTCAACGTGAGCTGCTCGAGCGCGAAGTCCCTGATCAAGCAGTGGATCAAGCAGGTGGGCTTCGGGCAGGTCGACCCGCCGCCGTCGGTCAGGGTCGGCGTCTACACCTGCAAGATCAAGTTCTCGAGCTCGCAGGGCGAGGCGGGCAAGCTCACCTGCACGGCCTCGCGCGGCCGCAAGGTAACGACGGTCGGCTCCCCCTAGAGCCCCAGCGTCTTCCCAAGGATCTCCTTCATGATCTCGTCGGTGCCGCCGCCGATGGGGCCGAGGCGCGCATCGCGAGCGGCGCGGGCCAGCGCGGGCTCGTCGCCGAGCAGGTCGAGGGCGGCGTCGGCCGTCTCGTAGGCCGCGCGCTGCGTGGCGAGCTTGGCCATCGTCACCTCGGGCACGGCGTCGCGCCCGGCCACGAACAGCCGCAGGGCGTGGTAGGTGAGAGAGCGGCCGGCGTCTAGCGCCACCGCGGCCTCGGCCACGCGGTGGCGCTGGGATTGCGACGGCGTTCCTCGGCCCAGCCGCTCGGCCAGCAGCTCGACCAGGTGGGCCATGGCGCCGACCGCGCCCAGGGCCATCAGCAGCCGCTCCCACTGGAAGTTGGCCATGATCAGGTAGAAGCCGCGGTCGAGCTCGCCCAGCAACTGCTCCTCGGGCACGAACACGTCCGCGAAGGCGATCGTCGCCGTGTCCGAGGCGTGCCAGCCGAGCTTCTCCAGCTTGCTCGAGGTCACGCCCTCGCCGCTGTCGACGACCAGGAACGAGAGCCCGTGGTGGCCGCCGTCGGACGTCGTCTTGACGGCGGTGACGATGAAGTCGGCCCGGACCCCGTTGGTGATGAACGTCTTCTCGCCGTTGACGACGAAGCCGCCGTCGACGCGCTCGGCCCGGGTCTTGATGCCCGCCACGTCGGAGCCGGCGTCGGGCTCGGTGATCCCGAGGGCGCCGATCTTCTCGCCCCGGATGGCCGGGACGAGGTAGCGCTGCTTCTGCTCCTCGGTGCCGAACTTCCAGATCGGCGGCGTGGCGATCGACGCGTGCGCGCCGATGCCCGAGGCCAGCCCGCCCGAGCCGACCCGCGAGAGCTCCTCGGTCCACACGGCGTCGGCCACGTAGCCGCCGCCGGTGCCCCCGTAGCGCTCCTCGTACTTGAGCCCCAGGTAGCCCGCCTCCGCGCAGCGCAGGAACACCGCGTTGGGGAACCACCGGTCGCGCTCGTACTCGCCCACGTGCGGGGCCAGCTCGGAGGCGACGAACGCCCGCGCCTGCGCCCGGAACGCGTCATGCTCCTCCGTGAAGGGCGGG
>DATBDE010000036.1:0-10922 GCA_036270095.1 Solirubrobacteraceae bacterium | reverse complement strand
GGGGTGGTCGACCCCTTCGTCGCTGCCGTTCAAGCGGCCCGCATCACTCCGCGTGCACAGGGAGCGCCACCCGGCCCAGAACGAGGAGCCCAAGCGGCGGCGTAGGAGGCGCATAGCTCGGCGTCTCTGGCAAGGAGCATCGAGGGGGACAGTGCTCCGCACGGACCCCTCGATAGCGACGCCGCCAGAGGCGGCGAGAATGCGCCTCCTACCAGCGGTAGTGGGCGAAGGCCTTGTTCGCCTGCGCCATGCGGTAGATGTCGTCCTTGCGCTTGTACGCGCCGCCCTGCTGGTTGTTGGCGTCCAGCAGCTCATTGGCGAGTCGCTGGGCCATGGTCTTCTCGCGCCGCTGGCGGGCGAACTGGACGAGCCAGCGGACGGCGAGGGTGCGGGCCCGGCGCTGGGGCACCTCGACCGGCACCTGGTAAGTGGCGCCGCCGACGCGGCGGGAGCGGACCTCGAGCACCGGCGTCAGCGCCTTGATCGACTGCTCGAGCGCCTCGACCGGGTCCTTGCCCGTCCGCTCGCCGAGGATGGCGAGGGCGTCGTAGACGATCCGCTCGGACTGGGATTTCTTGCCGTCCAGCATGACCTTGTTGATCACCTGCTGGACGATGCGCGACCGGTGGATCGCATCGGGCTCGATCGGCCGGACGGCTGCTGCAGCGCGGCGCGGCACGACTACTTCTTGACGCCGTACTGGGAGCGGGCCTTCTTGCGGTCGCTCACGCCGGCGGCGTCGAGCGTGCCGCGCACCACCTTGTAGCGGACGCCCGGAAGATCCTTGACGCGGCCGCCGCGGACGAGCACGACCGAGTGCTCCTGCAGGTTGTGGCCCTCGCCCGGGATGTAGGTCGTGACCTCCATCCCGTTGGTGAGCCGGACGCGCGCCACCTTGCGCAGCGCGGAGTTCGGCTTCTTGGGCGTGGTGGTGTACACGCGCGTGCAGACCCCACGGCGCTGCGGCGCGGCCACGCGGCGCTTGCGACCGCGGCCGGACTTGAGGCCCGGGGTCGCGACCTTCTTCTTGGGCGCCTTGCGGCCATTGCGCACGAGTTGTGAGGTGGTCGGCATGCGGCGGACGATGCTAGCAACGAAGATGCCCGCCCTATGGCGCCCGACCCGATCTTCTTCTCCGCTTCTCACGGGGTGTTCGCGCCGACCGGGCACGCGCGCGGCCCGTGGGATGCCGACGCGCTACACGGCGGCGCGCCGGCGGCGCTGATCGTGCGGACGATCGAGGACCTGGGGACCGGGCTCGCGCTCGGGCGCCTGACCATCGATTACCTGGGGCCGGTGCCGCTGGCCCCGCTGACCCTCGCGGCGTCGGTGGTGCGGCCGGGGCGGCGCTTCGCGGTGGCCGAGGCGACGGTGGAGGCCGACGGCCGGCGGCGCTGCTTCGCGCGCGCGGTGCTGATCCGGCGCGAGCCGGTGGCACTGCCGCCGCACTGGTCGCCGCCCGCCCCTCCTCCCCTTGCCGCGCCCGAGGACGGGGAGCCGTCGCAGTTCCCGGTCGAGGGGGCGGTCGGGTTCGACGAGGCCTTCCATCTGACGGCGTTCGACATTCGCTTCGTGGGCGGCGACTACCACGCCGGCCCGGCCGACGTGTGGTTCCGCCTGCGGCGGCCGCTGGTCGACGACGAGCCGGCCACGCCGCTCGAGGCGCTGGCAGCGACGGCGGACTTCGGCAACGGCGTCGGGCACGTCCTCGACTTCGAGCGCTTCCTGTTCGTGAACCTCGACCTGGGCATCCAGATCACGCGCGCCCCGGCGGGCGAGTGGATCGGGCTGGCGGCGCGGACGGAGCTCGGCGACGACGGCACCGGCGTCGCCCGCTCGATGCTGCACGACGTGTCGGGGCCGGTCGGAAGCGCGAGCCAGACGCTCTTCGTCGCGACTCGCTGACGTCTCTGTTCCAAATGGCGCACACCCGGCCGTGGGCCCGCGATGCCGGCGTAGCGTCGCCGCCATGGAGATCCTGCGCATCAACGAGATCGTGGCCGCGATCCCCGCCGGCCGGTGGATGAGCTACGCCGACGTCGTCGTCGCCGCGGACGAGCACCCCGCAGCCGCCCGCCGCCTGAACCAGCACCTGATCCGCGAGGACCCGCCCGGCGCCCACCGCGTGCTCAAGGGCGACGGGAGCGTGGCCGAGAACGCCCTGGGCGACCCGGGCGCCGTGCGCGAGCGCCTCGAGGCCGAGGGCGTGCGGTTCGAGGCCGACCGGGCGTCGGCGGACCAGCGCCTGCGCCCGGCCGACCTGCCGAAGCGGCGGGCCCGAGCGGGGCGGGCGGGCCAGAGCACCGCAACGCCGGGTTAGGACGGGCGCGTCGCGACGAGGGCGCGAGCGCAGGCGCAGGCCAGGGGGTCTGTGCGGTTACGCCCGCTATCCGGGCCCAAGTGCACAAACCCCCCGCCGGACCACCCTTCATCGTCGCCGCCGCTCACGCGGCCGAGCGACAGCGCACCCCGCCTAAGCCGCCGCGGCCCCCAGCGCTTCGTCCAACGGCACGTACGGCAGCCCGGTCGCCCCCGCGACCGGCGCATAGGTCACCGCGCCGCCGGCGACGTTCACGCCCTTGGTCAGGCCGGGGCTGGTCCGGGCTGCCTCGACGACGCCGACCGCGGCGAGGTGGTTGACGTACGGCAGCGTCGCGTTGGTCAGGGCAAACGTGGAGGTGATCGGGACCGCTCCGGGCATGTTCGTCACGCAGTAGTGAGTGATCCCGTCGACCTCGTAGGTCGGGTCGGAGTGCGTGGTCGGGCGCGAGGTCTCGAAGCACCCGCCCTGGTCGATGGACACGTCGACGAGCACCGCGTTGCGCTTCATCAGCCCGAGCTGCTGGCGCGTGACTACATGCGGAGCCCGCGCGCCGTGGACCAGCACTGCGCCGACGACCAGGTCGGCGTCGGGCAGGCGCTCCTCGATGGCCAGGGTCGAGGCAAAGCAGGTGTCGGCGCGGCCGGCGAAGGCGGTGTCGAGCTCGCGCAGGCGGTCGATGTTGCGGTCGTAGACGAAGACCGTCGCCTCCATGCCGATGGCGATGAAGGCGGCGTTCATGCCGACCACGCCGCCGCCGATGATGACCACGTTGGCCGCGGCCACGCCCGGCACGCCGCCGAGGAGGATGCCGCGCCCGCCCAGCGGCTTCTCGAGCATGAACGCCCCCGCCTGGGTGGCGATCTTGCCCGCGACCTCCGACATCGGCGCCAGCAGTGGCAGCCGGCCGCGGTCGTCCTCGACCGTCTCGTAGGCCACGCAGGTCGCGCCCGAGGCCACCAGGCCCTCGGTCAGCTCCCGGTCGGCGGCCAGGTGCAGGTAGGTGAACAACGTGTGGCGCGGCTCGAGCAGTGCGACCTCGGACGGCTGCGGCTCCTTGACCCCGAGGATCATCGACGACTCCGCGAACACCGTCGGCGCGTCGGGCGCGATGCGGGCGCCCTGTGCCGCGTAGGCGGAGTCGGGGATGGCCGAGCCCTCGCCCGCGCCGGCCTGGATCACCACCGAGTGCCCGTCGTCGACCAGCTCGCGCACGCCCGCTGGGGTCAGCGCGACGCGGTACTCGTCGGGCTTGATCTCGGTGGGGACCCCGACGTTCACGGCCGGACGGTTAGAGCAGGCCCATCTTCCGGGACGCCTCCTCCAGCACCGGCCGGAGCACGCCCTCCATCTCCTCGAAGTGCTCGTCGGTCGCGATCAGCGGCGGCGCCAGCTGGATCACCGGGTCGCCGCGGTCATCCGCGCGGCAGATGAGCCCGCGGCGGAAGAGCTCGCCGGAGAGGAACCCGCGCAGCAGGACCTCGGACTCCTCGTCGCTGAAGCTCGCCTTCGTGTCGCGGTCCTTGACCAGCTCGATGCCGGCGAAGTAGCCCGCCCCGCGCACGTCGCCGACGATCGGGATGTCGCCCAGCGAGCGCAGCATCGCGTGGAACGCCGGCTCCTTCTCGCGCACGTGCTCGAGCAGGTGCTCGCGCTCGAAGACCTCGATGTTGGCCAGCGAGACCGCAGCGGAGATCGGGTGGCCGCCGAAGGTCAGGCCGTGCAGGAACGAGGCCGTGCCCTCCATGAACGGCTGAGCGACCCGGTCGGAGACGATCGTCGCGCCCATCGGCGCGTAGGCGCTGGTGATCCCCTTGGCCGTGGTGATGATGTCGGGCTGGTAGCCGTAGCGCTGGCAGCCCCACCACTCGCCCAGGCGGCCCCACGAGCAGATCACCTCGTCGGAGATGAAGAGCACGTTGTACTCGTCGCAGATCTCGCGCACGCGCTGGAAGTAGCCCTCGGGCGGCACGAAGCAGCCGCCGGCGTTCTGGACCGGCTCCATGATCACCGCCGCGACAGTGTCCGGGCCCTGGAACTCGATCGCGTGGGCGACCGTCTCGGCCAGGTCCTCCGCAGCCATCCCGCCGGGCAGCCGGTACAGGTTCGTGTTCGGGACATGCACGCCGCCGGGCATGAACGGCTCGAACGGATGGCGCAGCGCCGGGATGCCGGTCGCCGCGAGCGCGCCCATGGTCGTGCCGTGGTAGGCGATCTCCCGCGCAATGATCTTGTGCTTGTTCGGGTTGCCGGTGACCTTGTGGTACTGGCGCGCGAGCTTGACGGCGGTCTCGACCGCCTCGCTGCCGCCCGAGGTGAAGAAGATGCGGTTGAGGTCGCCCGGGGTCAGCGACGCGATCTTCGCGGCCAGCTCGATCGCGCGCGGGTGCGCGTAGGACCAGGTGGTGAAGAAGTCGAGCTCATGCGCCTGATCGGCGCCGGCCTGGGCCACCTCGGTGTGGCCGTGGCCGATGTTGACGCAGAACAGCGCCGAGAGGCCGTCGAAGTATCGGTTGCCCTTCTCGTCCCACACGTAGCAGCCGTCGCCGCGCACGATGATCGGCACGTCGGCCTCGCCGTAGGCGCCCATGCGCGTGAAGTGCATCCACAGATGGCGCTTGGCCAGCCTCTGGAGATCGGTCGTCTCGGCATCGAAGCGGGCGTGGTCAACGGTCGCCATCGGGCTCCCTCCTGCGTGTCGGGGTACCGCACCTACCGTACTAGGAGGCCTGGCGGAGGGCGTCCGTTATCGCCGCCGCCGAGCGCTGCACGTCCTCCGCGGTGGTCGACCAGTTCGAGCACGAAACGCGGAACGCCGGCGCCCCCTTCCATGTCGTGCCGCCCACCCAGCACGTCCCGTCGTCCTGGACCCGTGCGAGCAGCGCCGGCAACGCGCCCGGGTCGTCCAGGCCCACCAGCACCTGGTTGAGCACGACGTCGTTGAGCACCCGCAGGCCCGGCGCCGCGTCCAGCGCCGCGGCCATCTCGCGGGCCCGGTCGCAGCAGCCCTGCACGAGCTCGGCCACGCCGCTGCGCCCGACCGCTCGCAGCGCCGCGTAGATCGGGAACCCGCGCGCGCGGCGCGAGGTCTCGGGCACGTAGGCGAACGAATCGCGGCCCGCGTCGGTCTCGACGAAGTAGGTCGCGGTCAGGGCCAGTGCCGCGCGATGCACGGCCGGGTCGCGCACGACCGCGATGCCGGAGTCGTAGGGCACGTTGAGCCACTTGTGCGCATCGGTGGCCCACGAGTGCGCGCGCTCGACGCCGGCCACGAGCCCGCGCAGACGCGGTGTCGCCGCCGCCCACAGCCCGAACGCACCGTCGACGTGCAGCCAGGCGCGGCGCGCGGCGCAGGCGTCCGCGATCGGCCCGAACGGGTCGAACGAGCCGGTGTTGATCTCGCCCGCCTGCGCGCACACGATCGCCGGGCCCGATCCGTCGTCGAGCGCCGCGGCCAGCGCATCGGCGTCCATCCGGCCCTGGTCGTCGGCCGGGATCTTCTGCGCGCGCCCCGCGCCGAGCCCGAGCAGGCGCAGCGAGCTGAAGATCGTCGAATGCGCCTCCTCGCCGATGAGCACGTCGACGGCAGGCGCGCCGACCAGGCCGCGCTCCTCCACGTCCCACCCGGCGTCGCGCAGCACCGCGTGGCGCGCCGCCGCCAGGCAGGTCGTGTTGGCACCCTGCCCGCCGGTGACGAAGCCGACGCTCGCGCCCTCCGGCAGTCCGAGCAGGTCGACGAGCCAGCCCTCGCACACCTCCTCGACCACGGCCGCGGCGGGCGAGAGCACCTCGAGGCCGGCGTTCTGGTCCCAGGCCGAGGTCATCCAGTCGGCCGCCATGGCCACGGGCAACGTGCCGCCGACCACGAACCCGAAGAAGCGCGGCCCGGGTGAGGCCACGATGCCGGGATCGGCCGCCGCGACCAGCCGCTCGAGCACGCCGACGGGATCCTCGCCCTCGTCCGGCAGGTCGCCGCCCAACGCCCGGCGCAGCGCGGCCGCATCCGCCGTCGCCCCCACGTGACGGTCGGGAAGACCCTGCAGGTACGCGCTGGCGAGCTCGAACGCCCGCCGCAGGACAGCGTCGTCGGCGGCGATCGCGCGAGTCTACGTCAGGCCGCTTCACCGACCGCGCGCAGTGGGGCGGGCGTGAGCCACGCCGCCACACACACGAGCACGAACGCGAGGAGCTGCACGACGAGGCCGAAGGCGTTGCCCGCGAGCGGGTCGCCGAAGACGAGGATGCCGCCGGCGATGCCGGTCACGGTCGCCGCCGTCGCGGTGACGGTGATCACCGGCACTGCGTCGCCGTCCTGTAGGCCGCGGGCCGATGCGTAGAACGCGGCGATCGACGCGGCGACGATGACGAGCATCCACGGCGAGATGAAGGCCATCATGCCGTCGGAGCCGACGAGCCCGGTGACCGCCTTGATGGCGATGTCGGAGACGCCGAAGAGGATGCCCGAGGCGGCGCCGAGCATGACGCCGTGGTGGTGGTCGGGAGCGCCGATGCGCTTGCCCGCGACGAGCAGGCCGCCGACCGCCACCATCGCGGCCTCGAACGCGATCATGCCCGCAACCGAGAACTGCGAGTGCGCGGTGTCCGCGCTGGCGGGCAGGGTCACACCCAGCAGCACCAGACCCACGCCGGTCAATCCGACGCCGAGCCACTGGCGGGGGCCGACGCTGTAGCCGAAGAGCCGCTCAGCCATGACGGCCAGCAGGACCACGCCACCGGCGAGCACGGACTGCACGAGCGACATCGGTGCCATCGCGAGCGCAGCCACGTGCAGCGTCCAGGCGCCCACTGCGACCGCCATGCCGATCGCGAACCACCTGGACCGGAAGAGGTCGACGGCCGAGCGCCACGGGTGGGCCATGGACACGGCCGCCACGTCGTTGGCCCCTCGGTACTTGTAGAGGAAACCAAGGTTGGTGGCGAACGCGCAGCCCAGCGCGAGCAGGATGCCGATCTCGAGCGTCATCACAGAGAGTTAGCCAAGCTTGTCCGGGTAAGGGGATGCTGAAACGCGAACCGCTCTCCCCTGCGCCCGCCCCTTGTCGGACCGACCTGGAGCGAGCAGGGTAACGCCCCCTCCTGCCACATGTCGCGTTTCGATCGTCACGAAAGCCCCCTGTCCATGTGGCCAAAGCCGCTGCTTCTCGTCGATGTCGACGGCGTCATCTCGCTCTACGGGTTCCCGCCTGACCAGCGACCTAACGGGCGGTTCGCGCTGGTCGACGGCATCGGTCACTTCCTTTCGGGCACCGCCGGGCCGCACCTGCTCGATCTCGCGCCGGTCTTCGAGCTCGTCTGGTGCTCGGGCTGGGAGGAGCGCGCCAACGACTACCTCCCGCGCCACCTCGGGCTCCCGGGGCCGCTCCCCTACCTGTCCTTCGACCACAAGCCGGCGGGTGGACGGCCGCACTGGAAGCTGTCGGCCATCGACGCCTGCGCCGGGCCCGAGCGGCCGCTGGCGTGGATCGACGACGCCCACGACGCCGAGTCGTGGAGCTGGGCGCACGAGCGCGCAGGGCCCACGCTGTTGGTCGACACCGAGCCCTCCGTCGGCATCACCGGGGAGCACGTCGCCCGGCTCAAGGAATGGGCGGGCGCGTTGCACGCACGCTGAAGCTGTCCGCGCGGGCGGAAGTTCCGGAGAAGGCTCTGTGACCTTTCGGTTAAGGCGCACCGGGCGCCGCCCCCGCGAGGGGAACGGCGCCCGTTTGCAACAGCGCTTGCGCTAGTCCGAGGACTCGGCGTCGGGGTCGGGGATCTCGGCGATCCCCTCCTCGAAGTCGGACTGCGCGCCGATCTGGTCGAGCTGGGCCAGGTCCTGCTCCAGCGAGCGGCCGAAGCCCTGCAGGCCATCGCCGTCGTCGAGGCCCAGCTCCGCGGCCAGGTCCTCGCCCTCGAGCAGGCCCACGTCGTCCAGGCCGCGAGGCAGCGGCTCGGCGGGCTCGATCTCGATCCGCCGGTAGCGCTTGAGCCCCGTGGCGGCCGGGATGAGCTTCCCGATGATGACGTTCTCCTTCAGCCCGTTGAGGCGGTCGATCTTGCCCTCGAGCGCCGCGTCGGTCAGGACCTTGGTGGTCTCCTGGAAGGAGGCCGCCGACAGGAACGAGTCCGTGTTCAGCGACGCCTTGGTGATGCCGAGGACGATCTCCTCGACGTCGGCCTGCGTCCCCTTGGCCTTCTTGACGTCCGCGTTGAGCCGCTGGAGCTCCTGGCGGTCGATGAACTGGCCCGGCAGCAGGTCGGTGTCGCCCTTCTGCTCCACGCGCACGCGCTTGAGCATCTGCCGCACGATCAGCTCGATGTGCTTGTCGTTGATGTCCACGCCCTGGGACTTGTAGACCTCCTGCACCTCGTGGACGAGGTACACCTCGGTCTCGGTCCGGCCGCGGATGGCCAGCAGCTCGGCCGGGTACAGCGAGCCCTCGTTGAGCTGCGTGCCCGGCTCGATCTTGGTGCCGGCCTCGACGAACAGGCGCGTCCGCCGCGGGAACGTGTGGCGGTGCTCCTCGCCGGCGTCGTCGGTGATGACCACGGTGAGGGACTTCTCGGTCTCCTCGACCGTCACCTTGCCGCCGACCTCGGCGATCTTGGCCAGGCCCTTGGGCTTGCGCGCCTCGAACAGCTCGACGACGCGCGGCAGGCCGTGCGTGATGTCCGCCCCGGCGACGCCGCCGGTGTGGAACGTCCGCATGGTCAGCTGCGTGCCCGGCTCGCCGATCGACTGGGCGGCGATGATGCCCACCGCGTCGCCGATCTGGGCCAGCTGGCCCGTGGCCAGCGAGCGGCCGTAGCAGGCCTGGCACACGCCCGTGGGCGCCTTGCACTTGAGCACCGACCGGACCGGCACGGCGACGTCGTCCTTCTCCTGGTCGTCCTCGAACGCCTCGGCCATCTCGGCCAGGTCCTCGCGCGAGATCTCATGACCCTTCGCGAACAGCTTGCGCCCGCTCTTGGTCTTGAACTCGGCGGAGGAGATGCGGCCGATCAGGTTGGTGTTCGGCGCTCCGCCGGCCACGAACAGCTCGATCTCGATGCCGTCCTTGGTCCCGCAGTCCTCGAGCCGGATGATCACGTCCTGCGCGACGTCGACCAGACGGCGCGTCAGGTAGCCCGAGTCGGCGGTGCGCAGGGCGGTGTCGGCCAGGCCCTTCCGGGCACCGTGGGTCGAGATGAAGTACTCGAGCACCGTCAGGCCCTCCTGGAAGTTGGACCGGATCGGCCGCTCGATGATCTCGCCCTTCGGGTTGGCCATGAGGCCGCGCATGCCCGCCAGCTGGCGGATCTGCTTGAAGGAGCCGCGAGCACCCGAGTTGGCCATCATGAAGATGGGGTTCAGGCGGTCGAGGTTGTCCTCCATCGCCGTCGCCACCTCGTCGGTTGCCGCAGTCCACCGCTCGATGACGGCGTCCTTGCGCTCCTCCTCGGTGATCAGACCCATGTCGTACTGGTCCTGGATCTCCGAGACCTCGCCCTCGTAGCGCGCGAGGATCTCGGCCTTGTTCGGCGGCACCACGACGTCGTTCTTGGAGATCGTGATCCCCGCCTGCGTGGCGTAGCGGAATCCGAGCTCCTTGAACGCGTCCAGCACCTCGGAGATCGTCGGCGCCCCGTAGTTCTGCACCAGGTCGTCGACGAAGTTCGTCGTGTCGCGCTTCTTCATCGACCGGTTGATGAACCGGTAGCTGTCCGGGTCGAAGGACTCGCCGAGCGCCTCCTGCAGGGCGCGCTCGATGCGGTCGTTGTAGATGATCCGCCCGACCGTGGTCAGCACGTGGCCGCCCTCGCGGCCCAGGGGCCGGAACTCGGCCAGGGCGTGCAGCCGGATGGCGCGCTGCTCGTAGAGCAGCTCCGCCTCCTGGGCGTTGCGGAACACGTACGGCCGCTCCTTGGTCTTCGGCCAGCTGTCGCCGGCCAGGTCGTCCTGGAGCTTGCGCAGCTCGTCCTCCTCGGGCCCGTACGTCAGGTAGTAGGCGCCGAGGATCATGTCCTGGGTCGGGGTGGCCAGCGGCGCCCCGTGGGCCGGCGAGAGGATGTTGTTGGAGGAGAGCATGAGGATGCGCGCCTCCGCCTGGGCCTCGGCCGACAGGGGCAGGTGGACCGCCATCTGGTCGCCGTCGAAGTCGGCGTTGAAGGCGTGGCAGACCAGGGGGTGAACCTGGATCGCCTTGCCCTCGACCAGCACCGGCTCGAACGCCTGGATGCCCAGGCGGTGGAGCGTCGGCGCGCGGTTGAGGAGCACCGGATGCTCGTGGATGACCTCCTCGAGCACGTCCCACACCTCGGGGATCATCGAGTCGACCATCTTCTTGGCCGCCTTGATGTTCTGCGCCGCCTTGCGCTCGACGAGCCGGGCCATGATGAACGGCTTGAACAGCTCGAGCGCCATGAGCTTGGGCAGCCCGCACTGGTGGAGCTTGAGGGCCGGGCCGGCCACGATGACCGAGCGGCCCGAGTAGTCCACGCGCTTGCCGAGCAGGTTCTGGCGGAACCGGCCCTGCTTGCCCTTGAGCATGTCGCTCAGCGACTTCAGCGGACGGTTGCCGGGGCCCGTGACCGGGCGCCCGCGGCGGCCGTTGTCGAACAG
>DATBDE010000035.1:0-32987 GCA_036270095.1 Solirubrobacteraceae bacterium | reverse complement strand
CCGAGCTCGTCGACCTGCTCATCGCCGAGGCCGACCGTGACCCTGATCTCGTCGTCGGGCTCGACTTCGCGTTCTCGCTGCCGGCCTGGTACCTGCGCGAGCTCCAGCGGGCGTCGCGCCAGCTCTGGTCCGCCCTCGCCGATGACGCCCTGACGCCGGCGATGCAACACGCCGGCCTCGCCGCCTGGATGAACCGCCCCGAGCCGCCGTTCTGGACCACGGCCGCAGGCCACGCGGCGCTCCGAGACCGCGAGCCGTTCCGCCGCACCGAGCTCGACGTCCGCGCGCCCGGCGTGCAGCCCAAGTCGGTGTTCCAGCTCGTCGGCGCCGGCCAGGTCGGCCGCGGCTCGCTCTACGGGATGCAGGCCCTGCACCGCCTCGCCGCCGCCGGCTTCTCCGTCTGGCCCTTCGATCCGCTCGCCCCGCCGCTCGTGGTCGAGATCTTCCCCCGCCTGCTGACGCGCGCAGTGGTCAAGAGCAGCCAGGCCGCCCGCGCGCGCTACCTCGCCGACGTCGCGTTGCCGCCCGCCCTGCACGCCCATGCGGAGGCAAGCGAGGACGCCTTCGACGCCGCGATCTCCGCGCTGGCGATGGAGCGCGGGTTCGGCCCCCTCGCCGAGGAGCCCGACTACGCGCTGGAGGGGAAGATCTGGACCCCGGGCTAGCAGCTCGCCACGCGCTGGCGCACCGTCACCGTGCGCCCGCCACGCAGCCTCATCACGATCTTGACCGTCGACGTCCCGGCCGGGATCCGCACCCGCGCTCGGCCGTGGCCGTGGTGCATGCGCGCGAGCACGCGCCGGCCCGCCATCACCTTCGCGCTGCGCAGCTCGCGCCGGTAGCGCCGCGCGACCTTCACCACCACGCTGCGGCGCGGACGGCACGGGCGCGACGCTGCCGGCGAGGGCGGCGCGCCGCCGCCCGCATCGATCTTCGCCGGGTCGACGGTCGGCAGCTCGACATGGACGTTGGACAGCGTCACGGCGCCGCCCGGGCGCTGGATGTCGTAGGCGGTGGTGGAGGCGACGATCTGCAGGGTCAGGCTCTCGCCCGGCTTCGTCGTCGCCGACACGACCTCGAGCGGCCGCGTCACCGTGTGCTGCGCGCCGTCCAGCGTCACCGGGATCGGCGCGATCTGGTTGCCGAGCACCTTGCCGCTCGCGTCGTCGACGAGCTGGCCGTAGACCCGCCCGTCGGCATTGGGCGCCACACCGGAATAGGTCAGCGTCACCTGCGGCGGCCCCACCACCAGGGTCGGCTTGGAGGGGCCGGCGATGGGCACGTTGACCGCGTTCTGCGCCTTGGTGGCGGCGAGCGGCGCCGCGATGGCCGCGATCTCCCCGGCGCCCGGCGGCGGCAGCGCCGGCCCCGACCCGCCTCCGTTGACCAGCGGCAGGGTGCCGTTGCCGTCGGCGGTCAACGGGGTGTTCGCCGGCGGGTTGACGTTGGGCGCGCTGAACGACCGGCCGTCCTGGTCGAGCCACTCGAAGCCCGGGCCGGTGTCGACGGACGTGTCGCCGCGCAGGTAGCGCGCGAGCCAGGACAGCGTGTCGCGCTCGATCCGCCCGGTGTCGCCGGGATCGGTCAGGCAGGCCGCGTGCCCGCCGCAGAACCAGAGCATCTTCGTGGGCACGCCGTTGTGCTCCACGATGGCGTGGTTGCGGATCGCCTCGTCGAGGGTGAACAGCGTGTCGGCGGTGCCCTGGATGAAGAAGGTCGGGATGCGGATGCGGTTGATCAGCGCATCGCCGGGCCCGCGCGACTCGAACCAGGCAACGTCGTCGGGCGACAGGCGCCCCGTCGTCGTACCGGACGTGAATGCGCTCGTGATGTGCGGATCCAGCCGCGCGCCCACCGCCGTGGCGGCGGCGTAGAGGACCGCCGACCAGCCGCTCTTGACCGTGTCGTCCTTGTAGAGGGCGGTGTGCAGCGAGTTCCAGGCGATGTCGGGGACGATCGCGTCCACGCGCCGGTCGATCGCCGCCGTCACCAGCTGGATGCCGCCCCCGTACGAGCCGCCCACCATCCCGACCCGCGGGTCGTTGGGCCCGTCGAGCTGGGCCTCGGGCTGGCGCGCGACGTAGTCGATGAGCGCCTGGACGTCGCGGCCCTCGGCGTCGGGGCTGTCGACCTGGGCCGTGCCGCCCGAGGCGCCGAAGCCGCGCGGATCCCAGGTGAGCACGTTGTAGCCCGCCTTCAGTAGCGGCGCGAGTCCGACGACGCCGAGCGTCGGATCGGTGGGCGAGCTGGTGTCGGTCGCGCCCGACATCGACCAGCCCGGCCCCTCGAGGATCGTCGGCGCCTTGCCACCCTGCGGTGCGGAGAAGAAGTGCAGCGCGATCTTCGTGCCGTCGAACGAGGTCACGCTGTCGTCGCGGGCGAAGGCCGCCGGCGCGCCGACCAGCGTCGTGAGCACGGCGACGAGCGCGACGATGGGCAGGCGCATGGCCCGCAACCGTAATCCGGTGCGGCGGTGCGCGCGCCGCTCCTACGTTGCTCCTACACCGCGCTAAGGCTGGCCTTGAGGTCGGGCCGGAGCCTTCCCGCCATGTCCGCAGCCGTCCCCCACCCCCGTCTCGCCGCGCGCCGGGCGCGCACGCGCAGCATCCGCCTGACGATCGTGGCCCTCGCCGTCGCGCTGTTCCTGTGCCTGTGGGCGCTGATCTTCGGCGTCCTGGCCAGCGGCCACGACCCCGGCCTGACCGCCAAGCACGCGAGCGCGACGCAGAGCGCGACGTCCGCGACCTCGTCCGGCTCATCCGGCTCGACCGACTCGCTCGGGTCGAGTGGGTCCACCGACTCGAGCGGCTCGTCCGGCTTCGACTCGTCCGGGTCGAGCTCCGGCTCCGACTCGTCGGGCTCCGGCTCGAGTTCCTCGGCGCCCTCGCTCAGCACCCACCAGTCCTGACCGGGGAGAGGCGGGGGGCCGAAGCGTCCCTGCCTCGACCTCCCCCGCCGGAGGAGTGCCGCGCCCTTGGAGAGAACGAGCGCGACGCCCGCATAACGGCGTCGCCCCTCGGACGCCGCTGTCTGCGCTGCGGCCAGAAGCATGCACGGACCATGGCTCCGGACCGACCCCTGCTGTCAGGCTCCCGACGCCCCCGTCGGGGAATTGTCCGCGGTCAGACCGAACGCTCAGGCGACCAGGACCTGCCCGAGGTGGCGGTGCGACGGGCAATACGCCGTCCCATCCACCGGGCGACGGGCGCACTGCGTCCCGTGGCGCGTCGTCGCCGCGCACGGCAGCGGCCGCCCGAACGCGTCCAGCCCCCGGCGCCGGCGGTCTTCGCAGACGGTCTGCGCGAGGCCCACGTAGCGGTCGATCACGAGACGGACCCGGAGCTGCGACTCCAACCCGACGTAGACCCGGACGTTCCGGAACAGCTCGCGGGCCGGACGCCGCGGAGCGGTGCCAAAGGCCAGCCGCTCCACCATGTCCTCGCTCGCCTCGAGGACTGCAGCCTGCGCCTCCTCAGTCGCCAGATACGGCCGGAGCTCGCGGAAGATCGCTCGGCTGAACTGGTACACGTTGCGGGCATCGGGGCGACCTACGAGGAGCTTTAGCGGGAACGGACGAATGGACGATCGACGACGTGTTGCACTGCTGACAACGCTGGTCAAGGACCAGGCCGTCGCGGCAGATTCGCCCTCGCCGTTCTACGCGGCGCTGATCGCGCGGATGATCGAGGACGTCCGCGCCGGCGGGCCGACGTGGACCCTGCTCGAGCCGTACGCCACCGAGCCGCCGAGCGAGTGGTACTGCTTCCGCGCCCTCAGCGGCGTCCACTACGAGGTCCTCGCCGGCGAGCGCCCCGAGCTCGCCCGCCACTGGCCCAGCGTCGGCGGCGATGACGACGCCGACGCCGCCTGGCCATACGTCCGCGAGGCCTTCGCGGACCGGGACCCGGCGATCGTCGCGGACCTCCGCCACCCGCTGCAGACGAACGAGACCTCCCGTTGCGGCGCCCTCATCGGCGGCTTCCTCGCCGTCGCCCGCGCGAGCGGCCTACCGCTGCGCGTGCTCGAGCTCGGCTCCAGCGGCGGCCTCAACTTGCACTTCGACCGCTATCGCTACGAGGCCGACGGCGCCGCCTTCGGCCCGGCCGACAGCGCGGTGCGCTTCGTCGACTACTGGGACGGCGGGACGCCCGACCTCGACGCGCCGCTCGAGGTGGACAGTCGCCGCGGCTGCGACCTCGACCCGATCGACCCCACCACCGACCACGGCCGGCGCATCCTCGAGTCGTGCCTGTGGCCGGACGAGCACATCCGCTTCGCCAACCTGCGCGCCGCCCTGGACATCGCCCGCGCGTTCCCCGTCGACCTCGATCAGGAGAGCGCGGACACGTGGATAGCGCGCCTGCTCGCGGAGCCGGTCGCGGGCGTCGCGACCGTCGTCTTCCACTCGGTCTTCTGGCCCTACCTGCCCGACGCCGTCCAAGACACCATTCGGGCCACGATCGAAGCGGCCGGCGAGCGCGCCACCGCCGACGCCCCGCTCGCGTGGCTGAGGTACGAGGGCGACGACGCCCACCCCGGCGTCGTCGCGCTGCGCCTGCGCGTGTGGCCGGGCGGCGAGGAGCGCGTGCTGGGAACCGGGCGTCACCACTGGCACCCGGTGCACTGGCTCGGCTGACGCGCGCGGCGTCTGATCAGCGTGACGCCGGGTTGCCTTCCCCGACCTGCGCGGGCGGCGTCCAGCCTCGCGACGGGTAGTAGTCGACGACCGGCTCGTCGAGCATCGCGAACCGCACCCCGATCCTGAGCATGCGCTCCGCCATCGACCAGTCGTTGGGAACCTCGAAGAGCCAGTCGCTGGGCTCGGCCCAGATGAACCGGAGCCCGCTGTGGATCAGCGAGGCCTGCGCCCCCCAATGCCCGTGCTCGGGTGGGAAGACGCCGATGACGTCCACGATCTCGTCGTCCACTGAGACGGCCTGCTTGCCGTAGGCGACCTCGGCGGCCTGCTCGCGGGCCAGCGCGAGCAGGGAGGCGATGCAGGTCGGCCGCAGGACGTCGTCGTCGCTCCCGTGGAGGAGCCAGCGGCCGCCCGACAGAGCCACGCCGGTGTTCGCCGGCAGGGTCCCGGCGATCCGCCACGCATCGACGTCGTGCTCCGGATACGGCCCCCGGTACGGCAGGTTGACGAACCGCAGGCGATCGTCTCCGAACGAGCCCACCACGTCTGCGGCCTCCGGCGGCGCGGCGTCCCCCACGACGATGCACTCGAACCGCTTGTAGGTCTGCTCGAGGAGCGACGGCAGAGCGCGCTCGCGCAGCAGCCGCCAGTTGGTCCAGGTCGGGATGACGACCGAGACCAGGGGCTCGTCCTCGTCGAACGCGGCCGCGTACTCCTCGGTGTCACGCAGCCGCCACAGCGCCTGCCATGCGGCACTGTCGTCGTCGCGGATGGCGCGAAGAGCATCGAGCGTGCGCCCGCGCTCCCATGCCAGGCGGCCGCTCAGGGCGTGCAGGTCGTGGGTGGCAATCGCGATCTCGTGCCGGCACGCTGTGAGGTCCGCCCGGCATGCAGCGAGCTCTGCCCGGCACGCCGCCAGGTCGCCGGCGAGCTCCTGGACCCCGACCCGCGCCGTGAGGATGTCCCTCCGCGCTTCGCGGACCCGTGCCCACCGGCTCGCGAGCGCTTCACGCGGGTTCACGTCTGCGACTCTAGTGGTCGAGCGTTTTCGCGAGCGCGATACGCTGGAAACCAGGAGTCTGAGGCAGCGGCGCCGGCGCGCCGGCAGAGCTCCTCGTACCGGTCGAGGTCGTAGATCTGCCGCGCCGCGTGGACGTCGGCCGGCCGTCCGTTGAACCGCTCCTTGAACTGGTAGACACCGTCGCCGGGGCGCTTTGCCGCCCCGCCGAGGTTCAGCACCTCGACCCCGGCCTCGACCAAGCGGTCGACCGCGTGGACGATGAGCCAGGCCGTCAGGTCCCGCCCTCGCGGAGTGCTGGCGTTCAGGTGGTACTCGGCGTGGCGGCCGGCGACGCAGAACAGCGAGACCGCCTCGATCGAACCTCCGAGGCTCCCGCCGAGGACGATCGAGCTGGGGTCGAGTGCCCACCGTTCGAGAGCCTGCGCTGGGAAGTCGTATTCGGGCCCCGCGCCGGCCCGAACCATCGTGGCCGGATGCAGGTCCTTCAAGCGATCGGCCAGGCGGGCGCGGTCGTCGACGACGACAGCTCCGAGCCTGGAGGCCTTGCGCACCTTGCGGCGGACGATCTCCGAGGACGCCTTCAGCACGTCGCGTCCGGCCAGGTCGAGCAGGAAGACGGTCCGGTTCGGAACCAATCCGACCTCTGGCATCTCGTCCTCGAAGCTGACCGACGTGGCGAGCCGGACGTAACCGGCGACGCACCCGCGCGTGCGCGCGTACTCCCGCCACAGGGCGAGCGGGGCGGGCGAGCTGGGCATGATCGAGGCGCCGGAGAGCCCGGTCGTCGTGGCGATGTCGGTGGCGCCGTTCCAGCTGCGCTCGAAGAACGGCAGGAGCATCCGGGCCCCTCCCGCGCGCACGACCGCCAGCCTCGGCTCGATCCCCATCGCGCGGAGTGCGTGGGCATAGGTCCACGACTGCGAGGGCAGGCCGTCCCGCCGGTGCTCGGCCTCCCACCGGTCCCGCTCGTCGAGCGAAATGATCGCGATGCCGTCGTCGGTCATCGTGGAATCATGTTTCCCCATGCGACGACCGGCGTTCGACGCTTGGGCGCCGTTCTGGGACGACAGCTACGACCCCGCACCGTACGTCGCCTTCTACCGAAGCGTCGTCGGGCAGGGTACCCGGTCGGTGCTGGACCTCGGCTGCGGGAGCGGCACGATCACTACCGAGCTGGCGCGCGGCGTAGCCGAACGTTCCGGGGGCGTGAAAACGCGCGTCGTCGGGGTCGACGAGTCCCCCGAGATGCTGCGCGTCGGGGCCGAGCGCGACCCGGGCATCGAGTGGGTCCGTGGCGACCTGCGGTTGCCCCCCGTCGACGGGCACTTCGACCTGGTGACCTGCTGTTACAACACCCTCCAGCACCTGCACAGCGACGACGACCTGGCACAGGCATTCACCGCCGTGCGACGGCGGTTGGCCCCCGCTGGCGTCTACGCCTTCGACGTCTCCCAGCCCAACCTGGACTGGCTCGGGCGTGCCGAGCGGGACCTGCTGGTCCGGGAGATCACCGACGGGGAGGGGCGGCGCCTGGAGCTGCGCGAAGACCGGTTCTACGACCCCGAGTCGCTGATTCTGACCACGGACTGGCGACTGGTGGAGCGCGGGAGCGGCGACGGGCAGCCCGTGGCCCGCATACGGCACGAGCTCCGACAGTTCTTCAGCGGGGACCTCGAGCGGGGGCTCGCGACGGCGGGATTGGCCATCCGTGAGCGCTACGGGGACCTCGACCGTTCGCCGTTCACCGCTCAGTCCCGGCGGCAGGTGCTCGTCTGCGGCGCCAACTGATCCCGTCGCGGGTCGGGGCAGGCTAGGCTCGGACCGGGAATGGTTGCGGATCCGCAGACGCCAGCACCGACGTCGGTGGCGACGGACGAGGAGGTCCGGCGCTTCAGCAACCTCGAGTACGAGGACTTCCGCCGCCTCGCCGTGGATCCGACCCTGGGCCCGAACGAGCGGATCGGGTTCCCCGACCGCTACCGCGCGGGCTTCGAGGACGCCATCTTCGACGACGTCGTGAGCAAGCTACCGCCCCTGCGCAAGCGGGGCATGCGGGTGTTGGAGATCGGCCCGGGGTGCGGCCCGCTGCCGCGACTCCTGCTCAACGTCTGCGTGAAGGCCGGCCACCGGCTGCTGTGGGTCGACGCGCCCGAGATGCTCGACCAGCTCCCCGACGCGGCGAGCGTGACCAAGCTCCCGGGGCCGTATCCGGAGGCCGCCGAGCCGGCGCAGCTCGATGCGGCCTGCGATGTCGTGCTGGCCTACAGCGTCTTCCATCACGTCTTCGCGGAGCGCGGCGGCTGGTCCTTCCTCGACGCGGTGCTCGGCCACCTCGCGCCGGGTGGCGCCGCCTTGATCGGGGACATCCCCAACCTGTCGAAGCGGCGCCGTTTCCTCGCCAGCGCGGCCGGACGGGCGTTCCACGCGGCCGTGACCGGCGACGACAGCCCACCGGACGTCAACTTCAACCGGGTGGAGCCGGGTGCCATCGACGATGCCGTCCTGTACGGCCTCGTCCTGCGTGCGCGCGCGGCGGGCTTCGACGCCTACGTCGTCCCGCAGCCCGCCGGGCTCCCGTTGGCCAACCGCAGGGAGGACCTGTTGGTGCTCGCGCCGTGATCGGGTGCGGGTGACCGCCGGTCGCTACGAGCCCGCGCGGGCCGAGGACTGGGAGCGCCTCATCGCCGCTGCGCCGACGGGGACCTTCCTGCACACGCGCCGGTTCCTCGGCTACCACCCGGACGATCGGTTTCGCGACGCCTCGCTCCTGCTCTGGGACGAGCGGGAGCGCCTCCTCGGGGTCATCCCGGCGGCCGCGGGGGCCGCCCGGAGCGAGCAGGTGGTGAGCCACCCCGGCGCGACCTTTGGTGGGCTGCTCATGCGCACCGGCACTGGCGGCACGACAGCGATGGCGGCCATGGAGGCGGCCGTGTCCGCCTGGCGCGACATGGGCTTCCGGCGTCTGGTCTACAAGGCGGTCCCGGCGATCTACCACCGGTCGCCGTTCGCCGACGACCTCTGGGCACTGCGCCGCCTGGGTGCCGCCCTCGCCCGCTGGGACCTCACAAGCCCCATCGACCTGCGCGAGGAGCCTTCGTTGGCCCAGCGGCGCCGCCGGACCCTGCGCAAGGCTGAGCGGGCCGGCGTCTCGGTGCAGCGCTCGACCGCGGAGCTTGCGGCCTTCTGGCCCGTGCTCGAAGGAGCGCTGGGACGCCACGAGGTCGCTCCCGTGCATACGCTCGCCGAGATGGCGCAGTTGTGCGAGCTGTTCCCGGACCAGATCGAGCTGGTCGTGTCACGGCTGGACGGCGAGGTGGTCGCCGGGACGGTGCTGTTCGTCTCGCCCCGGGTCGTGCACGCGCAGTACCTGGCCGCGTCCGCGCCCGGCCGTGCGGTGGGCGCCCTCGATGCGGCGGTGCGGGTTGCGATCGAGTGGGCGCGTGGCCTGGGTCGCCGGTACTTCGACTTCGGGATCAGCAACGCGCCGTCGACCGGCCTCAACGAGGGGCTCTACGGTTGGAAGTCCGAGTTCGGCGCGGGCTCGGCCCTCCACGAGCACTACGAGCTGCGCCTGGACGGCTAGCGGATGTCGGCTACCCGCGGACCGTCGATCCCGGGCTGCACGCTGGTCGACCTGAAGACGATCCGCGACCGCCGCGGCAACCTCACCGTCGTCGAGGCGGAGCAGCACATCCCGTTCGAGATCCGGCGCGCGTACTGGCTGTATGACGTCCCCGGCGGCGAGAGCCGGGCGGGACACGCCCACCGGCGGCTCGAGCAGTTGCTCGTGGCGCCGTCCGGCAGCTTCGACGTGATCCTCGACGACGGGGAGCGCCGGGAGGCGGTCACGCTGAACCGCTCCTACTACGGGCTACACCTGCCACGCATGGTCTGGCGGGAAATCGCGAACTTCTCCTCGGGAGCCGTCTGCCTCGTCCTCGCCAGCGAGCACTACGACAGCGACGACTACCTCTACGAGTACGAGGAGTTCCGCGCCGAGAAACGGCGCGAGGCGTGATCCAGATACCGGCCATGGACCTCGCGCCCGCGCGCGCGGAGCTGCGCGCGGAGCTCGACGCCGCCGCCGACCGCGTACACGCACGCGCCTGGTACGTGCTCGGCGAGGAGGTCGAGGGGTTCGAGCGCGAGTTCGCCGAAGCGTGCGAGGCGACGTCGGCCGTGGGCGTGGCCAGCGGCCTCGACGCGCTTCAGCTCATCCTGCGGGCCGAGGGCATCGGCCCGGGCGACGAGGTCGTCGTCCCTGTCTACACGGCCGTGGCCACCTGGATGGCGGTGTCGCTGGTCGGAGCGACGCCGGTCGGCGCCGACGTCGATCCGGTCACCTACAACGTGGATCCGGCGGCGGTCGAGGCGGCCATCACCGAGCGGACCCGGTCCATCCTGCCCGTGCACCTCTTCGGCCGCCTCGCGCCGATGGAGGCGCTCGGGCAGGTGGCCGAGCGCCATGGGCTCCTCCTGCACGAGGATGCCGCCCAGGCTCATGGTGCCGGCAGAGCGGGAAACCGCGCCGGGAGCCTGGCCCGGGCCGCGGGGTTCTCGTTCTACCCGGTCAAGAACCTCGGGGCTTTCGGCGACGGTGGCGCCGTGACCACCGGCGATGCCGAGCTCGCCGATCGCGTCCGCCTGCTTCGCACCTACGGGTGGCGGCGCCGCGGCCAGTCCGAGATCAAGGGCCTCAACTCGCGGCTCGACGAGCTCCAGGCCGCGTGGCTGCGCGTCAAGCTCCGCCGGTTGGAGGCGTGGAACGACCGGCGTGCAGCGATCGCGCACCGGTATCTCGGCGCCTTCGAGGACCTCGCCGACCTCGAGCTGCCGCCGCGCGACGGGTTGCACGAAGCGGCCTGGCACCAGTTCGTCCTGGGGTCGCCCGAGCGCGACGCGCTCGGCGCCGGCCTGCAGGAGCGCGGCGTGCAAACGCTCGTCCACTACGAGCCCCTCCCCCACCTCACGGCCGCCTACCGGGCCGACGGTCACGCCCCCGGGGAATTCCCGATCGCCGAGCGGCTCGCCAGCCGCGCGCTCAGTCTGCCGATGTATCCCCATCTGACCGACGCCCAGGTGGAGGCGGTGATCGCGGCCGTGGTCGACGTCAGCAGCGCGCCGGCAAGATGACCTATGGTGCGTCGTGGATGCCGGTTTCGGTCGTCTTCAGATGCGAGATCTGCGGTGCGCGACCGGATCCCGACACCCAGGTCGCCCTCGAGCGGCAGCTGCTCGACCTCCGTCACGGCGAGTACGTCGACGCCGACCCGGGCCGCTGGCTCACGTGGCACGGGCGCGGGATCTACGGGCCCACGGGGTATGCCTGCGGAGAGCACCGGGGGGAGCTCAAGGCGGTGGTGCGCGAGCAGTACGGCACGCTGGGCTGGCACCCGTGGGCGATCGGGCCGCACCCGTGGGCGGGCCGGCGCGGCACCGACCGGGCCCGGCAGCTGGCGCGGCGGCTCGGCTCGACCTTCGGGCCGCCCGCCTGACCGCATGCCCGTCGACCTCGTCATCGACATCGAGAACACGCCCGGGGCGCTGGCCCAGGTCGCCGCCGCGATCAGCGACGCCGGCGTCAACATCGCCGCCGCCACCTGCGTCGGCCCGGGCGAGCGCGCCGAGCTCCACATCCTCGTCCCCCACGCCGAGGCGGCCCGGCACTCGCTGGCCATCTCCCACCTCGCGGTCAGCCGCGAGCGCGAGGTCGTCGTGGTCGACGTCGAGGACCGGCCCGGCGTCCTCGCCGACCTGACCCGCAAGATCGCCAGGGCCGGCGTCGACCTCGACCTGGTCTACGTGGCCACGCGCAACCGCGTGGTCTTCGGCGCGCCCGATCTCGACGCCCTGCGCGCCGCGGTCGGTTGAGCCTCAGCCGTCGCCGAGCGGCAGGTTGACGTGGAACACGGTCTCGCCCGGGTGGGAGTCGAAGTCCAGGCTGCCGTCGTGGCGGTCGACCACGATGCGCCGCGCGGTGGCCAGCCCCAGCCCGGTGCCGGCGCCGACGTCCTTGGTGGTCACGAACGAGTCGAAGATGCGGCTGGACACGGTGGGGTCCACGCCGGGGCCGTCGTCGGCGATGTCGACCACCGCGCGATCACCCTCGTTCCGGGTGGTGATGGTGATCGTGCCCGCGTCGCCGAGCGCGTCGATCGCATTGTCGAGCAGGTTGGTCCACACCTGGTTGAGCTCGGACCCGCGGCCCATGATCCGCGGCAGGTCGCGGTCGTAGTCGCGGCGCACGGCGATCGTCGTGTGCTTGAGCTTGTGGCCGAGGACCGTGAGCGTGGTCTCCAGGCCCTCGTGCAGATCGACCTCGACCACGTCGCCGCGGTCCATGTAGGAGTAGCTCTTGACCGCGCCCACGAGCGTGGACAGCCGGTCGGTCGAGTCCTGGAGCTCGACCGCCAGTCCTTGCACGGTCAGCGTGGCCGCGACCCAGGCCACGGCGGCGCCGGTGGCGGGCCCGGCCAGCGCCTGCAGGCGCTCGACCCAGTCGGCGTCCACGCCGGCGGCGGCCAGCGGCTCGGCCACGCGCCAGGGCTCGGGCACGCCGAGGTCCTCGAGCCGCTCGAGTAGCGCGTCCTCCGCGTCGGCGACGTCGAGGGCATCGACGGCCGCCCGCGAGCTGGCGCGCTCGACCGCCTCGCGCTGCAGCTCGACGAGCCCGGCCGCCCCCTCGCGCTCGAGGCCCGCCTCGACGAAGCGCCCGACCGACGCGCTGACGACCTCGACCGCCTCGGCCAGCTGCGCCGCCGAGCGCCGCGCCGCCGCGGCGGGATTGTTGAGCTCGTGCGCCAGCCCCGCCGCCATCTCGCCCAACGAGGCCATGCGCTCGCGCTGCTGCTCGGCCGCCGTGATCCGGCGCGTGATCGGCCCGACCTGGCTCATCACGCGCCGGTGCACCGCGGGCGTGGCCATCGCGAGCGGGCGGAAGTCGTCGGGCGCGATCATCGCCACCCGGCACTCGTCCTCGGCGCGCATGCTCACGTTCACGGTCCCGCCGGTGAGCACGGCGATGGCGTAGATCCACGTCGGCGCGAATTGCCGCGCCACCGGCTCGATCTGGCCGCCTTGGACGAGCAGGGTTCGGACCGTTCCCTCGAGCAGGAAGAGCACGCCGGGCGGCTCCTCGTCGGCGTGGGCGAGGAACTCGCCGGGCGCGTAGGTGTGCCAGCGCGCGACCGCGGCCCAGGGCTCGAGCTCGGCGTCGGAGAGGTCGTCGAACAGGTCGACCGGGCGCAGGTCGGCGGGGGTGACGGGTGGTTGGCTCACGTGTCGGCGAGGTACTGGTGGATGAGCGAGACGGCCATCGACCCCTCCCCCACCGCGCTGGCGACGCGCTTGACCGAGCGGGCGCGCACGTCGCCGGCCACGAACACGCCCGGCACGCTGGTCTCGAGCACGTAGGGGTCGCGCCCGAGCGGCCAGCCGTTCTCGGGCACGTCGGGCCCGGCGAGGATGAACCCGCGCTCGTCGCGGGCGACGACGCCGGAGAGCCAATCGGTGCGCGGCGAGGCGCCGATGAACACGAAGCACGCGTCGGCCTGCAGCGTCTCCTCGCCGTCGGGCCCGCGCACGCGCAGCGCCTCCAGGTGGCCGTCGCCCTCGGCCGCCAGCGCCTGCGTCTGCGTGCGCACGTCGACGTTCTCGGACGTCTCGAGCCGCTCGATCAGGTAGTGCGACATCGACGCCTGCAGCGCCGGCCCGCGCACGAGCATGGTGACGCGGTCGGCGTGGGTGCTGAGGTACAGCGCCGCCTGCCCGGCGGAGTTGGCCCCGCCGATGACCACCACGCGCTGGTCCGAGCACGAGCGCGCCTCGGCGGGCGCGGCGCCGTAGGAGACGCCGGCGCCGGTCAGCGCCTCGAACCCGGGCACGTCGAGCTTGCGGTAGGAGACGCCCGAGGCCACCAGCACGCAGTGCGAGCTCAGCGTGTTGCCGCCGCTGAGCTCCACGAACCGGCCCACGCCCTCGGGCCGCAGCGCCACGACGTCCTGGACGCTCAGGAGCTCGGCGCCCAGCCGGCGCGCCTGGCTCGTCGCCCGCCGCGCGAGGTCCGAGCCGCTCACGCCGGCCGGGAAGCCCAGGTAGTTCTCGATCCGCGTCGACTGGCCCGCCTGCCCGCCCGGCGTCTCGCGCTCGACCATCACCGTGCGCAGCCCCTCAGAGGCGCCGTAGACCGCCGCGGCCAGCCCGGCCGGCCCGCCGCCGACGATGACCAGGTCGTAGTGCTCCTCGATCGGCTGGGCGCTGACGCCCAGGTGCTCGGCGAGCTCGAGCACCGACGGCCGCTCCAGCACCGACCCGTCCTCGAGCAGGGCCACGGGCAGCCGGTCCGCGTCGATGTCGAAGACCTCGAGCAGCTCGCGCGCCTCGGCGTCGCGCTCGACGTCGATCCAGCGCGCGAGCACGCGGTTGCGGGCGAGGAAGTCGCGCACCTCGCGCGACTCCTTCGAGAAGCGGTGGCCGATGACGCGCACCCCCCCGGACTCGAGCGCCGCGCCGGCCTGCCAGGTCTCGAGCAGGTCCTCGACGACGGGGAACAGCTCTTCCTCGGGCGGGTCCCACGGCTTGAGGAGGTAGTAGTCGAGCGCGACCTCGTTGATGGCGGCGATCGCGGCCTCGGTGTCCGCGTAGGCGGTCAGCAGCGCGCGCTTGGCGTCCGGGAAGACGGTGCGGGCCTCGACCAGGTACCCGGTGCCGGCCATGACGGGCATGCGCTGGTCGGCGATCAGCAGCGCGACCTGGTCGCCGCGCGCCCGCACCTCGCGCAGCAGCTCGAGCGCCTCGGGCCCCGAGCCGGCGCGCAGGATCCGGTAGTGCTCGCCGAAGCCCCGGCGCAGGTCGCGCGCCACCGCGGCGAGCACGGCGGGCTCGTCGTCGACGACCACGATCGCGGGGCGGGGCTCCTCGGGCATGCAGAGAGGATGTCAATCCCTGCTCGCAAGCGGTTTCGCCGACTCCGTGCCATTTTGGCCTTGAGTAAGTGCCATTGTGGTGCCATCATGATGCCATCATGGAGCTGGAACCCCACATCAACACCCTGCGCGAGCAGCTTGCGGTGGCCGCCGAGGCCGGGGGCGACGATGCGCGCGCGCTCGCGGAACGGCTCACCGCCCCGATGGACGCCGCGGTCCGGCTGATGCTGCTCGACGTGCTTGCGTCCGCCGCCGCCGAGATCACCGCGGAGCTCGCCCCCGGATCGGTCGAGCTGCGGCTGCGCGGCGGCAGCGATCCGGAGTTTGTCGTCACGTCCCCGCCTGCCGAGACGGACGCGTCGAATGAGGCCGCGCACGCGGATGCGCTCGCCGCCGGCGACGCCCTGGTCGGCGAGGGCCCGGTGGCCCGCATCAACCTGCGCCTCCCCGACCAGCTCAAGGGCCGGGTCGAGGAGGCCGCGCTGCGCGAGGGGCTGTCGGTCAACGCCTGGCTCGTCCGGGCGGCGGCCGCTGCCGTCGATCGCGGCGCGGCCGGCACGCAACGCGACCAGGGCGGCCCCCGCAGCAGCCGGCGCTACACGGGATGGGGGCGGTAGCCATGGCCGAGTTCGCGACCCCCGAACCGATCGAGGCCGTCCTCGACCTGGTCGTGGGCGACGTCCGCGTCGCCGCCGGCGATCGCGCCAACACGGTCGTCGAGTTGCGCCCCAGCGACAGCGGCCGGCGCGCCGACGTCACCGCGGCCGAGCAGGCACGCGTCGACTACGACGACGGGCGCCTGCAGGTCAAGACCACCCGGCGCTGGACGTCCTACAGTCCGTTCAGCGACGGCGGGTCGGTCGACGTCCAGATCCTCCTCCCCGCCGGCTCGCGCCTGACCGGCTCGGGCCAGATGACGTCGTTCCGCTGCACCGGGTCGCTCGGCGACTGCCGCCTGAAGACGGCCGTCGGCGACATCCACGTCGAGCGCGCCGCCGCCGTCAACCTGACGACCGCCGCAGGCGAGATCGTCCTCGACCACGCGACCGGCGACGCCCGGATCACCACCGGCTCGGGCACGGTCCGCGCCGGCGCGATCGAAGGCGTCGCGGTGATCAAGAACTCCAACGGCGACACCCACCTCGAGGACGTCGCCGGCGACGTCCGCGCGCGCGCGGCCAACGGTGACATCGCGGTCGATCGCGCCCGCGCCACGGTCGCGGCCAAGAGCGCCAACGGCGCCATCCGCCTCGGCGCGGTCCAGCGCGGGACGGTGGTCGCGGAGACCGCGATGGGCGCGGTCGAGATCGGCATCGCCGACGGCACCGCCGCCTGGCTGGACCTCGACACGCGCTACGGCCACCTCCACAACGCGCTCGAGACGGCGGGCCCGCCTGCCGCCGGCGAGGAGACGGTCGAGGTGCGCGCCCGCACCAGCTACGGCGACATCAAGATCCGAAGGAGTGCGGCATGATCCCCGCCATCGAAGTCCGGGCGCTGGGCCGGCGCTTCGGCGACGTGACCGCCCTGGACGGCCTCGATCTCGCGATCACCCCGGGCACGGTGTTCGGGCTGCTCGGGCCCAACGGCGCCGGCAAGACGACGCTCGTGCGCTACCTGGATGAGGCGGACCGCCTCGCGCAGGAGATCGCCGTGGTCGACCGCGGCCGCATCGCCGCCCAGGGCACGGCCGCCGCGCTCAAGGCCCAGATCGGCGGCAGCGTGCTCAGCGTGCGCCTCGCCGACGCCGCGGACGTCGATGCAGCGACCTCCGCACTGGCTCCAGGAGCCCAGCCTCGACGACGTCTTCCTCACCCTGACCGGACACCCCACCGACGACGCACCCGCCCAGGAGGCCGCATGACCACCGCCATCGCCACCCTGCCCGAACGGGCCCGGCTCACCCTCGGTGAGACCATCGCCGACAGCCGCGTGATGGCTGTCCGCCAGGCTGCGCAAGGTCCTGCGCCGGCCGACGTACATCGTCTACCTGTTCCTGGAGGCGGTGATCCTCGTGCTGCTGTTCCGGTACGTGTTCGGCGGCGCGATCCACACCGGCAGCGTGAGCTACGTCGACTTCCTCCTGCCGGGGATCATCGTCATGACCGCGGTCTTCGGCGCGCTGACCACCGGCCTCGGCCTGACCGAGGACCTCAAGGCCGGCGTGGTCGACCGCTTCCGCTCGCTGCCGATCGCCCGCTCGGCTGTGCTCGTCGGCCGCACCGCCGCCGACTTCGCGGTCAACACGCTGACGCTCGTGCTCATGCTGCTGCTCGGGGTGGCCGTGGGCTTCCGCCCAAGCCAGCCCGCCTGGCAGGTCGCGCTGGCCGTGGTGCTGGTGCTCGCCTTCGCTTACGTGTTCTCGTGGATCAGCGCCTCCATCGGGCTGGCCGTGCGCGATCCCGAGACCGCGCAGTCGATCGGATTCATCTGGGTCTTCCCGCTCGTGTTCGCGTCTTCCGCGTTCGTCCCCACCGACTCCATGCCCGGCGTCGTGCGCGCGTTTGCCGACGCCAACCCGGTGACCCTGGTCGTCGACGCGGCCCGCGCGTTGACGATCGGGCACGGCGACGCCCTCGGCCCGGCGCTGGGGACGCTGGCCTGGCTGGTCGGCCTGCTGCTGGTGTTCGTGCCGCTGTCGGTGCGGGCGTTCCGCCACGCCTGAATCCGCGTACGATCGCGCCATGGCGGCCGACGAGTTCGTCCTCGACACGCCCGACGTGCGCGCCTTCATCACCGACGTGCGCGCCGCGTTCGCGGACGGCAGCTCGCCCGCCGACGCCATCGAGCGCATCCGCCCCCGCTTCGCCGACCTGCTCGCAGACCCGAACTGGCTGCCCGCCGTCTACCAGGAGGCGGCGCCCGAGAGCGGCATGGGCGGGGGCATCGGCCAGTGGGCGCTGTACCGCGCCGAGGACGGCTCGCTGTCGCTGTTCAGCCTGGTCGTGCCGTCGGGGTCCGAGACCCCGGTGCACGACCACCTCGCCTGGGGCCTCGTCGGCCTGTACCGCGGGACCCAGGACGAGGAGATCTTCGCCCGCGCGAACGGCGCCCTGCGGCTGAGCGAGCGCCGCGCGCTCGGCCCCGGCGACTTCTACGCGCTGATCCCGCCGGCCGACGACATCCACCGCGTGCGCACGACGTCGGCCGAGACCTCGGTCTCGATCCACCTGCTCACGAACGACACCGGCTGTGTGTGGCGGCACGCGTACGACCCGGCCTCGGGCCAGGAGCGCCCGTTCCGGTCGGGCTACGTGAACGTCGACTGCCGCTGAGTCAGCCGATCACGCGGTCGTCGCGGTGGGCGGCGAACCAGTCCGCCTGGCGCCGCATGCGCTCGGCGGCGGGGGCGTCGCGGTCGAGGCCGTAGACCGTGCCGGGGAAGTCGAGCTCCTTCTGGACCGACCAGATCTCCGCGTGCGCGTCGGGCGGCAGGATCCGCGCCGGAGCGCCGACAGCCACCCAGCCGATCGGCACCAGCGCCTCGTCCGCGAGCACGGTGTTGACGTGGACGACCCCGTTGATGCGCACCTCCGCCTCGCGCCCCAGCCGCGACCCGGGGAACAGCGACGCGCCGGTGGCCAGGAAGCAGCCGGCGCCCACCGTGGCCCCGTTGAGATGCGCATGCGGGCCGACAAGCACGTCGTCGCCGAGCGTCGTCGCCTGCGCCGCGCGCCCGCGCAGCAGCGCGTTCTCCATGACCACGCAGCGAGCGCCGAGCTCGACCCGGCCGTCCTCGGCGGTCAGCACCGCGCCGAACAGCACCCGCGTGTCGGGACCGACGCGGACGTTGCCACAGACCACGGCGTTGGGAGCGACGTACGCCGTCGGGTCGACGACCGGTGCGTGTCCGCGGTGCTCAACGAGCACCGGCGCGCACGTATCGCGTTGGTCGCTCTGCCGCTCGCCGGCCCCCGCCGGCCGCGACGTGCCAGGCCGCGACGACGAGCGCGGCCGCGCCGGTCACCGCCGCGAACACCTCCACACCGGTGAACAGCGACGCGGCGTCGGCCAGGATCCCGACGCCGATCACCGAGAGCGAGACGCCCAGGTAGATGCACACGTAGAAGGCGGCATTGACCTCGGCGCGCTGTTCCGCCGGGGCGATGTTGTTGAGGTCGTCCTGGGTGGCCAGGAAGCCGACCCCGTGCCCGGCCCCGGCGATCGCGGCGCCGGCGACGAGGGGCCAGATCGCGTGCAACGGCGAGGCCAGCACGAGGCCGAGCAGCCCCACCGCCAGCAGCACGAGGCCGCCGGCCTGGGCCGCGATCGGCGGCGCGCCCTTTCGCACCGCGATCTGCGCCGCGCACGATGCCGCAAGCATCACCGCCGCGATGGCACCGAGCAGGGCCAGGTTCTCGCTGCCGAGGATCTGGCCCGCGTAGGACGGGATGACGGAAAGGAAGAGCGCGGCGACCGCCCAGAGGGCGGCCGCGGTGAGCGCGACGCGCGTGAACGGGCCGCGGATCTCGGCGGGGACGTTCGGACGCTGCACGCGCCAGCGCCCGCCCCGACCGGGCGCAGGTTCCGGGATCGCGAGGACGGCGACGACGAGCACGGCCAGCGTGGCCATGCCCACCACATACGGGAGGATCGTTGGGTCCGGCGCCGACTGCGCGAGCATCCCGCCGACCAGCGGCCCGAGGGCGCTGCCCCCCGCCTGCGCGACCGTCGCCAGCAGCGCGGCGCGGCGGCGGTTGCCGGTCGGCTCGAGCTCGACGAGCGCCGCGGTGGCGGCGCCGCTGATCATGCCGAGCGACAGGCCCTGGACCGCCCGCGCGGCAAACAGCCCGGCCACGCCGTCGGCGAGGGCGAACAGCACCAGGCCGACGATGCCCAACGCCAGCCCGGCGGCGACCACCGGCCGGCGGCCGAGCCGATCCGAGAGCTGGCCGAAGGCCAGCAGCGAGGGGATCAGGACCAGCGCGTAGGTGGCGAAGATGAGCGCCAGGAGGCCGCTCGAGAACCCGTACTGCTTGCTGTAGACGGCGTACAGGGGCGCGGCGAGGTTCGCGCTGGCGATCAGGGCCAGGAGCCCCGCCGCCACGACCAGGAATGCCGTTCTCTGCTTCATCCGACCTCTGTCCCGCGTACCCGGGCGCGATGCGCGCAAACGCCGCCGAGCGGCGCGCACGACCTCTAGCGTGGGGGCTGTGCCGGAACGGGAGACGGTCGCGCTGATCCTGGCGGGCGGAGGCGCCCGCGGCGCCTACGAGGTCGGGGCGCTGTCGGCCCTGCTGCCCGCGCTCGAGCGCCGCGGTCAGCGCCCGCGCCTCGTCGTGGGCACGAGCGCCGGCGCGCTGAACGCGGCCTTCGCCGCCGCGACCGCCGATCAGCCCGCGGCCGAGGCGGTCGCCGAGGGCGAGCGCATCTGGCGCGACCTCCACTACGGCGAGGTCCTGCGCAGGCTGGGGTCGTTGTCCGAGCTCGGCCGCGGTCTCGCCTACCTGGGCGAGGTGCTCGGGCTGCCGGTCAGCGCGACAAGCCTGCTCGACCCGGCGCCGCTGGCCGCGACCGTGCGCCGGCTGATCCCGTTCGACCGCCTGGCCGCCAACGCCGCCGCCGACCTCGTCCAGGCGGCGGTCGTGACCACCGCCGCGGCCACGAGCCGCTCGGTCGTGTTCCACACCCAGCGCCCCGCGCCCCCGCGCGACACCAAGCGCGGCATCGACTACGTCCATGCACAGCTGGCGTCCGAGCACGTGCGCGCGTCTGCCGCCATCCCGGCGCTGTTCCCGGCCGTGCGGCTCGAGCACCCGGCCCGGGCGCGCGGCTGGTACTTCGACGGCGGGACGCGGCTGAACACGCCGATCAAGCCCGCGCTGGCGCTGGGCGCCGACCGCGTGGTGGTGATCGGGCTCAACGCGATCGCAGCCCGCCGGGGCCGACCCGGCGGCGGGACCCCGGACGTGCTCGAGGGCGCCGCCCAGCTCTTCCAGGCCGTGCTCGTCGACCCACTGGTCAACGACGTGGCGACGCTGGCGACACAGAACCAGATCGTCGAAGGCGGGACCAACGTGCCCGACCGCCGCCTCATCCCCTACATCTTCGTCGCGCCGCGCGACGCCGACGTCATCGGCCGCACCGCGGCGCGCGTGTTCAACCGCCACTACGCGCCCGCGCCGGCGCTCCTGCGCGCGCCGGGCACGGCCGTGCTCGGCCGCCTGGTCGACGGCGGCCGCGACGCCGCGCACGGCGAGCTCCTCAGCTACCTGTTCTTCGCACCCGAGTTCGCGGCCGAGCTGCTGCGGCTGGGCCGGCGCGACGCCGAGCGCTGGCTCGACCAGACCCACGACGACGGGCCGTGGCGAATCGGGTCGCTGCCGCCGGCGGCGTGATCGGGTCGCCGCCGGCGGCGCGGCACGGAGCCGGTCAGTTGATCTCCACGACCATCAGCGAGTTGTTGTCGGGATCGCGGAACCAGAACAGCGGCGGGACCGGGTCGCCCATGCGGCTGACCTCGTCGTCGACGTCGACGCCGGCGTCCTTCAGCTCGGCGTAGAGGGCGTCGATGTCGCGGGTGTTGAGGCCGATGCCGGTCTCGACGTTGCCGGTCGGCTTGCCGGGCGGCGGAGGCACGATGGCGATCGTGGTCTCGACGCCCTCGGGGGCGACCTCGACCCAGCGGTAGCCGTTGCCGAACGGCACGTCGGTGCGCTTCTCGAACCCCAGCGTGTCGACGTAGAACGCGACGGCGCGGTCCTGGTCGGACACCGGCACGACGACGGTGCCGAGCTTGTCGATGCGGGTGGTGGTCTTGCTCACTGCTTCCTCCTTGGTGGGGGGTGGGAATCGCACCCACTGAGACCGGAACGCGGCCTGCAATTCATCGGTCACCACGATGCCGCGCCGGTGCTGCTGAGCCGAAGAGCCTCCGCGCTGCTCGCGGCGACCGCCGCCCTGTTGTCGTTCGCGGCCGCGCAGCCCGTCCGCGCGGCGTCGCCGTCGGGCAAGCAGATCACCTCCGCGGTGCGCAAGCTGAAGCAGCGGTATCACCTGCGCGCGGTGTACTCGGCGTCTGGGTCGGAGGGCGCCGGCTGCCGAGCGGAACGCTCGGCGCGTCGGCACCGCGCGTGAGGGCGACGCCGGCCGACCACTTCCGCATCGGCAACATCACCCAGACGTTCGAGACGACGCTCCTGCTGAAGCTGGTCGATAGGGCGGCATGAGCCTCGACGACCCGCTCTCGAAGTGGTGGCCCGACCTCCCGGGCGCGGACCAGGTCACGGTGGCGATGCTCGCCCGCAGCATCACCGGCTACGAGGACTACGTGACCGACCCGGCCTGGGAGAAGCTCCACGCCGCCGGGCCGCACCGGCGATGGACCGTCCCCGAGCTGATCCGCTACGCGTTCCTGCGCCCGCCGGCCTTCGCCCCGGGGGCGAGCTGGGCCTTCTCGGATACGAACTTCGTCCTCCTCGGCGACATCCTGCGACGGGGTCGGCGGGGCGCCCGTGGACCGCCAGCGGCGGCGGCAGATCCTCGGCCCGCTCGGCCTGCGCCAGACCGCGATGCACTTCGACGCGCACATCCCGGCGCCGGGCGTGCACGCCTACCTGCAGCCCGGCGGTCGCTACACCGACACGTTCACGTGGTCGCCCACCTGGGGCACGTACACCGGCAACATGACGTCGACGCTGGGCGACCTGGGCCGCTGGACGCGGGCCCTCGGCACCGGCGCGCTGCTCACGCCGGCGTCGCGCGAGCAGCAGGTCGGGATGCAGGCCGTAGGCCTCGGCCCGCTCACGCCAGAGGGCTACTACGGGATGGGGCTGTCGGAAGGGCTGGATCGCCGCCAACCCGCAGCTCATGGGCTACAACAGCGTGGCCAGCTACCTGCCCGCGAAGCGGATCGCGATCGTCGTCTTCGCCACCCAGGGACCGAAGGCCAACCCGCCGTCGGCCTACGCGTCCGGCATGTACGACCGCATCGGGGCGATGCTCGTGCCCGCCAGGCGCCGAACCTCCCGGTCTGCCCGCGCACGCCCTGCTAGGCGCGGCCGAGGCCCTTGAAGAACGCGTAGCAGAAGACCTCGGTGGCGGAAAGCGCGGCGATGCCTTCGTCGAAGCGCTCGGGCGCGATCAGGCCCGCCTGCAGCGCGTCCTCGCGCACCCCCTCGATCATGGCCGTGAACGTCCGGTGCGTGAAGCCGTCGACGAGCTCAGGGCGGCTGGCGTCGACATAGACCATGCGCGGCGACACTCGGACCCCCGTCACCCCGGCCTCGACCATGAGCGGGTACACGCGACGGCCGATCTCGGCGTCGCCGCCGGCGCGGCGCTGCAGCTCGACCTGGCAGCGGATCGCGTCGTGGGCGGCGGCGCTGTCGGGGTGGAAGTAGGTGGAGCCGTGGTCGCCCTCGATCACGGTCACGGTGCCGCCGGGGCGGACGAGCCCGCCCAGCGTGCGCAGGGCCTCGACCGGCTGCGCGAGGTGCTCGAGCAGGAAGCACACGAAGACGTGGTCGAAGGCGTGCGGCGCAAAGGGCAGGGCGAAGATGTCCGCCTGGACGAAGTCGACGTTGGTGGCTCCGCGCGTGCGCTCACGCGCCCGTGCCAGCGACTCGGCCGAGACGTCGACCGCCGTGATCTGCGCCTCCGGGCTCCGGGCGACGAGCGTGGCCGTCTGGGCGCCGACCCCGCACCCCGCCTCGAGCACGCGACTGCCGGCGGGGTAGGCGGTGTCGTGGTGGAGCAGGTCGACCAGTGCGGCCGCCTGGTCGAGCAGGCGCTCGTTGGCGCGGGCGTCGTAGCCGTGGACGTAGTCGGTCAAGCGATGCCGAGGCGGGTCTGGAACTCCCCCGGCTCGGCGTGGTGCCGCCAGAGCAGCTCGGCGACGTCGTCGGGCTCGTGGTCGCCGCCGGGGGCGATGGACCCGCCGATCGCGGTGTGGGCGACGTGGACCCCGGTGTCGGCCAGCGCGTCGTGGAGCATGCGCGCGTAGGCCACCTCGCCGGCAAAGGAGATCCCCACGCCCGCGCGGGCGGGGTAGGGGTTGATCGCCGCGCCGCCGGTGGTGAAGAGGATCGTGCCGCGGTCGGCCGCGCGCATGGGGTCGAGCACCGCCCGCGTCGCCGCCACTGCGCCCAGCACGCTGAACTCGAGCGGCCCGCGCACGTCCTCGACGTCGGTGTCGAAGAGATCCTTCATGAATTCCCGTGAGGGAAGGGGCGAGTACTCGAGCACCTCGACCGGGCCGAGCTCGTCGGCCAGCGATCGGATCGCCCGCGTCAGCGCAGCGTGGTCGCGGATGTCGGCGGCGGCGCCGCGGGCGCGGATGCCGTCGTTCTCCAGCCGGCCTGCGAGGTCGTCGAGCTTGGACTGCGTGCGCGAGACGAGACCCACCGCCATGCCCTCGCGGCCGAAGCGACGGGCCACGGCAGCGCCGAGGTTCGGGCCTGCCCCGATGATCACGATCGACATGCTCACCCGCGACGCCACAGTACCCTACGGCCCGCCGCGCGAGCGTCCACGCGCCAGCCCTTCAACCGGCCTGCATTCGTGGCGCGTAAGGCACGGCACCTACGTCTGAGAGGAGGCGCAGTTCATGCGGTTTTCCAAGCGAGCCGTGTACGTCGTGGTCATGGTGGCCGCGGTCAGCGCGGTATTGATGGCCCTCACCGTGAACGCCCTCGGGGCGCGCGGCTCCGGTGGTGGCGGGGGGAACGACAAGGGCGGTGGCAACGACCAGGGCCACAACGGCAACGGCCAAGGCAATGGGCACGGCAACGGCAAGGGCAACGGCAACACGCTGCTGCGGTCGACGCTCGCGCCGTCGGTGCCCGGTGACCCGACGTTCCACGACGTCAACCCCGGCGGTGCCCCGTGGGTGCTGCAGCGGGGCGAGGTCCGGCTCAAACGCAATGGCCAGTTCCGCCTGCGTCTGCAGGGCCTGGTGATCCCGAACCCGCCCGGCGACAACACCCCTGGGCCGGTGACGACGGTCAACGCATCGCTGTACTGCGGGGCCGACTCGGACACCACCGCCGCGGCGACGACCGACACGGTGCCGATCTCGCGTCAGGGCGACGCGAACATCAACACGACGATCAGCGTGCCGGCTACATGCCTGGCGCCGCTGATCCTGGTCCACCCGAACGGCATCGCGGGCGCCTATATCTCCCTGGAGGGCTGGCGCTAGCGCGATTTGGGCTGCAGCCGGCGCGCGTCGACGTCCGGGCGCGCGTCGGCTCCGGCACGCCGTCGCTCAGGCTGCGACGTCGCTCAGCCCCAACACGCCCGCGGCCGCTCGCTCGGCCAGGTCCGCGTCGTGCGGCGCTCGCCCGCCCATCGCGATCGCGGTCCCCTCGAGCGCACCCAGGAACGCCTTCGCGACCTCGCGCGCCGGCGGCCCGGGCGGGACCGACCCGTCCCGGCGCCCCGCCCTGACCAGCCGCGCGACCCGCTCGACGCCCGTCGCCGACACGTGCTCAATCGCGCGGCCGACCGGATGGTCCTGGCCGCTGAACTCGACCCGCAAGGCCATCACGACGCGGGCGATGTCGCGGCGGCAGAAGACGGCGTGTCCGCGCGCGAGCGCGAGCAGCTCCGCCACGGGCGTCGGCTCCGCGCGGGCCGGGTCGCCGACCTCGCGGATCCAGTTCTGGCCGACCCAGTCGACTACGGCCAGCGCCAGGTCCTCCTTGTCCTTGAACTGGTGGTAGAGGGCGCCGCGGGTGTAGCCGGCGTCGCGGGCTACATCCTCGAGCCGCAGCTTCCCGTACCCATAGCGAGACAGGCCACGGGCGGCGGACTCGAGCAGTGCGTTCCGGCTTTGCTCCCGCCGGTCGGCCTGGGACATACGTACATGCATGTATGTATCCTACCGAAGCATGAGACTCCCCGACTGCGCACATACCTCCCGCCCCTGGCGGATCCATGCAATCGCCCCCGACTTCCGGCTCGAGGACGTCTGGACGCTGCCCACGCCCGGCGGCCCGGACGACTTCCCGCGGCTACTCGAGCTCATCACCTCCATGGACCCCTCGCGCGGCTCGTCGTGCGCGTCGCGCGCGCTGTGGGCGATCCGGTGGAAGGTCGGCGAGCTGCTGGGCTGGGACGAGCCCGGCGCCGGGCTCGGCGAACGCGCTGCCACCCTCCGCGACCGGCTGCCCGCCGACCTGCGCGGGACCGCGACCGGCCCGGCGTTCGACGCCCTCCCGTTCACGCCGCTGTACCGCACCGACGACGAGTGGGCAGCCGAGATCGCCAACCGGACCGTGCACGGCGTCGCCCACCTCGGGTGGGTGCCGGATAACGCGGGCGGCTACCGCGGGCAGATGGCGGTGCTGGTCAAGCCCAACGGCCTGCTCGGGGAGGCCTACCTCGCCGCGATAGGGCCGTTCCGGCACCTGATCGTGTACCCGGCGATGATGCACGACGGCAAGCGGCGCTGGGAGCGGACCGTACCCCGCCCCGCAGCCGCGACGTGAACCGCGATAGCGCCATCGCCCTGCTCGACCGGCTGCACGAGGCGCAGAACGCGTTCTACGGCGGCGGGTCGGGGGCGCCGCTCGAGGACCTGCTCGGCTGTACGGTGGTGTGGACGGTGCCGGGAGCGAGCCCCATCGCCGGCACCTACCGCGGCGTCGACGCGGTCTTCGGCTACTTCCGCCGCCGCCGCGACCTCGCGGACCGGACCTTCCTGATGCACCGGCGCGATGTGCTCGTCGGGGAGGGTCGGCGCATCGCGGCGCTGACCGACGGCTCGGCCACGATCGGCGGTGTTGCGCGCCGGTGGTCGACCGTCGGCCTCTACGACGTGACCGAGTGGCAGATCAGGGCGTGCTGGCTCTTGCCGCTCGACCAGGCCGCGTTCGACGCGATCTGGTCGGGCTGATCCGGCCAGGGCTCGGGCCGCTCCACCCGAGGTACGATCGGCCGGGCATGGCGCCGGCGACGCTGGTCAACGTGTGCGGGCCCGGACGGTCGGGCACGACGATGCTCGACCTCATGCTCGGCACCCCGGCGGAAGCGTTCTCCTGCGGCGAGGCGGTCGCCGCGTTCCAACCGCGCCGGCCCGAGCATGAGCACCTGGTCTGTTCGTGCGGCGAGGATCCGTGTCCGGTCTGGGAGCGGCTCCGCGCTGGGCCTGCGGAGCAGTTCCACCGGCGCGTCGCCGACACGCTGAGCGTCGAGCGCGTGATCGACTCCTCCAAGTGGTTCGGGTGGGTCCGCGACGCCAACCGCTGGGGAGCCGACAGCGGCATGCGTGTCGTGAACCTCCTCATCTGGAAGGACCCGCTCGAGCTCGCGTTCTCGTGGTGGAAACGCGGCGAACTCCCCGCCGACGAGGAGGCCATCTGGTGCTTCGTCCAGTACCACGCGAGGCTGCTCGACGCCGGGTTCCCGGTCGTCGGCGTCCCCTACGCCGACCTCGCCGACGATCCCGCCGGCGTCCTGGCGTCGACCTGCCGCGCCATCGGGCTTCCGTACGAGCCCGGACAGGAGCGCTTCTGGGCCACGCAGCACCACAACCTGTTCGGCAGCTCGAGGGCTCGGCGGACGCTGCAAGCGAGCGACGCGACCATCCGCCGCACCGAGCCCTCCCAGGCGTTCCTCGAGGCGACCGGCACCCTGGCCGCCCGCGCAGCGTCCGACCCGGAGCTCGCCGGCGTCATCGACAGGGTGCGGGCCTGCGCGCCGGCCTGATGTACTGCACGCATCGGCAGAGGCCTGATCACCCGGGCCGGCCAGGCCGAGCGCGTCCGCAGCCCGCTGGGTGGCGACGTCACCTACCTCGCCCGCGGCGGGGACACCGGCGGCGCGTTCACCGCGCTCGAGTTCCTCGTCCCGCCGGGCGAGGGACCGCCGCTCCACGTCCACACGCGCGAGGAGGAGTGGGTCCAAGATCCGCTCTAGCGGCGCAGGACGCCCGGCCGGGTCGTCTCAGCCCGGCAGGTCTTCGGGCCGCTTCTTGGCGAGGTGGCCTTCGAGCAGTCCGGTGGACTGGCCGACTTCGATCATGTAGCCGTCCGGGTCGCGCATGTAGCAGCGGATCTCGGCGCCGCGGTCAATCGGTGGCGTCACGAACTCGGCTCCCCTTGCGCGCCACTCCTCGTAGCACGTCTGGATGTCGGCGACCCGCAGGTTCATGAAGATCGAGACCGTGTCGCCCGGCTCGTAGTTGACGACCGAGATGTCCGGCTTGTCGGGGGTCGGGCCGCCGCCCGGGTTCATGATCACCCACGAGTTGGCGAGCTTGACCATGCACGGGTTCTCCTCCAGCACGACCCGGCCGCCGAGGACCTCGGAGTAGAAGGCGCGCGACCGAGCAACGCTCCGTACGGTGATGAACTGGGTGACGAGGAAGCCCTCGCTCGGGGCGGGCAGGTTCGCGAAGTCGATGGCTGGCGTCTCTTCGGCCACAGTTCTGCGCTCCTTCTCCGTGGTTCTGCGACGTGATTGGAGCCTACGGAGCGCACGGCCATGGCGCCGCACGGCCAAGCCCGGCGGATCCGCGCCGCGGAGAGCACAGTCGCGAAGGCCGCCCGATGAGGCCCTTCTCGTCCTTTTCAGTGCGGACACGCTAAATTGGGTGGTTCAGGCCGAACCTCGTGTTCGGCACCGCAGTGCCTAGCGCTCGCTGTTGTTGCCTTGCTGCACCTCCGCGTACGCAGTGCACCAACGCCGCGGAGGTACATACCATGGCGACAGGAACCGTGAAGTGGTTCAGTGACGACAAGGGTTTTGGGTTCATCACGCCCGACGAGCCCGGCAAGGACCTTTTCGTCCATCACAGTGGGATCGGTGGCGACGGCTTCAAGACGCTCGCCGAGGGCGCCAGCGTCTCCTATGACGCCGAGGCCGGCGACAAGGGTCCCAAGGCCGTCAACGTCGTCCCCCGCTAGACCCGGGGACGACGCGGTCGCGGAGCCAGCGATCACCACGTTCTTCATCCCCGAGCTCAACGGGGCCAACGAAGAAGAGGTCTACGCCGCGATCCGGAGCGCAGCCGCGCTCCGGACCGGCCACGCGCCGCAGGCCGAGCGCATCTTCAAGCTGTGGTACCGGCGCGACGGCGTCGACTGCGAGGCCGAGGTCGGCAAGCCCGATCCGATCTGCGGCCACCAGGTGCTGGCAATCCTGGATCTGGGACGGCACGACCCCTACCTCGTCGACTGCGCCTCGACCACCGGGGCAAGAGTGCAGATCATCGTCGACAAACCCGTATACGCGGCGACGCAATTCACCGCCTCGACGAGGGCCTGAGCATCGACGACGAGGCCATCCGCGCGATCGTCACGCGGCTCGCGCGGCCCCACAAGTCAGGCGGCGAAGTCATCGAACGCGCCGCCATCCTCGCCGAAGGGTCCGACGCCGGCGCGATCATCGCCTGGATCATCGCCCACGCCGGGGAGCCCGAGGCACCGACCGCTGCGCCACGCGGTCACGGACTGCACGGCTCGCGGCTCACCTCCGGCGGCGCCGCGACGCCACTGCGATTCGTACTGCCCGCCAGCGCACTGACGCTGGAGACCCCACGACAAGGGATGTGACGCATGGCATCAAGCTCCAAGAACCGCACCACCATGGCCAAACGCGACCGCGAAAACGCGGTCCGCGAGCGTCGACTTCGCAAGCAAGCCAAAAAGGCAGCCCGAAAGCAAGCCGCGGCACAACTCACCGCCGACGTCGCCGGCGACACCCCCGCCACCGACGAGCAGGTCGAACCTTCCACGGACGTAGAGCCGACGGCGTAGGTATGGCCTAGGCGAGGACCGCCTCCTGCGGGCGCTCGACCTCGGCCGTAGCGGTGATCGACGTCATCGCACGTCCTCCTGCAGCCGCTCGGCGTAGCGCTGCAGGTACAGGGTCCAGCCCTGGTCGCCGGCGACGCCTTCGCGGACGCCTTCCCAACCCTCGCCGTGGCGGTCGAGGCCGCGGTGCTCGATCTCGACGCGGGTGCGCTCCGGGGCTTCGGCGATGAAGCTGGCCTCCCACTCGCTGGTCTTCTGCGGATCGGTCTCAAGCTGCCAGTGGGGGCTGATGTCCCAGCTGAGCAGCACGCGGTGAGGGGGCTCATAGGCGAGCACGCGGGCCCAGCGGCACTCGCTGCCGTCGACTCCGCGGTCGTAGAGGTAGCCGCCCACGCGCGGGTCGAACACCGTCTCAGCGATCTCCACGCCAAGCAGGTTGTGCTCGGCAGGCTTGAAGGCGCCGAAGTCTTCGGTGAACACGGCGAAGGCGCGTCCGATCGGCACGTCGACGACGATCGACGTGCGTACGGACGTCGCTGCTGCGTGAGTGCTCATGAGGCCCTCCTCTGTCGGTTGCTCGACGACCTCCTTGTAGGTCGCGAGCGTCTTGGTCCAGAAGCGATCGAGCTCCGTGCGAAGCCGGTCCAGGCCGTCCCGGTCGACCGCGTAGATGCGCTGCTTGCCGGCTGGCCTGTCGACCACAAGCCCGGCGGCCTTCAGCACCTTGAGGTGCTGCGAGACCGCGGGCCGGCTCACCGGCATCGCCGCGGCGAGCTCGCCGACTGCCCGCGGGCCGTCGACGAGCCGCTCGAATATGGCCCGGCGGGTCGGATCGCCCAACGCCGTCCAGGCGGCGGTCGCGTAAGCAGTCACTAACACGTAAGCCTACGCTTACCGGATGCACGGTGTCAATCCGCGGCGCAAGCATGTCGTCTCTCAGCGAAACGACGCCGCAAGAACGCGACGGAGCGGCGCGGGTGGGCGGCTCCGTCGCTTCTGAGGCGGCGGAGGCCGGCTCCTTTGCTCTTGAAGCCATCCGTTGTGGCTCTCGGTGATGTGCGCAGTCGGCGGCTGACCCGGCTGCGGTGTCCTTCGTCCTTGAAGGCGAGCATTGGTCGCCCTGCGGGGTGCGGTGGGCTGGTCCCGGCCAGCCGCGGCTCGGGAACCGCCCGCATGCGGGTCAGAAGGTCATCGAGCCACTCGAGGTGCCCGTGGCGACGTTGGACCCAGCCGGGATGGTGTAGGTGTAGGTGTGGGTGTCGGTGACGCCCTTGTCGCGGCCGGTCCCCCCGGGCCCGAACAGCACCTGGTTAGGGCCTTGGTTGCGGCCCTGCGCGTAGCGGCCGTGGATGACGATCGCCTGGCTGCCGTCGCTCTGGACGGTGGCGGTGCCGGTGAAGGTATCGCTGGCCGTGCCGTCGGCGAACAGGTCGACCTCGGTGCCCTCGAACGTGAACACGTTGGCTTGCGGCTGACCGGTGACGGTCAGATGGTCGATCACCGTTCCCGGTCCGAACGGCGTGCTCTTCAGCGAACCGCCATAACCGCACTACCGCCGACGCTGGGATAGCCGTCGGTCGTCAAGACCGGCGACGACGTCATCGTCGAGGTGTACTTGTAGGTCTTCTTGGCGGCCGCGATCGGAGCCGTCACCAACAGGGCGAGGATCGCGATCAGCAGGATGGGGCGTGTGTGCTTGAGCATGTGATCTCCCGTTCTTAGAAGCAGAGGTAGGGGTCCAGCACGCGGATCTCGGTGATCCGATCCACCGGGAGGCTGTTGCCAGCCGCCGTCTTGCGGATGGACTCCGGGCCGGGCCCGTCGTAGATGCAGAACGACTTCCTGCGGTCGTCGCTGACGTAGGAGTGAACCCACGTGACGCCCTCGAGCTCGTTGCGCTCGATCACGCTGCGACAGGCGTCGGCGCCCTCGGCGCCGGCGGGAAGCGCGAAGCCGTCGCGGAAGCTCCGCTCGATCAGATAGCGCGGCATGTGACCCTCCGAATCAGTTGGCCCTCGAACATGCCGCGACGCTACGGGCGGCCGCGCGCGGCCGCATCGGAAGGCATGCCCATGTTGGGGCCCCACGTACCTAACTTGGCCGCGTCAGGCCGAGCCGGCGATTCCCAGCCGTGCGGCTTCGGTGACGGCTTGGACGCGGTTCGCGACGCCGAGCTTGCGGAGAATCGCCGAGACGTGATGCGCGACGGTCTTCTCGGACAGGAAGAGCCGTCCTGCGATCTCGGCGTTGGTCAGGCCGTCCGCGAGGAGAGCCAGGACCTCCAGCTCGCGCGGGGTGAGGTTCGCGGGGTTCGCTCGGGTGGCCGGGCGGTGGCCGCGGCGCACGTTGAGCGCTCCGCGTTCGCGGAGCTTGCGCGCGGCGACCGTTGCGGCAGGCTGGGCGCGGAGTGCCTGCAGCTCGCCGTGCACCCGTTGGAGCGTGGCCTCGTCGTCGGCGTCGAGGAGCGCAAACGCCGCTTCGTAGGGAGACCCCATCGCCGTCCAGCGCTCGGCCGCGGCGACGCAGTCACCGGCCATCTCGAGGCGATTCGGCTCTTCTCCGACGCTTGGGATCGGCTCGTCGGCACCGGCACGCCAGCGCCAATAGCTGAGCCCCGCCAGATACGAGCTGTCCGCGCGCCGCGCGTGGTCGTACGCGAGCTCGGTCTCGGCGATCGCCGCGTCGTTGCGCCCCTCGAGCCATGCTGCCTCGGCTCTGGCGATCGCCACAGGGGCGATCCACTGCAGCTCGTGTCGTGGCTCGGCGAGGGTCACGGCCTCGTCCAGCGGCCCCCACACGTCGGGGTCGTCACGACGCGCTCGCACCAGCCCGAGCGCAACAAGGGCGTGGATGCGCGCGAACGGGCATTTCTCCCCGAGGCAGATGAGCGCGGCTCGCGCCGCCTCGGTCCAACGTCCCTGCGCCAGCGCGACCGTCGCCTCCCAGCTGAGCAGGTAGTACCGCCAGACGTCGAAATCGCGCGTGCTGCAGTAGTCGAGGCCCGCGCGCGTGTACGGCGTCGCGGTCGCCCACTCACGGCGCCGGCCGGCGGTCCGCACAATGATCGTGTAGCTCTGCGCCACGAGGTCCTCGAGGCCCGCGTTGCCGGCCAGCTCGAGCGCGGACGCGAGCTTGTCGAGCCCGCCAGGCGCGCCCGTGAAGAACTCCACCCAACCGACCATCTGCTGGGCCAGGATGCGACTGGGCAGATAGTCGAGCCGTTCGGCGGCGTTCTCGGCGCGCCTCGCCCAGCCCATGGCCGAGGCCGGATCCTCCGCGGCAAGCAGCACCACGGTCATCATCGCGTAGGCCGAAACGAGCTCGCGACCGGGCAGGCCGTCGAGCACGTCGACCGCGCGTTGCGCCGTGACCCGGGCTTGCGGAAGGCTGCCCACCTGCCACTGGAGCTGTGCAAGGCCAGCGCCAGGCCTCGGCCGCGACGGTCGCCCAGCTCCTCGTAGCAGCGCAGCGCCTGCTCCTGTGCGGCGACAGCCGACTCGAACTGGACCGTCAGGAAGAGCTCAAAGGCCCGACCGCTGAACAACAGAGCTCGGGTCTCCAGGGGGACGAGGTCCGCAACGGAGCGCCTCGCCGTAGTGGATCGCGGCCTCTCGGTGCGCGCCCAGCCTCGACGCCTGCTGGCCGGCGAGCGGCGCGAACTTCAACACCGAGGCTGCATCGCCGGTCGCCTGGGCATGGTGAGC
>DATBDE010000034.1:0-114165 GCA_036270095.1 Solirubrobacteraceae bacterium | reverse complement strand
AAAGGAGATAGCCCGTGTCGGCAGTCGAGAAGCTTGATACCGGGGAGATCCGCGTCACCATCGAGGCCGACGAGGTCCCGAGCAACCCGCCCGGCGTCGCTGCCATGTCGCCGGAGGAGCTCGACGCCGAGCACGCGCGGCGCCTGGAGAACGATCCCACCTTCGAGCCCGGCCGCGCCACCAAGTCGTGGGTGTTCCACGACCAGGTCAGCTACGAGCAGGAACTCGAGCCGCTGTGGGGCAAGAAGTGGGGCAACCAGGGCGTCGGGAAGCTGCGCGAGATCATGCTCACGGTGCCGCCGGAGAACGAGGTGCGCGACGTCTTCTACCGCGACACCGCCGCCTACATGGAGCAGTGGGAGCCCGACCGCCCCGACCTCGACCTGTGGCACCAGCAGTACGAGACGATGAAGGAGCACTACCGCGACGCCGGCGTGCTCGTACACGAGGTCGTCGTCCCCGACGCGGTCTTCGGGCCGTACGGGTACACGCGGTGGTTCTGGGCCGCGACCGACGCGGCATGGTGCATCAACGGCGGGATCATCATCCCGCGCGCGGGCTACTTCGGCGCCCAGAAAGGCCGCGAGCCGGTGTGGCAGAAGGCCCTCGCCCTGCTCGACATCCCGATCATCTACACCGTGCGCGGGCTCGGCGTGGCCGAGCTCGGCGGCGAGGTGTGGCTGGACAACCACCACATGCTGGTCTCCGACGGCACGATCATGAACCTCGAGGGCGCCCGACAGCTCAAGCAGGTGTTCGAGATGTCCGACGCCAAGCTGATCCAGATCCCCACCGCGGGGCACTACGAGGAGACCGCGTTCCCCTCCGGCGGCACGTCGCACGTGGACATGGTGGTCGGCATTCCCGACATCGGCGTCGCCGTCATCTATCCGCCGTACACCAGCTTCACCACGGTGAAGTTCTTCGAGCGCATCGGCTACAAGCTCATCGAGGTGCCGAGTGACGAGTACCTGTCCGGCGTCTACAACATGGTGGTGCTCGAGCCGGGGGTCGTGATGTGTCCCACCAACGGGGCGCCGCGGACCATCAAGAAGATGGAAGAGGCCGGCATCACCGTCGTGCCCACCGAGATGAGCGAGAGCATGAAGGCGGGCGGCGCGGTGCACTGCTCGACCTGTCAGCTCCGCCGTGACCCCGGCCCGGTCTGCGAGATGCTCCTGGAGACGCCGTTCGAGACCATCGCGCCGGAGTTCGTGGTGCCCGAGTGGACGAAGGACTGGTCGCGGCCCGCGTGGGACTGGGACTACTCCCTCGACGGCATGTCGCTCGACGGCCACGCCTCGCGCAACGGCTCGGCCAACGGCAGGGCCGCGCGGCGCGAGGGGTCGCTCGCACGCGGCGCCTGAGCACCGCGTCGACACCGGCCCGGCCGCGGAGGCGCGCTCCCTCCGCGCGTAGCATGTCCGCGGCCGTGGCCGGACAGTCGACGACATCCAGGCAGCGCCAGCGCCCGGATCGCCTGAGCTCGCAGGACCGCGCGATCTTCGCCGAGCTCCAGCGCGACGGTCGCACCCCGTTCACCACGGTGGCCGACCGGCTGGGGGTGTCGGAGGCGCACGTCCGCCGCCGGGTCAAGACGCTGACCGACGACGACATGTTCGCGATCACCGCGGTTGCGGACCCGCGCGTGGTCGGGCTTGACTGCATGGCCTGGCTCGGGCTGAACGTCCGGCCGGCGCTGATCGAGGCCGTCGCCGACGCTCTCCTGAAGGTCGACGCCGTCGACTACCTGGTGGTGAGCTCGGGGCGGTTCAACGTGATCGCGGAGGTGTCGTGTCCGACCTCTGCCGACCTCGAGCCGATTCTCACTTCGCTGCGCGCGCTGGACGGGGTGGAGCGGCTGGAGTCGTACATCTACCTGTCACTCGCACACCAGCAGTTCCAGTGGTTCCTGCTCGAGACCCCGCACGGGGTTCCGGTGAACGGCGCCGGGGTGAAGGGACGGCCGCGCGAGTTCGACCCGCTGGACATCGGCATCATCCGCGAGCTCGAGCAGGACGGACGCGCCTCGTTCCGAACCATCGGGCAGCACCTGGGCGTCTCTGAGCGGCTCGTCTCCACCCGCTACGCGACGCTGGTGGAGCAGAACGTCCTGAAGGTCATCGCAGTAGGGAATCCGATCAACCTCGGCTACGACGCGATGGCGTGGATCGGCCTGGTCCTCGATCGCGACGCCGATCGCGCGACGGTGGCGCGCGGGCTCGGCCGCATCCCGGCAATTGACTACGTGCTCGTGCCGTCGGGCCCGTTCGACCTCATCGGCGAGCTCGTATGCCGGGACGGCGACGAGCTGCTGGAGACGCTGACCAAGGACGTCGGCGCGGTCGAGGGCATCGCCCAGGTCGAGACCTTCCCGTTCCTCAAGCTCCTCTACAAGAGCACCGCGGGCGCCTACGGCGTCGGGCGCTCGACCGTGCCCGCGAACAGCGCGTAGACGGCCGCGCAGCGGCGCATCGCCGCCTCGTCGATGAACTCGTGCGGGCCGTGGGCGACGTCGAGCCCGCCGGCGCCGTAGGCGAAGGCCGGAATCCCCAGCTGCGCGTACCAGCGGATCTCCAGCGTGCCCGGGCACAGCGCGAAGACCGGAGCGGCGCCCTCGACCTGCTCGACGCAGCGGGCCAGGACGGCCGCGGCGGGGTGCTCGGGGTCGGTGCCGGCCGAGGGCGCGCGCTGCAGCACGTCGACGTCGACGTCGGCGCGGGCGTCGGCCGCCGCTTGCGCGATCGCGTCGGTCAGGCGCGCGAGCTCGGCCTCGAGGTTCTCGTCGGGGTTGAAGCGACGGTCGACCGAGAACCACGCCCACCCCGGCACGACGTTGAAGTTCGCGCCGCTGCCCGCGGCGCCGCCGACCACGAGCATCGAGCGGCGCGTCTCCAGCAGCCGCTCGGCGAGGTCCGCGAGGGGCGCGGCCACGCGGACCATGGCCTCGAACGCGTTGACGCCGAGGTTGGCCTGCCCGACGTGGGCCTCGCGCCCGCGCACGCCCACCCGCAGGGTGATCGCGCCGCGCGAGGACGGCCAGACCACGCCGCCCGTGGGCTCGGCGGTGAGCATGGCCAGCGCGTCGGGGTCGATCAGGCCGGCGCCGCGCAGGTGGCCGGAGCCCGCAGCGCTGCCGGTCTCCTCGTCGCAGACGAAGTGGAAGACGATGCGGCGGCCGTCGAGGAGGCCGAGCTCGCGTGCGGCCAGGGCGCCGTAGAGCATGCTCACCAGCCCGCCCTTCATGTCGGCGGTGCCGCGCCCGAGCACCCGGCCGTCGCACCGTTGCGGTCGCAGCTGCGCCGCGTCCTGCACCGGGACGACGTCGAAGTGCCCGTGGAAGTAGACGGTCTCGGGGCCGTCGCCGACGCCGCCGCGCACGACGCACGGCTCCTCGAGTTCGCCGCGCGGCGGCAGCGCGAGCAGCTCCGGGGCGAGGTCGAGTTCTGCCATCGCGTCGCGCAGCGCGCGCCCACAGCGTCCCAGGCCGCGGCCGGGTGGGTTCTGGGTGTCGATGGCAACCAGCGCCTCGAGCAGCGCGGCCATCGGCTCGGCCCGCGGCTCCAGCCATGCCCGCGCCGCGGCGGCCCGGTCCATCAGGCGCTCAGGTACATGGAGGCATCCATGCCCCCGTCCTATCGGATCGCGGGCGCCTACGCGAGAGCTAGGCGTGCTCGCGGCGGACGGCCTCGGCCTGCGCGGCGTCCATCCAGATCTCCCACCGCCGGGAGACGGTGAGGCGGGGCGCGAGGAAGTGGTAGGGCCGACGGCCCGCGAACTCGCCCTGGCGCAGGCGGTAGACGCCGCCGAGCACCGAGGAGATGCGCCGGCGCGGCCAGCCCATCGCGTCCTCGACCTCGGGGAACGGCCGCGGTTCTTCGGGGAAGGCGGCGAGGGCGTCGAGCAGGGCGCGCATGAGGTCGCTGCAGCGGTCGTAGAAGCGCGCGATCTCGGAGGGGTCGCGCATGACCCGGGCGCTCTCGGTCGGGTAGCCGGGCTCGACGGCGTGCGGGTCGGTGCGGCTCACGGCTCCAGGCCGGCGTTGAGCTCCTCGAGCAGGGCCCGCAGCTGGCGCATCTTGGCCTTGCCCAGCCGCTGCGTCCATTCGGCCTCGATCTCGGCCACGACCTCGCGGGCGATCACGTAGAGCTCGCGCCCGCGCGGGGTGGCGCGCACGAGCTTGGCCCGGCGGTCGCTGGGGTCCGGCACCCGCTCGACATAGCCGAGGCGCTCCAGGTGCGTGACCAGCTCGGCCATTGACTGCTTGGTCATCTGGGCGCGCTCGGCCAGCACGCTGACCCGCGTACCGCCGTCGTCGAGGAACTGCATGACGTTGCCGTGCGGGGCGCGGATGTCGGGATGGCCGCGCTCGGCGAAGCGGCGATGCAAGCGCTCGGTGCCGACCCGGAACGGTTCGCGCAGGAGGATCGCGAGGTTCTCGGGCCTGGTGCGGGCGGAGGTGTGGGGGAGGCGGGTTGACATGGACAGGAGACCTGTCTACTCTACCGCTCCACACAAGACAGGCACCCTGACGAAAGGGCTTCTTGCGATGACCACGACGACCACTCTCGGCACCGAGCGCATCGAGGTCGCGCTGTCGAGCGACGCGACCGGCGGGGACCTCGCGGTGTTCGCGGTGACCATGCCGCCCGGCGGCGGGCCGCCCAGGCTGCACCGCCACGAGGCGTCCGAGCTCTACCGCGTGTGCAACGGCGAGCTGGCCTTCTACGTCGAGGGCCGCGGCGGCGCGGTGGCACGCAGCGTCGCCGGCCCGGGCGCCATCGTGCCGATCGCGGGCGGGCTCGAGCACACGATCCGCAACGAGTCCGGCGCGCCGGCCGAGGCGCTCGTCGTGTTCTCGCCGGGCGCCGCGATGGAGCGCTTCGCGCGCGCCGCGGCCGAGGCGGCGTCGCCCGCCGACGTGGCCGCGGTCGCGTCGGTGCACGGCATCGAGATCACCCGGACGATCGACGACGCCCTGGCCGAGGCCGCGCGGCGCACGCCCTACCTGACCCTCGCCCGCTTCGCCGGCGACGGCGACGACCTCCTGCGCCGGTATCGCCAGACCGCGGAGGTGATGGCCGGGGTCGGGCGCGACCGCGGTCTGCTCGCGCACGCCGGCGCCAAGACCGACGACGGCTTCCTGGTCGTCAACCTGTGGCCGGCGCGGGAGTGCGCGGAGGCGGCGGGCCGCGACCCGCGCCGCGCCGCGGCCCTGCGCCAGGCCGCGATCAGCCCGGACCGCATCCGCCGCGAGCACCACGACGTAGCGGAGGTCGTCGTCCCCTAGCCGCGGCCGACGCGGCGGTCGTCGTCCCCCTGGAGCTGGCCGAGGCGACGGCCAGATCGCCCGAGCCGCGCTCGACCGCGAGCGCGCTGAAGCCGTAGGTGAAGGCGCGGTTCGGGCCCTGGGGCACGAGGACCTTGGCGGTCCCGTCGGGCTTGCTCCAGACGAGCACGTGTGCTGCTCGCGTTCGTGGTCCGGCGGTCCACCTCGCGCGCAAGCGACGCGGCTAGCGCTGCAGCAGGTCGCGCACGACCAGCGTCGCGGCGGCGGGCGCGCCCTTCACGAACCCGAAGAACGGGCCGAAGGCCTTCGTGGCCGAGAAGCCGGTGACGTAGAGCCCGTCCACGGTGGTCTGGAACGCCTCGTCGAGGACGGGGAAGCCGTCGTCGCGCTCGAGCTGGTCGAGGCAGCCGCGCAGGTAGGGCACGCCGGCGACGTCGACGCGGTAGCCGCAGGCAAAGACGACATGGTCGACCTCGAGCGCGGTGGCGTCGGAGAGGGTCACGTGCAGCGCATCGTCGCCGGCCGCGTCGGCGGCGACGACGTGGACGCCGGGGTGCCGGTGGATGCGGTCCGAGGCCAGCCGCGGCGTCAGCCAGCCCTCGAGCGTCAGCCGCCCGACCTCCCAGAACTGCCGCGCGATCGCCTCCTGCTCGCTCGCTGGGAGGTTGCGCCAGTAGCCGGGGATGGCGATGGTGTGCTCGACGTGCTCGTCGACGAAGCGCCAGCTCACGGGCGCGAAGCGCGGGACGGCGTGGCGGTGGACGATGTCGATCCGCTCGGCGCCGTGCTCGTGCAGCAGGGCGGCCCACTCGTACGCGCTCTGGCGGCCGCCCACGATCAGCACGCGCGCGTCGGCGAGCGCGCTGAACTCGATCAGGTCGCACGTGTGGACCGACCGCTCGGGCGGCAGCGACGCGGCCCAGTCGGGGAAGACCGTGTAGTGCCGGACGCCCGGCGCGGCCACGACGGTGTCGGCGCGGATGCGCTCGCCGCTCTCCAGCGTCGCCTCGAAGCGACCGTTGACCTTCTCGAGGCCGCCGACGAGCTCGTCGCGCACCTCGAGCCCCGTGCGCCGGATGAACCAGTCGGCGTAGTCGAGGAACAGGTCGATCGGGAGTGGATCGACGTCCTCGGGCGCGATCCCGCGCTCCTCGAGGTGCGCCTCCAGCGTCGCGACGCCGGCGCCGTCCAGGTGCCAGTCCGGCCCGGAGCGCAGGAACATGCCCGCGGGCATGTTCTCGCGCCAGAAGCCCATCGGCCTCCCCAGGATCACGGTGTCGATGCCGTGCTCGCGTGCGAGGGCCGCCGTCGACAGCGCATACGGTCCTGCCCCTACAACCAACAGCTCGGTGTCCAGCGTCGCTCCCCAGTCCTCGGCCCGGTGAGCGCCGACCATACACTGGGGCCGAGGGACGTCGCCAGCATGACGCGCTCGGTCATCGTGTCCGCGGTCAGGACCCCGGTCGGCAAGTTCGGCGCGGGCCTGCGCGGCTGCTCGGCCGTGGACCTCGGCGCCGTCGCGATCCGCGAGGCGGTGGCCCGGGCCGAGCTCCCGCCCGACGAGGTCGACCACGTCCTCATGGGCCACGTCCTGCAGGCCGGCGCCGGGCAGATCACGTCGCGGCAGGCCGCGGTCGCCGCCGGGATCCCTCAGGAGGTCCCGGCCCTCACCCTCAACAACGTCTGCCTGTCGAGCCTGACCGCGGTCGCCTACGCCGACCAGCTCATCCGGCTCGGGGAGATCGAGACCGCCGTCGCCGGCGGCATGGAGTCGATGACCAACGCCCCCTACGTCCTGCCCAAGGTGCGCTGGGGCAAGCACCTCGGCGACGCCGAGGTCGTCGACGCGATGATCCACGACGGCCTGTGGTCAACGTTCACCGGCCAGCACATGGGCGAGTCCTCGGACGAGGTCAACGCCGCGCTGGAGATCTCCCGCGAGGAGCAGGACGCCTGGGCAGCGCGCTCGCACGAGCGCGCGGCCGACGCGCGCGCGAGCGGCCGCTTCGCCGACGAGATCGTCGGCGTCGACATCGAGCGCGACGAGGGCATCCGGCCCGGGACGTCGGCCGCGTCGCTGGCCGAGCTCCCGCCGGCGTTCGGGTCCGACGGCACCATCACCGCCGGCAACGCGTCGCAGCTCTCCGACGGCGCCGCCGCCGTCACCGTCATGCGCCGCGAGCGCGCGGACGCGCTGGGGGCCGAGCCGCTGGCCGAGGTCGTGGCGTCGGGCATGTCGGCCGAGCGGTTCGCCTACCTGCACACGGTGCCGGCACTGGCCCTGCGGGCGGCGCTGGACAAGGCGGGGCTTGAGGTCGGCGACCTCGGGGTGATCGAGATCAACGAGGCCTTCGCGTCCGTCGCCGTCCACGCAACGCGCATGCTCGGGGTCAGCGAGGACATCGTGAACGTCAACGGCAACTCGGTGGCGCTCGGGCACGCGCTGGGCTCGACCGGGGCGCGGATGGTGGTGACGCTCGTGCACGAGATGCGCCGGCGCGACGTCGAGTACGGCGCGGCAACCCTGTGCGGAGGCGGGGGGCAGGGCTACGCACTCGTCCTGCGGAGGCCCGGTGCCTGACCCGGGCCCCGTCGAGCGCGTCACCCCGTTCCTGCGCTGCGAGGACGCGCTGGCCACGGCGGACTGGTACGCGCGCCTGGGGTTCGAGGTCCGCGACGTCTATCACCCGCGCCCCGACGACCCGCGGTTCGTGGCCCTGCGGGCCGGCGAGCGCTGGCTGTTCCTCTCCGAGCACACCGGCGACGCATCGCCGGACACGCTCATCTACCTCCACGTCGAGGACGTCGACGGCGTCGCCGACGCGTTCGGGGTCGAGGCCGCCGACATGCCCTGGGGCATGCGCGAGGTCCATCTCACCGACCCGGCCGGGAACCGCGTGCGCGTCGGCTGTCGCTCGGCCGGCGCCTAGATGGCCGTCGACATCCTCACCGAGATCGAGATCGGGCGCCCGCGGGAGGAGGTGGCCGCCTTCGCGTCCGATCCGTCCAACGCGACCGCCTGGTACAAGAACATCGCTTCGGTGGACTGGCTGACGCCACCGCCCGCGCGCGTCGGCTCGCGCGTGCGCTTCGTGGCGCGGTTCCTGGGCCGGACGCTCGACTACACCTACGAGGTCCGCGAGGTCGACCCCGGGCGCCGGTTCGTGATGAGCACCGACGAGGGGCCGTTCCCCATGGAGACGACCTACGCATGGGACGACGCGGGCGAGGCGGCGACCCGAATGACCCTCCGCAACCGCGGGGAGCCCGCCGGCTTCGCCAAGGTCTCCGCGCGGCTCATGGCCCGGGCCATGCGCCGCGCCAACGAGGCCGACCTCAAGCGCCTCAAGGAGCGGCTGGAAGTACGCTGAGGGCGGCATGGCCGAGCAGCGCTTCACGATGAGCAAGGCGAAGATCGCCAACGCGCTCCGCTTGGCCGGCTATGCGGACGACGCCGTCGGCGCCCTTTTGACCGAGCTCCCGGACGACCCGGTCGACCTCGAGGCCGCCGCGCCAACGCTCGCGCGCCACGGGATCACCCGCGAGCGCCTGATGGACCGCCGCGGCGGGAGCCCGTAGGCGGCAGCGCCCGTCCAGGGCAGGCGGCGACAGCCATCGCGGGGGGCGCTAGAGCGGCGGGTCCACGTCGTCGTAGATGCGGACGGCATCGAGCTTGCCGACCGCGCCGTGCTGGTAGACGGCAACGCCGGCAGCGGGCAGCAGCTCCTCGGTGCCCCACCGCACGATGTTGTATTCCAGCGCGCACCCGCGCTCGTCGTCGACGACGGAACAGTGCTCCAGGCCGAGCCCGCCGCCGTGGGAGAACAGCTGCGCGTAGAACGCGCGCAGGGCATCCGGGCCGCGGTAGACGATCCCGGTTGGCTCGCGGAGCCAGCCGTCCGAAGTGAAGGCAGCGACGATCGCCTCGCGGTCACCGACGGCCAGTGCCGCCTGGTACGCGGCCAGCACGCCGTGGAGGCGGAGGTCCGGGTCGACCTGGAGCACCGGCGGCCGGTTGCGGCGCTGGCCGGTCAGCGGCACGTTGCTGAAGTAGACCCGCAGTTCGACGAGCCGTCCGTCCGCCCCGAGCTCGGAGACGATCGCGACGGGAAGGTCGGTCGTGCCGCCGATGTGGAGGACGACCTCCTCGAACCCCCGCCGCGGCGTGGTGATGTGCCACAGCTCGTCGACGGTGACGTCGTTGGCCGCCATCCACGCGTCGGTGTCGCGCACGTAGGCCGTGAACGCTCGCTCGCCCCGAATCCGCCCCCGGAACGGGTGGTGCAGCTCGGGCTCGCCGGCGAACGAGTCGATCATCGCCTCGACCTCGCCGGTCGCCACCCCGGCGAAGTACGGGATGGCGACGAACCTGTCGCGCCGGCGCTCGGCCTGAAGATTTGCCAGCACCGGCGCGGAGAACAGCTCGGGGAGCCACGGCATGCGGGAAGCGTTCCATATGGGAACAGTGTGAGGATTGCTCCATGACCACACAGGCGCCCCGAGCTCGGCTAGGCGTGGGCGCGACGATCCGTGCAACCAAGCCCGTCCGCTGAGCCGCCCGGGCCCTCGACAGGCGCCGCCTCGGCTACGAGGCCCTCAACCGGGGCGACCTGTCCGAGGTGGTGGCGCTCGTGGCACCCGACATCGTCTGGGAGAGCGAGACCAGCGACGCCGGGCGCGGACGTGCGTCCTTCCGGCGGTTCCTACAGTCGTGGCTCGACAGCTTCGACGGGTTCCGCGCCGAGCCGCAGGAGGTCCTCGAGCGCGGTCAGCACCTGGTCGCGGTCGTCGACCTGAGGGGGCGCAGGCGGGCGAGTGGCGTCGAGGTCGCCGTCCGCACCACGCACGTATGGACGATCAGCGCAGGCCACGCAGTGCGCTGGCGCGCCTACCTCAACCGCGAAGCGGCGCTCACGGCGATCGCCTCAGGCTGAGCCCTCAGCCGTCGAGCGGGTGCTTGGTCTCGGGCAGGCGACTCAGGTCGCGGCGGAGCTCTTCCAGCGCCCGGTCGTCGCCCTGCTCGCGCCAGCCGGAGACCGAGGTCACGAACTCAGCCACCGCGAGCATCGGGCACGCGAGGCAGGCGACGATGATCAGCGGAAGCGCGACCGCGGGTGCGGGGGCGAGCGCAGCGGCGCCGAGCAGTCCGCCACAGGCAAGCGTGACGAAGGCGACCGCGAGACCCGTGACCACCGTGCGATGGCGGGTGGTCGACGAGCGGGCGAGCGGTCCTTCGGGCACCCTGTCTACATACCCACCTTCGGCCGAGGTCGATCAGTCGCCTCCGTAGCCCTCGTAGGGCTCCGTCTGCAAACGAGCCTGGCGTGGTCCGTACTCGAAGACGTGAACGATGCGGATGGTGGGATCGGTGCGCTCGACGCGGGTCTCGACCAGCGTGAGGTCCTCGGCGTCGCCGAGCCCGAGCTCGTTGAGCCGCTCGGCCTCGGCCCGGCAGACATCACCAGGGGTGGGGCGGCTCGCCGGATAGGCATCCTCGTGGTGCTTGATGAGCGCCTGCCAGTGCTCGTCGCCCGCCCGCTCCACGGCCTCCCGGACTTGCTGCCTTGTCAAGGCCATCGCGCCAAGGAGTGTCTCAGACCATGCGTCGCGGGCATGATTCACGCCTCGTGTCCGTTGCCGTAACTGCCCGGCGCGCTCTCCTCGCGCTGGCGACGAGCGCAGGATGGGAGGGCGCGGTTCGAGCCCTCCCCGGTGGGGAGCGGATCGCCTACCGGCTGGCCCGGCCCTACGTCGGCGGGGCGCGAATCGAGGATGCGCTGTCGTGCGCACATCGCCTCGCCGCCGCGGGGCTGGCGAGCTCGATCGACTTCTTCGGCGAGAACGTCGACGATCCGATCGCGGCGGACCGTGTCGCCGACCAGTACGCCGCCCTGGCCCAAGGGCTGGCGCGAGCTCCCGCGAACACGTTCCTGTCGGTCGATCTCTCGCACATCGGCCTCGACCAGCCGGGGCCTGCCGTGCAAGAGCGCCTCGAGCGGATCGTCGCCGCCCTTCCAGCCGGGTGTCGCATCGAGGTGGGCGCCGAGCAGGAGCGCCGCGCGAACCGCATCTTGGCGGCGGTCCTGGCTATGGCCCGCGGAGGCGGCGCGGTGTCGGCCACGGTCCAGGCGAACCTCAAGCGCAGCTGGGCCGATGGTCAGGCGCTCGCGGAAGCCGGGGTGCCGATCCGACTGGTCAAGGGCGCCTTCCTCGAGGATCCGCAGGTCGCGCGGCCGTGGGGTGAACCGACGGATGTCGCCTTCCTCGAGTTGGCGCACGGCTTGCATGCCGGCGGCGCGGAGCTCGCGCTTGCCACCCACGACCCCGTGCTACGCGAGGCGCTCCTACGTGCCCTGCCCGGTCTCGGCGTCGAAATGTCGCTTGGCGTGCGCAGCGCCGACGCGACCGCGCTCGCCCGGCGCGGGGTGCCGGTCCGCATCTACCTGCCCTACGGGGACGGCTGGTTCCGCTACGCGATGCGCCGCTGGGCCGAGTCGGTGGGGCGTTAGGCCAGGGCCCGCTTCGACCCTCCAAACGCTTGACCGATGCTCTCCGCACCGTGCATGCGCAGGTGGTCGACCACAGTGCCGCTCGCCTCGCTCAGGCGCAGCCGCTCCACGAGCGGTGCGTACGGACCGCTGGCCAGGCCGTCTGCGAGCAGCGCCGCGCCCTGGGCGGCCGACTTGGCTCGCGTCCCCAGCCCGGTGGCGGTCCGGACCTCCGCGACGTCGGCGAGCCGTTCCGCCAGAGCGTCGAGCAGGCCGGGAGCGCGCGCGAGTCGCCCGGCGACGAGGATCTCGCGCGGCCGGGCAACTGAGGCGGTCAGGGCAAGCGCGGCCTTCACCGCGCCCTCCTCGAGCGCGAGCCATCCCTGGTGGTAGCGGGCATCGGCGCGCAGCGCTTCGAGCGCTTCCGGGGCCGAAAGATCGAGCGTCCCGTGCGGGTCCAGGGCCCCTCCGCTGTAGACGGTCTCCTTCGACAGGGCGCCGCCCAGCAAGTAGGCGACCTCCGCGTCGAGCGCCCCGCAGGAGCGGGCCCCGATCGGCACGCACGAGCCGCCGATCCCGTCGACGATCTGCCCGCGATCGACCGCCAGCGCGGCGCTGAAGGCGCCGCCGAGTTCCAGCATGATGAACGAGGTCTTCTCGTAGGCCAGGCCAAGCCGGCGCGCCTGGTCCGCGATGCAGAGCGCCGCGCTGGCGACCTTGTCCGCCGTCCCGAGGTCGATGCGGTTCCACTTGCGGTGCTCCGGGACCGTCGGAAGGTGGATCGCTCCCGGGCCGAAGACCAGTGGTAGCCCTGCCGCGATGAGCGCTCGGATCAGCGCGCGCATGCCGCCCAGCCCGGTGCGCCTGCCCCGCTCATCCTCGCGCACCAGCAGCATGAGCGCCATTTCAGGGTCCCCGACCCGCTCCCCGGGCACGAGCGGCAGGCCATAGCCGGCGGGACCGAGTACCAGCGCGAAGGGGCCGTGCGCCACGAGTGCGTCGACGAGCGGCGCCGGGTCGAGCGCGATGTCGCGCGACCGGAAGCTCAGGTCCAGCAGCACCTCGCCCCGGTCGAGCCCGCACAGGTCGATCGACACCGTTCCCGGGTCGATCCCGGCGACGCGCGGCCCGGGCGGTGACTCAGACGATTTCTCGGGCCACGGCGTAGACACCATCGGCGTCGAGCACGAGGTCGTTGCGCTCGAAGAGCTGGCGGACGCAGGCCTTGTGCACCTTCATCTTCGCGCCGCCGACGGCGAGCGCGCCGAGGACGAGCTTCCCATGGCGCTCGACCAGGTCATCGCCGGCCTCGACGCCCTCGATGCCGAGAGGCTCGGCGGCGTTGTAGTCGGCCAGCAGCTCGAGCGTGGGATCGGCGCTCCACACCTCCTCCCGCAGCACCTGCACGCCCGCCGGGCCGGAGGCGAGGACGATGTTGGCGTCCTCCAGCGCGGCTTCCATCTCGGCCCGGTCGGACGGCTCGCGCGCCTCGATCCCGAGCTGCTCGGCGACCGCCAGTCCCCGCGGCGTGCGGTAGGAGTCGGTGCCCAGGACGTCGGCCGGGATCGTCACGGCCAGGACGTCGCAACCCTCTTGGCGCAGCAGCGTTGCGGAGCGCAGCCCCACCGGGCCGACCCCGATGATCACCGCACGGCGCCCGTCCAGGTCGCGACCCTTGGCGATGAGCGCGATGGCCGTGGCCGCGGTCGTGTTGCAGCCATCGGAGTCGTGCATCGCCGAAATGCGAAACGGCCCGAAGTAGGCGGTCTGCACCGCGTCGAGCACCTTCTCGCCCTGGGACACGTCCGAGCCGCCGACCCAGACCGCCATCGAGGAGAGATCGTTGGGGGCGCGCGTGAAGAACGCACCCTGCACGAGATCCTTTACCTCCTCCGGCGTCACGCTGCCGTAGCTGAGGAGGACGTCGACCGCTGCGTCGTAGGCCACGATCGCGTCGAACGGGCTGGGATGTTGATCGGTGTCGAGCTGAACGAGGACCTTCTTCACGCTTCCTCCTCAGGGACGTGCTCGGTCCTGGGCATCCACCCGGGCGCCGGATCCGCCGCGTTGCGGTCGACCGGCGCCCGAGGCGTCTGCTGACGGCCCGCTAGGCCTCCACGCCGGACGCGAACGGATGACGCGCTTCGGCCTCCGCCGCGATCACGGTGCCCGCTGTGGGCTCAGCGGCCATCGCCCGCGCGATCGACTCCTTGGTGGCCTGGTAGTTCCAGTCGAAGATCTTCTTGTCGTCCTGGGCCTGCCAGTGGATGAAGACGCCCACGATGATGCAGAGGCTGTCGGCCTCCTGCTCCGGGATCACCCCGTCACGCACCGAGTCGACGACGGCTCGTGCCACCGCCGCCTGCGCGGGCCCGAACATCTGCCCCACCTGCGCCTCACCCTTGATCGTGACCTTGTTGGCCATGATCGTGTCGGGCTTCGCGGGGAGGTTGGGCGCGACCACGGCCAGCAGGTTGGTGTGCCCCTCCTTCTGGTTCAGGAGTGCGCCGGCGAATGCAGCGCCGACCGGCCCGCTCTTGTCTCCGACCAACAGATCGATGTGGGCGACTTCGGCGCCCTCGCCAACCAGGGACTCTCCAACCGACATGGTCCTAGCCATGTGCCTTCCTCTCTCTCGGTTCTCCGCGGCACCCGGCATCTGCGCGCCAACTCGGATCGCCGCTCCACGGCCCATGCGGCGCGCAGTGCGAGGGCGCGAGTCTACCGCCGAAGGTCCGGCGGATGCAGTCCGGGGGTATGCTCTGAGCCGCCTGAATGGACGCCCGCCCCCTCGACGTGGAGGTCCCAGCGCATGGCTGATCGCGCCGCGACCTGTGCCGGGTGCGGATGTGGATGCGACGACATCGACGTCGCGGTGGGCGCCGAGGCGCTCGAGCGCGTCACCGGCACCTGCCCGCTTGGCGATGCATGGTTCGCGGAGCGGACGGCCGACCCGCCTCCGGCGGCCCGGGTCGACGGCCGCGAGGTGGACGTCGCCGAGGCCATCGACGTGGCCGCCGCCATCCTGAGCGAGGCCCGGTTCCCGCTCCTCTGCGGACTCACCGCGACCGACTGCGAGAGCCAACGCGCCGCGGTCGCGTTGGCGGAGGCGATCGGGGCGGTGATCGACCCCGTCGGCCCGACCGACGCCGGAGCCACCGCCGCGGCCTCGCAGGCCTTCGGCCTGAGCAGCGCCACCTTCGGCGACGTCCGCGACCGCGCCGAGGTCGCCGTGGCGTGGCGCGCGGACCCGGTCACCACCCATCCCCGCCTGCTCCCCCGACTGCGCCTGGACCGTGCCGGACGCGCGGCCGGCGGTCATCCCGCCCGCACGCTGGTCGTCATCGACGCCGAGCGTACGGAGACGGCCGAAGAGGCGGATGTCTTCATCGCGCTGTCGCCCGAGCTCGATTTCGAGGCGCTGTGGGCGGTGCGCGCGCTGGTCGGCGACATCCCCATCGACCGCGACCCCACGGCCGGGCTTCCGCTGGATGCCCTCGGAGAGCTCGCGGGCCGGCTTCGCGCCTGTAGCTACGGCGCCATGCTCTACGGCTCGGGACTTGCAGCGACGGCGGATGGCTACGTGAACGTCCTGGGGCTGCTCGCCCTTGTCCGCGACCTGGCCGCCACCGCGCATGTGGTCGCGCTGCCCCTGCGCGGAGACGGAAACGCGCGGGGCGCGGAGGACGTGCTCGCCTGGCAGACCGGCTACCCGTCGGCCGTCAGCTTCGCGCGCGGACACCCACGCGCGCAACCCGGGGAGTTCAGCGCGGTCGACGTCTTGGAGCGCGGCGACGCGGACGCGGCCCTGATCGTGGGCTTCGACGCCCTAGGCCACCTCCCGCCGCGGGCTGCCGACCACGTGCGCCGCATCCCGACGATCGTCGTCGGCCCGCGCGCGACCGAGACCGCCGCGGTCGCCCGCGTCGCGTTCGGAACCGCCGCCAGCGGCGTGTACCGCGAGGCCACGGTCCACCGCATGGACGGGGTGCCCGTGCCGCTTCATGCGCCCCTGACCTCCTCCCGGGCGGGGGACCGGGACGTGCTCGCGGCGATCGCTGCGCGCATCGTCGGGGAGGAAGGGAGCTAGCGCTCCATGCTGCGGATCGTGCAGGGGCGCGTCTACGACCCCGCCAACGGGATCGACGGCGAGGTGCGCGACGTCTGCCTCGACGGGGGCAAGGTGGTCGAGGAGGTGCCCTCCGACGCCCCACGCCTCGATGCCCGCGGAATGGTCGTGATGCCCGGCGGGGTGGACATCCACTCGCACATCGCCGGGCCGGCGGTCAACGCGGCCCGCAAGCTCGCGCCGGAGGACCACCGCGCCGACGTGGTCGATCGGACCGCGGTCATGCGCTCGGGCACGGGCGGGACCGTGCCCTCGACCTTCGCAACCGGCTACCGCTACGCGCTCCTCGGCTACACGACGGTGGTCGACGCGGCCACCCCGCCGCTGGCCGCGCGCCACGCCCTGGCCGAGCTGCGCGACACGCCGATCGTCGACGCGGCGTTTCTCGTGCTGATGGGCAACAACCTGCCGCTGTTCGAGCTCATCCGCGAGGCGGCGCCCGACAGCACGGGTCGCGTTGCCGAGGCGGTCGCGTGGTGGCTCGAGGCGACCGGTGGCTACGGCGTCAAGCTGGTCAACCCAGGCGGCGTCGAGATGTGGAAGCACGGCAACCGCAACGTGACCTCGCTCGACGACGAGGTTGAGGGGCTGGGCGTCACGCCGCGCCGCGTGCTGTCCACGATCGCCACCGCGGTGGACGAGCTCGGCCTCCCGCACCCGGTCCACGTCCACTGCAACAACCTCGGCGTGGCGGGGAACTGGCATACGACGATGGACACGCTCGAGACCCTGGAGGGTCGGCGGGCCCACCTCGCCCACCTGCAGTTCCACGCCTACGGCGGGGACCCGGGCAAGCGGCCCCGCTCGCGGGCTCCGGAGCTGGCCGAGCATCTCGACGCCCATCCTGAGCACAGCGCCGATGTCGGCCAGGTCATGTTCGGGCCCGCGACGACGATGACCGCCGACGCCCCGGTCTCGGCCCTGTTGCGCGACATCACCGGCGGCAAGTGGATCAACGCCGACGTCGAGGCGGAAACGGGCTGCGGCATCGTCCCGTTCGCGTACCAGGAGCGCAACTACGTGCATGCGCTGCAGTGGGGTATCGGCCTGGAGTTGTTCCTGCTCAGTCGCGACCCCTGGCGGGTCGTGCTCTCCACCGACCATCCCAACGGCGCCTCGTTCCTGAGCTACCCCCGGCTCATCCGCCTGCTGATGGATCGGGAGTTCCGCAACGAGGAGATCGCCCGCGCCAACAAGAAGGCGATCGGCCGCACCGTGTTGCGCGACAACCTCGCGCGCGAGTACACCCTCGGGGAGATCGCGATCGTCACGCGCGCCGGTCCCGCGAGGCTGCTGGGCCTGGCGCACAAGGGCCATCTCGGCGTCGGCGCGGATGCCGATGTCACGGTCTACAGCGAGAACCCGGACCGCGAGGAGATGTTCTCGAGGCCGCGCTACGTCATCAAGGGCGGCGCGTTGATCGTCGAGGACGGCGAGCTGCGGGCCGCGCCGGCCGGGGACCTCCTGCGCGTCAACATCGACTTCGATCGGGAGATCGAGCGCACCCTGGAGCCGCTGTTCGAGGAGCGGTACAGCGTGCAGTTCTCCAATTACCCGGTGCGCGAGCCGTGGCTGCTGGAGCCCGCGCGCAGGGTCCATGCCCGGCGCGGCGGGAGCGAGCGATGAGGCTGGCCGACGCCGAGGTCGTCGACACCTTCGCCGAGGCGTTCCCGATGTGGGCAGCGCGGATCGTCATCACCGCCGAGAACTCCGGGTGGGCGGGCACAGCCGCCCGCTCGCTGACCGGCTTCGCCACCTCGGTCATCGGCTGCAAGTGCGAGGCGGGCATCGAGCGCGTGCTCGACCGGTCCGAGACGCCCGATGGCCGGCCGGGCGTCAACGCGCTGCTGTTCGCCCCCGATCGCGACGGGCTGGCCAAGCGGCTGGTCGAACGCGTCGGCCAGACCGTGCTCACCTGCCCTACGACGGCCTGCTTCAGCGGGCTCGAAGGCGAGGAGACGGTCGACGTCGGCGGCCAGCTGCGCTTCTTCGGCGACGGCTATCAGGCCAGCAAGGTGCTCGACGGGCGCCGCTACTGGCGGGTGCCGGTGATGGAGGGCGAGTTCTTGGTGCAGGAGCGCTTCGCCGTCGCCGAGGGCGTGGCGGGCGGCAACATCATCATGCTCGGCCGCGACAGCGCCAGCGCGCTGCGCGCCGCGGAGGCGGCGGCCGCCGCGATGCGCTCCGTGCGGGATGTGATCATGCCGTTCCCGGGGGGGATCGCCCGCAGCGGCAGCAAAGTCGGCTCGCGCTACAGCGGTTTGATGGCCTCGACCAACGACGAGTTGTGCCCGACGCTGCGGGCGCAGGTCCCCGACACCAAGGTGCCCGCGGGCGTCAACTCGGTGTTCGAGATCGTCATCGACGGGCTGACGGTGGAGGCGGTGAGCGAGGCCATGGCCGTCGGACTCGAGGCTGCCACCCGATCGGGGGCCAGCCACGTGACGGCGGGCAACTACGGCGGCGATCTGGGGCCGTACCACATCGCGCTCAAGGACCTCGTCGGCGAGGCGCAGGAGGACTAGTGCTGACGCTGACGCTGCGCGAGCAGCCGACGGTGCCGCTGGAGACCGAGGGCCTCAGCCCCGATCGTCTCGCGACCTGCCAGCGCAGCGAGGTCGAGGCGCTCACCGTCTGGGACGGCAACCGGCGGGCGCAGGTCGGGGACTTCTTCGCGCTGTCGGGCGAGACCGGCGAGGAGCTGCGCGTCGAAGGCGACCTGCGCCGCGTCAAGTTCCTGGGTGCAGGCATGACCGCCGGCCGGCTGACGATCGCGGGCGACGCGGGCATGCACACCGGCGCGGGCATGCGCGGAGGCGAGCTCGTCGTCGAGGGCGCGGTGGGGGACTTCGCCGGCGTGGGCATGCGCGGCGGCCGGCTCGTCGTCGAGGGCTCCGCCGGCCACCACCTCGGCGGGGCCCGCCAGGGCGAGCGCGCCGGAATGCGCGGCGGGGAGATCTTCGTGCACGGGGACGCGGGCGATCAGGTCGGCGCCGGCCTGCGCCGTGGGCTGATCGCCGTCGCGGGGCGCATGGGCGACGTTGCCGGGCTGCGCATGCTGGCCGGCACGATCGTCGCCCTGGGCGGATTGGGCGCCCGGCCGGGCGCCGGCATGCGGCGAGGAAGCATCGTGGCCATGTCGCCGGTGACGCTGCTGCCCACCTTCGCTCTGGCCAATACGTATCGACCGCCGTTCCTACGCCTCTACCTGCGCCACCTGCGCGCGCTCGGCCTGCCCGTGACCGACGAGCAGATCGAGGGCAGCTATGCGCGCTGGAGCGGCGACGGCGTCGACCTCCGACGCGGCGAGATCCTGGTCCTCGAGTCAGAGCGCGCGCTCGCGTAGCGCCGTGGCGACCTCCGTCGCCCGCGCGCCGGGTTCGTCCGCGAACCGACCGGGCACGGCCAGACGGAGCGACGAGGTGAGCAGGATGGCGTCGGCGCTCGCGAGGCGGTCCAGCGGCAGCCGCTCCTCGGCCGCCCCCAGGCCGACGTCGCCGGCGACTGCGAGCAGGCGCGCGCGCGTCACTCCGGGCAGGATGCGCCCGTCGGCGGGCGGCGTCAGCAGCCGCGCCCCCTCGAGCGCCCACACGTTGGCCCAGGCCGCTTCGAGGACCTCTCCGTCGGCCTCGACGATCAGGGGCGTGGCACCGAGCCGTGCGTTAGCGTCGTCGATGCCCCGGCGGTCGACCCACTTGTGCGGGCCCAAGCCTCCCGGCACAGTCCAGGCCCGCAGCGAGACCGCACTCCGCAGCGCCGCTGCGCCCAGCGGTTCCAGGCTCGCCTGCACCGCGATCGCCTGGGGCGACGGCGTCGCGACGACGCGCAGGCGCCGCGCGGCACCGTTTGGCGCCGTGCCCAGGGCCTCGGCCACCGCCGCATCGAGCTCGTCGCCGAGCTCCACGGCGTAGAGCGCGCGCACGCTGGCCCGCAGGCGGGCGAGGTGGTCGGCCAGGTGGAGTGCGCCGCCCCCTTGGACCAGGATCGTCTCGAACACGCCCGCCGCGGGGTCGGGCGACGTCATCCCTGCGTCGCGGCCACGTCGCCCGCCACGTCGAGCGTTCCGCCGACGGCGGCGAGCAGAGGGCGTGCCTTGAGCAGCATCTCCTCGAGCTCGGCCTCGGGGTCCGACGCGGCGACGATCGCCCCTCCGGCACCGATGGTCAGGCCGCCCGGTGAGGCCACCAGCGTGCGGATGACGACGCTGAGGTCGGCCGCGCCGTTGACGCCGAAGAAGCCAAGGACGCCAGCGTAGACGCCGCGCGGCCGCCCCTCGATGCGGTCGATGATCTCCATGGTGCGCAGCTTCGGCGCGCCCGTCATGGAGCCGGCAGGGAAGGCCGCCCGCACACAGTCGATCGCATCGGCGTCCTCGCGTAGGCGACCGCGCACCACCGTCACCATCTGGTGGACGGTGGCATGAGGCTCCACGACCATCAGGCCGGGGACCTCGACGCTGCCCAGCGCGCAGACCCGGCCGAGATCGTTGCGGACCAGGTCCGCGATCATCAGGTTCTCGGCGCGCGTCTTGCGGTCGCGGCGGAGCTCCGCCGCCCGGCAGGCATCCTCGAACGGCTCCGCCACCCGCGCCGCGGTCCCCTTCATGGGGCGCGATTCGACAACGCGGTCGCGGTCGACCTGGAGGAAGCGCTCGGGCGACGAGCTCAGCACCGAAACGTCGCCAAGCCGCAGCAGCGCAGCGAACGGCGCTGGGTTGCGGGCCCTCAGCGCCCTATAGGCCGCCACGGCGTCGAGGCCGGCATCGCTGCGCAGCTCAGTCGTCAGGCAGACCTCGTAGGTCTCGCCCTCCACGATCTCGTGCAGGCAGGCGGCGATGTTGGCCAGGTACGCCTTGGGGGCTTCGCGCAGCTCGAACCGCAGCGTGCCCGGCGGCGCCGGAGCCGGGGGAGGCGGTGGGGGCTCGCGCACGATGTCGTCCAAGCGGCGCGTGGTGGTCGCCAGCCACGCCTCGGCGGCCTCCGTGCCGGCGGGGTCGGCGAGCGCGAGGAGGTCAACGCGGCGCTCGTGGTGATCGAAGGCGATCAGCCGGTCGCAGAGCACCAGCCCCGCGTCCGGCAGCGGCGAGGCGTACGCCTGCCGCCCTCCGCACTCGGCCTTGAGCTCGTAGCCGAGGTACCCGGCGAAGCCGCAGGTGAAGTCGAACGGCAGCTCCGGGGCGTCCGCCCGCAGGCGCGCGAGCTCGTCCCGGCAATGGTCGAGCACGCTCGTCGTGGACACCTCGCGCCCCGACGCGCGATCGACCACGAGCGTGCCGGTCTCGACGTCGTAGCGCACCACCTGACCGAGTGGGCCCTCGGGCGCGCCGATGAACGAGAAGCGTGCGACGCCCGGGCCCACGCGGGCGCTGTCGAGCCAGACCGCGTGCTCACACTCGGCATAGAGCGCGCAGAACACCGCCTCGGGCTCGCACCAGTACTCCAGCCGGCGGTGGTGGATGCGCGCGCCTACGGGCGCCGGGCGCGCGACCGGCGGCGCGTGCGGTTGCCGCCGAGCACCAGCGCCCGCCGACCGCACGCGTCGCGCGCGGGAGCGGGTGATGTCCCGGAAGTTCTCGAGCATGCGGCGTCCGTGCCGGGTGCCCACCGACTCGGGATGGAACTGCACGCCCAACAGCGGCCGGACGCGGTGCTCGAGACCCATGATCACCCCGTCCGGTGTCCACGCCGTGACCCGCAGCGCCGCCGGCACCGCCCCGACCGCGAGCGAGTGGTAGCGCACGGCGCGGAAGCCCTGGGGAATCCCCGCGAACAGCGCGCTCCCATCGTGGTCGATCGGGCTCAGGCGCCCGTGCATCACCTCGGGCGCGTGCTGAACGGTCCCGCCGGCCACATGGGCGAGGGCCTGGTGGCCGAGGCACACACCGAGCACCGGCACCGTCGCGCGCGACAGCGCATCGAGCGAGACGCCGACGTCGCGTGGGTGCTCCGGCCGGCCGGGGCCGGGGGAGATCACCACGTTGTCCACATCCAGAGCGGCGAGCTCCTCCCACGGGAGCTCGTCGTTGCGCACGACCACCGGCTCGCTGCCGTTGACCTCGCCCAGCAGGTGGAAGAGGTTGAATGTGTAGGAGTCGTAGTTGTCGATCAGCAGCGTGCGCATCCCGGCCCACATTCTCGCGCCCGCGGCACGCCGGTGAGCGAGCCGCGGTTGCGCGTCGCGGTTCTGGGTTCGACCGGAGGCTGGCACGCAGGGCAGATCGAACGGGCCCTGACCGCGCGCGGACACGAATGCAGCTTCGCGCCGGTCACGCGGATCGTCGGCCGCATCGACGGCCGCCTCACCCTCCGCGGACACGAGGTCGCGCTCGACGAATGCGACGTCGTGCTCGTGCGCGGCATCCCGAGAGGCTCGCTCGAGCAGGTCGTCTTCCGCGTCGACGCGCTGCACGCGCTGGCCGCTGTCGGCGTGCGCGCGGTCAACGGGGCGCACGCGATCGAGCGGACGGTGGACAAGTTCCTCGCCTCGGCCCTTCTGGCCCGCGCCGGCCTGCCCACCCCTCGCACCATCGCCTGCGAGCGGCCCACCGACGCCATGGAGGCCTTCGTCGCGCTCGGCGGCGATGTGATCGTCAAGCCGCTCTTCGGCTCGATGGGACTGGGCATGGTGCGGGTGGACGATCGCGACGTCGCGCAGCGGGTGTTTCGCGCGCTGGAGGTCGAACGGGCGGTGTACTACCTGCAAGAGACGCTGCCCCACGCGGGCTGCGACGTCCGGGCGCTTGTCGTCGGCGAGCGCGTGGTGGCGTCGATCGAGCGCGTCGGCGAGGGCTGGCGCGCGAACCTCGCGCGCGGCGCACGTGCGCGCGCGTTGCGTCTTGACGGAGAGCGCGAGCGCCTGTGCGTCCGTGCGGCGGCCGCCCTGGGCGCCGACTACGCGGGCGTCGACCTCCTGCGGACGACCGAGGGCACCGACTACGTGCTCGAGGTCAACGGCATCCCCGGCTGGCAGGGCGTCGAGCGCACCACCGGGGTCGACGTGGCGGCCGCGCTCGCGCAGCATCTGGAGACCGTTGTCGGGTGAGGGCCTCCGGGCTCACCCGAGCCCGCGCAGGTCGTCCCGTCTGAGCGCACCGCTGTGCAGGGCGGTGGCGACGAGCGCGCCGGCCGCGCCGGCCTCGGCCAGTGCGCGGAGGTCCCCGACGTCGCGTACGCCGCCGCCGGCCAGCAGCTCGAGCTCCGGAAAACGGGCGCTGAGCTCCCGCACGAGCGCGACGTCCGGCCCCCCGCGGGCGCCGACGCGCGCGAGGTCGAGCACGATCGCCTCGCGCACGCCCGAGCCTCCGAGCCGGGCGAGCGCCTCCGGCGCACCGAGCCGCTGGAGCTCGGGCTGCGGCGACAAGACGCGACCGGCGCGCAGGTCGAGGCTGAGGACGAGCGGGGCGTCGGGCAGTGCGGCCCGCAGGCGCTCGAGCGCCCGGTCGTCGGCCAGCGTCTCGGTGCCGATCACCACGCGCGCCACGCCGAGCTCGAGGAGGCGCCCGACCTCGGCGACGTCGGTGACGCCCGCATCGACCATCACCCGCGCCTCGCGGGCCAGAGCGGCGATGGCCTCCCGGTGCGCTGTTCGGCCGGCGATCGCGTCGAGGTCGGCCACGTAGAGCTCGTCGAGCTCCAGCGTGTCGCGGACCGCCCGCGCGACCGCGACGGGGTCCGAGCCGGCAACGATCCCGCTGCGCAGCGGCCGATAGCGTTCGCGTTCGCCGCGCACGGCGTGGACCGCGGCGGCGCCCTTGAGATCGATGACTGGGATCACTCGCATGCTCCGGGAGGGTCGCCCATGCGCGGCGTAATCGGCCTCGACGTCGGCGGTGCCAATACGAAGGGGGTATGGCGAGACGGGGTGCACCGGCGCGTCGTCTCCCGACGGTTCGAGGTCTGGCGGGACCGCGAGGCCCTCGAGAGCGTGCTGCGTGCGGTCGTGGCGGAAGCGGCGCAAGGGCGGCTGGAGGCCGTGGCGCTGACCACGACAGCGGAGCTCTCGGACGCCTTCCGCACCAAGCGCGAGGGCGTGGGCTTCGTGCTCGACGCTGCAGAGGCGGCGTTCCGCGGCCGGCGTCTGCTTGCGCTCACGACGGACGGCGAGCTCGTCTCCTTCGCCGAGGCGCGGACGCGACCACTCGCTGTGGCGGCCGCCAACTGGGTGGCGAGCGCGCTCGCGGTCGCCGAGCTGCACGCGGACGCGCTCATGATCGACGTGGGCAGCACGACCGTCGACCTCATCCCGATCGCCGCCGGCCGCGTTGCCGCCGTCGGCCGTACCGACCTCGACCGGCTGCTGGCCGGGGAGCTCGTGTACACGGGCGGCCTGCGTACCAACCTCGCCGCCATCGCCCCGAGCGTGCCCGTGCGCGACCGTTGGTGCCCGGTCGCCTCGGAGCTGTTTGCGATCAGCGCCGACGTGCACCTGATCCTCGGCCACCTGACGCCCGACGGGTACACCTGCGCGACCCCGGATGGCCGTCCGGCGACGATCGACTGCGCGCGCGAGCGGGTTGCGCGCCTCGTGTGCGCCGATGTCGAGCAGCTGGCCGCGGACGAGATCGATGCGATCGCCGCCCACCTGTACGCAGAGCAGCTCGGCCAGATCGAGACGGCGGCGCGCCGGGTCAGCGAGCGCGTCGGGGGCGCTGCGCCGGTGGTCCCCCTGGGCGGCGGGGCGTTCCTGGCGCGCGCGGCGGCGCAGCGCCTGGACCGGGCCGTGGTCGAGCTGCCCTGGAGCGCCGCCGAGCGCGACGCGGCACCCGCTGCGGCGCTCGCCGCGCTGCTGGCAGAACGCGGGCCGTGACGACGGTCGTGAAGATCGGCGGCGGGCTCGCGCGCGAGGCGGGTGACACCGCGCTGCGGGAGCTGTGCCGTGCGGTCGGCGAGGCCGGGGCGCGCCACCCGCTGCTGGTCGTGCCCGGCGGCGCGGGGTTCGCGGATGCCGTGCGCGCTCACGGGCGTCGCTTGGCCTTACGGGAGGCGACGGTGCACCGGATGGCGATCCTCGCGATGGACCAGTTCGGCTGGCTGCTCTGCGACCTGATCCCCGACGCGCTGCCGTGCACGCAGCTCGCGTCCGCCCGCGACGCCGCCGGCCGCGGGCAGACGCCGGTCCTGCTTGCGGCGGCCGTGCTTGCCTCAGACCCAGTGCCTGTCTCGCCCGCGGTCACGTCCGACTCGATCGCCGCGTGGGTGGCCGGTGTCGTGGGCGCCGCGCGCGTGGTGCTCGTCAAGCCGGTGGCCGGCCTCTATCGCGACTGGCCGCCGGACGGGCCGCCGCCGGCGCGGCTGAGCGTCGGCGAGTTGGCTGGGCTGCGCGCGGCCGGCCGCGCCGCGGGGGTCGACGAGTACCTGCCGCAGGCCCTGCGCGCGGCGGGCGTCGAGGCGTGGGTGATCGATGGCCGCGACCCGGCTCGGCTCGTGACGCTGCTCGAGCGCGGCAGCGCCGCCGGGACGCTCGTGCTCTAGGCCGAGCGCGCGCACATCGCGCACAGCCGCTCGATGCGCTCCGCGTCGAGGGACGCGGTGCGCCGGCCGTCGCGGCAGGCGGCCGAGCGCACGCCCGCGATGTCCGCTCCGGTTGCCCGTACCGTGGGAAGGTCCTCGGCGCGCAACGCGCCGGCCAGCGCCATCTCGAGGTTGGCGGCGTGCGCCGCCGCGACCAACGCTGTGAGCGCTTCCGGCGTGAGCCATGCGAAGAGCCCGCGACCGTCCTTGACGGCGGTGTCGACCAGGCAGCCACCGACCCCAGCCCGGCGCGCGGCGGCGACAACAGCACCGGGCGCCAGTGGCCGGCTTGGCACGCGGTCCGCGTCCGCATAGGCGCCGGCGATGACGGTGGGGCCTCCGTCGAGGGCCTCGCGCACCGCGCGCAGGACCGCCACGGCCTCGTCCTCGGTCGACGTTCCCCACAACCCGACCTTCACGTAGGCCGCGCCGGCGTGCGCGGCCCCCAGGGCCGCGAGCGCCGCGGTGCCGGGCAGGTTGGGCAGGTCGCCGATGGCGGCGCTCACCGGCCGCTCGGGCGGGACGGTGTCGCGGACCTGGGCGATCGTGCCGGGCGCAGGAGCGCCCAGTGAGCCCTCGGCCGGGTTCTTGACGTCGACGATGTCGACACCGCCGCGCACGGCCACGCGCGCCTCGCCGGCGTCGGCGACGCTGACGAGCAGCTTCACCGGACCTCCACGCGGGCGCCGCGATTGTCGAAGCGCACGAGCTCGACGCGCCCGCCGCCGGCGAGCTCCGTCTCCATGCGCGAAACCAACTCACGGCCCGCCTCCTCGCTCCCGACGATTCCGTACACGGCCGGCCCCCATGAGCTCTGTCCCACCCCTGCCGCCCCGACCCGGAGCATCGCCTCGACCAGGGCGTCGGCGCGCGGGTGGAAGACCCCGCCCTGGGCTGGGGCGAACGCCTCGCCGACGAGCCGTTGGAGCCGCGTGAGCGCAGCGCCGAACTCGGTCAGGTCGCCATCGGCGAGCCCGGGCAACAGCGAGGTCAGCACCAGCTGGGCGATCAGCGCTGCGTGGGTCGGGTCCGGTCGCAGGCCCGCGAAGGCCTCCTCCTCGGCCGGCCCGGAGAGCCCCGGATCGGCGCGCGGGATGGCCAGGACGCAATGCCAGTCCTCGGGCATCGCGTAGCGGGCCAGCAGCGGGGCGGCGCGTGCGCCGCCGGTGCGCACGCCGCCCTCCACCACGAGTCCCCCGAGGACGAACGTCCACAGGCCGACGGCCGACCGCGATGCACGTCCGGCCGCACGGGCGATGGCCGGCGGCTCCGGGGCCTGCCCCGTCAACGCGGCGATGGCCGTCGCAACGGCGAGCGCGAGCTTGGTGCCCGAGCCGAGGCCGACATGCGGCGGAATGGCCTCGAGCACGCGGATCCGCGCACCGCCCTCCAGGCCGAACGCGTCGCGACAGGCCCGTGCGACCGCGAGCGCACGCTCGGCGTCAGGCCCCTCCACGGCGAGCTCGGCGCTTGGGCTCGCCTCGACCACCGCCGCGGGACGGGTGACCGCCACGCCCAGCCCGCCGAAGCGTCGTGTGCCGCCGCCGGCTGCGTCCAGCATGCCCAGGTGCAGCCGCGCCGGCGCCTCGACGCGGACCGCGGTCATCCGATGTCGGCCCGCACGTGTCCCCGCACGAGCTCCATGGCCTCGCGCTCGCGCGGCCCGGCCGTCTTGTCGACCAGGACCTGGAGGCGAGCCAGCTCGGCTCGGATCTCACCCGCCGGCAGCCGACGGGCACGCGAAGCGATGATCGACGCCTCGAGCACCGCGTGCCGCGCGCGGTTGAAGCCGAGGAACTCGCGGCCGGTGCCCCGCCCCACGACGCGTGTGGTGACCCGCGCGCGCGGTCCGCTCGCCTCGATCGCCTCGACGGTGACCTCGCGCCACGAGCAGGCGTCCGCCAGCACGGCCCCGTCGATCGCCGCCGCGGGCCGCGTGGGCGGGTGCGGGTCATCGAGCGCCGCCTGCGTGAAGAGCAGGATGTCGTCGGTGAGGTTGATGACCGCCGTGCCCGTCGCACGCAGGTTGCGCAGCGTGCGCGTGCCGCGGTACGGCTTGAGCATGATGATCTCGCCTTCCCACTCCACCCCCATGGCCGCGCAGTTGACCGTCCTGTCCGGGTTGATGGTGGTCGTGACGGTCTCCACGATCGGGCTCGTGGCGGCCGTAGCGCTCATCCCCGGAAGGAGCGCTCGAGCACGCCGACATCCACCTCGCCGGCGCTGAAGCTCCGCCCGCTGACCACGCTGGTGAGGCGCACCTCAGCCGGGCTGAAGAGCAGCGGGTCGATGGCGTAGAAGTCCCATCCGGCCCGCTCGAGGACGGCGCCGAAGGGCTCGCCATGATCGCGCGAGGCCGATGACGGCAGCCGCGGCACGAGCTCCTCGAGCTCCTCGTCGGGCGCGTCCACGGTGAGCTCGACCTGGCCGCCGTAGAGCACGGCGTCGTTGGTGCGCCCGATCGCCTCCGGGTCCTTGCGGCTGACGGGCGGCAGCGGGCAGCTCCCGAACCCGCTCACGACACGCCGGACGTCGAACTCGAGCTCGTGCAGCTTGTGCAACGCCGTCTCGACTACGCGGGCAGCCACCTGGACCCCGCCGGCCAGGCTCGCGGTCGGGGCGAACACGAGCGTCAGGTCGGACGCGTCGACGCCGGCGCGCTCGGCCACGTAGTCGGCGATCTCCGTCGGCGGGGGTTCGCGCGTCTCGAGGCACAGCACCGCCTTCTGGGCGCGCTCGTCGACCTCGAGGTCGTCGTAGAGCTCCTCGGCGCGGATCAGCGCCCTGCCGGGCCCGCTGGCGATCGCGAAGTAGCCGTCGCGATCCAGGCGCCAGCCCGCGTACTGGGACCCCAGGCAGGCCAGCGCGGGGTGATCGGTGACGACCGCCAAGCCGGGCAGCCAGCGGCCTTCCAGCACCAGCGGTGCGAACGTGACCGCGCCCAGGTCGCCCATGCAGATCTGCGCGAAGCGACGACCCGCCTCGAGGCCGCCGGGAACGGCGCTGCCGCAATCGACAAGCCGCGTGCCGTTGGGCAGGGTCGTCACCGCCACGCGCAGGGCATCTGCCTCGGCAGCGAGACGATCGGCGAGCTCCTGGGCACGATCGTTGACGGAGAGCGTCATGTCCGGGCCGAGGATAGGGCCAGCTCGGTACGCAGGCCGGCGGCGCGCGTCTCGAGGTCGGCCATGACCGCCTCAGGCGAGTCCTGCGAGGAGACGAGGGTGCAGATCGGATGACCGGCGTCGATCCGCTCACCAGGGTGAGGCACGTCGCGGATGCCGCGCGCCGGCCAGCCACGCGTGTCGCCGACGCGCACACCCCCGGCAGCGAAGAGAATCGCCTTGCCCGCGGCGCCGGACGGGACGGGACCGGGCTCGATCGACGGCAGGCGCCCGGCGCACGCCGCCACGTGGGCGGCGAAGACGCCGACCCCGTGCGCCGCCTCGACGGACTCGAGCGACCCGGTCGGCCGCGGGTTGACCTCGACGACCCACGCGCGCTCGCCGTCCCACACGAGGTCGACGCCGAAGAGCCCGTGGAGGTCGAAGGCGGCGGCCCCATGCGCGCAGATCGCCTGCGCCGCGCCGGTCAGCGCGCGCTGCTGCTCCTGGTCCAGCCGCGGCGGCACGACGTTGCCGCACCAGGCATAGCCGCGCCCGCCGAGGGCGCGGTGGCCGACGAGCTGCTCGCTGAGGCCGAGCACGACCGCCGACCGTCCGTTCGCTACCGCGGCCGCGGAGCATGCGAGGCCCGAGACGCGCTCCTGCACCACGACCTCGCCCGCCAGTGCCCCACCCCGCCACTCGCGCACCCCGCGGCCGCCACCGCCGCGCACCGGCTTGCGCAGCCAGCGGCGCGAGCGGTCCGCCCGCCGCGGCGCGTCGGCGGCGCTGAGCGTCGACGGGTAGGCGAGCCCCGCCGCACGCAGGGAAGCACCCAGGACAGCGGGGTCGCGCACGCGCTGGAGCGTCTCGGGCCTACACCCGAGCAGCGTGCGTCCCGAGGCCAGTCGGGCGACGAGCGCCGGCTGGTTCTCCAGGCCCGCCCCGTAGACGACGCTCGGCGCCTCGATCTCCTCCGCCGCGTCCACCAGCGCGGCCATGCCGCCGCGTCCGCCCAGGTCGCGCAGCACCGACACGCTCGGGCACAGCCGCTGCAGGTCGAGGTCGCCGAAGCGGTCCAGCGCCACGACGCCGTACCCGGCTCCGACGGCCAGCTCCGCGAGCATGCGGGCGCTCACCGAGACCAGCAGGATCGGCTCGCCCACCGAGCTCAGAGCACGCCCTCCAACAGCGCGACGAAGAGGACCGCGGTGACGAGATCCGCCGTGGTCCCCGGGTTGAGCGAGTGCCCGACCCGGCGCAACGAGGCGTCGAACGCGGCCAAGGCCGTCCGACCCGCAGCCGTCCGGACGCCGCCGGCAGCGAGCACCTCGCGGGCGCCTTCGCTGACGCGCGCGGCCGCGTCGGGGCCCCGCTTGCGGGCGATCAGCGTGTCGGGCACGGCGGCGAGCAAGCGCAACGCCAGCTCGACGACGGCGTCGCGCGGAGGCAATCCGTCGTTCAGCGCGCCGCTGAGCGCGGGCAGCCCGACCTCGAACGTCACGGCGTGCTCGGAGACGTACTCGGCCGCGATCGTGTCGCGCTGCGCAGCCGCCGCCATCGCCTCGCGCAGCGTCACGCGAGGCTCGTCGCGCACGTCGTGCTCGACAGGCTCGTCCAGGCCCCCGGCGCCGGCCAGGCGGATCGCCGCGTACGCGGCCCGCGCGTCGTCGACCGTGAGCGCGCCCAGCACGACGCCAAGGCGCTCGCGGAGGGGCCCACCGGTCAACGCGGCCCGCGCGAGGGGCGCGACCAGGAGCGCGATCCCGAGGTTGGTGTTGGCGCCGGCGACCTCCCGCGACGCGCGCACAGCCGCCAGCACCGTCTCACCGACGCTCCGCTCGCCCGCACGGCGAAGCTCAGGGCCGAGCGCGATGGCGCTGCGCAGCATGTCCTCGAACGACGCGTCCTCGAAGTCGTGGCTCGGAGTGATGTTGCCCGGCTTCTCGGCGCTCACCTCCAGCACGCACGCGAACTGCGCGGCGCCGGCGACCGTCTCGGGGCGGCGCGGCATTCGCCGCATCGTATAGTCGGCCCTTGGCGGCATTCGATCGAACGCTGGACGGGATGCGGGCGGCGGTCACCGGCGCGAGCAGCGGCATCGGCGCTGCCATCGCCGAGGCCTTCGGTGGAGCCGGGGCGTCCGTCCTCGTGGCGCACCGCGAGAGCGCGGGAGGGGCCGCGGCGGTCGCCGAGCGGATCAGAGCGAGCGGTGGCCGGGCAGTGGTCGCCCAGGCCGACCTCGGCGTCAGAGCCGGCTGTGAGGCGCTGGTGGAGGAGGCGCGCGAGCGGCTCGGCGGGCTCGACATGTGGGTCAACAACGCCGGCGCCGACGTGCTCACCGGCGAGGCGGCCGACTGGGACTGGGAGCGCAAGCTCGACCTGCTGCTCGCGGTCGACCTCAAGGGGACCATCGCGTGCTCGTATGCCGCCGGGGCCGCGATGCGCGAGCAGCCGGGCGGTGGGACCATCCTCAACATGAGCTGGGACCACGTCACCGTCGGCATGGCGGGCGAGAACCCGGAGCTGTTCAGCGCCGTCAAGGGCGGCGTGCTCGCCTACAGCAAGAGCCTGGCGCGCGGCCTGGCGCCCCGGGTCCGTGTCAACGTGCTCTGCCCCGGCTGGATCGAGACCAGGTTCGCGCGCGAGGCTGATCCGGACTTCCACCGCTCGGTCGCGCGCTCCACGCCACTCGGGCGCTGGGGCCAGCCCGAGGATGTCGCCGCGACGGCGCTGTGGCTCGCGTCACCGGGGTCGGCATTCATCACCGGGCAGGCCATCAACACCAACGGCGGGGTTGTGATGTAGTGCCTTTCAAGGAGGCGATCGCATGGCCGTGAAGGACAAGACGTACACCGACGACGAGGTGGAGGCGAAGATCAAGGAGCACGGCCTCGACGGCTGGTACCTCGAGGACGGCTGGCTACGGCGCAAGTACAACACCGACGGCTGGCCCACGACGCTCATGGTCGTCAACGCCGTCGGCTTCATCTGCGAGGCGGCGTACCACCACGCCGACCTGTCGGTGACCTGGGGCAAGCTCTGGGTCAAGCTCAAGAATCACGCGGCCGGCGGGATCACCGACAAGGACTTCGCGCTCGCGCGTAAGATCGAGGACACCGTGCTGTGGCGGCCGGACCCCGACAGCGCGCTCGAGGGCACGCCGAACAAGTTCGTCATCAGCAAGACCTAGCGGACAGCGCCCGCGCCCCGACACGCGCATGGCCGAGCGCTTCCTGTTCGTGACCGGCAAGCTGGCCGCGCCGGCCCTGCAGGCCACGCTGGGCCGGACCGAGCTGCCGTTCGGCTACGACGTCGCGGTCATGAAGATCACGGTCGCCGCGCTGATGACGACCGAGTGGATCGCGCGCCGCCTCGAGGTCCCCGAGGCGGCCACGAGGATCATGATCCCCGGCCTTTGCCAGGGCGAGACCGATGTGCTGGCCGAGCGGTTCGGGATTCCCGTCGAGAAGGGCCCCGCCGACCTCAAGCAGCTGCCGAGCTGGTTCGGGCAGGCCGACGCCCGTGCCAGCTATGGCCCGCGCGACGTCCGCGTGTTCGCGGAGATCAACAACGTCCCGCGGCTGAGCCGTGACCGCATCATCGAGCTGGCCGGCTCCTACCGTGACGCCGGCGCCGACGTCATCGACCTGGGCCTGTCGCTCGATCGCCGCTGGCTCGACGCGGGCCCCGCGATCATCGCCGAGCTGCGCGAACGCGGCTTCGCCCTCAGCATTGACACGATGGACGCCGAGGAGATTTGCATGGCCGACGAGGCGGGCGTCGACTACGTGCTCAGCCTCAACGGGTCCAATCGCGACCTCGCGGAGCGCCTGCGCGCCACGCCGGTGCTGATCCCCGACACGCCGGAAGACCTCGACAGCCTCGAGGAGACGATCGCCCACCTCGACCGGCTCGGCAAGCCCTATCTCGTCGACCCCATCATCGAGCCGATCGGCACCGGCTTCGCGGCGAGCCTGGGGCGCTACCTCGAGGTGCGCCGGCGCCACCCCGAGGTGGAGATGCTCATGGGCGTCGGCAACCTCACCGAGCTGACCGAGGCCGACAGCACGGGGGTGACGGCGGTGCTCATCGGGTTCTGCCAGGAGCTGGGCATCCGCAACGTGCTCACCACCGAGGTCATCAACTGGGCGCAAGGCGCCGTCCAGGAGGCCGTCCTGGCCGCGCAGCTCATGCACTTCGCGCAGGAGCAGGGCACGCCGCCGAAGCACGTCGACGGGCGGCTGCTCACGGTCAAGGACGAGGACCTCCGCCCCTATGAGGAAGCGGAGCTGCGCGAGCTGCACGCGCAGGTCACCGACCCGAACTTCCGCATCTTCGCCGACAGCGAGTGGATCTACGTCTTCAACGCCGAGCTGTTCGTCAAGGGGACGGACTTCAACGAGATCTTCGACCAGCTCGGGGTCGATGAGCCCACGCACGCGTTCTACCTGGGCAAGGAGCTGATGAAGGCGAGCATCGCGCGCGCCCTGAACAAGAACTACCGCCAGGAAGCGCCGCTCGACTGGGGCTATCTGACGTTCGAGGAGCCCCGCCGGGAGCGCGTCAGGCTGACGACAGGCCGGCGCGGGAAGTAGTAACGTCAAACAACGCGGAGCTAGCGATGTCCGTGACGCCTGAAAGTCCTGCCGAAAGGGGATTCGCGTGGCCGATGTTCCGGGCTTGGACAAGCAAAACGGTGTGACGCTCGGTCGCATACTCGGGCGGACGACCGTGGGGGAGGCTGAGGAGGGATCCGGCGGGAAGATGACCGCCACGATCCGGATCCCGGAGGACCAGCTCGTCTACGAGCCGGGGGTCCTGGTCATGCCTCACGGGGGCATCCTCGAGCTCACGCTCATCAACGACGACAAGAACACCCACTGCGCCGTCCTGCCGAGCAACGGGGACACCCAGTTCATCTGGCTGGTGAACCATTCGAAGGGCACGGCCACCCTCGAGCTCGACGGACCGGGCTACTACTGGTACGGGTCCACAACGGGCAACGACGAGGGCCGGGGCCTGACGGGGGCGATCGTCGTCGGCGGCACCGTGCCGGACGAGGCGAAGCTCGACCGCCCGCCCCAGCCGCAGCCCGACGTTTAGAACGACCGCCAAGCGCACCGTCGAAAGGAGTACTCGATGGCAAACGAGTACGTAGACGCAGGAACTGCGATCCCCTACCAAGACCTGAGCGCCGACGCTGGCAGCGCGCCGCCCGTCACCAAGGGCGTCACCTACGACCGGCTTCTCAACGCTCGCGACGAACCCCAGAACTGGCTGACCTACTACGGCGCCTACGACGGGCAGCGCTACAGCCCGCTGGACCAGATCAACGCGAGCAACGTCGACAAGCTCAAGCCGGAGTGGGTGTACCAGGTCGGCTCGATGGGCCTGCATTCGGGCGCATCGACGTATGCGTGGGAGGCCTCCCCGATCGTCGTCGACGGGATCATGTTCGTCTCGGCCTGGGACGGCATGCTCTTTGCTCTCGACGCCCAGACCGGGAGCGAGCTGTGGCGCTACAAGCACGCTTCGCCGTTCGACGTGTCGCTGTGCTGCGGCAACGTCAACCGCGGGGTCGCCGTAGCCGAGGGGCTGGTCTTCATGACCACCCTGAACGCGCACATCATCGCGCTGGACGCCGAGACCGGCAAGAAGGTCTGGGACAAGCCCTACGGCGATGTGCGCGCCGGCGAGAGCGCCACCGTCGCTCCCCTGGTCGTCAAGGACATGGTGATCGTCGGGAGCTCGGGCGGTGAGTTCGGCGTGCGTGGCCACACCGACGCGTTCAAGCGCGAGACCGGCGAGCACGTGTGGCGCTGCTACATGATCCCGAAGCCGGGCGAGCCCGGCTCCGAGACCTGGCCCGCCGAAGGCGAGGCCTGGCAGCGGGGTGGGGCGAACTGCTGGATCACGCCCACCTACGACCCCGGGCTGAACCTCCTCTATTACGGGACCGGCAACCCGTGTCCCGACTTCGACGGAGGCGTGCGCGAAGGCGACAACCTCTTCACCGACGCCGGCGTCGCAGTCGACGCCGACACCGGCGAGATCAAGTCGCACTTCCAGTACACCCCGCACGACCTGTGGGACTACGACAGCGTCATGGAGCACATCCTGTTCGACCTCGATGGGCAGAAGCTGGCCGCCCACTTCGACAAGAACGGGTTCATGTACATCCTGGATCGCACCGACATGTCCGCGGTCCGCGTGGCGCCGTTCGTTGACCGCATCGACTGGGGTGAGGTCGACGAGATGGGCAACGTGACGGCGAAGGTCTACCCCGACAAGGAGGGCGACCCGGTCCACTTCTGGCCCGGTCCGGCCGGCGCCAAGGAATGGACGCACGCGTGCTACAGCCCGAAGACCGAGCTCCTCTATGTTCCGGTGCAGGACGTCGGCGCGACGGCCACGCGGCGGCGCAGGGAGTTCAAGGAGAGCATCCCGTACTGGGGCGCCGGCGTTGCTGTTGACGGCGACGACCAGGCCGGCTACGTGAGCGCCTACGATCCGCGCACCGGTCAGGAGCGCTGGCGCTGGACCAATGACATCTGCATGTGCTCGTCGTTGCTGGCCACGGGCGGCGGCCTCGTCTTCGGCGGGGAGCCGACCGGAGAGTTCAACGCCTACGACGACAGCAGCGGGGACCTGCTGTGGCACTTCCAGTGCGGCAGCGGCCACCACAGCAGCCCGTCGAGCTACAGCGTCGATGGGAAGCAGTACGTCGTGGCGCCGGCAGGCTGGGGCGGTTGGGCCGAGGGGTTCCTGCCCAAGATGCTGGGGTCCTCCCACGGAAGCGCGCTGTTCGCGTTCGCGCTGCCGGACTGACGAAAACCGAGAAGAAGGGTGAGGAAGGGCCGACTGCCCGGGCAGTCGGCCCTCACTCCCCGCATGGGTGCCAGTGATCGCGCTTCTCACTCTCGGGTTCACCCTGAGCCTGGACAACTTCCGGGTCTCGGTCGCCTTGGGCGGGCTCAAGCCGACCTGGCGTCGGTCGGTCAAGACCTCCTTGATTTTCGGCCTGTGGGATGCCGTCGCACCGGCCGTTGGGATCGTCCTCGGGCACTACCTGAGCCAGCGCATCTCCTCCACCGCCGACATGATCGCCGCGGTCGGGCTCGCTGCATACGGGCTGTTCGTCGTCATCCGGGCGCTGGTGCGGCCCGAGCCCGCAGACCCGGACATGAAATGGGCGACGCGCGGGCTGGCCCTGCCGCTGAGCATCGACAACGTGACCGCCGGCGCGAGCCTCGGCCTCGCCGGATACTCCCCCTGGCTCGCGCCCATCCTGTTCGGGGTGATCACGTTCGTGATGTCGGTGGCCGGCCATCAGATCGGGCGGGCAGCGGCGAGCTTCATCCCTCGCATCCGCACCGACCTGTTGACCGGGATCGCGTTCCTTGCGATGGCAGTCCTGGTGGCCACCGGCACGGGCGGCGACGACGATGCCGCCGCCGCGAGCAGCGGCCGCCCGCAGGCGACCACGATCTCGTCGACGCACACGGCCGATCGGCGTGATGCGGACCACTACGGGCCCGCCGCTCTGGCCGCCCTGTCGGCCAGGCGCGATGTGAGCTCGACGAGCATCTGGACGCCGTAGCGACGTGCCGACTGCCCCGCATCGATCGTTGCTAGAGTCCGGAAACGGAAAGTCTTCTGCCCAGAAAGGGAGGTTCCATGACCTGGACCAAGCCTAAGTTCGAGCTCGTCGAGCTCTGCTCGGAAGTCACTTCCTACTTCTACCACCGGTAGAGAGAGTCTCTGGTAGCGGCCCCTTGCGGGCCGCTTTACCGCTGCCGGCGCGCGCTCACCAAGACCTCGACGTCGGCCGAACATGCGCGCGCGAGTCCTCGGTTCAGCCGCAGGGGGAGGGTTCCCCCAGTGGAACTGCCGCTGCCCTACGTGCGAGGCGGCGCGTACGGGCACGTCCGCCCGGCCGCGAACCCAGTCGTCGCTGGCGATCCGCGGCGCTGACGGGCCCTGGTACCTGGCCAACGCCTCGCCGGACCTGCGCCAGCAGCTCGAAGGCCTGCGCCCCGACCCGGCGCACGACGTCCGCGCGGCTCCGATGGCTGGGATCCTCCTGACGGATGCGGAAATCGACCACACCGCGGGACTGCTGCTGGCGCGCGAGTCGTCGACCGCCCTCCAGGTCTACGGCAGCGAGGCCGTCCGCCGCGCCCTGGCCGACGGGTACCCTGTGCTGTCCGTGCTCGAGCACTACTGCGGCGTCGAGTGGCACACCCTCGAGCCCGATCGCTCGCTCGCCCTGGAGGGGTCTGCGCTCGAGGTCGAGTCGTTCCCGGCCGGTGGCGACGCGCCACGCTACCTGGGCGGAAGCGGCGTGGACGTCGAGGCGATCGGGCTGACCTTCCGCGACCGTGTCACCGGCGGCGTGCTGACCTACGTCCCTGGGCTCGCACGGCTCGGCGACGCGGTGCTGGAGCGACTCGAGGCCAGCGACGCCGTGCTCGTGGACGGCACGTTCTGGACCGAGCGCGAGCTCGTCGATCTCGGCATCTCCGAGCGCACGGCGGGGCAGATGGGGCACGTGCCGCTCTCGGGCGCAGGTGGCACCCTGGAGGCGCTCGCCGAGCTTAAGCGGCCGCGCAAGATCCTCGTGCACATCAACAACACCAACCCCGTGCTCCTGGAGGACTCGCCCGAACGCGAGGCGGTCGTGCGTGCCGGCGTCGAGGTCGGGTACGACGGCCTGGAGCTGGAGCTGTGAGCATCGCGGCCGGAGCGCGAGCGGAGCCGTCGTCCCCCGAGGAGCTCGTCGAGCGCCTGCGCGGTCTGGGAGCGCGCTATCACCACCTCCACTCCTTCCACGTCCGGATGGACGCCGGCGAGCTCTCCCGCGAGGAGCTTCAGCGTTGGGTCGCCAACCGCTTCTACTACCAGCGCTGCATCCCCATCAAGGACGCAGCGATCCTCTCGAACTGCCCGGAGGTCGCGGTCCGGCGCCTGTGGATCCAACGGATCATCGATCACGACGGCACGTCCCCCGGTGCGGGCGGGATCGAGTCGTGGCTGCGGCTCGGGGACGCGCTCGGCGTCGACCGTGACGAGCTCGAATCGGAGCGGCGCGTGCTGCCGGGGGTGCGGTACGCCGTCGACGCCTACGTGGACTTCGCGCGGCGGAAGCCGTGGATCGAAGCGGTCGCGTCGTCGCTCACCGAGCTCTTCGGGCCGGGTGCGATCCGGGTCCGGCTCGCCGCGCTCGAGCGCCACTATCCGTGGATCGATCGCGCCGGCCTGAAGTACTTCCGCGACCGGCTGGAGCAGGCCCCTCGCGACGCGGACTACGCGCTCGGGCTCGTCGTCGAGCGCTGCGTGACGCGCGAGCAGCAGGAGCGGGCCGTCGCCGCGCTCAGGTTCAAGACCGAGGTGCTGTGGGCCCAGCTCGACGCGATCGAGCGCGGAGCCACGCAACCGGAGGTGGAGGCATGATGCGCCCGCGCCTCGTCGACGGCGCCCGCCTGCAGTACGACGACGTGCGTGGCGAGCACGTGCTCCTGATCCCCGAGGGTGCGCTCCGCTTGAACGAGACCGCGGCGCAGGTGCTCGAGCTCTGCGACGGACGGACGCTCGACGAGATCGCGGCGGTGCTCTCGAAGCGCTACCAAGGCACGGACGTCACGGACGACGTGCGTGAGCTGGTCGACACGATGGGCGAGCGCGGGCTGGTCATCGATGCCGCCGCCTAAGCCCTACACCCTCGTCGCGGAGCTGTCGTATCGCTGTCCCCTGCGCTGCCCGTACTGCTCGAATCCCGTCGACATCGGCGCGGACCGCTACCGCGACGAGCTCGAAGGCGAGCACTGGATGCGCGTCTTCCACGAGGCCCGCGCGCTCGGCGTCCTCCAGCTTGCGCTGACCGGCGGGGAGCCGATGCTCCGTCGCGACCTCGACGAGCTCGTCGCGGCGGGGCGTGACGCCGGCCTGTATTCCACGCTCGTCACCGGGGCCACGCTGTTCACGCCCGCGCGCGCCGAGCAGCTGAGGGAGGCGGGCCTGGACCACGTCCAGGTCTCGGTCCAGAGCCCGGATCCCGAGGAGAACGACCGGATCGCCGGCAGCCGGTCGTTCGAGAAGAAGATCGCGGCGGCGCGCGCTGCGCGCGAGCTCGGGTTCCCCCTGACCATCAACTGCGTCCTGCACCGACAGAACCTGGACCGCATCGAGGAGATCCTGCAGCTCACCGAGGAGCTCGACGCCCAGCGGCTCGAGCTCGCGAACACGCAGTACTACGGCTGGGCGGTCGTCAACCAGCAGGCGTTGGCGCCGACGCGCGAGCAGCTCGAGCGCGGCGAGGAGGCCGTCCAGCGGTTCCGCGAGCGCGTGGGCCCGAGGATCACGGTCCTCTGGGTCCTGCCGGACTACCACGAGGACCTGCCGAAGCCGTGCATGGGCGGCTGGGCGCGCACGACGATGGTCATCGCCCCCAACGGCGACGCGCTCCCGTGCCAGGCGGCGACGACGATCCCCGACCTCGCGTTCCCCAACGTCCGCGATCGCCCGCTCGACTGGATCTGGCACGAGGCGGACGCGTTCACGCGCTTCCGCGGTACCGAGTGGATGCAGGAGCCGTGCCGCTCGTGCCCGCTGGGGCGGCAGGAGGAGGACTGGGGCGGCTGTCGCTGCCAGGCGCTTCGCCTCACCGGCGATGCCCGGGCCACGGACCCGGTGTGCAGGTTCTCGCCCCATCACGACGTCGTTGTGTCGGCCCGCGAGCCCGGCCAGACGGACGAGTTCGTCTACCGGACGCTGCGCCGGCGGCGACGCGCTACGCCGCCGCTTCGCGCGCGCTGATCAGCCCAGCGGCGTGGAGCCGGTGGATCACCTTGCACGCGCTCTTTTCCCGCGTAGCGGCGGGGACAGCGTCGCCCCAGGCCTCGCCGACCTCCTCCGCCCGCGCCACCAGGTGGTCGAGGAGCTCGGCGGAGGGTTGGCTCTCGACCAGGCACCGCAGCCCGAACCCGACATGCCAGCGCTCGTCGCGCTCGACGCGTTCGATCCCCTCGCGCACCCCAGGCAGGACGCCGTCGTCCAGCTCCTCGATCAGCGCCGCCTGCCCGGCGTCGAAGACGACCCCCTCGAGCAGCATGTGGTAGAGGCTCACGCCCTCGCCCAACCCGGTGCGGCCCTGCGCGAGCTCGGCCGACAGCGCGGGCAGCCGTTCCTCGAAGAGGTCGAGCAGCGCGGCGGGGGCGTGCTCCCGGGCCGCGGCGCGCCGCTCGTCCGGGGTGTCCCCGGGCAACCCGAGCACCTCGGCGCCGATGCGATCGAACAGCCGCGCGTGGCGCTGCTCGTCGCGGCGCTGCAGGAAGAAGACCCACGCCACCAAGTTCTCCGTCGACGCCATGGTCGTCTTCCTGGCCACGTCGCCGAACGGCACGAGCTCCTCGGCGACGGCTTCCTCGGCCACGCAGAAGCCGGCGAGAAGGATCATGAGACGGTCGCGGCGCTCGTCCGGGAGCTTCGGCCAGGCACGGATGTCCGGGCTGAGATCGATGGCGCGCGGATCCCAGTGCAGGCGGGCCACGATCCGCGAGAAGAAGTTGGGCCAGAAGCTGCGGTCCGTGAAGACCTCGAGCCCGCCGACCATGCGGTAATCGCGGAGCTGCGGGTCACCCGCCATGATTTTCACCGTAGCAACGCGGTCAGAGCCAGGTGATGCCGGCTCGCTCCGAGGCGGCCGCGTAGGCGTCCGGCCCGAGCGCGTGGTCTCGGTCGGCCGCGGCGAGGTCTCGGAAGAACTGCTCGAACCCGCCGGGCGTGAGGACCACGAGCTCGCGCCCGAGGCCAGGCTCGACGCGGCGCTGGGCGTGCGGCACGCCGCGCGGGCAGAAGATGGCCTCGCCCGGCCCGAGCCTGAATGCCTGGTCGCCGCGCTGAACGATGTGCTCGCCCTCGACGATGTAGAAGAGCTCGTCCTCGCGGGTGTGGACGTGCAACGGCGTGTCGACCATCGGCGGGATTTCCTCGACCACGGTCATCGCGCCACCGGAGTCCTCGGCGCTCACCCGGATCACGATCCTCACCTCGCCGAGGACGAGCCGCTCCTCACGCATGCGCTCGCGTCAGTCGGCCTCGTCGACCGCGCGCAGGGTCGGCCTGGCGTCCGCCGCGGACTCGTCAAGCTCCGCGGACAGCGCGTCGCTCTCGAAACGGGCGAGCGCCTCCTCGCACGACGCGACGGCCGCCGCGGCCTCCTCGCCCCCGGGCGCGTCGAAGTAGTCGCGTACGCGGATCGCGGCGAGCCACTTCTGATGGCGGGCGAGGTCGACGTCGGACTCCTCGAGCTCGGTGTACATCGCCCGGCCGCGACGGCGCTCCTGCTCGAGCTCCTCGCGGAACTGCTGCGTGCTCTCGACCAGCTCGTGGTACTCGTCGCTTCGCTCGCACTGGATCGCGTCGATGACCGCGGCCTCCTGCGCTTCCTCGGTCAGCTGGATGCGAAGCATCTCGCCGCGGCCCCCCTCCGCACGCAGCCGCGCCACGAGCCGTGTCGCGGCGCGGGTCGTCCGTGCCGTCGCCGGGAGCACGCACACCGACTGCTGCAGGTAGTGGGCGCCGAGGCGGCGCAGGTTGCGCCACGCGTAGACGCGCAACGTCGAGGAGCCGCCGGACGGGGTGGACACGGTGATCAGCAACCAGTCACGGGGCACGTGCGGACATGATTCCAGACGCGCAGCGCGGCTTCCGGGTTGCGCGGGCGACGTATCATCCGTTGCATGGCGTGCGCAACAGGGGCGTCGCGTCTCGCCGATGCGGCTCCGGCTGTTCCGGTCCACGCCGAGCCGCTCGGTGTCCTCTGGAAGCGGATCCGCAGTCGCTCGAGCGGGCTGACGCCCGAGGAGGTCGAACAGCGGCGCGGCACAGCGGAAGTGCGGGCCGAGAAAAGACCGGCCATGGCCCTTCTCGGGGAACTGGCCGAGTCGGTCGTGGAGCCGCTCCAGCTACTGCTGGTCGCGGTCGGCGTGCTCTCGGCGATCTTCGGCGAGCTGCGCGACGCGATCGCGATCTTCGCGGTCATCGCGCTGGTCAGCGTCGTCGAGGCGCTCTCCGAGGTCCGCGCCAAGCGCGCGCTTCGGGCGCTGCGCGACCTCAGCGCCCCGAACGCGCTCGTCCGGCGGGCGGGGACGGTCGCCTCGCTCCCGCTCGACGCGCTCGTCATCGGCGACGTGCTGCTCGTCGAGGCCGGCAGCATCGTCGCCGCCGACGCCCGCGTCGTCGAGGCCAACGGACTCGCCACGGACGAGTCGCGCCTGACGGGCGAGCCGGTGGCGGCCGCCAAAGGACCCGAGCCGGTCGCTGCCGACGCGCCGCTCGCTGAGCGGTCGTCAGTGCTCCACGCCGGGAGCGCCGTGGCGGCCGGAGCCGGCGAAGGCGTCGTCGTCGCGCTCGGCCCGGACACGGAGATCGGGCGGCTCGGGCGACTCGTCGCGGAGGCCAAGGAGCCACCCACGCCGCTTCAACGGGCGATGGCCGAGCTCGCGCGCGCGGCGCTCATCGTGGCGGTGGCGGCATGCGTGCTCGTGCCGGTCGTCGGCGTGCTCCGCGGCCAGCCCGCACGCGAGATGCTGCTCGACGGGCTGACGCTTGCGTTCGCGACGATCCCCGAGGAGCTGCCGATCCTGGTCACCGTGCTGGTGGCGCTCGGCGGACTGCGCTTGGCGCAGCATGGCGTGCTCCTACGCCGGCTGCGCGCCGCCGAAGCCGTCGGGGCGATGACCGTGCTTCTCGCCGACAAGACGGGGACGCTGACCGAGAACCGGCTGCTGATCGAGTGCATCGACGGCGACCGCGAGCACGTGCTGACCGTCGCCGCTGCGGCGCACGGGGCTGCGGCCGCGCAGGACCCGGTCGATCGGGCGCTGGCGGAGGCCGCCGGCGAGCTCCCGGTGGGCGAGCGGCCGGCGTGGCATCCGTTCGACCCGGTGCGCAAGCGTGAGAGCGCGGTGTGGCGCGAGGCCGACGGCGCGTGGGTAGCGGTGAAGGGCGCACCGGAGGCCCTGCTCGAGGCGTGCGCGATGCCCTCCGCGGACCGCGCGGCCGTGCTCGAGCGCGTCGCGCGGCTCGCGGACGACGGGCTGCGGGTCATCGCCGTAGCCGAGCGTCACGTCGCCGCGGTTCCCACGAGTGCCGCCGACGCCGAGACCGACCTGGCGTTCGTGGGGCTGACCGCCTTCCGCGATCCCTTGCGCCCCGGGGTGGGCGACGCCGTGGCCGAACTCGCCCATGCGGGCGTGCGGACGATCGTCGTCAGCGGCGACCACCCCGACACCGTCGGAGCGACCGCCCGCGAGGCGGGGATCCATAGCTCCGAGGTCATGCACGGCGGCGCGCCGCTCGACGCCCTCGACGAGGACGACCTCGCTGAGCGGCTGCGCGGCGAGGCCGTCATCGCCCGCGCCACGCCCGAGGACAAGCTGCGGCTCGTCCGCGTCCTCCAGGGCCGTGGGGAGGCCGTCGCGGTCACCGGCGACGGCGTCAACGATGCGCCCGCCCTCGCTGCGGCGAACGTCGGCATCGCCATGGGCGCGCGCGGGACCGATCTGGCCCGCGAGGCGTCGGACCTCGTGCTCGTCGACGACGCCTACCCGACGATCGTCGGCGCCGTCGAGGGCGGTCGCGGCCTCGCCTCCCAGCTACGGCGCGCGGTCGCCTTCTACCTCGGCGCCAAGATCGCGCTCGTCGTGGTCATCGCCGTACCCCTGGTGCTGGGACTGCCCGCCCCCTTCCACCCAGTCCACATCGTCATCCTCGAGCTGTTCATGGATGTCGGCGCGTCGGTGGCCTTCGTGTCCGAGCCGCCGGCACCCGGCGCAATGGACCACCCGCCGCGCGATCCGGCGCGCCGGTTCCTCGACGCCGCCCAACTGTCCGCCATCGCGGTCACCACCTCGGCGCTCACGGTCGCCGTCCTTCCGACGTACCTCCTCGTCCACGCCGAGTGGGGCACCGACACGGCGATCGCGGCTGCCGTGGCCAGCTGGCTAGTCGCGAACGTCGCGATCGCGTGGACGCTGCGCGCCCGGCCGGGCCTGGCCTGGCGGAGCAACGTGGCGTTCCCGGCGTGGGCGTTGGTCGCCGTCGCCAGCGCTGTCATGCTGTCCCTCACCGGCGCGGGGGCCACGCTCGGCGTCGAGCCGCTCACCGCCGGAGCGGCGCGCATCACGGTCGCCGGCGCGTCGGTCGGGGTCGCTCTCGCCATCGCAGGACGCGTCGGGCTGTCGCTTTCCTGGCGTCTCTGATCCGCGCCCTTACATCGCGCGGGCACGAGGGAGTCGGGCGCAATAGGTCACGAAACCGCTGACCACCGTGCGCAGCTGCGCCCGAATCGCCTCATCGATCAGGCGGCTGTCCTGATCGAACCGCTCCGCTGAGCGGTCGACGAAGAGCCACTCGTCGAACCAGGGCCGCATCTTGAGGTAGCGGAACACCGGCACCCAGGCCGCCTGGGCGTTGCGCGTGCCCGACCCGCCGCCGGCCCCGATGACTGCGACCGGCAGATCGCCGAACACGCGCCGCATGTCGGAGGACGGGCGCGAGGCCCAGTCGATCGCGTTCTTCAGGTAGCCCGGGATTCCCCAGTTGTACTCGGGCGTGGCGATGAGGAGCCCGTCCGCCGCTTGCAGCGCATCCTTCAAGGCCAGGGCTTCGGGTGGGAAGCCGTCGCGCTCGAGGACGTCCTGGTTGAAGAGCGGAAGCGAACCGATTCCCGCCAAGGCCGTCAGATCCAACGTGGTCCCCGGCGGAACGAGTGCTGCGGCTTCGTCGAGCAGCGCCCGGTTCCGCGACCGTGCACGGAGGCTTCCTCCGAGGGCGAGTATGCGCATCGGTTCGTCCCGAGGTGGTGTCACTCCCCCGGCGCGCCGAAGCTGTTTGGCTTCAGGGCCTGGGCGGGGGTGAGCCCGAAGCCGATGTGCGGGCCAAGGACCGCCATCGCGAGCGCCTGGAACATGGGCGGAGGCGTGATCGCATTGGGCTGCTTTGTGGACACGACTTCGATCGCCGTCCGGCGAGCGGTCGAGTAATAGGCGCTCGACTCATAGCCGGCGAAACTGCCGGTCCTACCAATGAACCCGCCGCTCTCGTCGAACCCGAGGCCGTACGCCCAGCGCCCGGGGCCGTTGTAGTTCTGCGCGAACTTGAACGGGATCGGGTCCTTCTTCGCTTCCCTCCACACCGCCGGCTTGAGCAGGGAGCCGGTCGCAAGCGCCCGGGACCAGACGTGCAGATCCCGCAGCGTGGAGACCATGCCGCCGTGCGCCCACAGGCACGATCCCGGCCAGGAGGTGGCGTCATCCGAGGCAGCCGGCGCTTGGGTGGGGGCGACCTCGCCGGTCCCGTAGCCGTGGGTGAACGGCGCGCTGAGGCCGTTGCCCGAGGTCGGAAGGAGCGTTCGCCGGAGGCCCAGTGGCTTGGCGATCCGCCGCTGGAGCGCCGTGTTCAGACGCTCGTGGGTGACCAGCTCGACGACCCGCCCGAGCAGGTTGTAGCCGTAGTTGCTGTAGGACCACGTGGTGCCGGGCTTGGCGACCGGAGGGACCTTCGCCTCGGTGTCGAGCAGGTACTTGACGGTGCAGCCGGTGGTGAACTTTGCCGCGATCGCTGGCGAGAGGCCGTTCCCGAGGCCGCTCGTGTGGTTGAGGAGCTCTCGGATCGTGATCTGGTCGCCGTTGGGCACACCTGCGATCCACTTGGAGATGTGGTCCTCGAAGGAGACCTTCCCCTCCCCGACCAGCTGAAGGATGAGCTCGGCGGTGAAGGCCTTGGTCTGGCTGGCGATCTTGAACTGCATGTCGGTGCGCAGCGGCTCGCCGGTGGCGAGGTCGGCGACGCCGGTCGCGCTGACGAACTTCCCCGTCGGGCTCCAGACGCCGATCAGGACTCCCGGGGTGCGGTTCACGTCCTGGAACCGACGGACGATCCGCTCCACGTTCGCCCGCGTCCGCGCAGGCAGAGGCCCGTTGGCCGACCTCGCACCCGACCGCGCGGCCTGCTCGCTGCCGCTCGATCCGAATGCCGATGCTGCCCCGAGCAACGCGCCGACAACGACCAGCGCGCCGATGCGCCGTGCGTACCCTCCGTAGCTCACTTTGGGGCCCCCGCTCTCGGCCCAACCGGGCCGTGTGGTTGGCGAAGGCTCGCACCCGCGCTGGGTCGGGTCACTCTACCGAGCTACCGGCGGCGAGCTCGAACCACACGCGCGTGCCATGGTCGTGGCTGACACCCCAGCGAGCAGCCAGCTGGTTCACCAATTGCAGCCCGAAACCGCCTGGTCGCGGACCCGGGGCACCCGGGCGAACCGGGCCGTGACCGTGGTCGTGGACCTCTATCCGCACGACGTCGTCGACGGCGGTGGCCCTGATGTGCACGGGCGCACCGACGGGCTGTCCGGCGTGTCGGACGCTGTTGGTGACCAGCTCGGAGACGAGCAGACCAACGTCCTGCTGGAGTTGGTGGTGCGCGCGACCTTCGAGCCAACGCGAAACGGCCCTGCGCGCCAGGAACGGCGCCTCGGGGCCACACGGCACCGTCGCCTCGCCGACCTGCGCGAGGGCTGCAGCTTGATCTGGTGGCATTTGCGTCCTCCCTGGAACTCCCGCACGACCCAGTCAACGAGGACGGCCCGGCGGGCACTCCGGTGGTTGGAGGAACAGGTCCGGCGCTTCTCGGCTACTGCCAAGCCAGACGAGCGGCGTCAAAACTGAGGCTCCGCGTTTCGATCAATTTACCCCTGTGCGCCACCGCCCATGCATCGCTCGGCTCGGCGCGAGCCGCGCCGTCGTGTGCCGGCGCCCGGCACTATGCTGTGGTCGCGGTACCGCCACGGGGTTCTCTTTCTTCCTCCGCCTTGCTTGCGGCCCGGCTTAGAGGGAGACGGAAGGTGGTTCCCATGAGCGGAACCCAGGAACGCTCCTCTGGCAACCTGATGCAGGCGGTGTCCAACGCGATGGTCAAGCTGCACAAGGAGCAGTTCGGCCGCGGCCCGACCAACGCGCGGTCCTATTTCGCCGGGCCCGACACGTTGGTCTGCACGCTCGAGGACTCGCTGCTCCCGGCCGAGCGCACGATGGTCGAGATGGGCGAGGACCAGCGCGTGCGCGAATCGCGCATGTTCCTGCAGGTCGCCTCGCAGGCCCAATTCGTCGACGCCGTCGAAGAACTCGTCTCACGCAAGGTCAGGGCGTTTGCCAGCGCGATCGACCCCGCCCCGGGCGTGGTCTTCGAGGTCTTCAGCTTCGAACCAGAAGCCCTGCGCAGCGACTGACTCGCGCCCCCGCGCTCAGGACAGCACGCGCCGAACCCCGGTCGGCGTCCCGAACCGCTCCGCGACGCGCTCCTTCAGCACGCGTGGGAACGCCTCGGAGGTCGAGAGGTGCGTCTCCAGTAGCGCCCGCTGGGCGCCGATGTCGCCGGCCCACGCCGCCACGCAGCGCTCCGGCTCCAGGTTCGCCATCGCCAAAATCGCGCCCGTCGCACCGAGGGGACCCGCGAGCGCCAGGAGGGTGGGGGAGCCGACGAAGGTGTCGCCGTCGTAGCGCTCGAGCAGGAACGCGAGCCGCTCGGCGTCGCCCGAGGAGTCCTTGACCCCGCGCACCGGCATTCCCGGCAGCAGCTCGAGGGGGATGCCCGGAGGCGACGCGAGCGGGAAGTGGTACGCGAGCAGCGGGAGGTCGCCCGCGCCGCCGGCGACCCGCTGGTAGTAGCCGCTCGGGTTCGTGACCCCGGCGGGTGAGAGCACCAGCGCGGCGTCGGCGCCCGCGGCGGCCGCAGCCCGCGTGAGCTGCACCGCCTCGCCGCCGGTGGGGGCGCCGGTGCCGGCGAGGACGGGAACCTCGCGCGGCACCGCCGCGCGGACGGCGGCGACGAGCTCCTCGCGCTCTTCGGGCGCGAGCGCCGCTGCTTCGCCGGTGGTTCCGGCCACCACGATCGCGCGTACCCCGAGCATCGCCAGGCCGGCCGCGTGCTCGGCCGTCGCTCCGACGAGCAGCTCGCCGTCAGCGTCGAACAGCGTGAGCAGGGCGACGCCCACGCCCCGGAAGATCGGCTCGGTCCCCATCGCAGTTAGTTAGGGTACCCTAACATCACGATGACCGCGGACCACACGATCGCCGAGCCACCCGCACCGCCACCGCCTCCGCTCGCGCCGTTCCTGCCCGCGCCGCGACGCTCGGCCGCCGAGGAAGCGCGGACGCTGGTGGCGGCGAACCGGGTCGGCTCGCTGGCGACGCTCTCCGCGGACGGTGCGCCATGGGCGTCGATCGTGACCTACGGCGCGTTGGGCGACGGCTCGCCGGTGCTCTGCGTCTCGACGCTGGCCGAGCACGGTCGCAACCTGCACAGAGACACGCGCGCGAGCCTGGTCGTGTCAGCCGACGCCGGCGACGGTGATCCCTTGGACGTCGGCCGCGTGACCTTGGCCGGCCGCGCGTTGGTGCCCGACGGGTGGGAGGAGGACGCGGCTCGCGCCGCCCACGTCGCGGCGATCCCGCAAGCGGCCCAGCTGGCCGGCTTCGGAGACTTCTCGCTCCGGATCCTGCGCGTCGACCGCGTCCGCTGGGTGGGCGGCTACGGCCGGATGCAGTCGGCCGAGGCGGACGCCTATGCCTCCGCAGAGCCCGACCCGGTCGAGTCCGTGGCGGCTCGCGCCCGAGACCACCTCAACGACGACCACGCCGACGCGCTGCTCGCCGTGGGCCAAGCGCTTGCCGGCTACACCGACGCCACCAGCGCACGGTGCGATGGCCTCGATCGCTACGGGTTGAACCTCCGGGTTCAGACGCCGCGGGGCGAGGCGCCGGCCCGCGTCGGCTTCGGGGAGCCGGTCGCCCGGGCCGCGGACCTCCGCGCGGCGACGGTGACGCTCGCCCGGCGCGCACGCCGGCCCTAGCGTCCGAAGCAGCGACCGCCCGTCCTGCCCCTGCCGCCGCGGTCAGCGACAGGCGCAGGGCCCGCTCGCGTGGGCCTCGGCGGTCCCGCAGCACTCTGCCTTGGCGCTCGGTGCGCAGCAGCCGGCCTGCTCGACGGGCGAGCAGCAGGCGGAGGCGGCCGGCTTGCGGGCGCGGATGATGGCCGAGGTGGCGTGCTCGTGGACGCGGTGGGTGTGGCGGATCTCGATGTCGGTGAAGCCGGCGGAGGCGAGCGCTCTGCTGAACTCGGCCCCGGTCAGCGCGCCGGCGACACAGCCGGTCCATTGGTGCATGTCGGCGCGGGTGGCGGCGTCCATGTCGGGCTCGCCGATGACGTCGGAGACGGCGAGGCGACCGCCGGGGCGCAGGACGCGGGCGGCCTCGTTCAGGACGCGTTGCTTGTCGCCCGAGAGGTTGATCACGCAGTTGGAGATGACGACGTCCACGCTGGCGTCGGCGAGCGGCATGTCCTCGAGGTAGCCCTTGCGAAACTCGACGTTCTCCAGCCCGGCCGCGGCGGCGTTGGCGCGCGCGAGGTCGAGCATCTCGTCGGTCATGTCGAGGCCGACCGTGCGCCCGGTGGGGCCGACGCGGCGGGCGGAGATAAGGACGTCGGCGCCGGCGCCCGAGCCGAGGTCGAGGACGGTCTCGCCCTCATGGAGGTCGGCGACCGCGGTCGGAACGCCGCAACCAAGCGAGGCCTCGACCGCCGCGGGCGGGACGGCTTGGGCCTCGTCGGAGCTGTACAGCGCCGAACCGAACCCCTCGGTCCCGGCCTGGCCGGTGACGGCGACGGGCGCGCACCCATCGGTGGCGCAGCAGTCGGCCTCACCGTTCGCGGCCGTCGCCTTGGCGGCGTTGGCGTAGCGCTGGCGGACGTTCTCGCGGATGTCGCTCAGGTCAGCCATGCGGAGAGCTCGTGGAGGGCGTCGGGGATGACGTAGTAGTAGGCCCACAGTCCGCGTCGCTCGGAGTCGACGACGCCGGCGTCGCGCAGCTTCTTGAGGTGGTGCGACAGGGTGGGCTGGCTGATGGCGAACAACGGGACCAGCTCGCACACGCAGACCTTGCCGGCGTGCTTGCGCAGGACGTCGACGAGCTGCAGCCGGACGGGGTCGCCGAGCGCCTTGGCGATCTCGGCCATGCGCTCGGCCTGCTGGCGCTCGACGTCGGGGTAGACGACGGGCCTGCAGCAGGGCTCGCCGGCCGGGCGCTTGGTCTTGGGGACGAGCTCCAGATCGACGGCCATCTATTTACGAATACCGATTGAGTCGATGGATGTCAATGCTTATGATCGGCGCGGACATGGACGCGGTCGCCGTCATTACCGACATCCACGGCAACCTCGCCGCCCTCGAAGCCGCCTTGCAGCGCATCGAGGATCTCGGCATCGAGCGCAGCTTCTGCGGCGGCGACCTCGTCGGCTACGGCCCCCATCCCAACGCGGTCTGCGCCCTCATCGAAGAGCGCGGAATCCCGACCATCTACGGCAACTACGACCACGCCATCGGCCGCGACCTGAGCGACTGTGGCTGCGCCTACATCGACCAGCGCGATCGCGACCTCGGCGAGCGGTCGGTCGCCTGGACCCTCGCCCACACCACTCCGCAGGCCAAGGCGTTCATGCGCGACCTGCCGTTTGACCTTCGCTTCGTGGTGGGAGACGCCGACGTCCACCTCGTCCACGGCTCCCCGCGCAAGGTCAACGAGTACCTGTTCGAGGAAAAGCCGGAGCGCCTCTACCAGCGCCTCGCGCGCGCCGAGGACGCCGGCACGCTGGTCTTCGGGCACACCCACAAGCCCTGGATCCACGAGTACGACGGCGTGCTCTTCGTCAACTGCGGCTCCGTCGGCAAGCCCAAGGACGGCGACCCCCGCGGCGGCTTCGCCGTCCTCCAACCCGACGGACGCCACGTGCGCGCCCGCATCGAGCGCTTCCCTTACGACGCCGTCGCCGTCGCCCGCGAGGTCGCCGCGTCCGGGCTGCCGACCGAGTACGCCGACAAGCTCGTCACCGGCGGGTGACCCGACCGAACATCTCAATGGCGGTTAGGATGAGTTGGAATGGCGGACCGCTGCGAACTGCTCTGCCTCGACCTCACCCGTGCCGAGCCGCTGCGCCGTACCCGGCTGCCCCAGGCGGTCGCCGAGCGACTGGTCCTCGAAGCGAAGGCGCTGAGCGATCCGACGCGGCTGGTGATCGCCACGGCGTTGGGCGCCGGCGACGAGCTGTGCGTCTGCGACATGGCGTGGATCGTCGAGCGTGCGGAGAACCTCGTTTCGCATCACCTTCGGGCGCTCCGGGACGCGGGCCTGGTCGACTCGCGGCGCGAAGGCAAGATGGTCCTCTACCGGCTCACCGAGCGAGGGCGCCTGCTCCTGACCGCACTGGCGTCCGGCGCGGTGCCGGCGTGACCACGCCGGGTCTCGAACTGCCCCAGCTGGTCGCCGGCCACCCGGCGCCCGGCGCGCGCGGACGCCAGGTTCGTCGTGCGAAGACGCTGTCCTGGCTGAGCCTGGGCTGGATGACGATCGAGGGCGCCGTTGCCGTGACGGCGGGAGTGATCGCCGGCTCGGTCGCCCTGGTCGGGTTCGGGATCGACTCGGCCATCGAGGGCTTGGCCAGCGTGATCGTCATCTGGCGGTTCACGGGCTCGCGCACGTTCTCGGACGCGGCCGAGCTGCGAGCGCAGAAGCTCGTGGCCATCAGCTTCTTCCTGCTCGCCCCGTACATCGCCCAGGACGCCGTTCGCACGCTGATCGACGGCGACCACCCCGAGACGTCGTGGATCGGGATCGGCCTCTCGATCGGGAGCCTCATCGTCATGCCGGTGCTGGGCCGCGCCAAACAGCGCCTGGGGGAGCGGCTCGGCTCATCCGCCACCGCCGGCGAGGGGACGCAGAACCTTCTCTGCGCCTACATGGCAGCGGGCGTGCTCGCGGGATTGCTGGCCAACACGGTCGTCGGCTGGTGGTGGCTCGATCCGGTGATCGCCCTGGCCATCGCCGGGCTCGCGGCCAAGGAGGGCGTTGCGGCCTGGCGCGGCGAGTCCTGTGAATGCTGTGCCGCTGATGTGACTGCTCGACTGAGATGATCGGGGCCTATGCAGGGCCATGCGCGGGAAGACCTGCTGCATGACGGCGAGGAGGCGCTTGCCGTCGCCGACTGGGAGCGGGCGCGCGGCTGTTTCGAGCGGGTGCTCGAGCACGAGGAGAGCCCTGAGGCGCTGACTGGGCTGAGCAAGATCTCCATGATCGATCGCGAGTACGAGCGCGCGATCGAGCTCAAGGAGCGGGCGTTTGAGCTGTACGTGCGCGGTGGGCAGTTCGCACCCGCGTCGGACAACGCGATCTGGCTGACGTTCATGTATGTCACGTACCACGGCAACTTCAGCGTCGGCCTTGGGTGGAAGGAGCGCGCAGCGAGCGTGCTCGAAGGCGTTGAGGAGTGTGCGGCGCACGGGTGGCTGACGCTTCTGAACGCACCGTTCGCGCGTGACCCGGCCGAGCGCGAGCGGCTGGCCGTATCCGCGCTGGAGATCGCACGCCGTTTCGGCGACGTCGACCTCGAGATCGAGGCGCTTGCCCTCCGTGGCGAGGCCTCCGTGGTCAGTGGTCGCGTTTCGGAAGGCATGCGCATGCTCGACGAAGCGATGGTCGCGGTCACCGCCGGTCACGTCCGTGACCATTTCGCTCTCGGCGAGATCTACTGCCGGCTCCTGAGCGCCTGCGAGGCGGCGCTCGACATGCGCCGCGCGACCGACTGGCTTTCGCTGATCGACCGCTACGTCGCGTGGACCGACTTCGTTGCACCGACCTGCCGGACCCACTACGGCGGGATCCTCATCGCTCTCGGTCGTTGGGACGACGCCGAAGCCGAGCTGCTCGCCGCCATCGACGCATTCGGCCGCGGCTACCGCGGCGATCGGGTGTACGCGGCCCAGCGCCTCGCCGAGCTGCGCGTGCGTCAGGGCCGCATCGAGGAGGCCGAGCGACTGCTCGAGGGAGGCGAATGGCATCCCACGGCGCGGCGCATGTCAGCAACGATCGCACTGGTCCGGGGTGACACCGCGCTTGCGGCCGAGCTCGGCGAGCTGTGCGCCGAGGGGTCGGAGCTCGCTGACCCGACGTGTGCCCCGGCGCTGGAGCTGCTGATCGCGACCCGGCTCGCGATTGGGGATGTGGAAGCCGCTCGGCAGGCCGCGGATCGGCTCGCCACGATCGCGCGCGAGTCCGGCCTCGAGCGCCTCGAGGCCTGCGCCGCTCTCGCTGACGGGCGCGTGCACGCCGCGCGGGGCGGCGCGCAGGCGGCGGCGCTGATCGCACGCGCGGTCGAGCTCTTCGCCTCCCTGGGCCTGCCTCTAGAGGCCGGGCGGGCGCAGCTCGAGCTCGCGCGCACGCTGGCGGAGTCGGCGCCGGCGGCGGCCCTGCGGGAAGGCAAGCTGGCGATAACGGCGTTCGACCGGCTCGGCGCGCAGCCGGACGCAGACGCGGCGGCCGCCCTGCTGCGCAGCCTGGGTGAATCCGCCGGACGCACATGGCCGCGCGGGGCAGCGCTGCTGACCCGCCGCGAGGCCGAGGTGCTCGGCCTGCTCGCAGAAGGCTGCTCGAACGCCGAGATCGCCGAGCGCCTCGTGATCAGCACGCGCACGGCGGAGCACCACGTCGCGAACATCCTCTCCAAGCTAGGACTGCGTAGCCGCGCCGAGGCGGCTGCGTACTCCGTGCGCCACGGCCCCTGAAAGACCCGTGGCGGTATGGGTAGTTCCACCGATGCCGTGGCGCGCCGCCCCTGCGACCGTCCTGGCATGAGCACACACGAGAAGAACAAGGCCGTGGTCCGCGACTGCTTCGCGCAGGCGTCCGCCGGGAACTTCGACGCGCTTCCCGGCCTCGTCACCGAGGACTACGTGCTGCATCCCGAAGGCATCCGCGGCGCCGACGGCCTGGCCGAGATGGTCCAGGGCCACCGCTCGAGCATTCCCGATCTCAACGTCACCATCGACCACCAGTTCACCGAGGGCGACTACGTCGCCACCCGGTTCACCATCCGCGGCCGGCACGTCAGCAACAACGACGTGCAGGTCACCGGGCTCACGGTCAGCCGGTGTCGCGACGGCAAGATCGAGGAGGAGTGGGAGATCCTCGACGTCATGAGCCTGTTGGCACAGATCGGCCAGCTGCCGGAGCCGAGCCCCGCTTGATGGTCAGGCCCGGGAGCTGGCGGCGGCGGGCCCAGAAGGGGCTGGTCGGGAAGCGGGCCTCGACCGAGTAGTACGCGAGCCGGTCGGCGAGGTGATCCGCGACCACGCGCTCGACCGCCGCAGCGTATTCGTAGGCCTCGCCCGGCGCTGTGGCCGCCTCGCCCGCCGCGCGGCCAAGGGCGACCGCGGTCACGACCCCCTGCGACGACAGCGGGTCGAACGACGCCACGGCGTCGCCGGTGGCCAGCCACCCGGGCCCGGCCACGTGGTCAAGATGGGCGACGGACGCGTCCGTGGCGCGTGGCGGCGCGACCCGCCGCCGGCCGCCCAGCGCCGCTCGCACGTGCGGCGGCGGCCTGAGCGCCTCCCAGCGCTCAGCGCGTGGTGGGAGCAGGTCCGCGTCGGTCAGGAAGGCGGCAAGCCGATGCTGCCGCGGCGCTGGTGCCGTGTACCACCACCCCTCTGGTGTCGCTTCGACCAAGGTCGTCCCGTCGCGGCCGCGGACACCGGGGCCCGCGAGCTCCCACACCACCGCGACGAGGCGATCGACGCGGTGGCGGCGCGCGCCCTGCGCCCGGGCGACGGCCGCCGTCCGCCCGGTCGCATCGACGATGACGCGTCCACGCGCCGCGGGGGCGCCGTCCCGAACGAGCGTCCACACGTCGCCGCTCCTGGTCGCCCGCCGGACGCGAATGTCGTCGAGCACGCGCACGCCGCGCTCGCGTGCGGCGTCAAGCAGGCCGCGGTCGAACGCGGTGCGGTCGAGGTGCCAGCCGTGTCCGAGCGGGTGGAGCACGAAGTCGTCCTCGTCGAGCCGATTGCTGCCCCAGGCGCTGCTGATCCCGTACGACGGCCGGTGGCGGTCCGCGCAGAACGCGCCGGTCCCGAAGACGTCGGTGACGACGCGCTCGCCCCCAGGCGGCAGGCTCTCACCCCGTCGGGCGCCGTGCGTCGCCGAGGCGGCGACGAGCGTCACCGAAGCTCCGCGGCGGTGCGCGGCCACCGCGGCCGCCGCCCCCGCCGGCCCGCCGCCCACGACCAGGACGTCGTCGGCGGAGGTCATGCGCCCGGGAACCATTGGTCGGCGCCGTAGTCGTGCTGCGGCTCATTGGGGAACCCCACGTAGGACTCGACCTTGAACGTCGTCGGAAACCCGGCATCGCCGGGCCCCGGGCGCTCGGTCACCATTCCCATCCGCGGCCAGTCTTCGACCATCAGCCGCAGCGTGGGTGGGCGGGTCTTGCGGGCGATGAACCGCTCCCACCCCCGCCGGCGCTGGAACGCGGCTTCGCGCTCGGCGCGCGGTCGCGTGCGGTCCATGACGACGCGGTAGTCGTCCTCGCTCAGCACTTGGACCGGCACGCGCGCCACCCAGAAGGCGGGAAGCACCGTCGAGATGCTGGCCTGGTACCCGCTCCGGCAGCTTGACGCGTCGCCGTGCCAGGGCACGCCCAGCCAGCGCGTGATCGCTCCGGGCGACAGCCCCTGCACAGGCCCGTCCGGCGCGAGGACCTGCTCCTGGGTGAGCTCTGGGCCCCAGTCGCGCTCGTCGACGTTGGCCGAGTCGACCCGCAGCCGCCACGGCCGGTCCCATGTCGAGCGCCGCCGCAGGATCCAGGGCGCCTCGAGGCCGGGGTGAAACGCTCCGCCCAGAACGGACTCGAGCGCGGCGCGGTCGAGTGCGTGCGGCTGCTCCGCGACCGGCAGCTCCTCGAGCCGGGGCGGGCGGCGAGCGACGCGGCCGCGGTCGTCGTCGAAGCGCCCTTCGGCCCAGGCGCCGAGCTGCGTGTACTGCAGTTGCGTCACCGCGAGCCACTGGCGGTTGCTCCGAGCGGGGATGGCGACGTGGTCGCCGTAGAGGTCGGGAATGGCGTTGGGCTGGGCTTCGGTGAACGATGGATCTCGGAACTGCTCGAACACGCTGCGCCGGTACGCCGCAGCGCGCGGCGAGGCGTCGGCCAGCCGCTCGACCGTCGCCGGCGCGAGCCAGTCGTGCCCGCTCCCGAAGCCCTCGCCTTCGAAATAGCCCTCGCTGACCCACTGCATGTCGGACAGGCGCGCGAACAGCGGCAGGATGTCCTCGGCGAAGCTCACGGGTGGTGCGTCCAGCGCGCCGCTCTGCACGAACATCGACCGTGCGACGTCGTAGAGCGTGACGAGGCCGGTCGCCATTGCGGGGGCGTAGTTCGGCGGTGTCGTGATCACCCATGCGGGGTCGGCCTCCAGGCGCCGGCCCCCGAGACGCACCGTCGCGCGGATGAGGCCGTCGCACACGTCGTCGGCCCAGCCGTCGTTTCCCGCGTAGGACGTGAGGCTCGCGTGACCATGGCGGTACGCCGCTCCGTTGCCGGGGAGGACCACGAGGCGGCCGCCGCCGTCGGTCAACGCCTCGCCGAGCGACACGGGCTGGCCGAGAAACGCGCCGCCGTCCAGCGCGAGGGGGCGCGCGCCGGCCCCTCGGACGGTGCGCTCGCCGGGCACGATGAACAGCCCCGAGCGTTGCGCACCGCGGAAGCTGTCGTTGCGGCGCGCCGATGGCTGGGCGTCGGGTATGTCGAATGCGGTGCTGAACGCGTACCACGCCGGCTTGGCGTTGGCGACCGTCACCCGCCATGTGATGTCGGCGTCGTGCGCGGTGAGCTCGCGCACTGGATGGCCGGACGCGTCGAGGCCATAGATGCGAAAGCGCGCTGCCTGACGCGCCATGGCGCCATCGGCGTCCTTGAATCCGCGCGGTGCGCGCGGCAGCGCTCCAGGCACCTCCGGCCCGAAGTACATGGCGTCGGGGCTGTTTCCCACTCGGCCGATCCCAAGCGCCGGATGGATCGCGACACGGGCGATCCGGTCATCGTCGTCGCCGCCACAGCCGGCCGTCACCAGGCTCGGCAGCGCCACGAGTGCCGCGGCGGCGGAGCTCCGCTGGAGGAACGCACGGCGCGACGTGAGCTCCACGCCGCAACTCTACAGGCGGGGGCGCTACTGGGCTTTGTGCCGGGCGCGCAGGCAGAAACCGCTGATTTACAGGCAGAACGTGCTCAGCACCAACCAGTTCAGAAACGGCGGCTGACCGTCCTGAGCGGTGGCAGAGCCAGCGACTGGCCGTGTGGCCTACCGCCGAGCGCCGTGTATGAGCGCGTTGGCAACTTCCGCGGGACCGGTGATCGTCCCAGGCCACCCTTGGGCGGCTCGAGTCAGTTCGGGGCCGCGGGCGTCCAGATCTTCGAGCGTTAGCCCGAGCGCTGCCGCGGCTCGCCGGCGCAGCCTTGCGTCGCGGTGAAGCCACGCTGCGAAGTCTCGGGCGACATCTCCGGCAAGCGTGAAAAACGCAGCCGCTCGATGTTCCTGTACGGTCCGTCTGCCGCAACAGCCGACGTGCGGCCACTCGCGACCAGCCGTAGAGCCGACGTGCGGCACATTCGAGGGGATGAGATGTTGCGGTCACCGTTTATGCGGCTCGCGGGTCCGATGGCACTCGCTGCTGACGTCGGACTGATCGTCGCGCAGCGCGTGATGCTGCCCTTCGACCCCAGCGACCGTGTCGCCGCCCCTCATGTGGAGGCGCCTCCGTGCGACGCCTGATCGGTGCGCTGGTCGCAGGTGGGGTCTTCCTCGTGCTGTCGTTCTCCGGGACCGCGGCAGCCGCGCCGGCGATCCCATGGCACAAGTGCGCCGAGTCTGCCCAACGGGGTTTTCAGTGCGCCACGATCCGCGTGCCGCTCGACTACCAGCGTCCGCGCGGCGGCGATATCAAGCTCGCCCTGATTCGCCACCGCGCGAGCGATCCGGGGCGGCGGATAGGCACGCTCTTCTACGAGCCCGGTGGGCCGGGCGTGCCGGGCACAGAGTTCCTGCCCGCCGGCGCCTTCGATGGCTTCCCGGCTGAAGTGCAGGCGCGCTTTGACATCGTCAGCTGGGACCCGCGTGGAGTGGGCGAGAGCACCGCGGTGCAGTGCTTTGCCAGCCAAGCCGCCGAGGACCGCTTCTTCGCCGGATCGCCGACGAGGAACGCCGACGGCTTTCCCGTTGGCCCGGGCCAGATGACGACCTGGATCGACCACTACCGTCGCTTCGGGGAGCGCTGCAAACGTCGCAACGGGCGCCTGCTCACGCACGTGTCCACGGTTGACACCGTCCGCGATCTCGATCTGATGCGCCAGCGAGCGGGCGAGCGCAAGATGAACTACGTCGGCACGTCCTACGGGACGATTGTCGGCGCCGTCTACGCGAACATGTTCCCCGGTCGGGTTCGGGCCATGGCACTCGACGGCGTTGTCGACCCGATCGCCTGGTCGCAACCGCAGCTCCGAGAGAACGGCGGCCTCTTCCTCCCCGGCGGGTTGCGCTTGAAATCGGACGTCGAAACGGCCAAAACGCTCGATGCCTTTCTCGACCTGTGCGGGAGCACGGATACCGCGCACTGTGTGTTCTCCGCCGGGAGCCCCGAGGCGACGCGACAGAAGTTCTCCGAGCTGCTGGCGCGGCTGCCCGTGGACCTGACGGCCGGCCAAACGACATACGCGCACGCGATCTCGGGAACGAGCCGGGCTCTCTATGTGCTGGCCAACTGGAAGCTTCAAGCGATCGACCTGCAGAAGCTGTGGGCGCAGGGGCCGGCGGCCTTCCCCCCGCCGGCCGGCCGCGGCGAGGAGCAGGAGATGGCGATCGCCTGCGGCGAGGTTCCCTCCCCGCCGGCCAGCGCCTTCCCGGCGATCGACGCCTTCGCGCAAGAGCGCTCCGGGGTGGTCGGGCCGTTTTGGGCCTGGGACTATGAGCCCTGCTCCACCTGGCCGGTGCGAAGCGCCAACCGCTACCGCGGGCCGTGGAATCTTCGCACCGCCAACTCGGTGCTGGTGATCGGCAATACCTTCGACCCTGCCACCCCCCTACGGGGAGCGGTCACGATGTCGCGGACGCTAGGTCGGGCACGCCTGCTCACGATGGACGGCTACGGCCACACGGCGCTGCTCAATCCGAGTGCCTGCGTAAAGCGATATGAGGCTCGCTATTTCGTCAGCGGGCTCCTTCCGCCCAAGGGGACCAGATGCGGACAGGACGAGAAGCCGTTCGGCGCCTGAGCTGCATCACCGCTTGAGACGGAGGCCCGTAGCACGTGCTCCATCGGTTGACCGAGCCCCAAGTCGATGCTCAGCGACAGAGCCGCGATCAGCTCGGCAAGGCTGACACCGGAACCCCCTTCGGAGACCACGAAAGTCGAAGTCTGCGTGCGGCGGCCGGACCGGCCGGCGACCTCCAGGTCCCGCGTCCGCTGCCACTTGCCTGTGTCCGTGCTACGACGTTCAGCGCAGCTTGAAATCGTCGATTTACAGGCAAAAACCGCGCTAAGCACGAACCAGTTCAAGAACGGCGGCTGACCGTACGAGCTGGATCCGGCCGCGGCGGGAGCGCTCCGGGCAGGACGCTTCAGGAAGGCACCCAGGGTTGTCGCACCGCGTTCTCAGTCATTCGCCGGCATGTCGGAGTGGGCATGGCCGCGCTACCCCACGACGTGGTCAGCGGTTGACGACGGACATGTTCGCCTCGTCGTGGCGCTCGCCGGTGGCTGGGGTGAGTTCGTTGAGCCGTTGGATCTGCTGCGCGCTCAGCTCGACGCCGTCGGCGGCTGCGTTCTCCTCGACGCGGGAGACGCGCTTGGTCCCGGGGATCGGCGCGATGTCGTCGCCTTGCGCGAGCAGCCACGCCAAGGCGACCTGCGCCGGTGTGGCGTCGACCTCGAAGGCGACGGCTTGGACCTCGTCGACGATGCAGAGGTTCTTCTCGAAGTTGCCCTCGGTGAAGCGCGGGTTGGTCTTGCGCCAGTCGTCGACGCTCAGTTCCTCGGGGGAGCGGATCGTCCCGGTGAGGAAGCCGTGCCCGAGCGGCGAGTAGGGCACGAAGCCCACGCCGAGCTCGCGCAGCAGCGGTAGGAGCCCGGCCTCCGGATCACGGGTCCACAGTGAGTACTCGGTCTGCAGTGCGGTGATCGGGTGCACGGCGTGGGCGCGACGGATCGTGTCGGGTGCGGCCTCGGACAGGCCGATGTGCAGGACCTTTCCTTCCGCCACCAGCGCCGCCAGCGCGCCGACGGTCTCTTCGATGGCGGTGTTGGGGTCGACCCGGTGCTGGTAGTAAAGATCGATGCGGTCGGTACCCAACCGCTTCAATGAGCCCTCCACCGCGGCCCGGATGTTCGCCGGGCTGCTGTCAAGGACCCCGGGGCCTCCGCCGGAGTGCGAGACCAAGCCGAACTTCGTCGCCACCACCACATCGTCGCGACGCCCCGCGAGGGCGCGGCCGACGAGTTCCTCATTCGCGTACGGGCCGTAGATCTCGGCGGTGTCGATGTGGGTGACGCCCAGCTCGAGCGCACGCTGGATGGTGCGGATCGTGCGGATCGACTCCGCGTCGCTGCTGCTCGGATCGAGGTAATAGCCGGACATCGCCATCGTGCCCAGTCCGATGCGGGAAACGTCAAGTGTGCGTAGCGAAGTGTGTCTCATGGCTCTCAGCAAAGCGCGGATTTCGCGAAGGTGAGAGTCCCTGCTGAGAGAGGTACTGGCAGGGTCCCCCAAGGGGTGAGAGCCGGATCTACGCTTAGCGGCGTGGAGACGAAAAAGGAAATCCGCGAGTTCCTCACCTCCCGTCGTGCGCGGATCACGCCCGAGGAGGCCGGGCTGACCTCCTATGGCGGTCGTCGCGTTCCCGGACTCCGCCGCGAGGAGGTCGCCGTCCTGGCCGGCGTCAGCGCGCCGTACTACACCCGCCTGGAGCGCGGAGATATCAGCGGGGTCTCCGAGAGCGTGCTGGAGGCACTGGCTCGGGCGCTCCAGCTCGACGACGCCGAGCGTGCCCACCTCTTCGACCTCGCCCGCGCCGCGCAGCCGACGCCGGCGCGACCCCGTCGGCGCCAGGCCAAGCAGGGCGTCCGGCCCGAGATCCAGTGGACGCTCGACGCCATCTCCGGCGCCGCCGCATTCGTGAGCAACGAGCGCCTCGACATCCTCGCCGCCAACCAGCTCGGACGCGCGCTGTTCTCCGAGCTCTACGCAGCACCGTCGCGGCCGCTCAACACCGCCCGGTTCGTGTTCCTCGACCCGCGAGCCGAGGCGTCCTACGGCGACTGGGACCGCGTCGCCACCGAATCCGTCGCCATTCTGCGCTCGGCCGCGGGCCGCGACCCGTACGACCGCGACCTCTCAGACCTCGTCGGCGAGCTCGCAACACAGAGCGAGGCGTTCCGCACCCGCTGGGCCGCGCACAACGTCCGGTTCCACAACGCTGGCGTCAAGCTCTTCCACCATCCCGACGTTGGCGAGCTCCACCTGAGCTACAACCGCCTCGACCTCGCGGCAGACGCCGGGCTGACGCTCTTCACCTACACCGCCGAGCCCGGCTCGCGCTCCGAGGAAGCACTGAAGCTCCTCGGCAGCTTGGCAGCGACGGTCGACCCTGCGTCGGCGCGCACGACCGACCAAAGCTGAGGCCTGCCGCGAACCGCAGCACTAGGCTAGAGTTGCAACGCTCCTCTTGGGTCCCAGAAACCCTCGTTTTGCAGGCAAAACCTTGCTGAGTACCAACCAGTTCAAGAACGGCAACCACATCGAGGTCGACGGCACCGTCTTCAAGGTGCTCGAGTTCCAGCACGTCAAGCCCGGCAAGGGCGGGGCGTTCGTGCGCACCAAGCTGCGCCGCGCCGCCGACGGGGCCGTGATCGACAAGACCTTCCGCGCCGGCGAGAAGTTCCGGGCCGTGCGCACCGAGTCGCGCAAGATGCAGTACCTCTACGCCGACGGCACCGACGCGCACTTCATGGACTCGCAGTCCTTCGACCAGCTCACGCTCCCCCAGGAGGGGGTTGGCGACGCGCTGCGCTGGATCCGGCCCAGTGAGGAAATCGAGCTGCTGTTCATCGACGAGCGGCCCACCGATATCAACGTGCCCAGCGCGGTCGAGCTCGAAGTCAGCCAGACCGAGCCCGGGATCAAGGGCGACACGGCGTCCGGCGGTGGGACCAAGCCGGCGACGCTCGAGACCGGCGCGGTGGTCCAGGTGCCGCTCTTCATCAACGAGGGCGAGCGCGTGCGGGTGGACACCCGGTCGGGCGCATACGTCTCGCGCGCGTAGATCATGCGGCTCAGCGAGCAGCGGCGCGCGGCGGTCGTCGCGCTCTACCAACACGACGTCACCGGACGGCCTGTGGACGAGCTCTTCCCCGCCGACGCCCGTCCCTACACGCGCGGGCTCGCGCACGCGACGCTGGACTTCCAGGACGAGCTCGACGAGGCCATCACCCACCACGCGACCGGCTGGAGCCTGGACCGCATCGCCCCGCTCGAGCGCGCGATCCTGCGCACGGCGACGCTCGAGCTCCTGCACCCCGAGGTGACGACGGCGGACACGCCGATCCCGCCCGAGGGCGCGATCGACGAGGCGGTGGAGACGGCGAAGAAGTTCTGCGGCACCGACGCGCCGGGCTTCGTCAACGGCGTCCTGGCCGCGATCCTGCGCGCAAAGCGGGAGAATCGCGCCGCCCATGGCTGATCTCGACGAGCTGACCGCCCGCCTGGAACGCGTGGCCGCCGAGCTGCGCGCCGGCGACCTCGACCCCGAGCAGGCGGCCGAGCGCGTGGACGAGTGCGCCCGTCTGGCCGGCGAGGCCGCGGCCGAGCTCGACCGGCGTGCCCGCGCCGGCGAGGCCGGGCCGGGCCAGACCGAGCTGCTCTGAGCGCTCGCGCGCTGGTACCTTCGCCGCCCCTCGCCACGGAAAGGACCCTCACGCGTGTCCGCTCGCCTGGCGTGTTGCGCGCTTGTCGCGACCGCCGTCGTCGTCGCCCTCGTCCTGCCCACGACGGCCCTGGCCGCCCGCTGCGACGGCATGCCCACCAAGGGCTGCCTGCTCCCGTTCCCCAACGACGCCACGCAGACCAAGGCCGACAAGCGCACGCCCACCGGGCGCCGCGTGGCGCTGACCTCCGCCGAGCTGCCGGTCAACAAGGACGGGGCGAAGCTGGACCCGACCGAGTGGAACCGCAACCACGGCTTCTCGCCCGGCGAGCCGATCATCGTCCACGTCCCGTCGCTGCGCAGCCAAGCCATGTTCAAGGCGTCGCGCATTGTCCCGGTCAACGACCTCGCGCGCTACAAGGCCGGCGACCAGCCGCTGCTCCTGCTCGACGAGAGGACCGGCAAGCGCCAGATCGTGTGGGGCGAGCTCGAGCCAACGCCGACAGCGCCGCCAGCGCCAACCTGATCATCCACCCGGCCAAGAACCTGCGGCCGGGCGGGCGCTACGCGGTCGTGCTGCGCAACCTGGGCGACAAGGCGCCCAAGGGTCTGTGGGACACGGTCTCGCCCGCGCTCAGCAAGGCGCTGGACAAGGCCGGGGTCAAGCAGAAGAGCGTCTTCCTGAGCTGGGACTTCACCGTCGCCAGCGACAAGTCGCTGACCGCGCGCCTGCTGGCCCTGCGCGATGACGCCTTCGCGCAGCTCGGCGACCGCAACCTCGCCGACGGGGTCCTCGAGGGCGCGCCGCCGGCCTACACGATCACCACCGTCCAGGACTCCACGCCCGGCCAGGACAACCGCATCATGCGCCGGATCAGCGGTACCTTCACCGTGCCCTGCTACCTCGACCAGCCCGACTGCCCGCCCGGGGCGCGGATGCACTACGACCCCTCCAACCCGGACGCCATCCCCACGCAGCTCCCGGGCAACGTCATCCAGGCGCCGTTCCACTGCAACATCCCGCGCGTGGCGCTCGGGACGCCGTCGCACGTCGCGCTCTACGGCCACGGCCTCCTCGGCAGCCACGCGCAGATCGAGGAGGACAACATCAAGTCGATGAGCCAGGAGCACGACTTCAACCTCTGCGCCACCGACTGGGCCGGGATGGCCTCCGAGGACGTGCCCAACGCGGTGGAGATCCTGCAGGACTTCTCGAAGTTCCCGTCGCTGGCCGACCGGCTCCAGCAGGGCATCCTCGACACGCTCTACCTCGGCGGCGTGCTCGCCCACCCGCAGGGCATCGCCGCCAACCCGGCCTTCTCGGCCGGCGGGCGCCCGCTGCTGGACACGTCGAACCTGTACTTCGACTCCAACTCCCAGGGCGCGATCCTGGGCGGCCTGGCCACCGCGGTGGCGCCGGACTGGCAGCGCGGGGTGCTCGGCGTGGCCACGGTGGACTACGCGACGCTGCCGCCGCGCTCGACCGACTTCGACACCTACAACGCCGTCTTCGCGCCCGCCTACCCGCACGAGGACCAGCGCATGGAGCTGCTCTCGGTCGCGCAGATGCTGTGGGACCGCGGCGAGACGACGGCTGGGCCACGCACGTGACGACCGACCCGCCGCCGAACACGCCGGCGCACACCGTGCTCATGCAGGTGGCCGTGGGCGACTACCAGGTGGCCAACGCGATTGTCGGACGTCGAGGCGCACACGATCGGCGCCGACGCCTACCGGCCGACGTTCGACCCCCGGCGGACGTTCGACATGCATCCGCTCTACGCCATCCCGACCATCCCCAGCTTCCCGTACACCGAATCGGCGATCGTGTACTGGGACGGCGGCCCGCAGACGCCGGTGGCGCCGACGCTGAACATCCCCAACCGCGACGGGGCCGACCCGCACGCGTTCCCGCGCAGCACGGCGGCCGCGCGCCAGCAGAAGTCTGACTTCCTCGTCAACGGAGTGGTCGACGACGTCTGCGGCAGCTCTCCCTGCCACACCGACAACTACGGCTAGAGAGCCAACTCGTTGAAGACGAAATAGGCCGACTGCTGGGCGAAGCGGAACCGGTACTGCTGGTAGGGCACATGCCCGGCGCCCTGCAGCGCCTCGAACACGACCGGCACGCCCGCCCGGGCCATCGCGTTGGCGGTGGCCAGCGCGCCGCTGTAGGGGACGATCGGGTCGGCCGTGCCCTGGAAGAACAGGGTGGGCGCGTCGGTGCGCGAGTACGCGCCCGCGCCCGGCAGCCAGCCCGAGATCGACACCGCGGCGCCGACCTTGGCCGGTGCGTCGGTGGCCACGAGCAGCGACGTCACCGCGCCGGCCGACGTCCCGCCGACGGCGATGCGGTGCGAGTCGAGGCGCAGCCCGCGCGCGTGGGCGCGCAGCCAGCCCACCGCGGCCAGCGCGTCGTCGCGCGCGGCCAGCGCCGCGGGCCCGCACTGCGGGGGCGGGGTGGCGGTGCCGCCGCAGACAACGCCCTTGGCCAGCAGCCGGTAGTCGATCGACGCCGCCACGTAGCCGCGCTGCGCAAACGCGCGCGCCAGGCCGACAACGTTGCCCTGGTGCCGCGTGCCGCCGCGGAAACCGCCGCCGTGGATCCAAACCATGGCCGGTCGGTTGCGCGCGTGGTCGCCGGCGGGCTCGTAGACGTCCATGCTCTCGCTGCCCGAGTAGGCGATGTCGCGGCGGACGCTGACCTGGTCGAAGACCGGGTCGCGGTAGCGCAGCGGCGCCTTCCCGGAGGGCCTGGCCACGCTGGTGGCGGGCCGGCCGGCTGCGCCCAGAGCGGGCGCAGCCGGCACCATTACCGCCAGAGCAGCGAAGAGCCAGAGCTTCCTCACGGGGGACCAAACACGGCCACTTCGTCAGAATCGCGGTTTCGATGCCTCGCTCTCTCCACGAGCCCCGCGCGAGCGCCGCCTACCCCGACGACCTGCGCGACCAGATCGAACGCTACCTCGCCGACCTGCGCTTCTCCACCGCCAGCGACACCGCCGGCCTGGAGGAGTCGATGCGCTACTCGGTGCTGGCGGGCGGCAAGCGCATCCGCCCCGTGCTGGCGCTGGCGACGGCGCGCGCACTGGGCATGGACCCGACCGACGTGCTGCCGCTGGCGGCCGCGATCGAGCTCATCCACACCTACTCGCTCATCCACGACGATCTCCCGGCAATGGACGACGACGACCTGCGCCGGGGGCGGCCGACCAATCACCGCCAGTTCGGCGAGGGGGTCGCGATCCTCGCCGGCGACGGGCTCTACGCGGAGGCGTTCGCGCTCGTGCTCGGGGAGCAGCAGGGGGACCCGCGGCGCGTGCTCGGGTCCGTGCGCGAGCTCGCCGACGCCACCGGCGTACGCGGCATGGTCGGCGGCCAGTACATCGACATCGAGGGCGCGTCGAACCTGCGCCGGTTGCACGAGCTGAAGACCGGCCGGCTCATCGGTGCTTCGGTCGGCTGCGTGCTGTTGCTGGTGGATCGCGACCAAACGGCTACGCTTGCCTACCGGTCCTTCGCCGCCGAGCTCGGAGTGCTCTTCCAGATCGTCGACGACATTCTCGATGTCACGGGCACCGACGACGCCCTGGGCAAGCCGAGCGGCAGCGACGAACGACACGGCAAGCGCACCTACGTCAGCGAATTCGGGCTGGACCGGGCGCGCGAGCTGGCCGCGGACTCGCACCGCAAGGCGCGCGCCGCACTGGCCCAGGCATCCGCCGAGGGCGACGGAACGCAGGAACTCGAGCAGATCACCGACTTCATCGTGACCCGCACCTCATGACCAAGCTCCTGGATCGCATCGACGGACCCGACGACCTCCGCCCCCTCTCCGAGGACGAGCTGCAGCAGGTCGCCCAGGAGGTCCGCGAGCACATCATCGACACCGTCGGCGAGATCGGCGGCCACTTCGGCGCCAACCTCGGCGCCTGCGAGATCGCCGTCGCGCTGCACTCCGTGCTGGAGTCGCCGAAGGACAAGGTCCTCTGGGACGTCGGCCACCAGGCCTACCCGCACAAGGTCCTCACCGGCCGCCGCGACGAGCTCAACACCATCCGCCAGTACGGCGGCCTGGCGCCGTTCTGCTCCCGCAACGAGTCGGTCCACGACATCATGGGCGCCGGCCACGCCTCCACCTCGGTCGGCTACGGCGTCGGGCTCAAGGAGGCCATGCGCATGGGCCATGGCGTGGACGGCCGCGTGGTCTCGGTCATCGGCGACGGCGCCATGACCGGCGGCGTCGCCTTCGAGGCGGTCCACCTGGCCGGCGGGCTGGGCACCCCGCTCGTCGTCCTGCTCAACGACAACGGCATGTCGATCGCGCCCAACGTCGGCGCGCTGTCGCGCTACTTCAACCGCGTCCGTCTGCACCCGCGCCTGTGGAAGGCGCGCGAGGACATCGAGGACGGCCTGACCAAGCTGCCGGTCGGCATCGGCTCGAAGTTCGAGCGCCTGGGCCCGCAGCTGAAGGAGTCGATCAAGGCCTTCTGGGCGCCCGGTCTGTGGTGGGAGGAGCTCGACTTCGCCTACATCGGCGTCGTCGACGGGCACGACGTGGGCGCCCTGCGCGAGGCGCTCAACGAGGCGCTGCTGGCCGAGCGCCCGGTGGTGGTCCATGCCGCCACGGTCAAGGGGAAGGGGTTTGCCCCGGCCGAGGAGGGCGGCCTCGAGGGCATGGAGAAGTGGCACGCGGCCAAGCCGAAGTCGATCGCCAACGGCGCCCCGGCGGCGGCGAAGAAGACGGCGCCGAAGAAAGCGGCCAAGCCCGCGCCGCCGCAGTACACCAAGGTGTTCGCCGAGGCCATGGTGCGCGAGTGCGAGCGCGACCCACGCGTGGTCGGCATCACCGCGGCCATGAACTCCGGCACCGGCCTCTACCTGCTGCAGAAGGCCAATCCCGACCGCTACTACGACGTCGGCATCGCCGAGCAGAACGCGGTCCTGCTGGCCGCCGGACTCTCGCTGCAGGGCGCCAAGCCGGTGTGCGCGATCTACTCGACCTTCCTGCAGCGCGCGTTTGACCAGATCGTCCACGACGTCTGCCTGCAGGAGCTCAACGTGGTCTTCGCCATGGACCGCGCCGGGCTGGTCGGCGACGACGGGCCGACCCATCACGGCGCCTTCGACATCGCCTACCTGCGCTGCCTGCCCAACATCGTGCTGATGGCCCCGCGCGACGAGGCCCAGCTCGTGCACCTGCTACACACGGCGCTGCGCTACGACGACGGGCCCATCGCCCTGCGCTACCCGCGCGGCGAGGCGATCGGCGCCGAGTTGCCGCAGCGGCCGAAGAGGATCGCGATCGGCACCGGCGAGATCGTGCGCGAGGACGCGGGCGCCAACGTCGCCATCCTCGGCTACGGCAGCGGCGTGGACAAGGGGCTGCAGGCGGCCGACCTCCTGGCCGCGCGCGGCATCGCCACCACCGTCGCCGACGCCCGTTTCGCCAAGCCGATCGACGCCGGGCTGGCGGCCCAGCTCGCGGCCGAGCACGAGCTGCTCGTCACCGTCGAGGAGGGCGTGCTGTCGGGCGGCTTCGGCACGGCGGTGTGGGAGACACTGAACGAGAGCGGCGCCCCCGTGCCGCGCATGCTTCGCGTCGGGCTGCCCGATCGCTACGTGACCCACGGCAAGCCGGCCCTCCTGCACGAGGAGGTCGGATACACCGGCGAACGCATCGCCGAGCGGATTGCCGCTGCCGTGGGTTCTACAAGCGAGCTGACGCAGGCCTGACACGCCCGCGCGGCGAATCGGTACGGGATCCAGGTGCGGAAGACGGTTGCCACATTCATGGTTGTGCTCGTCTGCGGGGCGCTAGCGGGGCCGGCGGACGCGGCGATCCGCAAGGCCGGGTGGCTGCGCGGCGTCGTGATCACCGAGTACTACCCGGTGCCGGAGGCGTGGTTCAGCGGCCAGAAGGTCACGGCGCCGGGCCTGCCCGGCCAGTATCGGGTCGACTGGCTCTACTCGGCCCGCGGGGTCTCGATGGAGGGCGACGGCATCGCCCTCGACGGCAACCCGGTCCACATCGCGGACGTCGGCGACGGCGGCTGGGTCGACCAGCACGGCAAGACCACCTCGGTGAGCGGCGGCCAGGCGTTCTGGCGCGCCGGGGCCTACTGGAAGACGGCCGACGGCTGGGTCACGTTCCCGCTCGACGCGGGCGGCTGGTTCCGCGGCATCGGGGCGAGCTTCGTCGACCCGCCGAACTCGACCTTCGCGCCGGGCGAGTCGCGCCCGCTGACCCCGTACAAGAGCATCGCCGTCGATCCCGACCTGATCCCGATGGGCTCCAAGGTCTACATCCCGCAGTACAAGGACCACGGTGGCTGGTTCAAGGCCACCGACACCGGCGGGGCGATTCAGGGCCGCCACGTCGACGTGTTCCGCACGCCGCCGGCATCGCTCGACGACCAGGGCCAGTACTTCGCGGGCGCGCGCATCTACGTGGTGCCGCCGCGCAAGCGGGCGCCGAAGGGGGCGCCGCCGGGCGCCCAGGTGGCTCCCACCACGCCGGCCCAGCCCCAGCCGACGTCGCCGCAGGGCGGCGCGGTGCCGGCGCCCGGACCGGCCGCGACCGGGGGGACGTCGGGTGGGTAGGCGGGCGCTGGCACTCGGCGCCGCGCTCGCGCTCGTGGCCGCGGCGCCCGCCGCCGCGGCGCAGTCCGATCCGCAGGGCGACGCCACCGGGCCGCTGGACGTGACGTCGGCCGATCTGACCGCGCAGGGCGCGAACCTCGAGTTCACGGTCGAGACGGCGGGGACCTGGAACCCGGCCGACCTGGTCGCCGGCGGCGGGCGCTCGCTGTGCCTGAAGCTGACCGGCGCCGGCGTCGACCAGGTCTGCGTGCAGGCGGTCGGGCGGCGGGCGGTGCTGATCGCGCCGGGCTCGACCGAGCCGATCACCGCCGCCGTGCACCGGCCCAACAACCGCTCGCTCCAGGCGCGCTTCGACCCCGCGCAGGTGGGGCTGAAGGCGAGCACCGACTTCAAGTGGCAGGTGATCACTGCCTACGACGGGGCCACCGACCAGGCTCCGAACGCCGCCGTCTCGGCCACCGTGCCCCAGCAGAAGGTCGTGGGCTGCACGCCCGGCGGCACCTCGTACCGGACCAACGGGCCGCGCAACAAGAAGGTCGTCGCGCTCACGTTCGACGACGGCCCGTTCCCGCTGACGCCGAAGTTCTACGACGTGCTCGAGCGCGAGCACGTGCCGGCGACCTTCTTCCTCATCGGCGACCAGGTTCCGGGCAAGGGCGCGCTGCTCAAGCGGGCCCTGCGCGACGGCTTCGTGCTCGGCGATCACACCTGGACGCACGCCGACGTCTCCGGCGACGGGCCGGCGGCGGCGCGCCAGATCTCGCTGACCAAGAACGCGATCCAGCGCGCGACCGGCTACACGCCGTGCCTGTTCCGCGCCCCGGGCGGCGCCGTGAGCGCGCCGCTGATCTCCGAGGCGCGCGGCATGGGCATGAACACGATCGAGTGGGACGTCGACCCGACCGACTGGTCCACGCCGGGCACCGACGCCATCTACTCGCGCGTGGTCTCGCAGACCAAGCCGGGCTCGATCATCCTCATGCACGACGGCGGCGGCCCGCGCGGGCAGACGCTGGCGGCGTTGCCGCGAATCATCCACACGCTGCGCGCGCGCGGCTACAAGTTCGCCACCGTGCCGGACCTGCTCGGGCTCCAGCCGGTCTTCGGCTGAGCGAGAACGCGGCGGCGTCGCTCACCCGGCTCCGTGACCTCCTCCGCGGTGATCCGCAGTAGCAGCAGCTCGCGGTCGCGCGGCGCATGCTGCGCGAAGATCTCGTCGTAGGCCCGTAGGGCGGCTCGAAGCCCGAGCGCAGCCGCTCGATGCCGCGCACGTCCAAGCCGCGGTTTCCCGCTCGTCGCCGCTCAGCGTGTACACGTCGGGCAGCGCGTCGTAATCGCCGAGCAGGTCGCGGACGCGCGCCCGGTCCGTCAGTCAGAACACCGGATTGTCCCGCTGGTCCACAGTTGGACGTTCGCGTCGACGAGCGGGCCGAGCGAGGACACGGCCAAAGTATCCAGCCCGCGGTACTAGACAGGAGGGACGCTGAGCGGGGCCCCGGGCCGGTGTCAGTGTCGGGCGAGTCTCAACTGTCGGCGCTGCCGCGGAGCTTGCGTCGCAGCGCGAGGGCGCCGGCGGCGAGCGCGGCCACGCCGAGCAGGGCGAGTACGCCGAGCATGGGGGCGGGGAGGCTCTCGGTGAAGCTCGTGTTCTGCGCGCCGGGCGCGATGGCGTCCTTCCCGACCTTGACGGCCCCGCCGCCGTTCCGGGTGGCGTCGATGAGGGCGGCGTTCTCGTTCGTGTTCGTCGGGTTGTCGGCCTTGCTGTCGCCCGGGTCGACCGCGGTCGGGTCGTCGCCGCCGGAGGTGGTCGTGCCGCCCGAGCTGCCGCCGTTGTGGCCGCTGCCCGAGGTGACCGTCGAGGGGCCGGACGCGGTGGGGCCGCTCGGCGGCTGGTTGAAGCTCGCGGGTGCGGCGGCGGCGCCGCTGTCCTTCTTGCTACCGGCGCTGGCGGCGCCCGCGACCTGGGCGTCCTTGATGACGTTGCGGCAGTCGCCGTACTCGTCGACGTCGGCGGGGAGGCTGGCCAGGGCCTGGCGGTACTCCCTCTGGGAGTAGTGCTTGGTCAGCGTGCCGTGCTTGGTGCAGTCCGCGATGACGTCGCCGCCCGAGGCGGCGGCCTCGGCGACGGGCAGGCAGGCGGACAGCGCGACGAGGACGAGCAACGCCGGAAGACGCATTGCCCTGTTCTTTTCGCTGGAGCGGTGGATCAAACCTCCTTTCGCAAGCGATTCGACCAGAAAACGGACCGAGGGGCAACATGGTGGGCGCGGAGTTGCAGCGAAACGCCGATCCGGCGGACGGTGCCCAGAAGCGGCGGGCCGGCGTGGGGCGGCCCGTGCGGAGATTGCGCGGAATATGCGTAGGCAGGGGCGCGAATCGACCGTCGACCGAATGCGGCGGGCACGAGTCGTGCCCACAAATGGATCGACCCACCAAATTGGCGGGCCGATCCGAGGGAGGAGAGATGTAGCTATGTGTTCTAGCTGCTAGCTATGTGATCGATGAGCGAAGTCTTGGTGGTGTCAGCGCGTGAGCGAATACCGGGTGGTCAGGGCCAGGGCGGTCATCGCCACGCCGGCGGCTGCGAACGTGACAGCGGCGGCGGACTCGCCCACGGAGGCCAGGACGGCGGCCGCAACGGCCATGCCGAGGACCGCACCCCAGTCGTAGGTGTGGTGGCCGGACACCGAGCCGCGGTCGATCTCGAGCGTCGCGGCGCCCAGCGCCAGGCCGACGACCAGCGCGCCGATGGCCACGCCGGCGATCGTGGCGGCGGCTCCGAAGCCGAGCGCGAACGGCGCCGCGATGAGCGCGAGCCCGATGACGAGCTCGAGCGCTCCGTGGACACCGAAGGAGATGAGACGGAAGGCGGTCATCTTTGGACACATAGGTTGGCTGACCAGCCAGTCAATACGTGTGAGGACGCTCACACAGGTGGTACGTGCGCGCCTGGATGAGCGCCCAGGTCGGGCGCGGTTTGTGGTCGATTGCCATGACCCGATCGGCCAGGACCGCCTCGAGCACATGGGCTACCTGGCCATCGGCCCGAATCGCTTTGCCACGCGGTGGTTCGCGGCGGAGGCGGGCGCTTCGCGCCATTTCGGTCGCTTCGCGGCCTCGTTGGAGGCGATGGTGGCGGCGATTAGGCGATGGATGCGGGCGGGGTGGCGTCGGCTCGGGCGTCGGCGGCGGGCGTGGCCGCGGGAACTGCGGCGATTAGGGGGTGGGTGCGGGCGGGGGTGTTCGACGTTGACCACCTATGCGGTGGCCAAGGTCGAGCACCCCGGGGTCCGGATCGGGGTGTTCGACCTTTGGTGGAACTATTCCCCCTAAGGTCGAACACCCCGGGCGGACTGGCCGGACATGAGGTGTTCGTCCTTTGGTCTGTATACGAGACCTAACGTCGAACACCCCCGGGATCCGGATCCACCCTCCTTCGTCGCCGCCATTCACGCGAGCCGAAATCCGAGGGCCCGACGCGCAGAGCGCCGCGACCGCGAGCCCTACCGCCCGAACCCCAGCGCCTTGAGCACGAGGTCGCGCATACGGCGCCGGTCGGCCGCGGAGAGCTCGTTCACGCGCCCGCGGGACGTCTGCAGCAGCCGCTGCAGGTCGCGGCGCTCGTGGTCCTCGAGGCGGTTCCAGGCGTCGCCGGCGTAGCGGACGATGACGCGGGCGCTGTCGTAGACGCGCTTCCAGTCGATGCCGCGTGCGGCTCTCGCGGCGCGTTCGGGGAGTCGTGGCACGCCGACAGAGTAGGTTCCCGCAGTGGCGAAAGTGCGGCTCGACGCGCTCCTCACCGAGCGGGGCCTCTTCCAGTCGCGTTCGCGGGCAGCGGCGTCGGTGCTGGCGGGAGAGGTCCGGCTGGCCGGTGGGGAGGCCGCCCGCAAGCCCGGTCAACTGGTCGCCAACGACGTCGAGCTCGAGGTCGTCGGGCCGCCGCCATACGTCTCGCGCGGCGGTATCAAGCTCGCCAACGCGCTTGACGCGACCGGCGTCGACCCCGCCGGGCGCCGCGCGCTCGACGTCGGCGCCTCCACCGGCGGCTTCACCGACTGCCTGCTGCAGCGCGGGGCCGAGCATGTCGTCGCCTACGACGTCGCCTACGGCGAGCTGCACTGGCGCCTGCGCAATGACCCGCGCGTGACCGTGATCGAGCGTCGCAACGCCCGCGACCTGCGCGCGGACGAGCTTCCCTACCGTCCCGATCTCGTCGTGATCGACGTGTCGTTCATCTCCCTGGCCAAGGTGCTGCCCGCGGTGCTCGCCGCCGCCGCGCCGCGCTACGACTGCCTGGCGCTGGTCAAGCCGCAGTTCGAGGCCGGCCGCGACCGCGTGGGCAGCGGCGGCGTCGTGCGCGACCCGGACGTGCGCCGCGAGGCGCTGGTCGCGGTAGCCGACTCCGCGACCGCGCTCGGCGCGTCCGTCCAGCGGTTCGCCTCCTCGGGCCTGCCGGGCCCCAAGGGCAACCGCGAGACCTTCGTGCACCTGGCCGAGGGCGAGCGCGGCGGCGTCGCCGACCTGGAGGCCGCGGCGCGGGAGGTCGAGCCGTGAGGGCCGCCACCGTCATCACCCACCGCCGCCCGCAGGAGACCGCGGACGCGATGCAGTCCCTGATCCGCGCCGCCCGCGCCGCCGGCGTCGAGCTGCGCTTCTCGGCCGACGAGACCCGCAAGCACGACCTCAGGCCCGGCGACGGCATCGTCACCCACCACGCCTGGGACGACGAGGTCGACCTGTGCGTCGTGCTCGGCGGCGACGGCTCGATCCTCACCGCCTTGCGCCGCTACGCCGGCCAGGCCACGCCCGTGTTCGCGGTCAACTTCGGCGAGCTCGGCTTCCTGGCCACGATCGAGCCCGACGACGTGGACGACGGCTTCCGCCGCGCCTTCGCCGGCGAGTTCGAGGTGCTGGCGCTCCCGGCCCTGTGCCTGGGCGCCCGCTCGAACGAGCGCCAGGCCATGAACGACGTCTCCGTCCACCGGCGCCCGGGCCAGCGCGTGGCCCAGCTCGCCTACGCGGTCGGCGACGAGGAGATCGGCCGCGTGACCTGCGACGGCCTCGTGGCGGCCACGCCCGCCGGCTCCACCGGCTACAACCTCGCCAACGGCGGCCCGGTCATGGCCTGGGGCGTGCACGGGTTCGTGGTCTCGTTCATCGCCCCGCACTCGCTGACCGCCCGCGCCCTCGTGGTAGCGCCGGACGACACGCTGGTCGTCACCAACCAGTCCCGCGAGGAGCCGGTCATGCTGGCCACCGACGGCCGCCCGGTGGACGCGCTCGGCCCCGGCGAGGCGCTCGAGGTCCGCTTCATCGCCGACCAGGGCCACCTCGCGCAGCTGCCGGGGACGACGTTCTACGAACGCCTTCGCAACAAGTTCGGCCGCCTGGCGTTCTAGGCCATTCTCGCCGTCCCCGGCGAAGTCCTCGGGTACGGGTCCTGCGCCGGGAACGACGATCTATGGCCCAGCGCCGGTTCGCAGCACAGCGAAGCACCCCAGCCGCGTGCCGATCCGGCGCTCGAGCCGCAGCCCGGCCTCAGCCGCCCGGCGCTCGAGCGCGCCGGGGGAGACCCAGTGGGGGTCGCCGATCAGCTCGCCCACCACGACCCGGCCGCCGGGACGGACGACCCGCGCGAGCTCGTGCAGGGCGGCCTCCTGGTCGGGGATCTCGCCGAGCGCGGTCACCAGGTAGGCGCCGTCGACGGCGTCGTCGGGGTAGGGCAGCGAGCGCGCGTCGCCCTGGGTCGGCACGAGCGTGGTCAGGCCCGCCTCGCCGGCCCGGCGCAGCGTGTGGTCGAGCATCTCCCGCTGCAGGTCGAAGACCTCGAGCGTCCCGTCCGGTCCGAGCCACTCCGCCACCGCGAGCGCGTAGTAGCCCGTGCCGGGGCCGACCTCGAGCAGCCGCTCGCCCGGCCGCGGCGCCAGCGCCTCACGCAGGCGGGAGCGCGTGATCAGCGGGTGCGGCGCCTCGACCCAGAAGCGCTGGCTGTAGGGGCAGGCCGACGGATTGCGCCGCCACCACAAGGCGGCGGCGACGACGGCTCCGACGGCGACGAGCACGGCCTTGCGCATGTCGGTAGGTTATACCCCATGGGGGTATTCCTCGACGGGCTGAAGAACACGTTCCTGATGGCCTACGAGGTCTGGTGGGCGCTCGTGCTCGGCTTCGCCATCTCGGCCGTCGTGCAGGCCTGGGTGCCGCGCGAGCGCATCGAACGGCGGCTGGCCGGGAGCGGGCCCAAGCCGGTCGGCGTGGCCACGCTGCTGGGTGCGGCCTCGTCCTCGTGCTCGTACGCCGCCATCGCCATCGGCCGCTCGCTGTTCGCCAAGGGCGCGTCCGCCGCCGTGATGCTGGCCTTCCAGTTCGCCTCCACCAACCTGGTGTGGGAGCTCGGGCTGGTCCTGTGGGTCCTGCTCGGCTGGCAGTTCACGCTGGCCGAGTTCGTCGGCGGCGCCGTCCTGATCGTGCTCATGTCGCTGGTCCTGCGGGTGTTCATCTCGCCGCGCCTGGAGGCCGAGGCGCGCAAGCACGCCCAGCAAGCCAAAGGCGGCCACGACCATCCGCGCGCCGAGGGCGGCCTGACCTGGAAGCAGCGCGTGCGCTCGGTCGACGCCTGGACCGACGTGGCCGCGAACTTCGTGGGGGACTGGAAGATGCTGTGGAAGGAGATCACCCTCGGCTTCTTCCTGGCCGGCTTCATCGGGCTGCTCGGCAACGACTTCTTCAACGGCCTGTTCATCACCGACGGGCCGAGCTGGCTGCGCACGATCGAGAACGTGATCATCGGGCCGGTGATCGCCGTCCTGAGCTTCGTCTGCTCGGTCGGCAACGTGCCCCTGGCCGCCGTGCTGTGGTCGGGCGGCATCACCTTCGCCGGCGTGCTGGCGTTCATCTTCGCCGACCTGATCGTGCTGCCGATCGTCCTGGCCTACCGCAAGTACTACGGCTGGAAGTTCGCCTGGCGGATCAGCGTGATGATGTTCGGGGTGATGGTCGTGGCTGCCCTGATCGTGGACGGGCTGTTCGGTGTGGCCGGGATCATCCCCACGACCCGGCCCAGCCGGGCCGACGTGTTCGGAACGGTCGAGGTCGACTACAAGCTGTTCCTGAACATTTTCGGCGTGATCATCTTCGCCACCTTGTTCTGGCTCACGCGCAGACGCACGCAACATGCGCACGCCGCACACGCGGAACACGCACACTGACGCCCGATCCGTCTTGACCCGCCGGTAGAACCGGTGCGTGCTCTCCGAGCTACGCGTCGAGAACCTCCTCCTCATCGAACGGGCCGAGCTGCGCCTGGCTCCCGGCCTGAACGTGCTCACGGGCGAGACGGGGGCGGGCAAGACCGTGCTGGCCCACGCGCTCGACCTGCTGCTGGGCGGGCGGGCGCGCGCGGGAATCGTGCGGCCAGGGGCGAGCGAGGCCTATGTGGAGGGTGTGTTCGAGGTCGGCGACGAAGACCTGGTGCTGGCCCGCCGGGTGACCGCGGAGGGGCGGACGCGGGCCTACGTGGGCGGGCGGTCGGCGTCGGTGGGCGACCTGCGCGCAGCTGCGGAGGGGCTGCTGGCCTTCTACGGCCAGCACGAGCACCGCAAGCTCACGCTCGCCTCCGCCCAGCTCGACGCGCTCGACGCCTTCGCCGGCCCCAAGCAGGCGCAGCGACGGGTCGCCTGTGCCGCCGCCCATGCCGCGGCCCGCGGGGCGGTGGGCGCGCTGGAGGAGCTTCGCGAGCGCGCGGGCGCGCGCGAGCGCGAGCTGGACCTGCTGGCCTACGAGCTGCGCGAGATCGAGGAGCTCGAGCCCTCCGAGGAGGACGAGCGAGCACTGGTGGCCGAGCGCGAGCGCCTGTGCCACCTCGAGGCCCTGCGCATGGCGGCGCTGACCGGCGCCGAGGCGGCCGGAGGCGACGCCGGCGTGGCGACCGTGCTGGCGGCGGCCGAGGCGCCGTTCGCCGCGGCCGCGGGCGTCGACCCCGAGCTCGACGCGCTGGCCGAGCGCCTGCGGACCCTGCGGGTCGAGGCCGAGGACGTGGCCGGCGACCTGCGCCGCTACGAGGAGACCGTGGAGGCCCCGCCCGGCCGCCTCGAGGAGCTCGAGGACCGCCTCGCCGCCTACGCCCGCCTGACCCGCAAGCACGGCGGCAGCGTGGCCGCGGTGCTGGCGCACGCGCAGCGCTGCACGGAGCGCCGCGACGAGCTCGCACACGCCGAGGAGGCGCTGGCCGACGGCCAGGCCCGCCTGGACGCGTCCCGCGCCGAGCTCGACACCCAGGCCGCGGCCCTGCGCAAGGCGCGCCGCGCCGCAGCGACCAAGCTCGGCGCCGCGGTGCGCGACCGCCTGGGCGAGCTGGCCATGGAGGGCGCGACGTTCGAGATCGCGCTGAGCGCCCGCGACGGGCCCGGCCCCACCGGCGCCGACGCCGTCGACTTCCTCATCGCCACCAACCCCGGCGTGCCCGCAGCGCCGGTGCGCGAGATCGCCTCGGGCGGCGAGCTCTCGCGGGTCATGCTGGCGCTGCTCAGCGTCGCGCACGACGACGGCGGGCGCACGCTCGTCTTCGACGAGGTCGACGCCGGCATCGGCGGCCAGACCGCCCGGGCGGTGGGCGAGCGCCTGCGCACGCTGGCCGAGGGGCGTCAGATCCTGTGCATCACCCACCTGCCGCTGATCGCGTCGCTGGCCGACCGCCACTTCCGCATCGCCAAGGACACGACGGCCTCGGTCGCGCGCACCACCGTGTCGGCGCTGCAGGCGGAGGAGCTCGTCGGCGAGCTGGCGCGCATGCTCGGCGCGGACGAGGACGACGTCACCGCGCGACGGCACGCGCGCGAGCTCTTGAGCGCCGCCTAACGACAGCGCTCTTACACTCAGGGCCGTGGCCGTGCAGAGCCCGCCCGTGCGCGAGGTCAGCGGCGTCGCCCGCCTCGGAAAGCGCACAAAGACCCTCGTCAAGCGGCTGAAGCCGAGCGACGTCGCGATCATCGACCACGAGAACCTCGACCGCGTCTCGGCCGAGGACCTGATCGCCTGCGGTGTCAAGGCCGTGGTCAACGCGGCTCGCTCGTCCTCGGACCGCTACCCCAACATGGGCCCGCTGCTGCTGGTCCAGGCCGGCGTGCTGCTGGTCGACGCGCCGGGCACCCCGCTGTTCGACAAGCTCAAGGACGGCGACGTGATCGTCGTGCTCGGCGGCGAGATCCGCCGCAAGGGCGAGCTCATCGCCACCGGCGAGGTCCAGGCGCCGGCCGCGCTGCGCGTGCTCAACGACGAGCGCCGGCGCGAGATCGGCGAGGCGCTCGAGGCCTTCGCGCGCAACACGGTCGAGCACATGCTCGAAGAGCGCGAGCTGCTCGTGGGCAAGATCGAGCTCCCGCGCTTCGACACCGAGTTCCGCGACCGCCCGGCCCTGGTGGTCGTGCGCGGCGTCGACCACAAGCGCGACCTGCGCGCGCTGCGCCCCTACATCCGCGACGTCAAGCCGGTGATCGTCGCCGTCGACGGCGGCGCCGACGCATTGGTCGAGAACGGCTTCCGCGCGAACATGATCGTCGGCGACATGGACTCGGTCTCGGACCGCACCCTGCGCATGGGCGCCGAGCTCATCGTCCACGCCTATCCCGACGGCCGCGCGCCCGGGCGCGACCGGGTCAAGGACCTGGGCCTGCCGCACAAGGTGGTGCCGGCGCCGGGCACGAGCCAGGACATCGCCATGCTCATCGCGGCCGAGAAGGGCGCGCGGCTCATCGTGTCCGTCGGCTCGCAGTACAACCTCGTCGAGTTCCTGGACAAGAACCGCCGGGGCATGTCGTCGACCTTCCTGACCCGGCTGCGGGTGGGGGAGATCCTCGTCGACGCCAAGGGCGTGTCCCGTCTGTACCGCCCGCGCCCGGGGCTGTGGCCGATCGTCGCCCTGTTCGTCGTCGGCGTGATCGCCTTCGTCGCGATCGTCGCGCTGACGCCCGGGCTGCGCGACGTGGCCGACCTGCTTTGGCTGAAGCTGCAGGTCCTGCTGGGCATCGACGCGTAAGACGCCGATGTTCGACTTCCGCTATCACGCCCTCTCGCTGGTCTCGGTCTTCCTCGCGCTCGTCCTCGGGCTGCTGCTCGGCGTGGCCATCGGCGACCGCGGCCTGGTCTCCTCGGCCGAGCGCGACGTGCGCGCGTCGCTGCGCGGCGACGTGCGCAAGGCCCAGGCCGAGTCCGAGAACCTGCGCGCCCAACTCGACGAGCAGAACAAGTTCCTGCAGGAGGCCTACCCGCTCATGGTCGGCAGCCGCCTGATCGGCGAGCGCGTGGGGGTGGTCACGCTGGGCGACGTCTCCGACCAGGAGATCGGCAACGTGCGCGACGCGCTCGAGGCGACCGGCGGGCGGCTGACCTCCGTGGTCTCCATCCGCACCCCGCTCGACCTGCCGTCGATCAGCACCGCGGCCGCGGGCACGGCGTTCCAGAACCTCCAGGTCGAGCCCAAGCTGGTCAAGCGCTTCGGCGAGCGCGTCGGCGTCGGCTACGTGTCGGGCGGCGGGCGGCTGCTCGACAAGGTGCACCGTGAGCTGCTGGCCTCGTCGAGCGGGGCGCTCGGCGGGGTGGACTCGGTGGTGGTGATCCGCGAGCCGCGGACGTTCCAGAAGCCCCAGGAGAACATCCTCGACGACTTCGAGGACGGGCTCATGACCGGTCTGAGCAACAACAACGGCACCGTGGTCGGCGTCGAGACCACCGAGACCGACCCCTCCCAGGTCGGCTGGTACCGCGACCACGACCTGGCCTCGGTCGACGACGTCGACCAGCTCCCCGGCCGGGCCGCGCTGGTGTTCGCGCTGGCCGGCGCCGACGGCGCCTTCGGCACCAAATCGACCGCCGACGGGCTGCTGCCCAAGGCGGCCAACTCGCTCGGCTCGGTGGGCTCAAGCGGCAGTCCCTAGCGACCGTTCAAAGGATTTTTCCCAGTCGCGCCGCGATACCTGTAAGGTCGCAAGTGTTATGGGGAGGAGGAAGCGCCGCGTATTCGCGGTCGCCTTGGTCACCGCCGTCTTCGGCGCCCTGCTCGTCGCGCCGGTGGCGCGGGGACAGGACCTGATCGAGTACGCGCTGTTCGTGGCGCTGATCCAGCAGCTCGGGCTGAACGACACCACTCCGCCGGCCATCACGATCACGACGCCGCCCGAGGGCGCGACCTACACCCAGGGACAGGCGGTGACGGCGGACTACGCCTGCGATGACGCTGGCGTGGACGCACTCACGACCCTCCTCGGCGGCACCGATCCCCCGCACTCGCTCGACGACTTCCTGGACACGTTCCGGGAGATCGGGGGCGTCGATCTCGGCCACCCGGCCTGCGACGGGCCCGTGCCCTCGGGCGGGGCGGTGGACACCTCGACGCCGGGTCCCCACAGCTTCGCGGTCAACGCCCGCGACATCGCCGTGCAGTTCGTCGACACCAACAACGATGGTGTGCTCGACGCGGTGGTCTCCCATCCGAACACGTCGACGCTCACGCACCACTACTCCGTCGCCTACCCGTTCGGCGGGTTCCAGCAGCCGGTCGACAACCCGCCGGACTTCAACATGGTCAAGGCCGGCCAGGCCGTGCCGATCAAGTTCAGCCTCGGCGGCAACCGGGGGCTCGGCATCCTGCCGTCCGCGCCGGCGTCGCAGCCGACCAACTGCAACGGCACGACGACCGGTGACCCGTTGCCGGCCGTGCCGCCCGGGAACAGCAGCCTGCAGTACGACGCCGCCAGCGACACCTATACCTGGGTGTGGAAGACCGACGGCGCCTGGAAGGGCGGCTGTCGCACGCTGACCGTCGCCCTCGACGACGGCACTCAGCACACCGCGCTGTTCCGGTTCAAGTAGGCCCCGGCCACCCCGCCAGCCGCGTCCGACCGCGCCGCTAGGTTGACCTTCCGTGGAAGCACTCCCCTCCGCGCTGGCCCTGGTCGCCGCCTTCGGCCTGGCGCCGGCGGCGCTCCGGGCGCTCGCGGCGGGCGGGTTCCTGCGCGAGAACTACCGGCGCCGGCCGCTGCCGTTTCCGCTCGGTTTCCTCATCGTGCCCTGCGCGCTGATCGCCCTCGTGGTGTGCGCGCCGCTGCAGGACCTGACCGACCTCAACCCGCTTCGGGCGGGGACGGGCACGGTCCTGCTCTACGGGCTGGGGGTGGCGCTGCTGGGGCTGGTCGACGACGTGTTCTCGCCCGAGTCGCGGGGCTGGCGCGGGCACGGGCGGGCGGTGCTGAGTGGGGCGTTCTCGACCGGGGCCCTGAAGGCGGCGGGCTCGCTGGGCCTGGCGCTGTTCGTGCTCGCCGGCCGCTACGACGCGGCCGGGCGCTACCTGCTGGCGGTGGCCGTGCTCGTGCTCGCCACCAACCTGTTCAACCTCGTCGACCTGCGCCCCGGGCGGTCGACCAAGGCGCTCGTGGTGCTGGGGGTGGGGCTGACCATCGGCACCTGGGACGCCGGGCCGCTTGCGGCGCTGGGACTGCTGGCCTTCCCCGCCGTCGCGCTCGGCATCTACGACCTGCGTGAGCGGGCCATGCTCGGCGACACCGGCTCCAACCTGCTCGGCGCCCTGGGCGGGCTGTGGATCGTGCTGTCGCTGGACACCCTCGGCCAGCTCATCGCGCTGGCGCTGATCGCGCTGGCCACCGTCTACGGGGAGTTCCGCTCTTTGGGAGCGCTGATCGAGCGGACCCCCGTCCTTCGCCAACTAGACTCGTTCGGGAGACCTACGCATGCCTGACGCTCGCCGCCATCCGCACTTCATCTTCGTGACGGGGGGCGTCGTCTCCTCGCTCGGCAAGGGCATCGCGTCCGCGTCCATCGGCCGCCTGCTGGTCGCGCGCGGGCTCTCGGTCCAGCTGCAGAAGTTCGACCCGTACATCAACGTCGACCCGGGGACGATGTCGCCTTATCAGCACGGCGAGGTCTTCGTGACCGAGGACGGCGCCGAGACCGACCTCGACCTCGGCCACTACGAGCGCTTCACCGTTGCCAACACGTCGCGCTCGTCCAACGTCACCACCGGCTCGATCTACCACGCGGTGATCCGGCGCGAGCGCCGCGGCGACTACCTGGGCGGCACCGTCCAGGTCGTGCCCCACATCACCGACGAGATCAAGCACCGCATCCGCCTGCTGGCCGAGGCCTCCGACGTCGACGTGGTCATCACCGAGATCGGCGGCACCGTGGGCGACATCGAGTCGCTGCCGTTCCTCGAGGCCATCCGCCAGTTCCCGGTCGACGCCGGCCGGCGCAACTGCATGTTCGTCCACCTCACGCTCGTGCCCTACGTGGGCCACGCCGGCGAGGTCAAGACCAAGCCGACCCAGCACTCGGTCAACGAGCTGCGGCGCATCGGCATCCAGCCCGACATGCTCCTGTGCCGTTCCGAGCAGGCGCTGGAGCATGACATCCGCAAGAAGATCGCCCTGTTTGCGTCGCTGCCCACCGAGGCCGTGGTCTCGGCCCGCGACGTCGACAACATCTACAAGGTGCCGCTGGTCTTCTCGGCCGAGGGCGTCGACGACCTCGTGCTCGACCACTTCGGCCTCGAAGCGCCGCTGCCCGACCTCGAGCGCTGGCGCGAGCTCACCCGCCGTGCCGACGAGGCCACCGAGACTGTGCGCATCGCGCTCGTGGGCAAGTACGTGGCCCTCGAGGACGCCTACAAGTCGGTGTCGGAGGCGTTGCGCCACGCCGGCTTCCAGCACGGCTGCGCACTCGAGATCGACTGGATCGACTCCGAGCGCATCGAGCGCGAGGGCGTCGACGCGCTGCTCGACCGCGCCGACGGCGTACTCGTGCCCGGCGGCTTCGGCGGGCGCGGGATCGAGGGCAAGATCGCCGCCGCGCGCTACGCCCGCGAGCACGAGATCCCCTACCTCGGCATCTGCCTGGGCATGCAGGTCGCGGTCAGCGAGTTCGCCCGGCACGTGTGCGGCATGGACGGCGCCAACTCGACCGAGTTCGACCCCGAGACCCCGTTCCCGGTCATCGACCTCCTGCCCGAGCAGAAGGAGGTCTCGGACATGGGCGGGACCATGCGGCTGGGGGCCGACCCCGTGAAGCTCCACGACGACACGCGCGCCCGCGCGCTGTACGGCGAGGCGGTCATCTACGAGCGCCACCGACATCGTTATGAGGTCAACAACCAGCTGCGCCGCCGGCTCGAGCAGGCGGGCCTGGTGGTCTCGGGCACGTCTCCTGACGAGCGCCTGGTCGAGGTGATCGAGCTGGCCGATCATCCCTTCTTCGTGGCCTCGCAGTACCACCCGGAGTTCAAGTCGCGCCCCGAGCGGCCAGCGCCGCTGTTCCGTGACTTCGTGGACGCGGCGCTGAAGCGGGTGCGTGAGCCGCAGCTCGCGCAGTGACGGCGGCGAGCCATGCCGAGCGCGAGCGGCTGAACGCGACCTTCGCGGCCCTGTGCCGCATCCTGAGCCCGTTCGGGTCCGAGCAGGCGTGCGCCGACTACGTGGCCGCGCGCCTGGGCGAGCTCGGCCTGACCGGCGAGCGCGACGAGATCGGCAACGTCCTCTACCGGCTCGGCAACGGCGACGGCGGCGGGGTGATGCTGTGCGCCCATCTCGACACGGTGGTCCCGCAGGCCGAGATCGACCCGGTGGTCGTCGAGGACGGCTGGGAGAACCGCCACGCGGGCATCCTCGGCGCCGACAACAAGGCCGCGGTGGCGATGCTGCTGGAGGTGGCCACGCGGCGGGCCGCGCTACCGCTGCCGGTCGAGCTGCTGTTCACCGTGCGCGAGGAGAGCGGCCTCGAGGGCGCCAGCGCATTCGACAGCGGCCGCCTGCGCTCGTGCTTCGGCTACGTCTTCGACCACGCGACACCGATCGGGGAGATCATCGTCGCCTCGCCCACCGCCTACCGGCTCGAGGCCGAGTTCCACGGCACCGCCGCCCATGCCGGCATTCGCCCCGAGGACGGGCGCAACGCGATCGTGGCCGCGGCCAAGGCGATCGCGGCCATGCCCTTCGGCCGCATCGACGCCGAGACCACCGCCAACGTGGGCCGGATCGAGGGCGGGTCGGCCTCGGTCAACGTCGTTGCGGACCGCTGCCGCGTCGAGGCCGAGTGCCGCTCGCTCGACGCCGAGCGCGCCGACGTGCTCATCGCCGAGCTCGTCGACCACGTCCACGACGGCGCCAACGCGGCCGAGTGCGACGTCGACGTCATGGTCCACCGCCTTTACGAGGGCTACCGCAAGCGCGCCTCCGAGCAGGGCGTGCAGGTGGCCGAACAGGCGCTGCGCGCGTGCGGCTACGCGCCCACCCACGTCGCCTCGGGAGGGGCAAGCGACGCGAACGCGTTCGAAGCGGCAGGCTTCCATTGCGTGAACCTCGCCAACGGCACCGAACGCGCCCACGAGACGACCGAGCGCGTGAGCCTGCTAGCACTCGAGGGGATGCTCGATGTGACCTACGCCCTGCTCGACGCGTGCGCCCGGTGCTGAAGCTCCGGCGCGGCATCGTGGCCACGGCCAAGGAGGGCGAGGACACCGCCTTCCAGGACCTCGAGGTCGAGGTCGACGGCGAGCGCCGGCCGGCGAAGGCCGACGTCGCGCTCGTGGGCCGGTGCGGCGAGGGCGACGAGGTCATCGTCAACACCGAGGCGCTCGACCTCAAGCTCGGCTCGGGCGGCTTCGACCTCGTGTACGTCAACCTCTCGAGGGGCCTCGACGGCGAGGGAACGGCCGGCGCCCACGTCATGAAGCTCAACTACACGCCGGTGCAGCACTCGGTGCTGCCGGTGGAGAGCGAGCGCTCACCCAGCGTCGGCAACTTCCCGCCCGTCGACCCGGTGGCGCGCTCGCTCGACCAGCCGGTGGGCGTGATCTTCCTGCACGGCCAGCTCGCGCCGGTGGCGTGGGCGATCGCCCAGGCGGCGCCGGATAAGAAGGTCGGGTTCGTCCAGACCGTGGGCGGCGCTCTGCCGGGCGGGCTCTCCAACGTCGTGCGGATGCTGCGCGAGCGCGACCTGCTGGCCGGCCACATCACCGCTGGCATGGCCTACGGCGGCGAAGGCGAGGCCATCACCACCGTCGGCGCGATCCACCATGGCCTGCGCGACCTGGGCTGGGACACGGTGGTCTGCGGCCCCGGCCCCGGCATCCTCGGCTCCGGTTCGGCGCTCGGGCACGGCGGCATGTACGCCATGGACTCGATCCACGCCGCCGCTGCGCTGGGCTGCCGCCCGGTGGTGGTGCCGCGCATCTCGTCGGGCGACCCGCGCGCCCGCCACCAGGGGCTCTCCCATCACACCGGCACCGTGCTGCGCATGGTCCTCTCCCCGGTCACGGTGGCCGTGCCGCGCGGCTTCCAGGTGGCCTGGCCCGCCCAGCACGTCGAGCACGAGTGGCACCCGGTCGACGTCGACACCGCCGGCTACGCGGCGTCGGGGCTGCCCGCCACCACCATGGGCCGCAGCATCAAGGAGGACGAGGCGTTCTTCACGTCCGCGCTGGCCGGGGGCGTGCTGCTCGGCGAGCTGGTGGCGTGAGCTCGACCTTCGAGCGCACCAGCGCCGACGAGCTCTACAAGGGGCGGATCTTCTCGGTCTGGCGCGAGACCTTTCGGTACCCGGACGGCGCCGACGAGACGCGCGAGATCGTGCGCCACACCGGCGCCGTGGGGATCGTCGCCCACGACGACGAGGTGGTCTGGCTCGTGCGCCAGCCGCGCGAGGCCACCGGGCTGCCCGACCTGCTCGAGGTCCCGGCGGGCAAGCTCGACGAGGCGGGCGAGAAGCCGCTGCAGACCGCGCAGCGCGAGCTGGCCGAGGAGATCGGCAAGGCCGCCGACCATTGGCAGCCGATGCACGAGTTCTTCACCTCGCCCGGCTTCTCCGACGAGCGCTTCTACCTGTTCGAGGCCACCGGCCTGCGTGACCACCGCCTGCAGGCCGAGTCCGACGAGCGCATCGAGATCGTGCGCTGGCCGCTGGACCGCTTGGACGAGGCCATCGCCGACTGCCACGACTCCAAGTCGCTCATCGGCTTGCTGTCGCTTGCGCAGCGGCTTGGGCGCCGCGGGCCGTCCGGGCCCGCCTAATCGGCGCCCGCCGCTGTCATCCGGCTTGCTTGGCCGCCGCGGGCGCCGCGGGCCGTCCTAATCGGCGCCGGCCGCGGTCATCCGGCCTACTCGAGCGCGCCGGCGCTGCACGGGCGTCGCCAGCGCGGTAGCGGCCGCAAGCGCCGCGAGGGCGATCATGGAGGCGCGCGCGCCGACCGCTCCCTCCAGGAGGTCGAACGCGTAGGGCGCGCCGAAGCCGAGGTAGCTCAAGGCGAGGAAGATCGCGATGCTGGCGCCGCGCTCGTGGGCGGGGGCCAGGCGCTCGGTCTCGCGCAGGCCGGCGACGAGGCACATGCCATAGGCCATGCCGAACGGCACGGCGGCGACGACCACGAGCGGCTCGGAGCGCGCGACGGTCGCGACGAGGCCGAGGACCAGCGCGCCGGCGGCGACGGCCAGCCCGACGGCGCCGGCGCCCAGGCGGCGGCGATCCTCCAGCGAGCGCGCCAGCGGCTGGGCGAGCACGCCGGTGCCGGCCACGACCGCGGTGGTGATCCCCGCGAACGCGACGCTCGCGCTGTGGGCCGGCGTCACCAGCGCCGGCAGCACGACCATGGACAGCGCTGCCGAGCCGAACACCCACGGCGCCAGCGGCACCAAGGAGCGGCGGAAGCGCGGCTGGCGAGCGGTGCTGGGTAGGCGCAGGAGCCGGCCCCTCGCGCCGGTCGTCGCCGTCTCGGGCACGCGGGCGACCACCAGCACCGCCGCAACGCCGAGGGCGAGGTGGGGGAGGTAGGGGAGACGCAGCGCAGCGGGCGCGAACTGCGCCAGCAGGGAAGCCACGAGCGGGCCCGCCCCGAAACCGGCCGACATGGCGATGGCGGCGCGGCGCGCCCCCGTGCCGGCCGGTGCGCCGGCCGAGAGCTCCTGCAGCCAGGCACCGCCGGCCGCGAAGACGACACCGGAGCACACGCCGGCCAGGAACCGGGCACCGCCCAGGGCCACGGGCGTGTGGGCGGCCAGGAGCGTCAGCGCGGTCGCCACGGGGGAGAGGGCCACGAACGGGAGCACGAGCCTGCGCCGGCCGAAGCGGTCGGACGCGGGGCCGCCGATGAGCAGGCCGGGGATGAGCCCGACGGCGTAGAGGCCGAACAGCAGGCCCAGATCGCCGGCGGAGAGGTGCAGCTGGGCGCGGTAGACCAGCAGGAGGGGGGAGAACTGGTTCGCGCCCCAGCCGACCGCGAACATGCCGATGGCGACGGGGATCCAGGGCTTTGTCGTGCGCAAGTTCATGACGTGCAGTGAACGGGCGGCGACTTTGCATCCGCTTTGGCCGCTCTTAGAACGTACGTCCCAAACGGTTCAACGGACGTTGAACTGTTCTCGCGGTACGGTCCGACCATGACCGGAGATGCAGACCTCGCTCGCATCGGCACGCTGCTCGCCGACCCCAAGCGGGCCAAGATGCTCCTGACCCTGCTCGGCGGCAGCGCCGAGTCGGCCTCGGCGCTGGCCGACGCGGCCGGCGCGTCGCGCTCGCTGGCCAGCGCGCACTTGCGCAAGCTCGTCGACGGCGGGTTGATCACCGTCGAGCCCTCGGGGCGGCGGCGGCTGTACCGCCTGGCCGGGGCGCCGGTGGCCGACGCACTCGAGGCGCTCACCCAGCTCGCGCCGCCCACGCAGGTGCGCTCGCTGCGCGACGCCAATCGCAAGGAGAACCTGCGCCAGGCCCGCCTCTGCTACGACCACCTGGCCGGCGTGCTCGGCGTCAACGTGACCGAGGCGCTGGTCGGCCACGGCGCGCTGGAGGCCGCCGACGGGGGCTTCGCGCTCACCGCCCCCGGCGAGACGGCGATGGGCGAGCTCGGCGTCGACGTGCGGGCGCTGCGGCGCCGCCGCCGCCCGCTGACCCGGGCGTGCAAGGACTGGACCGAGCCCGGCCACCACCTGGCCGGCAGCCTGGGTGCGGCCATCGCCACGCAGTGCTTCGAGCGCCACTGGATCGAGCGCGGCAAGGCGGGACGGATCGTGCGCGTGACCCCGGCCGGGGAGCGCGGGCTGCGCGCCTGGGCCGGCGTGGCCGCCTGAACGGCGGCTTGCACCGGCCAGGAGGGCCGCGGGGCGGGGCGAACCCCCTCGCATGGCTCTCGAGACCGCCCAGCGGGCCGACTTCGGAGAGCTCGTGCTGGACTTCCTCGCCTACCTGGAGTTCGAGCGCGGCCTCTCCCGCAACACCCTCGACGCGTACCGGACCGACCTGCTCCAGCTCGGGCAGTACCTCGATCGCGAGGGCCTGGACGCGCTGGCCATCGAGCACGACGGGCTCTCCGCCTTCCTGGCCGAGCTCGCCGACGGCGCCGACGGGCGCCCGCCGGTCAGCCCGGCGACGCTACAGCGCAAGATCGCCTGCCTGCGCTCGTTCTATCGCCACCTGCGCCGCGAGGAGCGGGTCGATCACGACCCCACCGCGCGGCTGCGCGCGCCGCGCAAGACCCAGCGGCTGCCCAAGGTGCTCGCGCGCGGAGAGGTCGACCGCCTGCTCGCCCAGCCCGAGGGCGAGGCGCCGTCGGATCTGCGCGACAAGGCCCTGCTCGAGCTCATGTACGCGTGCGGCCTGCGTGCGACGGAGGCGATCGAGCTGGAGGTGTCCGACGTCGACCTCGATGCCGGCCTGCTGCGCGCTCGCGGCAAGGGCGCCAAGGAGCGGCTCGTGCCGGTCGGCCGCAGCGCGGTGCACGCCCTGCGCATGTGGCTGGCCCGCGGACGGCCGCAGCTCGTGGGCGAGCGGCTCGAGCCGCGCCTGTTCGTCAATCGCCGCGGCGCCGGCCTGACCCGCCAGGGCCTGTACAAGATCGTCCAGCGCCACGCGCGGTCGGCGGGCCTGGACGGGAAGATGAGCCCGCACACGCTGCGCCACACCTTCGCGACCCACCTGCTCGCCGGCGGCTGCGACCTGCGCGCGCTGCAGGAGATGCTCGGCCACGCCGACATCGCCACGACGCAGATCTACACGCACCTGTCGGCCGAGCGGCTGAAGGACGTGTATTTCGAGGCGCATCCGCGCGCCAACGCCGATTAGCGCCCGCCGGTTCGCAAAGATGGCGCGGTGCGGCTCGGCTCCCTCTGCGTCCTGCTCTGCGCTACAGCGGCCCTGACCGGCTGCGGCGACCAGCGCCTTGCGGCGCCCGACATCACCACGCCCCGACCGCCCGACGGCACGCACCCGACGGCGTATCAGGCCGCGGGGGTGAGCCTGCAGGTGCCGAACTCCTGGCGGGCCGAGCAGGGCACCAGCCCGCTGGTGGCCTCGATCGCCTCGGGAACGGCGACGGTCGCGATCTGGCGCTACCCGCGCACCGAGCCGCTGCCCAAGAAGGCCAAGACCCTGCGCGCGGCCAAGCACGCGCTCGTGGGCGCCGCGCACAAGCGCGATCGCGCCCTGAGGATCTCCCGCGCCGCCGTCGTGCGCTTCCATGGGCGCCCAGCGCTGCGGCTGGTCGGGACCGAGACGGTGGGGACGCAGCCGCGCATGGTGCGCTCGACCCACATCTTCACCGATCACAGCGAGGTGGTGGTCGAGGCGCTGGCCCCGCCGGACGCGTTCGCGGGGCTGCAGCGCAGCGTGTTCGCGCCGCTCCTGCGTTCGCTGAAGATCAGCCCCGTGCCGCGATGAGCGCTCGGCGGGCGTTCGTCGTCGTGCTCGACGGGTGCGGCGTGGGCGCGCTGCCCGACGCCGCCGCCTACGGCGACGAGGGCACGAACACGCTCGGCCACCTGGCCGAGGCCGTCGGCGGGCTGCGCCTGCCCACGCTGCAAGGGCTCGGCCTGGGCAACGTGCTGCCGCTGCGCGGCGTGGCCCCGGACGACGCCCCGGCCGTCCACGGCCGCCTGCACGCCCTCGGGCCCGGCAAGGACTCGACGGCCGGGCACTGGGAGCTCATGGGCGTGGTCGCATCGGCGCCGGCGCCGACCTACCCCGACGGGTTCCCGCCCGCGGTCGTGGACGCCGTGCGTGGCGCCACCGGGCGCGGCGTGATCGGCAACCGGTCGTCGGAGGGACTCGGGGCGATCGCCCGCTGGGGCGACGAGCACGTGCGCAGCGGCGACCTCATCGTCTACACCTCGGCCGACTCCGTGCTGCAGATCGCGGCGCACGAGGGCGTGGTCCCGGTGGAGCGGCTTTACGCGCTGTGCGCGCGGGTGCGGGCCACGCTGCCGGCCGAGCACGCGGTGGGCCGGGTGATCGCGCGGCCGTTCACCGGCGCGGCCGGCGACTACGCCCGCCTGCCCGCCCGCCGCGATTTCGCGCTGGCGCCGCCCGCGCCCTCCTACCTGGACGCGCTGCGCGCAGTCGGCGTACCCGTGCACGCCGTGGGCAAGGTCGGGCAGCTGTTCGCCGGCGTGGGCATCGACGCCGAGCACCCGGCCGCCGACAACGCGCAGGGGATCGACGCGACGACCGCGCTCGTCGGCGGGCTGGAGAGCGGGCTCGTGTTCACCAACCTGGTCGAGACCGACACCGTCTACGGGCATCGCAAGGACGCGGCCGGGTTCGCGGCGGCGCTGGAGCGCATCGACGCTGCGGTGGCGGACTGGCTCGGGCGGCTGCGCGGCGACGACCTGCTCGTGCTCACCGCCGATCACGGCTGCGACATCACCCACGCCGAGACCGACCACACGCGCGAGCACGCGCCGCTGCTGGCGGTCGCGGCCGGCGTCGCGGGCGCCCGCCACGACGGGCCGCTGGCCGACGTGGGCGCGTCGGCCCTGCGCTGGCTGGCGGGCGCGCAAGCGCCGGAGCTGCCGGGGGAGGCGTTCGTCTGATGCCCGAGCTGCCCGAGGTCGAGACCATCCGCTGCCAGCTCGCCCCGCGCCTGAAGGGGCGGCGCATCGTGCGCCTGGCCATCCACGACCCGCGCTGGTGCGATCCGGTCGCCCCCGCCGAGGTGGTGGCAGCCGTGCAGGGACGGCGCATCGAGGCGCTGCGGCGGCGGGGCAAGTACTTCGACTTCGCGCTGTCCGACGACGTGCACCTGCTCTGGCACCTGCGCATGACCGGGACGCTGCTCTACGACCCCGCGCCGCGGCCGCCGGTGGTGCGGGTCGACCTCGCCTTCGACGACGGGCACACGCTGGCCTTCGTGGACCCGCGTCGCTTCGGGACCGGCCAGCTCGCGCTCGGCCCCGAGGGGCTGGAGGCGTTCCATGCGGCGCGCCTGGGGGTGGAGCCGCTGGGCGACGCCTTCACCGCCGAGCACCTGCACGCGCTGGCGCGCGCGTGTCGCGCGCCGGTCAAGGCCATGCTGCTGGACCAGAAGCGCATCGCCGGCGTGGGGAACATCTACGCCGACGAGGCGCTGTTCCGCGCCCGCATCCACCCGCTGCGCGAGGCCGACCGCCTGAACCGCCCGCAGACGGCGGCGCTGCGCGACGCGGTGGTCGAGTCGCTGCAGGCCGGAATCGCCTACGGCGGCGCGACCATCGACGACTACCGCGACCCCGACGGCGGCCGCGGTGGCTTCCAGGACGAGTTCCTCGTGCACCGGCGTGCCGGCGAGCCGTGCCCGCGCTGCGGCACGCCGATCGTCAAGCTGGTTGCCGCGGGGCGCGGCACCTACATCTGCCCGCGCTGCCAGCCGCGACCCCGTCCGAGGCGCATGCAACGCTGAGGGGTCCATGCCTGGCTCGCTGAAGACCGAGGCGATCGTCCTGCGCTCGATCCGCTACGGCGAGGGCGACCGCGTGCTCCACCTCTACACGCCCCACCGCGGGCGCCTGTCGGCCATCGCCAAGGGCGCGCGCAAGGCACGCAGCCGCTTCGGCGGCCGGCTCGAGCCGTTCTTCCGCCTCCACCTGGTGCTCTACGAGGGGCGCGGCGAGATGCTCACCGTCACCAGCGCCGAGACCGCCGCGGCCCATCCCCGGCTGCGCGACGACGGCCGGGCGCTGGACACGGCGGCGCGTGCGTGCGACGCGGTGGCACGCCTGTTCGAGCAGGGCGATCCCAACCCGGCGACCTACCACCTGCTGGCCAACGAGCTCGCGCTGCTGGACGCCGACCCGGCCCGCGGCGGCGCCGCCAACCAGCTCGCGTTCCGGCTCAAGCTCCTGCTCGCGGCTGGCCTGGCGCCGCACCTGGGAGCGTGCGCGTCCTGCGGCGAGTCCGACCACCTGACCGCGTTCTCGGGCGCCGCCGGCGGCGTGGTGTGCGCGGCGTGCGAGGGCGCCGGGTTCGCCCTGCACGAAGAGGCCTACGCGTTCCTCGTCAAGGCCCTGGCCCGGCCCCTGGCCGAGACCCCCACGGCGTCCGAGCGCGCCCTGCGCCAAGCCGAGCGCGCGATCGTGGAGACGGTCGAGTACCACGGCCACGTCAGGCTCCGACCGGCAGCCTGATCAGTCCATCGATCGCCGTTCCTGGGGCCGGACGCAGGGGTGAAGCCGTGCTAGGCACGGCGAACCCCGAGGACCCCGCCAGGGCGGCGAGAATGGGCTGGAGTCAGCGGCCCAACGTGCCGCGCATCCACTCGGCGAGCTTGCCCGTGGCGTCGCCGAGCTGGTCGCCCACCTTGGACACGGTGTCGCTCGCGTCGCGGAAGAACCCGCGGAAGCGCTCGGAGTAGAACGCGAACGCGTCCGTGGCCTCGTCGCGGGCGCCGCGCTCCTGGCCGCGGCGCACATAGGCGCCGCCCATGATCCGGTCGTATTCGCCCGACTGCACCCAGCGCATGAGCTCGCGCACCCGGCGGACCGGCAGCGGGTGGGTCTGTGCGACCTCGCGCGGCAGGCGGCGCAGGCGGTCCAGGCCCGAGTCCCAGTCCTCGTATTCAGCCGCCTGGCGCACGAAGGCGTCGAGGTTCAGCCGCCGCGAGGTTGCGCCGGCGGAGATGACCATCAGCGTCCGGCACGTCGCCATCGGGTCGCGGGTGACCAGCGTGGCGGCGCGGTCGCTCGTCAGCTCGGCGGCGCGGAACCACTCGAGCAGCGCCAGCTTGACCCCGAGCAGCGGGACGCCGGCCACCGAGGGAAGGGGCCCGGTCCCGAGCGCGAGCAGGATCTCCAGCGCGGTCATGTAGAGCACGTGGTCGGCGAGCACGTGTCCGACCTCGTGGCCGAGCACGGTGCGCAGCTCGAGCTCGTCGAACAGCTCGACCGCCTGCGAGGTCAGCACGATGATCGGCTTGCCCGAGCCGACCGCCGCCGCGTTGGTGAGCGGGTACTGCGTGAGATAGAGGTCGTAGACCTCGGGGAGGTCGAGGCGCGACAGCGCCGCTCGGTAGTCGGCCCACACCGCGGGCAGCTGATCGGGACCGAGCTTGACCGAGGCGGCCAACAGGTTCTGCCGCAGCGAGCGCTCGTAGCCCAGCTCGATGAGCTTGCGCACGACGGTGTCGAGCATCGGCACCGCGTGCAGCGCCGCCGTCGCGGCGCGGTCGGCCGGGTGCTCGAACGCGCGGGGAGAGATTCCGATCAGGCGCTGGCCTTCGGGGAGCACGGTCATAGGGTGACGAATGTCATAGCGAAGTCAGGACGCGCGCCACTCTCGCGGCGCCGGATCGCGCCTACCGTCGCCTGCCATGACCGCGATCTCCGTCACTGACCTCCACAAGTCCTACGACGGCACGGAGGCCGTCCGCGGCGTCAGCTTCGACGTCGCCGCCGGCGAGGTGTTCTGCCTCCTCGGCCCCAACGGCGCGGGCAAGACCACGACGGTCGAGATCCTCGAGGGCTACCGCCTGGCCGACTCCGGCACGGTGCGCGTGCTCGGCGCCGACCCCGCCCGCGGCGAGCGCGCGCTGCGCGATCGCCTCGGCATCGTGCTGCAGTCCGGCGGGCTCCAGCCCGAGCTCACCGTGGCCGAGGTGCTCGCGATGTACGGCCGCTGGTACGAGCGCACGCGGCCCGTGGACGAGCTGCTGGAGCTCACCGACGAGCGCGACGCGCGCGTGTGCACGCTCTCGGGCGGGCAGCAGCGGCGCCTCGACCTCGCGCTCGGCCTCGTCGGCGACTGTTCGGGTTCCTGTCGTGCTGCTGTTCGTCATCTTCGCCACGCTCAACAAGCACGCCCACCTGAACGTCGACGGCGGGGTCTCCTACGTCACCTGGTACCTGCCCGGGATCATCGCCTACGCGCTGGTGACCACCGCGTTCTCCAACTTGGCCATCAGCCTGGTCAGCGCCCGCGACCAGGGCGTGCTCAAGCGCGTCCGCGGCACGCCGCTGCCGTGGTGGGCGTTCCTGGCCGGTCGCGTCGGGTCGTCGCTGGCCGTCCCCGGCCTGACGACGGCGCTGCTGCTGGCCCTGGGGGCGATCGCCTACGGGGTCGACATCCCGGTCGACACGCTGATCGGCCTGGTGCTGGCGCTGCTGGTGGGAACCGCGTGCTTCACGTCCCTGGGCATCGCGGTGGTCCGGTTCATGCCCGGCGCCGACAGCGCGGGGCCGATCCTCGCCATCCTCGTCACCCCGGTCGCTCTCGTGTCGAATGTGTTCTTCCCGGTGAGCCACAGCTGGATCACCGACGTCGCGGGCGTGCTGCCGCTCAAGCCGCTGTCCGACGCCTTGCACTCGGCGTTGTCGCCGGCCACGGCGGCGCCGGGGATCGCCTGGGGCGACCTGCTCGCGCTCGCGATCTGGCTGGCCGTCGGGAGTGCCATGATGGCGCGGTTCCTGCGCGTCCAGGCGAGGGCAGAATGACCGACGGGATGTTCTTCGAGCAGGGCTACTGGACGGCCAACCAAAGCGTCAGGCGGCGCCTGTGCTTCATGGGCTCCGCCCTGCTGTGGCTGGCGATCCCGATCGCCGATCTCTCCAACCAGGACCCTTCGGGCCTGGAGATCGCGGGGGCGGCCGTGGGCATGGTCGCGTTCGCGATCGTGTTCCTCGACGCGGCGTGGCGGCCGGTGACGTACGAGGACATCGCGCGGGTGCTCGTGCGCACCGGCCTGGCGCTGGCGCTGGCGACCACGCTGACGCTCACGCTCGTGCCGTCGTTCGCGCTGATGTTCGTGCTGGCCGCGGTCGGGGCGGGCATCCGGCTGCCGCCGCGCCTGGGCGTGCCGGCCGTCCTCTTCACGACCGTGCTCGCGGCCGTCAGCAGCGCGCTCGGTGGAGCGACCGACGCGCAGGTCGGCTCGTGGGCCGTCACGACGGTGGCCATGGGGATCCTGTTCGTGGCCTTCGGCCGGCTCATCGTGGCCAACATGGAGCTGCGCGCGGCCCGCGCCGAGCTGGCCCAGCGCGCCGTGGCCGAGGAGCGCGAGCGCTTCAGCCGCGACCTGCACGACCTGCTCGGGCACAGCCTCTCGGTCATCGCGCTCAAGGCCGAGCTGGCCGACCGCACGCTGCCCGACCACCCCGAGCGGGCCGAGCGAGGTCCGCCAGATCCAAAGCGTCGCCCGCGAGGCGCTGGCCGAGGTGCGTCAGACCGTCAGCGGCTACCGGCTGCCGACGCTCGAGGGCGAGCTGGCGGGCGCGCGCATGGCGCTCGAGGCCGCGGGCATCGAGGCCGACCTGGCGAGCGAGCGCATCGCGCTTCCGCCCGAAGCCGAGGCGGTGCTCGCGTGGACCGTGCGCGAGGGCACGACGAACGTCATCCGCCACAGCAATGCGCGCCACGCGTCCATCCGGATCCTGCCCGGTCTCGTGGCCGCGAGCGCCGAGGTCGTCGACGACGGCCGCGGCGCCAACGGCGGCCCGCCCGACGGCGGCCACGGCCTGGCCGGGCTGCGCGAGCGGGCCGAGCGCCTCGGCGGTGAGGTCGACGCCGGAACCGGCGCCGCCAGCGGCTTCCGCCTGCGCGTTGGCGTCCCGGTGTGATCCGCGTCCTCCTCGCCGAGGACCAGACGATGGTCCGCGAGGCGATCGCCAGCCTGCTCGCGCTCGAGTCCGACGTCGAGGTCGTGGGGCAGGTCGGGCGCGGGGACGAGGTGCTCGACGCTGCGCGCGCCACCCGGCCGGACGTCGCGCTGCTCGACATCGAGATGCCGGGCGCCTCGGGCCTCGACGCCGCAGCGGCGCTGCACGCCGAGCTGCCCGAGACGCGCGTCCTCATCCTCACCACGTTCGGCCGGCCCGGGTACTTGCGCCGCGCGATGGAGAGCGGCGCCGCCGGGATCCTGCTCAAGGACGCGCCCGGGGCCGAGCTGGCGCGGGCGATCCGGCGCGCGATGGCCGGGGACAAGGTCGTCGATCCGGCCTGGCGGCGGAGGCGCTGTCCGAGGAGGAGAGCCCGTTGACGCCGCGCGAGCGCGAGGTGCTCGACCGCGCCCGCCGGGACGGGACGATCGCCGAGATCGCCGCCTCGCTGCACCTCTCGCCGAGCACGACGCGCAACCACCTGTCCTCGATCATGGGCAAGCTCGGCGCCCAGAGCCGGCTCGAGGCGATCCGCATCGCGGAAGAGAAGGGCTGGCTCTAGCATGGGCCGCGGTGGACGATGTCGCGGTAGCCACGAAGTACGTCTACGCCTTCTCGGAGGGCTCACGCGACATGCGCGAGCTGCTGGGCGGCAAGGGCGCCAACGTGGCCGAGATGACGCGCGTGCTCGGCGCCGACCGCGTCCCGGCCGGCTTCACCATCACCACCGAGGCGTGCGTCGCCTACATGGCCGCCGACCGCTCGGAGCCGGAGGGGCTCGACGAGCAGGTGGCCGAGGCGCTGGCCGCGCTCGAGGAGCAGGCCGGCCAGAAGCTCGGCGACGACGAGGACCCGCTGCTGGTCTCGGTGCGGTCGGGCGCGCGCGAGTCGATGCCGGGGATGCTCGACACCGTCCTCAACCTCGGCCTCAACGACCGCTCGGTGCAGGGCCTGGCCAAGGCCACCGACAACGATCGCTTCGCCTGGGACTCCTACCGCCGCTTCGTGCAGATGTTCGGCAACGTCGTGCACGGCATCGAGGGCGACCGCTTCGAGGACGACATCGAGCGCGTCAAGCGCGACCGCGGGGTGGAGGAGGACACGGACCTCGACGTCGACGCGCTGCGCGATCTCGTCGACTCCTTCAAGCGCTTCTACAAGTTCCCCTCGGACCCGCGCGAGCAGCTCCAGCAGGCCATCCGCGCGGTGTTCGACTCGTGGCTGGGCGAGCGCGCGGTCAAGTACCGCCGGCTGAACCGCATCCCCGACGCCTGGGGCACGGCGGTCAACGTGCAGCGCATGGTGTTCGGCAACAAGGGCGACACCAGCGGCTCCGGCGTGGCGTTCTCACGCGACGAGGTCACCGGCGCGCCCGAGCCCTCGGGCGACTTCCTGCCCAACGCGCAGGGCGAGGACGTGGTCTCGGGGGCGCGCACGCCGCGCGACCTGTCCGAGGTCGTCGAGTGGCAGCCCGAGGTCAGCGAGCAGCTGCTCGACATCCTGCGCACGCTCGAGCGCCACTACGGCGATATGCAGGACACGGAGTTCACGGTCGAAGAGGGCCGGCTGTACATGCTGCAGACGCGCAACGCGAAGCGGCCGGCGCAGGCCGCGGTGCGGTTCGCGTGCGACGCGGTCTCCGAGGGCCTGCTGTCGCGCGAGCAGGCGCTGCTGACCATCGACGCCGGCAGCCTGGAGACCCTGGTCAATGATCGCTTCGACCCCAGCGCGAAGTTCGACGTCGCGGCGATGGGCATCGCCGCCTCGCCCGGCGGCGCCAAGGGCGAGGTCGTCTTCACCGCCGCCGACGCCGTGGCGGCCAAGGCCGAGGGGCGCGAGGCCGTGCTCGCCCGCCCGTTCACCGACGCCGGCGACGTGGCCGGCTTCGCCGCCGCCAAGGGCATCCTCACGACCACCGGCGGCAAGGCCTCGCACGCGGCGCTGGTTGCGCGCGGGATGGGCCGCCCCGCCGTGACCGGAGCGGCCAAGGTGCGGATCGACGTGCGGAGCCGCACGCTGCGGCTCCCCGACGGGCAGGAGCTGGCGGAGGGCGACTTCATCGCCATCAACGGATCGACCGGCGAGATCACCACCGACGACGTCCCGGTCATAGAGCCAGAGGTCTCCGACGAGCTCGAGACTGTGCTCGGCTGGGCCGACGAGTTGCGCCACCTGGGCGTCCGGGCCAACGCCGACGACGAGGAGTCGGCTGCGCGCGCCGTCGAGCTCGGCGCCGAGGGCATCGGCCTGTGCCGCAGCGAGCACATGTTCCTCGGCGACCGCACGCACCTGATGGCGGACGTGATCCTGGCCGACAACGACGAGGCACGCCGGGCGGCGATCGAGCGCCTGTACCCGGTCCAGGAGGACGACTACGCGCGCATCCTCAAGGCCATGGACGGGCGCCCGGTGTGCGTGCGCCTGCTCGACCCGCCGCTGAACGAGTTCCTGCCCGACCCCGACGAGCTGCCCGAGGGCTCGGACGAACGCAAGCGGGTCGAGGCGCTCGAGGAGGAGAACCCGATGCTCGGCACCCGCGGGGTGCGGCTCGGGATCCTCCAGCCGGATCTCTACGAGATGCAGGTGCGCGCACTGTTCCGGGCCGCCAAGCGGGTGCCGGGAGCCAACGTCGAGGTGATGGTCCCGCTGGTCGACTACGAGCGCGAGCTCGAGTTCATCCGCGACCGCATCGTCCGCGTCGCCGAGGAGGAGGACGCGACCGGCTACCCGATCGGCTCCATGATCGAGCTGCCGCGGGCGTGCTTCGTGGCCGACCGCATCGCGGAGCAGGCCGATTTCTTCTCCTTCGGCACCAACGACTTGACCCAGACCGGGCTCGGCTTCTCGCGCGAGGACATCGAGGCCCGGATCCTCGAGCGCTACATCGAGGTCGGGATCCTCGACCGCTCGCCCTTCGAGACCATCGACGAGCCCGGCGTGGGCCAGCTCGTGCGCATGGGCGCGTGGCTGGGGCGCAAGCAGCGCGAGACGCTGAAGATCGGCATCTGCGGCGAACACGGCGGCGACCCGGAGTCGATCGCGTTCTTCGCCACCTCGGGCATCGACTACGTGTCCTGCTCGCCGCCGCGTGTGCCCGGGGCGCGCCTGGCCGCCGCCCAGGCGGCCATCCGCGAGTCGTCCTGAGCGACTGACACAATCGGTGGTGTGGAGGCCCCTCCCGTCACTCCGCTGGTTGCGGATCGCTTCGAGGCCCGCATACGCGCCGTCGAGGCGGCGCACCTGTCGCCGCTGGCCACGTCGTCCTACCCGGCGCGGCGCCGCGTGGCCGAGGTCGACTGCACGCTGCGCACGCCGTTCCAGCGCGACCGCGACCGGATCGTGCACTCCAAGCCGTTCCGGCGGCTCATGCACAAGACGCAGGTCTTCGTCTCGCCTGAGGGCGACCACTACCGCACCCGGCTCACGCACACGCTCGAGGCCACGCAGGTCTCGCGCACGGTGGCGCGGGCCCTGCGGCTCAACGAGGACCTGGTCGAGGCCGTCGGGCTCGGGCACGACCTCGGGCACCCGCCGTTCGGCCACATCGGCGAGGAAGTGCTCGACGCCTGCCTGCGCGAGCGCTTCGGGGGGTCGTTCCGCCACAACGAGCACTCGGTGCGGCTGGTCGAGCCGCTCAACGTGACCGAGCCGGTGCTGGACGGCATCCTGCGCCACTCCGGCGGGACCGACCTGCCGGCGACGCTCGAGGGGCGGATCGTGCGGCTGGTGGACCGGATCGCCTACATCAACCACGACATCGACGACGCCCTGCGGGCCGGGATCATCGCCCGGTCCGACCTGCCGGCGGAGGAGATCGCGGTGCTGGGCGACGGCGGGTCGGAGCGGATCGACACGCTCGTGCACGACCTCGTCGAGCACTCCGAGGCGGCCGGGGACATCGTGCAGGGCGAGCGCGTGGGCGGGGCAATGCGCTCTTTGCGGACGTTCATGTTCGACCGGGTCTACCTGGGCGAGCAGGCGCGCGCCGAGCACGCCAAGATCGCCCGCGTGATCCGCACGCTGTTTCACCACTATTGCGAGCACCCGGCCGAGCTGCCGCCGGCGCCGGCCGGCGATCCGCTGTCGGTGCGGGTCACCGACTACCTGGCCGGCATGACCGACCGGTTCTGCCTGCGGGCCTTCGAGGCCCTGGCGGTGCCGAAGGGCTTTCTGTAGGCCGGCCTTGGCTGCGGGCCGGTACACCGACGACTCCAAGGAGCGGGTGCGCGAGGCGGCCGACATGGCCGAGGTCGTGGGCGCGCGCACCGACCTGCGCCGCGCCGGGCCCGGGCGCTACATGGGCCTGTGCCCGTTCCACGAGGAGCGCACGCCGTCCTTCTCGGTCGACGCGGACAAGATGGTCTACCACTGCTTCGGCTGTGGGGCCTCGGGCGACGTGTTCACGTTCGTGCGCGAGACCGAAGGCGTCGAGTTCACCGGCGCGCTGGAGCTGCTGGCCGATCGTTACGGGGTCGCGCTGGAGCGCTCGGCCGAGGACCCGGCCGCCGCGGCGCGGCGGGAGAAGCGGGACCGGCTCTACGCCCTGCTCGAGCGCACCGCTGCCTACTACGAGCGCGTGTTGTGGGAGTCGGCCGAGGCGTCCGGCGCGCGGGAGTACCTGGCCCAGCGCGGGCTGGGGGAGGAGGTGCTCCGGCGCTTCCGGGTCGGGTGGGCGCCGAGCCCCTGGGACCGCGTCTACACGGCGTCGCGGCGGGCGGGCTTCCGCGACGAGGAGCTGTTCGGGGCGGGGCTGGCCTCGCGCTCGCGCCGCAACGGCCAGCTCTACGACCGCTTCCGCGCGCGCATCACCTTCCCGCTGGCCGACAAGCGCGGGCGGGTCATCGGGTTCGGGGCGCGCACGCTCTCCAGCGGGTCCTCGGGGCCGAAGTACCTGAATTCTCCGGAGGGCGACCTGTACCGCAAGGGCCAGTACCTGTTCGGGCTGCACCTGGCCCGGCGGGCGGCGGCGACGGCGCAGGCGATGGTGGTGGCCGAGGGCTACACCGACGTGCTCGCGCTCTCCCAGGCCAGGGTGGAGAACGCGGTCGGGCTGATGGGCACGGCGCTGACCGAGGCGCAGGTGGTCGAGCTCGCCAACGCCGTGGGCGGTGGCGGCACGATCGACCTGGCCCTCGACGCGGACGAGTCGGGGCTGGAGGCGATGGTGCGGGCGGCAGCGCTGGCCTCGAGCCGCGACGTCACCCTGCGCGTGGTGCCGCTGCCGGACGGCCTCGACCCCGCCGACCTCGTCGCCCGCGACGGCGCCGACCGGGTGCGGGCGCTGATCGCCGAGGCGGTGCCGTTCGCCCGCTTCCGCGTGCAGCACATCCTCGCCGGCGCGGACCTGGGCACGCCCGAGGGGCGTGACCGGGCGCTGGCCGCGCTGCGGCCGGTGATCGGGTCGCTGCCGGCGGGCATCACGCGCGAGGAGCTCGTGCGCCAGGTGGCGTCGCGACTCAATCTCTCCGCGGACCTCGCCGGGTCGCTGCTGGCGCGCAACGCGGCGCCGCGGGCGACCGCGCAGGCGCCGCGCGGCGTGCTCGACCGGGGCGAGCAGGCCGAGAAGACGTTCCTGGCCCTGTGCATCGCGCTGCACGACCCGGGCCGCGAGGCGCTGCGCCGGGTCAGCCTCGAGGAGCACTTCACGTCGCCGCTGGTGCGCCGGGCCGCCGAGCACCTGCGCACCCATATCACCGCGCCGCTGGACGGGCTCCCGCGCGACGACGACGCGCTGGCAGGGTTGATGGCCGAGCTGCAGATCCGCGCCGACCGCGAGCAGGCCGACCCGTCCATGCTCGAAGTCGAGCTGCTCCAGCTCGAGAAGCACCGCCTCGAGCGCCGGATCGCCGAGGGCGGCGCGGTGGCCGAGCTGGCCCAGAAGCGCGAGCAGGTCACGAAGGACATCCGCCAGGCCGTCACGCAGGTGATGGAGCGGACGGTCTCGGAGCGCTGAGCCAGGCGTTCCGCATCGCGGTCCCCGACGCGGAGCTCGACGACCTCCGCGACCGGCTGCGGCGCACGCGCTGGCCCGAGCGGGAGCCGGTGGCGGGATGGGAGCAGGGGGTCCCGCTGGCGTACCTGCAGGATCTCTGCGCGTACTGGGCTGAGGGGTACGACTGGCGCGCCACAGAGCGGCGGCTGAACGCGCTGCCCCAGGTCCGGGTGAGAATCGACGGGCTGGGCATCCACTGCTTGCACGCCCGGTCACCTGAGCCCGGGGCGCTGCCGCTGGTGCTGACCCACGGCTGGCCGGGATCGGTCGTCGAGTTCCTGAAGGTCATCGGGCCGCTGACCGACCCGGTCGCGCACGGCGGCGAGGTCGCCGACGCATTCCACGTCGTGTGCCCGTCGCTGCCCGGCTACGGGTTCAGCGACAAGCCCACGGCGCCGGGGTGGGGGATCGAGCGCATCGCGGCGGCCTGGGCGGAGCTGATGGCGCAGCTCGGCTACGACCGCTACGGCGCCGAGGGCAGCGACTGGGGCACGAGCGTCACCGCCGCCCTGAGCCAGCACGACAGCGCCCACCTGGTCGGGATCCATCTGGTGCCGCCGCTGGCGCCACCGGATCCGGCGACCGTCGACGCGCCCACCGAGCGGGAGCGCGCCGCGCTGGAGGCGCTCGAGCGAGCGGCCGCGGAGGACTCGGGCTACTCGCAGGAGCAGGGCACGCGGCCGCAGACGATCGGCTACGCGCTGGTGGACTCGCCGGCGGCGCTGTGCGCGTGGATCGTCGAGAAGTTCCACGCCTGGACGGACTGCGACGGCGACCTCGAGTCGGTGGTCACACGCGACGAGGTGCTGGACAACATCATGCTGTACTGGCTCCCGCGCAGCGGGGCCTCGGCCGCCCGGCTGTACTGGGAGAGCATCCGGACGGTCAACGCATGGATCGCGGGGGAGGCCGGCGAGCCCATCGACGTGCCCACCGGCTGCTCCGTGTTCCCGAAGGAGCTCCAACGTCCGTCCCGGCGCTGGGCGGAGAAGCGCTTCCCCGACATCCGCTACTGGAACGAGCCACCGCGCGGCGGCCACTTCGCGGCCTTGGAGCAGCCGGACCTGTTCGTCGACGAGGTACGCGCCTGCTTCCGCGAGCTCCGGGGGTGGGACTCGAACCCACAACCCTTCGGTTAACAGCCGAATGCTCTGCCGATTGAGCTACCCCGGATCATGGTGCATCGGGCCAGGGGCCTCGAAGCGAATCCAAAGGTATCGCGTGAAGCCCCATCTCCACCTCCATATGGCAGTTCGAGCAGAGCAGGACACACTTGCGCGCCTCGGCCCTGGCCTTCGCCAAGGAACGGGATACTCCGCGGCGACTGATGTGGAACGCCTTCTCGGCGGGATCGATGTGATGGAACTCCAGCGCAGCCATGCATCGGTCGTACCCACAGATCGCGCAGCCGCCGCCCGCTTCGGCGACAAGGATCTCCTTGACCTTCCGACGCCGCGCGGTCACGGCATCCACTCGGCACCGCGAGCAGCGCAGATGACCGCGCCTGCTGATCGGTTGCTCGGTGGGCCCGTGGATCGGGCAGTCAGCCACGATCATGCCGCCCTCCGAGATGGCGACGATGGTGCGGCCCTTTGGGCCCCGGGTCGCCTTGGACACGAGGCCATACGCGCGCATCCAGTGGCGAACCGTGGTTGGGCTCCGGTCGACGAGCGCGGCGATCTCCCGCACGGAACGGCCGTCCCCGACGAGGGCCTCCAAGCGCTCGCGCGGCAGCGGCCCGCGGGCGGCGTGCCTTGGGGCTAACGGCGACGCCAGCCCGTGCCTGCGCGCCCAATACGCGACGGTCGAGGGATCCAGGCCGACCAGCCGTCCGATCGCCTCGAACGACAGCCCGCGGTCGAGATAGGCCTTGAGATCAGACGCCTCCACGCACCGATCGTGTGCGCGGGGGCGGACGGAATCAGTCTGGCTCGACCCGGCCCGTGACTTCGAGGATCGCCTGGGCCAGCAGGCCGCAGATCAGGGCGCCGATGAGGCTGTTGAGGATGGCCAGCCCTGCGAACACGCCGCAGGTCCCGGCCAGGAAGTGGTAGGTCCACGGCACCCCGCTGTCTGACCGCAGCCAGGCGGTCCATCCGGCGGGCTGCTCGCGCGTGCGGTAGTCGCTCGGGTCCTTGGAGGGCCAGGACACGCCAATCGTGTTACCCAGAAGTGCGCGATTCCTCTCCCAGCCTTTCGACGAGCTCCGCCGCCCGGGTGGGGCCGTCGTGCCCGGCCGACCACGCGGCGACGGCACGCACGCGCTCGCGACACCCCATGTCGTCGAGTGCGCGCTGCACCGCCAAGCGCACGGTCGCCGGGGCCACCAGCCGCCCCGGCAGCCGCACGCCGAGGCCGGCCCAATCCAGCCGCGCCGCGTTCTCGCCCATGTCGGCACCTACCGGCACCGCGACCACGACGGCTCCGGAATGAAGCGCCCGCACGAGCGTCCCGTGCCCGGCGTGGCACACCACCACGGCCGCGCCCGGGAACGATTGTGAGTAGGAGATCCACTCGGCCAAGCGGGTGTTCGGCGCGGCCGAGAGCGGCTGCGGCGGCGGGCGCCGGTTCCAGGTCGCGAGCACACGCACGCCCGCGCGACCCAGCCCCTTGACGGCGGCCCTGAGCATGCGCTGCTGCGGGTCCTGCGAGGTCGAGGGCGCGACCACCACCAGCGGCGCGTCGCCGGCGGGCGCCTCGATGCGCTGGAACGGCGGCTCCCACAGCAGCGGCCCTACGACGTGCACGTGACCCGGCCAATCGCGCGGGTACTCGAGCTGCGGGTACGTGCCCACGAGCACGAGCCGGTCCGACAGCCCGCCGTGCACCCGCTCCTGTGGCGCCAGGCCGAGGCGGCACCGGGTCTCGTTGAGCTCGTCGCGCCCCTGGCGCTCGCCCTTGCCCACCGGCCCGCGCAGCGCGTTCCACAGCCCGCGCCCGACGATCGTGCGGGGCAGGCGCGCCCCCAGCGCGTAAGGCGGGAACCCCGGCGCGCCGACCGGGAACACGTGCGGCACCACGGTCGCCACCGGCACGCCCGCGACCTCGCCCGCCAGCGCCGGGGCCAGCGTGAGGATGTCGGCGACGACCACGTGCGGCGCGACCTCCGCGATCAGCGGCCCCATCTCCCGCGCCGCCCGCACCACCGCGGCGTAGGGCTTGAGCGGCTTGTCGCGGGTGGGGAAGACCTGGTACTCACCCGCGGGCGCAAAGCGCATGCCGCCGGCCTCGACGTAGACGCGCCAGCGCGACCACGTCTGCAGCGTGACCTCGTGCCCGCGCTGCACGAGCCGCGTGCCCAGCGCCAGCATCGGGAACGCGTGCCCCGGGTCGCCAAAGGCGCCGAGGAGCAGCCGCACCTACAGCGCGATCGCGGCCATCTGCCGCAGCTGGTCCAGCCGCTCGTCGAGCGTGAAGGCCATCGGCGTGACCGCCAGCGTGGCCACGCCCGCGTCGCGGTAGGCGGCCACGCGCTCGCGCACGTGCTCGGTGGGGCCGGCCAGCGTGAGCATGTCGATGAGCTCGTCGGGCAGCGCCGCGGCCGCCTCCTCGCGGCGCCCGTCGAGGTAGAGGTCCTGCACCGCCTGGGCGGCATCGGCGAAGCCGAAGCGCGAGACCGCCGCCTTGTAGAAGTTGCGATCGCGCGAGCCCATCCCGCCCGCGTAGAGGGCGAGCACCGGCCGCATGAGGTCGCGGGCGGCGGCGATGTCGTCGGAGATCATCAGGCTCACCGAGGGGACGATCTGGAACCCGTCCAGCGAGCGGCCCGAGCGCGCGGCGCCCTCCTCGAGCAGCGGCCGCACCTCGCCCACGTGCTCGGGCGAGAACAGGAACGGCAGCCAGCCGTCGGCGATCTCGCCCGCCAGCGCCGTGTTCTTCGGCCCGATGGCGGCGAGGAAGATCGGGATCTGGTCCTGCACCGGCGCGATGGTCAGCTTCAGCGCCTTGCCCGGCCCGTGGGGCAGCGGCAGCTCCAGCGTCTCCCCGGAGAACTCGAGCCGCTCGCGCGCCAGCGCCTTGCGGACCACCGCCACGTACTCGCGCGTGCGCTGCAGCTGGCGCGCGAAGCGCTGGCCGTGCCAGCCCTCGGCCACCTGCGGCCCCGACGTCCCCAGCCCGAGCTGGAAGCGCCCGCCCGAGATCTGGTCCAGCGTGGCCGCCGTCATCGCGGTAATGGCCGGCGACCGCGCGGGGATCTGGAAGATCGCCGACCCGAGCTTGATCTTCTCGGTCGAGGCGGCGAGCCAGGCGAGCACGGTGGCGGCATCCGAGCCGTAGGCCTCGGCGGCCCAGACCGAGTCATAGCCCAACCGGTCGGCCTCCTGGACGACCTGCAGCTGCTCGGCGGCCGACAGCCCGAGCCCCCAGTACGCGACGTTGACCCCCAGCTTCATGGCCGCGGAACCCTATGCAAGTTCGCGCCCAGTGACGAGGAGACCTCTTGCCGACCCCGAACGGCACGCGTAGATTGCGAGGCGATGCGTCGCCGCCGCCGGCCGATCGAGGATCTCCGTATCGCCGTCGAGTGCCTGCCTTCGACCACCCGCGCGGCCATGCTCGAGGGCGTGCGCACGTGGCCGATCATCGTTGGCGCCTACACGGACCGCCGCGGCGGCGTGTGCCCGATGCTCGCCGCCCACCGTTGCGGCGGGCGCACCGACTTCCTCGCCTTCGCGCGCGCATGGGACCGCTTCACCCACGCCAAGCGCCCGCGCCGCGCCACCGAGCGCGAGGTCGCGACCCTCACCGCCTACCTCGAGGCCGGCCTGCTCGGCGATCCGACGGCCGAGTTCGAGGCCGCCATCTCCGACCACCAGGCCGCCGCCCGCGACCGCCGCACCCGTGAGGCCGCGCGCGTGGGCTGGACCTGGCTCTGGGCCGCGGAGCGCCCGGGCGAGGCCGAGGAGGAAGAGGGCCGCGAGCGCGAGCCGGCCTAGCCGGTCGCCCGACCGCTACAGCGCTTCGCCCGGGCGCTGGAAGATGATCTCGGGGATCACGCACGCCGGCGAGAGGTACAGCAGCGGGCGCACCATGTCGGCGATGTCGTCGGGCCGGATCATCTCCTCGGTGGGGACGCTGTCGCGCACGAAGTCGGTCATGTTCGTGTCCACGAAGCCCGGGCACAGGGCGCAGGACTTGATCCCCAGGTGGTTGAGCTCCTTGTTCATGGACTGCGTGAAGCCGACGACGCCGAACTTCGTCGCCGCGTAGACCGAGAGCCAGCCCTGGCCGGACTTGCCGGCGATCGAGGCCAGGTTGACCACGACCGCGTTGCCCGACTCCTTGCCCGACGCGGCGAGGAGGTCGTGGCACTCGCGGTAGAAGATGACCATCGCGCGCAGGTTGACGTCGAGCTGCATGTCCAGCCGCTTGGTCACGATCTCCTGCACGGGCGCGCCGATGCCGACGCCCGCGTTGTTGACGAGGACGTCGAGACGACCGAAACGCTCGCGGTGGCGGCGCACGACCTCCTGGATGTCCTCCTCGTGGGCCATGTTGCCGGCGACCTCTTCGACCTCGCCGGTCCCGACGCCGCGCAGCGTCTCCACGGCCTCGGAGAGCTTCTCCGGGCGGCGCGCGGCCGCGGTCACGCCGAAGCCCTCGCCGAGCAGCATCTGAGCCAGCGCGTACCCGATCCCGCTCGATGCTCCGGTGACGATGGCTGCCTTGTCGGCCATGCGGGGCGGTATCCAATCACGCCGATAGCTTGCGGTGGTGTTACGTGGCCGCGAACGGGCCAACCTTGATCTGCCCTTAGGCGTAATCCCTACAGTGACCGCCGTGCTCGGCCCCCGCTCCTTGACGGCTGGCCTGATGATCGTCGCGCTCGCGGCCGCGATCGCGGGCTGTGGCTCCTCCTCCGACGACACCGCCTCGGCCCCGCCGGCCAACAAGGCCGACTTCCCCAAGCCCAACGGCCGCACGCTCGCCGCCCTCTCGAAGTCGGCGACCGAGGGCCCGGTGCTCGTGCCCAGCGTGTCCAACGCCTACAAGGGCGACAACCGTCTCGGGTTCGGCCTGTTCACCCGGGCGCAGAAGCAGATCAACGGCGCCCAGGTTGTCGTCTACACCGCCGACAAGCAAGGGAACAACGTCAAGGGCCCGTACCCGGCCCGGTTCGAGTCGCTGGCCGTCAAGCCCGCGTTCCAGAGCCACACCGTGGCCAACGACCCGGCCGCGGCCAAGGGCGTCTACGTCGCCCACGTTCCGTTCGCGAAGAACGGCCCGGCCACCATCTTGGGCATGGCTCGGGTCAACGGGAAGCTCATGAGCGCGGGCGAGCTCTCGCTGATCGTCGGCGCCAACACGAGCGGCCCGCCGCAGGTGGGCGACAAGGCGATCCTCATCCACACGCCGACGCTCGACGAGGTCGGCGGCGACGCGTCCAAGATCGACACCCGCGTGCCGCCCGCGACCCAGCTGTCGAAGACCGACTTCGCCAGCGTCGTGGGCAAGAAGCCGGTCGTGCTCCTGTTCGCGACCCCGGCGCTGTGCAAGTCGCGTGTGTGCGGGCCGGTGGAGGACATCGCCGCGCAGGTGGCCGCCCAGTACGACGGCGAGGTCACGTTCATCCACCAGGAGATCTACAACAACAACAACGTCCAGGACGGCTTCCGCCCGCAGGTGGGCAAGTGGCGGCTGCCGAGCGAGCCCTGGGCGTTCGCGATCGACCGCAACGGGAAGGTGGTCGAACGCCTCGAGGGCGCCTTCTCCGCCGCCGAGATGCAGCAGGCGGCGCAGCAGGCCCTCGCCGCCTGATCGATTCGCGTAGGGTCGGCGCACGGACGCTGCGCCTGGCTCACGGTCTGGCTCGCACGCGGCGCATCCGTCGGCACTAAAGGACCGGCCCCGGTCCGCCGAGGAAGGGGGCACATGGGGACGGCACCGCGCATTCTCGTCCTCGCCGGAGACGCCGTGGAAGCGGCGGGCTGCGAGCTCGCGCTGGAGACGGGACTGCCCGGCAGCACGGTGCGGACGCAGCGCAGCGCCACCGACGGGCTGGCCGCCGCGCGTACCGGCGGCTACGACGTCGTGGTCACCGGCACGGGCCTGGCCGAGGGCCACGAGCTCGACCTCGTGCGCGCCCTGGCGGCCGATCCCGACGCGCCGCCGATCATCGCCATGCTCGGCGTCGGCTCCGAGCGCCTGGCCGCGGCCGCGCTGGCCGCCGGCGCCGAGGACGTCCTCACCGCCGGCCCCGACTTCACCATCGCGCTGGCCGACAGCGTGGCGATCGCCTACGGCCGGGCGCTGCACGCGCGCCGGCGCTGCGGTCTCGTGAGGCTGGGCGAGCGCCTGGACGCAGAGAGCACGATCGCCGGGGTGCTCGACGTGGCCGTCGCCGGCCTGGCGCTGTTCCTGGACGCCGACGGCGCGTCGGTCTGGCTGAGCTCGCCCGCCGGTGCGGGAGCCTCACACCTCGCCGAGGCGCTGGCCGACGACCCCGCCGACCTCGCCACCCGCTTCGCGGCCGCGCCCGTCGACGGCGAGGCGCTCGTGCGCCTACCCGACGGGCCCGGCGCAGCGGCGCTGGTGTGGGCGGCGTCGGGCGCCGACGACGTGCTCCTCGCCGCGCGGCGCAGCGACCAGGGCTGGCCGCCCGACGACGCGCGCTGGCTCGTGCTGGCCGCTCACGCGACGATGGGCGCGGTGGTGCGGGTGCTGCAGCGCGAGCGCATGCGCGCCGACGCCGACGGCGACGCCGTCACCGGGCTGCCGGGCGAGCGCCGCTTCCTGGCGGCCCTGGAGGCCGAATCCGAGCGCGCCCGCCGCCACACCGCGCCGGTGGCGCTGCTGCTCGTCGAGGTCGGCGGGCTCGACGAGGCGCGCGACCGCCACGGCGAACCGGTCGTCCACGCGATCCTGCGCGAGGCGGGCGAGGCGGTCGCCGGCTCGGTGCGCAGCTACGACTTCGCCGCGCGGATGGGCGCGCAGGGCTTCGGCGTGCTGTTGCCAGGCGCCGATCGGGCCGAGGCCGAGGTCGTGGCCCAGCGCATCCGCAGCGCCGTGGCCGGCCACGAGTTCCCCACCGTCGGCCGCGTGACCGTGTCGCTTGGGCTCGCGGTCTTCCCCGAGGCCGTCGACGCGGTACGCTCGCTGCTCGAGGCGGCCGAGCAGGCGCTGCTCGTGGGGCGGCGCAGCGGCGACGCCGTCGTGGCCGCGCCCGCCCGCCGCAAGGACGACCCGCCCGCCGGCCGCTGGTAGCTTCGGGCCATCGAGGCCCCTCGCACCCCGCTCGTCGTCGCGGCGCTGCTCGCAGCCCTGCTCGTGGCGATCGGTCTGGTCTCCAGCGGGGGCGAGGAGGGGCCGGCGCGCACCACGGCCGCGTCGACCACGACCGCTCCTGGGCCGCCGGCCGAGCAGCGGCTCACACCCGTGGGCACGGTCGCGCGGCGGGTCGAGCGCATCCGCGACCTCCGCTACCGCCACATCCCGCGCGCCCACGCGGTCACGCCGGCGCAGGCGGCGCGCGCTGGCCTGGCCGACCTCGATCGCACCTACCCGGCCGCGCAGCGCAAGGCCGACGAGGCGCTGCTCGAGACCCTCGGCGTCGTGCCGCCGCGGACCGACCTGCGACGCGAGATCGGCGCCGAGTTCCGCGACGAGGTCGGCGGCTACTACGACCCGCGCACGAAGCGGCTGGCCGTGGTCAAGGGCGCGGCCACCGGCGGCGCGCTCGGCGACATCGTCCAGGCCCACGAGCTCAACCACGCGCTCGAGGACCAGCGCTTCGGCCTGCACGACTCCGGCTCCAGCGCGGCGATCGACGACGCGTCGCTGGCCAACACGGCGCTGGTCGAGGGGTCGGCCACCGCGGTCATGTACGACTATGCGCAGCGCTTCCTCGACCCGGGCCAAGCGCTCGGTGACCTGCTACCGGCGCTGCAGGCCAGCGGTAGCGCCCGCCTCCCGCGCTACCTGGAGGACTCGCTGACCTGGCCCTACGAGGGCGGCCTGAGCTTCGTCAACCGGCTCTACGCCCGCCTGCACGGCTGGGGGCTCGTCAACTACGCGCTGAGCCGGCGCCGCCCGGCCACGACCGAGCAGGTGCTGCACGCCGACAAGTACCTGACCGACGAGCGCCCGCTGCCGGTGCGCGCGCCGCCGAGCCCGGGCTCCGGCTGGAAGCTCGCCGCCCACGGGACGCTGGGCGAGTTCGACACCCGCGAGCTCCTGCGCATCGCCGGCGCCGAGGGCGCAGACGACGCGGCCGCGGGGTGGGGAGGAGGCCGTTACGCGCTGTGGTCGCGCGGCGCCGGCCACGCGCTGGTGGTGAGCTGGCGCTGGGACACCCCCCGCGACGCGCGCCAGGCGGTCGCCGCCCTACGGGCCTACCGCACCTTCGCAGGCCGCCGTGGGCCGGTCGCGCTGGCGACGGCGGGCGACGCGACGGCGCTCGGCTTCGCACCTTCGCCGCAGCTCGCCCGAAGCCTCGCCACCGCTAGCGTGTCGCGGCCGGGGCGGTAGCTCAGTGGTCAGAGCCGCGGACTCATAATCCGGAAGACTCAGGTTCGAATCCTGGCCGCCCCATCAGAAATGCCTGCAAAATTGCATACTTCTGCGTCACGATATATCGTCTTGGGTCGAATTTTGTCCGAACCTTCTCCGCAGTATCGGGTACGTTTCAGCCCCCGAGCGTTCGGTGGTCATGCCGATGCAGCTGCAGGGATCCAAGGTTCCGGCGGGCAGCGTCTACCGCCGAGAGGGCCGGCGACGGCCGGTGTGGTACGCGCGCTAGACCGCGGCGCGCTTGCCCCTCCCTTTCCTCGCCGCACGCGAACACCAAGCCGATGAGGCGCGCCCTGCCCAGCGCGGACAGCAGTAGCGCGTCGAGACAAAGGTGGATGGCTGCCGCGAGTGGTGCTCAGTGGGACCGGCGGCGTCGCAACAATGTTGCTGCCAGAGAGGTCGCCGTCGTTGAAGGCCGCGACGCATTCGCGGTGGTAGCGACGCTGGGCATGTGGTGGGTCGACCGGCCGTCGGGCTCGCGATCGCGATTGCCTGCGTCTACGCCGGTCGGCAGACATGGCGCGGAGAAGGCTGCTCGTGCACGGGGTGTGCGTTCCCAGCCGTGCGCATTCCGTCCTGACGTCGGACCGAACTGTTCCTCGCATTTCGAGGCGTTCGGACACCGCTCGCCGCGCGGAGCGGGGCGAGCGCCGGAGTCCTCGATCATCACGTTCGGTAGAAAGCCGGGAGGGCGGGACTCTCGGCCACGTTTCGTGCCGCTCCCCCCGCACGAAACGTGGGCGCCCGACATCGCCGGTCACCGAACCGGCGGACCGGTCATCACCGGACGCGCCCCGCTGCCCGGCGCGATCGCCAACGCCACGCCGTGCGCCGGCGTCCAGGTCGTGCTCGACCGCGTCATCGCCAGCCGCGAGATAACCGGGCTTGAAGCCCGCTTGTGCAACCCATCCCACGCGCCCGATCACCGCCCCACCGCCACGACCCAGGTCCATTTGCACCCGGCAGCGACGCGACCCGCCGCGAGCCACTCTGGGCGGCTTGCAGGGAAGAGATCCGGCGAGCCCGGTGCCATCGATACCCCCCCGAGGCGAACGGCGAACCCGTTGGTGGCGAGGAGGAGGTCACCCGCTCGCCTCGAGTGCGACCTGAGGCGGTGCCGCGGCGGCATTTCGCCGCCCATGCCACGCCGACCATGCCCGCCTCCATGAAGCATTCAGGCCATGCTCGTGCTCCCTGTCCCGTTCGTCAGCGGCAACGTTGTCGCGGCCGGCGCGCACTCGACCAACGGGGCAGCAGCGCCGGCCGCTGCTCGGCTGCGCGAGCCGGGGTCGCGGCATGCACTCTGCTGAGGCCCTTCGCGCAGGCGAAGGGAGCTCTCACCGCCGCATTTCACGCGGCCGGGCCGACGCCGCGGCGACGGCGGTGAGCCGTTCGGCACCGACGAACAGGTTCCATGGCTCGATGCTCGTGATCTGGAGTTGCTCGCTGAGCGTCCAGGGGTCGTCGGCGAGGCGGTGCTGGATGTCGGCTTCGCTTTGTGCGTCGGTGATCAGCAGCGCGCGGAGGCGTCCGTGTTCGGTGCCGGCGAGTGGCCCTGCGAACAGGACGAGACCTTGGTCTGCGAGCGTGTTCATGAACGTGGCGTGGTCGCCTGCGCCTGGCTGCTCGAGGGTCCCTTTCCCGTTGGTCCAGCCGGGTCCGGCTTCGCGGATGACGGCGAAGTAGCTCATTCTCTTGCCTCTCTCAGTCCTGGGCGCGCGCGATCAGGAAGTGGTACTCGTTGCGCAGCCGGTAGCTCCCGTCCGCTTGTCGGTGCGGCACGAGCCCCTCGATCAGCGCCTGTTTGAACCCCGGCTCGCGCTCGGGTCCGACCAGCACGGCGATCCCGGCTGGAGCGACGAGCGCGCGGGTCATGGTCTCCTCGTCGGGCAGCGCGAACGTCCAGGTCTCGTCGAAGGCTTGCTCCGGGGTGAGGCCAGCCTGTGTGGCGATGTCCTCGAGCACGCCGGGCTCGGAGTAGTCGGGCTCGGGCGGCGCGTCGACCGTGCGGGGCGGCATGAACGGCCGGGCGATCGTCTTCATCGCTTCGAGGTCGTTGTTCTCGTGCGGGCCCCAGACCTGGATGACGACGGGCGTGCCGGGCTTGCCGACACGGCCGGCCTCGCGCACCGCGCTCACGATGTCGTTGGCGAAGAAGAACGAGTTGAACCCGGTGACGAGGTCGAAGCTGTCGTCCTCGTAGGGCAGTGCCTGCATCTCGCCGACGCGCAACTCGGCGTCGGGCAGGCGCGTGCGGGCCAGCTCGAGCAGCGCCGCGGAGGCGTCGAGCCCGAACGGGCGCGCGCCGCGCGCGGTGACCATACGCAGGAACGCACCGGCGCCGCAGCCGATGTCGAGCACGGTCTGGCCGGGCTGGAGATCGACGCGCTCGAGCGCCGCCTCGTACGTCGGGGCCTGGCGATCCTCTGAGAGCGCCCAATCGGCTGGGCGCGGGCCCCACAGCGGACCCCAGCGCTCCGCGCTCCCAGTCGGCGTCGGAGTTTCGGTCGTGCGGATCTCAGCTCCTCTCGCTAGACTATGGACCATAGCTACGGTAACCTATGGAATGTAGTCTTGTCAAGCCAGGGGGAGGACCGCATATGACCGCGAGTGAGCTCAGCCTGTTCTCGATCGAGATACTCGGCCTGGTCGGGCGCGACGGCGCCGGCCCGCACGACCTGCTGCGCATGGCCAAGCAGGGCCGGAGGGGCTGGAAGCGCTGCGCGACTACGCGCGCACGCCGGTCACGCTCACGCCCGTGAAGAGCGACGCGCTGCTTCGCCTGCTGATCTGCGA
>DATBDE010000033.1:0-19554 GCA_036270095.1 Solirubrobacteraceae bacterium | reverse complement strand
GGCGACGTCGCCGCCGGCGCCGCCGGCGCCGCCGGCGCCGCCGGCCAGGGCGTAGCGCCGGGTCGGGGCCGTGCCCATGCGTCCGACGCCGTCGAAGCGCGACGCGCCGACGGGCCGGACGGCGAAGTACACCCGCTTGGTGGTGCCGTCCCGCCGGTACCAGAGGGCGTCGGTCTCGCCTCCGGGGCCGGTGGCGACGAACGGCTGGGCGAGGCCTGGTGCGTTCGTGCGGTCGAGCGTCGTCGCCGCCGCGAAGTCGCCGCCCGGCGGCCGCCTGGCCGCGCGGATGGCGCCGGGGCGGGTCGACCCGCCCTCGAGCCATGCCACGACGGCGTCGCCGTCGGGGCCGACGGCGACATCGGGCGAGAGCGAGCCGGCGGCGCCGACCGCCACCGGGTCGCCGAACTCTGCCCCGGGCGGCCGCACGGCGGCGAAGACCCGCAGCCCGTGCCCGCCGCCCGGCAGCGTCCCCTCGATGGTCAGGGCGAGCACGACATCGCCGTTCGCGCCCCCGGCGGCATTCAGCTCATCGGTGAAGGCGTCGGCGGGCAAGCCCGTGCGCGGCACGTCGTGCACTGGTCCGAAGCTCCCGCCGGGGGGGCGCTCCGCCCAGGAGACGCGCTCGGTTGTTGCGGGGGCGTCCTGCGTCCACGCTGCGACGGTGGCGCCGTTCGGCACCTGCGCCAGTACGAGGTTGCGGGTCGCGCCCCCCGCCGGCGGAGGCGGGGCGAGCGTCTGCGGCGGCCCGAAGTCCGGCGCGCCGGGCGGGCGCACGGAGGCCTCGACGCCGCCGGCGTCGACGAAGGCGAGCACGTCGCTGCCGTCGGCGGAAATCGCCGCCGCCGGGGTCGACGGGTTCGCCCCGGCGGGGATGGGCGCGGGGGGCGTCCAGGTGGCCGCGTCCGCCGGCGCCGGGCATGCGGCCACGAGCGGATAGGCGAGGACGAGGGCGACGAGGCGGCGCATTCCCTTTCTGTCTACCCGCCACGCGCGGTCTACGATGGTCGGCGTCCCCCACCTGCGCGGCACCGGGTACCCGGTTGCCGCGGGTCAGCGCCGGCGGCCGACCGGCGCTGTGGTCACAATCGCCGCCGTGCCCCAACCCCACCGCCGGCGGCGCTTCACCGGCCGCGACCCCACCGAGCGCGACCGCGCCTCGACGCCGCTGGAGCTCCTCTATGACTTGACCATCGTGGTCGCCTACGGGACGGCGGCCGACCAGCTGGCCGAGTACGTGTCCGAGGGCCGGGCGGCCACCGGGATCGTCGGCTTCGTGCTCGCCGCGTTTGCGGTGACCTGGGCATGGCTGAACTACTCGTGGTTCGCGTCCGCCTACGACACCGACGACTGGTACTTCCGCCTGGCGACGATGGTCCAGATGATCGGCGTGATCGTGCTCTCGCTCGGGCTGGCGCAGATGTTCGCGTCGCTCGAGCACGGCCATTCGCTCGACATCGGGGTGATGGTCGGGGGCTACGTGGTGATGCGCATCGGCCTCGTCGCGCTGTGGGCGCAGGTCGCCCGCCAGGACCCCGAGCGGGCGCCCGCGGCACGCTCCTACATCGTCACGGTGTCGATCGCCCAGGTCGGGTGGGTGGCGCTCGCCGTCGTCGGCCCGTCCGTCGGCGTGGCGGTGGGGGTGTTCGTCGTCCTGACCGGCTTCGAGCTGCTCGGCCCCTACCTGGCCGAGCGCAAGGCGCCCACGCCGTGGAACCCGTCCCACATCGTCGAGCGCTACGGGCTGCTGGTCATCATCACCCTCGGCGAGGTCATCATCGGCACCGTCGCCGCGCTCAACGCGCTGGTGCACGGCGAGGCGGGGTGGAGCGTCGACGCCGGCCTGCTGGTCTTCGCCGGCGTCGGGCTGACGCTGGGCTGCTGGTGGATGTACTTCTCCGTGCCGTGGGTCGAACCGGTCGTGCGGCACCGTCAGCGTGGGTTCATGTTCGGGCCGTTCGTGTTCGGGTACGGCCACCTGGTGATCTTCGCCGCGCTCGCCGCCATCGGCGCCGGGCTGAACGTGGCGGCGATCTCGCTCGAACACGAGGCGGAGATCGGCGCGCCCGCGACCGTGCTCAGCGTTGCCATTCCCATCGCCATCTACGTGGGCATGTTCTACGCCCTGTACTCGCTGCTCATGCACCAGCGCGACCGGTTCCACATCGGCCTGCTCGCGGGCACGGCGGCGGTGCTGGTGCTGGCGGTCGTCCTGGCCGCGGTGGGGGTCAGCGTCGCGGTGTGCCTGGTGGTCATGGTGCTCGCGCCCGCGACCACCGTCGTCGGCTACGAGATCATCGGCCACCGGCACATCACCGAGGCGCTCGAGCGGCTCTGAGGAGCGCAGCGATAGCCCCGCTGCCGGGTTAACCCCTCAGCACACCCCGACCCGGAGGACGAGATGACGAAGCTGATGGGCGTTGCGGCGCTGGTGGCCCTGCTGGCCCTGCCGAGCGTGGCGCTCGGGGCCAACGGCCACGGCAAGCGCGTTGGCGACGCCAAGCGTGCCGCGCGCCAGCAGTGCAACCAGGAGCGCCAGCAGACCGGCAAGCCGGCCTTCCAGCAGAAGTACGGCAAGCCGCACGCGTTCCAGCACTGCGTGCAGCAGCACCTTGCCGCCGACCGCTCGGCCGCGCAGGCGTGCCGCGGCGAGCGCAAGGCCACGGGCGTCCAGGCGTTCCGGCAGAAGTACGGCCAGCCGAACGCCGTGGTCCGCTGCATTCGCGCCAAGACCGGCTAGCGCATCACCGGGCACTCTCTCGTCTGCCCATCCGCGCGGCGGACCTCGTAGAGGAAATCGAGGGCATCAAGGGCCGCGCACGAGCGATCGGAGCTTTGTATGGGCTATAGCACCCCCAAACTTCCATTCAACGCTGTTGAATGGAACCTTCGGCCCCGGCCCACCCGTCGTCGTCGCCGCCGTTCGCGGCCGGCGTCGCTCCGCGTGCCGAGCGAGCGCCGCGACGCCAGCCCTGTCACGGCCATCCGGCACCGGGCGACGGGGCCTTCGTGGGCAGGACCTGGCCGGTGCGGGCCGCGACCGCCTCGTCCACGTGCTCGATGTCGCGCCACTCGGCCGCCAGCAGGAACAGCGTCGCGCCGTCCTGGCCGCCCAGCGTGGCGGCGAAGATCGCGCGGTCGTGCTCGACCCGGTCCAGGACCTCGCCGCCCTGGCGAACCCGGACGAGAGCCCCCTCGGGGGCATCGTCCCGCCGAGTGTGCGCACGCGTGCCGCCGTCTGCACCCAGACCGCACCCTCGGCGTCCAGGCAGAGACCGGCCGGGCCAAGACCCTCGGCCCATGCTCTGCGGTCCGACAGGGCCGCCCCTGAATGTGGAAAGTCCGCCCCCGATGGAGGCGGACTCCCACGAACTGCTCTTCTGGCGGCCAGCTACCGCTCTTCGACGGTGCGGCCCTGCGTCTCGGGCTCTGTGCCCCTCGCGGCGATGTAGCCGCCGAGGTCCTCGACCGTGACCCCCATCTCCTCGAGAGTCGGCGAGGGCGCCTTGCCCAGGGCCTTATAGGTGTTGTGGATGAAGAAGTCGTAGATGACGGCTCCTAACAGCCCACCCACCAATGGCCCCACGATCGGTATCCAGAAGTAGGTGTTGATGTTCCCGTAGTCGCCCGGAAAGGCGATCTTGTCCCACCCCGCGATGGCCGCGAACACGCGCGGACCGAAGTCACGGGCGGGGTTGATGGCGTACCCGGCGTTCGCACCGAACGACAGGCCGATGCCGCCGACGAGGAGACCGACCAGTAGTGGCGCCAGGTTCGCGCGTACGGGCGTGCCCAACTCGTCGACGATGGCCAACAGGACACCGACGAGAAGCGCCGTGCCCACTATCTGATCGATCAACGGACCCCAGACCGTATGGAAGTACGGGGCTGGGAACGTCGCGAAGATGCTGTACGTGGGCACCGAGTTCGGTTGGCCCTTGGTGATGTGGTTCACCGTGTCGTAGCTGTCGATCGCGGCCTTGTAGACGATGTACACGACTAATGCGCCGACGAACGCGCCGAGCACCTGGGCGACGATGTAGCCCGGAACCTTGGTCCAGGCAAAACCGCGTTTGGCCGCTAAGGCGATGGTGACGGCTGGGTTGATATGCGCCCCGCTGACTCCGCCGGCCACATACACCGCCAAGGTGACCGCGAAGAACCATCCGAAGCCGATGATCAGCCAGTCGCCCGAGGCATCGAAGATCTTCGTGCCACGACCCGACTGGTTGAGGGCCGCGACGGCCATCGCGACCACACCGTCCCCGAACATGATGAGCACGAACGTCCCGAGGAACTCGGACAGGTACTCACCCCACGCAGTTGCACGCCATCCGGACTTCCCTCCTACCGCTCCGGCTGCCGCCATCTAGCTCCCCCTTCGTGGTGGGCTAAGGACAGACGGAGATAATACGCTTCGCAACAACCAGATGTCTCGCGGGCGCGTTCTTGCGAAAACGGCGCGGAGAATGGCGAAGAATGTGAAACGCCCGACGCGGGCGGGGGTACTCCCCAAGTGATGGGGGAGACCTCCAAAGAGTTGCGCGAACGCGTCGGCCGCGGCGCCGGCAAGCTGAAGGACGGCGCGAGCGTCGCCGCCGAGCGCGGGCGCAAGCTCGGCAGCCGCTGCGCGAAGCTCGACGTCGCGTGGGCCCGCCGCCGTCCGGCGCGGGCGGTGCGCGAGACGATCCAGCGCTTCATCCTCGACCCCCTCATGAGCTACTACACGCGCCGCAGGGTCAGCGGCCGCGAACGCTTCGACGGGCTCGACGCCCCCGTCGTCTTCGTGGCCAACCACTCCAGCCACCTGGACACGCCGGCGATCCTGCGCGCGCTGCCGTGGAAGTGGCGCCAGCGCACGGCGGTGGCCGCCGCGGCCGACTACTTCTACCGCGACCGGCGCATCGCGAGCGTGGTCTCGCTGATCTTCAACACGGTCCCGATCGCGCGCGACGGTGGCGGCGACGGCGAGCTCGACCACGTCGACAGGCTGCTCGACGATCGCTGGAACCTGCTCCTCTTCCCGGAGGGCACGCGCTCGCGCCAGGGTCGGATCAAGCGGCTGCGCTCGGGCGCCGCGCTGCTCGCCAAGCGGCACCACTCGGCCATCGTCCCCATCTTCATCAGCGGCACCAACGACGTCATGCCGCCGGGCCGGGTGTGGCCGCGGCGCAAGCTCTGGCGCCGCCGCTATCCGGTGCGGATCGCGTTCGGCGATCCCATCCGCCCACTCGACGACGAGAGCCCCCGCCAGCTCACCGAGCGGGTCGAGGAGTTCTTCGAGTCGCAGGCCGAGCCGGTCGTGCGCCGGACCACGCCGGAGCGCGAGCTGGCCGGCGCCGGCGAGGCGCACTGACTGTCGCGCGTCCGCTCCGTTAGTGTCCCGGGTCGACGGCGACAACCCAAACGGAGGGGACGTGAAGAAGCTCATCAACAGTCCCGACGACGTTGTCAAGGAGGAGCTCGAGGGAATCGCCGCGGCACACGGGGACCGCGTGCGCGTCTCTTTCGACCCCGCCTACATCGTCCGAGTGGACGCGCCGGTGTCGGGCCAGGTCGGGATCATCTCCGGAGGTGGCTCGGGGCACGAGCCGATGCACGGCGGGTACGTCGGGCGCGGCATGCTCGACGCCGCGTGTCCGGGGGAGGTCTTCACCTCGCCGACGCCCGACCAGATGGAGGCAGCGACGAAGGCCGTGGACGGCGGTGCCGGTGTGCTGCACATCGTCAAGAACTACACCGGCGACGTCATGAACTTCGAGATGGCGGCCGAGATCGCGTCCGGCGGAGGGACCGAGACCGCAGCGGTCGTCATCGATGACGACGTCGCGGTCAAGGACAGCCTCTACACCGCCGGTCGCCGCGGCGTCGGTGGGACGGTGCTGGCCGAGAAGATCTGCGGTGCCGCCGCCGAGCAGGGCAAGTCGCTGGCCGAGGTCACCGAGCTCTGCCAGCGGGTCAACGGGCAGGTGCGGAGCATGGGCATGGCGCTGACGCCGTGCATCACGCCCGGCGCCGGCACGCCCAGCTTCGAGCTCGGCGACGACGAGATGGAGATCGGCATCGGCATCCACGGCGAGCCGGGCCGCGAGCGGCTTCCGCTCGAGCCGGCGGCGAAGATCGTCGAGCGGCTGACCATGCCGATCGTCGAGGACCTGCCCTTCTCCGAGGGCGACAAGGTGCTCGCGTTCGTCAACGGCATGGGCGGCACGCCGCTGATCGAGCTCTACATCGTCTACAACGAGCTCAACAAGCTCCTGCAGGGCCGGGGCATCACGATCGACCGGAACCTGATCGGGAACTACATCACCTCGCTGGAGATGGCGGGCTGCTCGATCACGCTGCTCAAGCTCGACGACGAGCTGACGGCGCTGTGGGACGCGCCCGTGGACACGATCGCCCTGCGCTGGAGCTGACAGGGCTCAGTTCGTGGCGTCGAGCATCTCCTACGACCAGGTCATGGCCTGGATCCACCGCTTCGCCGACGTGACCATCGAGCAGCGTGAGGAGCTCACGCGGCTCGACACGGCCATCGGCGACGCGGATCACGGCACGAACATGGCCCGCGGCATGCGCGCGGCGGTCGAGCGCGTCGACGCCCTGGACGGCGACGACATCGGCGCCGCGCTCAAGGCCGTGGGGATGGCCCTGGTCTCCAAGGTCGGCGGGGCCGCGGGCCCGCTGTACGGGACGTTGTTCTTGCAGATGGGCAACGCCACCGGCGGCCGCTCCGAGCTCGACCTCGCGGGCTGGTCCGAGGCGCTCGACGCCGGCCTCAAGGGCGTCGTCGCGCGCGGCAAGGCCGAGCCCGAGGACAAGACGATGGTCGATGCGCTCACGCCTGCCGTGCAGGCGCTCGAGCATGCTCAGAACGACGGCGCCGACCTCTCGGCTGCGCTTGCGCAGTCGGCCGAGGCGGCGCATGAGGGGATGGAGAAGACGGTGCCGTTGGTGGCACGCAAGGGGCGCGCCAGCTATCTGGGGGAGCGAAGCGCCGGTCATCAGGACCCGGGCGCGACGTCCTCCTACCTGCTGCTCCAGGCTGCCGTCGACAGCTTCGGCTGAGGAAGGCGGGGAGTCCGAGAAAAAGGAGAGGAAGATGGCGCAGTACGCAGCCGCCCTGGACCAGGGCACCACGAGCACCCGTTGCATGATCTTCGATCACGGCGGCCAGGTCGTCGCGATCGACCAGCTGGAGCACGAGCAGATCTTCCCCCAGGCGGGATGGGTCGAGCACGACCCGGCCGAGGTCTGGCAGCGCACGCGACAGGTGATGGATGCCGCGCTGACGAAGTCCAAGGCCAGCGCCTCGGACATCGCCGCGCTGGGCGTCACGAACCAGCGCGAGACCACGGTGGTGTGGGACAAGAACACCGGCGAGGCGGTCTACAACGCGATCGTCTGGCAGGACACGCGCACGGACAAGATCTGCGCCGAGCTGGAGGCCGACGGCGGCCAGGATCGCTTCCGGGAGACGACCGGGCTGCCGATCGCCACCTACTTCTCGGGGCCGAAGGTGCGCTGGATCCTCGACAACGTCGAAGGCACCCGGGAGCGGGCCGAGGCCGGTGACCTGCTGTTCGGCAACATGGACACGTGGTGCATCTGGAACCTGACCGGCGGGGTCAACGGCGGCGTGCACATCACCGACGTCAGCAACGCGAGCCGGACGCTGCTCATGGACCTCAAGACGCTGGATTGGGCCCAGGACAACCTGGATGCGATCGGCGTGCCGCGCGCGATGCTGCCGGAGATCCGGCCTTCGAGCGAGACCTACGGCGAGGTCAAGCTCGGCGGGTTCGAGGGCACGCCCATCGCGGGTGATCTCGGCGACCAGCAGGCGGCGACGTTCGGCCAGGTGTGCTTCTCGGTCGGCGAGGCCAAGAACACGTACGGCACGGGCAACTTCCTGCTGCTGAACACCGGGACCGAGCCGGTGCAGTCCAAGAACGGGCTGATCACCACCGTCGGCTACAAGATCGGCGACCAGGACGCGGTCTACTGCCTCGAGGGGTCGATCGCGGTCACGGGGTCGCTGGTGCAGTGGCTGCGCGACAACCTGAAGATGATCCGGACCTCGGACGAGGTGGAGTCCCTGGCCAAGACGGTCGACGACAATGGCGGCTGCTACATCGTGCCGGCGTTCTCGGGCCTGTTCGCCCCGTATTGGAAGTCCAACGCGCGCGGCGTGTTCGCGGGTCTGACCCGGTTCATCAACGCGGGCCACATCGCCCGGGCGACGCTCGAGGCGACGGCGTTCCAGAGCCGTGAGGTGGCCGACGCCATGAACGAGGACTCCGGGGTCCCGCTCGAGTCGCTCCGGGTCGACGGGGGCATGGTCGTCAACGAGACCCTCATGCAGTTCCAGGCCGACATCCTCAACGTGCCGGTGATCCGGCCGCAGGTCGCGGAGACCACGGCGCTGGGCGCCGCCTACGCCGCGGGGCTCGCGACCGGCTTCTGGGCAAGCGAGGAGGACCTCCGCCAGAACTGGGCCGAGGACAAGCGCTGGGAGCCGCAGATGGACGACAGCACGCGGAACGAGCTGTACGCGTACTGGAAGAAGGCGGTCACCCGCACCTTCGACTGGCTCGACTGACGCACCCGCGCCGCCCGCGGGCCCCTCGCAGGGGCTCGCGGGCGGCCGGTGCGATACTCGGCCCGATGGTCGGCATCGTCGTCGTCTCCCACAGCGCCGACGTCGCCGATGGCGTGGTCGAGCTCGCGCGCGAGATGGGCGGCGAGGAGGTACGGATCGAGCCCGCGGGCGGCATGGCCGACCCGCCGCGGGGCATCGGCACCGATGCCGAGCTCATCAAGGGCGCGATCGAGCGGGCTGCCGGCGACGATGGCGTGCTTGTGCTCATGGACCTGGGCAGCGCGCTCATGAGCGCCGAGATGGCGGTCGAGATGGCCGAGAACGCGCCACGGGTGGTGCTCAGCGAAGCGCCGCTGGTCGAGGGCGCGATCGCCGCCGCGGCGACCGCGCGCGGCGGCGCGGACCTGGATGCGGTGGCGGCGGAGGCGCGCGGCGCGCTGGCGCCCAAGGCGGTGCAGCTCGGCGTCGAGGACGCGGACGGGGATGCCGGCGGCGCCGATGTCGTCGAGGACGGCGGCGAGACGCTGCGGGTGACGGTCGAGAACCGGCTCGGGCTGCACGCTCGACCCGCCGCCCGCCTGGTGGCCACCGTCGGACGGTTTGCCGCCGACGTCTCGCTGGTCAACGAGAGCACCGGCGCGGGCCCGGCGAGCGCCCGCAGCCTCACCGGCGTGGCCACGCTCGGCGTGCGCCAGGGCCACGAGGTCCTCGTGCGCGCGCGCGGGAGCGACGCAGGCGCGGCGCTCGAGGCGATCGCCGCGCTCGCGCGCGAGAACTTCGGCGACGACGACGGCGACGGGGCCCAGCCGGCCGCGCCGACGGCGCCCGCCGCGGCGCCCGCGGAGACCGCCGCCCACCCCCAGCCGGGCGCCCGCTTGGCCGGGCTGCCCGCCGCCCCCGGCATCGCCGTCGGGCCGGCGCGCCACCTGCGCCCGCCCGAGCTCGAGCTGCCGAGCGGGCCCGCGGGGACCCCGGACGAGGAGTGGCGCGCGCTCGACGATGCCCGCGCCGCCGCGCACGCCGACATCGAGCGCGACCGCGAACGCGTCGGCGCGCGCGCCGGTGCCGCCGAGGCGGCGATCTTCGACGCCCACCTCGCCCTGCTGGCCGACAGCGCCCTGCTCGAGCCCGCGCGGCGCGCCGTCGACGACGGGGCCGCCGCCGCGGCAGCCTGGCAGGACGCCGCCGAAGCGGCCGCGCGCGCCTTCGAGGCCTCCGACGACGAGTACCTGTGCGCCCGCGCCGACGACGTGCGCGACGTCGCCCGCCGCGTGGTGGCCCACCTGGTCGCGGAGCGCGTGGCGGACGCGCCGCAGGCCTCCGGCATCGTGGTCGCCGCCGAGCTCACGCCCGGCCAGACCGCGGGCTTCGACCGCGAGCAGGTCAGCGGCATCGCGACCGCCCGCGGCAGCGCGACCTCGCACGCCGCCATCCTCGCGCGCTCGTTCGGGATCCCCGCCGTGGTCGGGCTCGGACCGGCCCTGCTCACGGTCGAGGAGGGGGCGCCGCTGCTGCTCGACGGCAGCGAGGGCGCGGTGATCGTCGAGCCCGCAGACGACGTGCGCAAGGAGTTCGCGACGCGCCAGGCCCAGGCGCAGGCGCGGCACCGCGCCGCCGTGTCGCGCGCGCGCGAGCCCGCGTTCACGCGCGATGGCGCCGGCGTCGAGGTGGCGGCCAACATCGCCGGGCCCCGCGACGTCCCGCGCGCGCTCGAGCAGGGCGCCGACGGCGTCGGGCTGCTGCGCAGCGAGTTCCTGTTCCTGGATCGCGACGAGCTCCCAGACGAGGACGAGCAGTACGGGGCCTACCGGGAGATCGCCGCCGGCCTGGAGGGACGGCCGCTGGTCGTGCGCACGCTCGACGTCGGCGCCGACAAGCCGCTGCCCTCGGTGCCGCAGCCGCCGGAGGACAACCCGTTCCTGGGCCGGCGCGGCATCCGCTTGGCCTTGGACCGCCCCGAGCTCCTGCGCGTGCAGCTGCGGGCGATCGTCCGCGCCGCGGCCGAGCACCCGTCGATCAAGGTCATGTTTCCGATGGTCACCGCCCTGGCCGAGTACCGGGCGGCGCGGGCGCTGCTGGACGAGATCCGGGGCGAGCTCGGCGCGACCGAGGCGCTGGAGGTGGGGATCATGGTCGAGGTTCCGGCCGCCGCCCTGGCTGCCGATCGCTTTGCGCCCGAGGTCGACTTCTTCTCGCTCGGCACCAACGACCTCGCCCAGTACACGATGGCGGCGGAGCGCGGCAACGAGAACGTGGCGGCGCTGGCCGAGGGCCCGGTCCCGGCGCTGCTGCGGCTCATCGCCCGTGTCACCGAGGCCGCGCGGCTGCGCGGGCGCTGGGTCGGCGCGTGCGGCGAGTTGGCGGGCGACCCCGCCGCGGCGGCGCTGCTCGTGGGCCTGGGCGTGCGCGAGCTCAGCATGGCGCCGGCGCGCATCCCCGAGGTCAAGCAGGTCGTGCGCGGGCTCGCGCTGGACGAGGCGGCGGCGGCCGCGCAGGCGGCCCTCGCGCGCGACTCCGCCGGCGAGGCCCGCGCCGACGCCGCGCCGCTGTTGGGCGCGTAGACCCCATTGCTACCGTTGCCGCCCCGTGGCGACCCGGACGACGAGTGCGCGCGCCTTCCGGTCCTCCCGGCTGCTCCTCGGTGCCACGTCGCTGCGGATCGCGCTCGCGCCGGTGGTCATGGCGCTCGTCCTCTCCGGCGGGGATACCGCCGACGCCGTGGCCGCGGGGCTGTTCGCACTGGCCGCCGCCACCGACTTCGTCGACGGCTACCTCGCGCGCCGCTGGAAGGTGACGAGCAAGCTCGGCTCGTTCCTGGACACCACCGCCGACAAGCTGCTGGTGACCGTCGTGCTCATGGCGCTGGTCGCGGTCGGCCGCGCCTCGCCGTGGCTGGCCGCCGCGATCGTCGCCCGCGAGATCGCCATCCTCGGCCTGCGTGGCGTCGCCGCCGCCGACGGCACCGTGTTCGCGCCCTCGCCCGGCGGCAAGGCCAAGGCCACGGCGCAGTTCGTGGCCATCCTGCTCGCCATCCTCCGGCCCGGGGACAAGATCGGCCCCGCCTACCTGGACCAGTGGGCGATGCTCGTGGCCGCAGTCCTCACCATCGCCACAGGGATCGACTACTTCCTGCGCTACTCGGCCGCGCTGCGCCGCGCCGGATAGATGCCCGCGCCGGTCTTCGTCACCGGGGGCAGCGGAGTCATCGGCAGGGCGCTCGTCGCGCGGCTCGTGGCGGACGGCGACACGGTGGTGGGGCTGGCCCGTTCGGACGAGGCCGCGGCCACGCTGGAGGAGCTGGGCGCGCGCAGCGTGCGCGGCGGGCTGCTCGACGAGGACGGCCTCGCGCGGGCGATGGCGGGCGCCGGGCTGGTCTACAACGTGGCCGGGGTCAACGAGCTCTGCCCGCGCGACCGCGGCGCGATGTACCGCGCCAACGTCGACGGCGCGGCGACGGTCGTGCGGGCGGCGGCGCGGGCCGAGGTGGGGCGCGTGGTGCACACGTCCTCGGCCGCGTCGCTGGGCGAGGTGACGGGCACGGTCGGCTCGGAGGGCTCGCCGCACCGGGGCTGGTTCCTGTCCGACTACGAGCGCTCCAAGCACGACGGCGAGGAGGCGGTGCTGGCGACGGCCCGCGCGCACGGCATCGAGGCGGTGTGCGTGAACCCGTCCTCGGTGCAGGGGCCGGGGCGGGCCAGCGGCACGGGCCGCATCCTGCTGGCCCTCGTCGACGGGCGCCTGAACGTCTTCCTGGCCACGAACATCAGCCTGGTCGACATCGACGACTGCGTCGAGGGCCACGTCCTGGCGGCGCAGCGCGGGGCGGCCGGCGAGCGCTACCTGCTCAACGGGGTGACGCTGACCACGCGCGAGGCGCTGGCGCTGATCGCGCGGGTCGTCGGGGTCGAGCGGCACCCGCGCATGCTGCGCCCGTGGGTGGCGCGCGTCGCCGGCGTGGTCGCCGAGGGCGTCGGCAAGGTCGCGCGCCGGCGGCCGCCGCTGTGCCGCCAGATGGTGCGCACGCTGCTGCACGGCCACGTCTACGACGGCAGCCGCGCCGCCCGCGAGCTCGGCCTGCGCTACACGGCGCCCGAGAACACGCTCGGCCGGACCGTGCGCTGGGCCGTGGACGAGGGCCTGGTCACCAGCGTGGCCGCGCCCGCTACGCCCAGCTGAGCGCCGAGCGCTCCGACCAGTACTCGTCGCTGGGCTCGGCCAGCCCGGCCAGCGCGTCGGCCAGGTCCGGGGTGAAGTCGAGCTCCGCGGCGACGAGGTTGCTCTCGAGCTGGTCGACGCTCGCCGCGCCGCTGAGCGCGACGTCGACCCAGGGCTCGGCCAGCACGGCGGCCAGCGCGAGCGCGTCGGGCGCCGCGCCCACCCGCTCCGCCGCGCGCAGCAGCGGCGCGACGTCGCCGTGCGCGGTCAGCCGGCCGTTGGCCAGCGCCTCCTTGATCAGCACCCCGAGGCCGGCGTCGTGGGCGCGCCGCAGCGCCGGCCCGGCGGCGCGCTCGAGCACGTTGTAGGTGGACTGGACGGTGTCGAAGCCGCCGACGGCCAGCGCGCGGTCGATGGTCTCGGCCTGGCCCGTGCCGGAGGTGGTCAGCCCCACGGCCACGCCGCTCGCCCCCAGCTCGGCCAGCGCGTCCAGCACCGCCGGGTCCTCGAGCACGCCGGTCTCGACCGTCGCGGAGTGGATCTGGTACAGCGACAGCCAGGGCCCGATCAGACTCCGGGTCTCGTCCACCTGCCGACGGAAGGTGGCGACCGAGTGGTCCTTGACCTCGGCCGGGTCGGCGTCGATCTGCCAGTCGGCCACGTAGGTGTAGCCCCACTTCGAGCCCACCGTCACCGAGCCGGGCTCGATGTCGCGGCTGCGCAGCCACGAGCCGAGGAACTCCTCGGCGCGGCCGTAGGAGCGCGCGGCGTCGAAGTAGCGCACGCCGGCGGCGTGGGCGGCGTCCAGCACCTCGTGCGTGCGGTGCTCGAGTGCCCGCACGGAGCGGTCCGCGCCCAGGTCCTCGTCGCGGCCGAGGTTGATGTAGCCGGGCCGGCCGAGCGCGGCAAGGCCGAGCCCGATCTCCGTGGCGTCGAGGCCGGCGAGGCGGACCGTCGCGAGCATCCGGCGTCAGGCTACTGTCCACATGCCCCGGTCCGTCGCCCCCTCCCTCGCGCGCGAGCTGCGCGCGGCGTTGGCGCCCTTCGGCGTCGAGGTCGGGCGCCTGCGGCGCCCGCCGGCCGGGCTGAGGCGGGCGACCTTCCTGGCCGGGCCGGTCGTGGTCAAGCTCGCGCCGCGCGAGGCGCGCGACGAGCTCGTGCAGCGGCTGCGGGTGCTGCGCGCGCTGCGGCCGCGCGCTGTGGCGGTGCCGCGGCCGCTGGCCGACGAGCCGTTCGCGCTGTCGGTCGGGCTGGGGTGGGCGTACCGCGCGCTGCCCGGGAGGACGGCAAGGGCGTGCGCGCTGGACGGCAGCCGCGAGGCGTTCGGCGTGCTGGCGGGCCGGCTGGACGCGGCCCTTGCCCGCACCCCCCCGCACGCGCCGGTCGCTGCCACCGACCTCGCCGCGCTCGCCGCCCGGCTGCGTGACCACGACGCCTGCGGCTGCGCCGACGCCGTGGCGCGCGCCGCCGACGCCGCCGCGGAGCGGCTGCAGCGGCTGGACCTCGACGCGGTTCGGCGCCAGTACCTCCACCGCGACCTGAACGACGGCAACGTGCTCTTCGACGCCGAGACGAACGCGGCGGCCGTGATCGACTTCGACCGGCTGGCGGTCGACCTGCTGCCCCGCGAGGTGGCCGTGCCGTTCGGCATCGAGGTCACACGCCGCGACGGCGGCGTCGACCTGCGCCGCGGGAGGGCGATCCTCGCCGGCTACCTGGCGGCCATGCCGCTGCGCGAGGAGGAGCGGCGGGGCGATCCCGGCGCTGTCGCTCGCGCACTGGGTCGAGGGTGTCGTGTACGTGTGCGCGCAGCCGTGGTCCAACGCGCCCGCGGAGCGGCTGGCGCGGTACCGGCGCAAGGCGCTGCTGCGCCTGGCCGCCGTGCACGCGGCCCTGCCCGCGCTCGAGGCGGTGTGCCTGCGGGCCGGCTAGGCCACCGCGCCGGCCTGGGTCCAGGCCGCGTAGAGCGCTTGGTAGAGCCCGCCGGCCGCGAGCAGCTCGTCGTGCGTGCCCGACTCGACCACGCGGCCGTCCTCGAGCGCGACGATCCTGTCCGCGTCGCGCACGGTGGTCAGGCGGTGAGCGACCACGAGCGCGGTGCGCGAGGCGAGGAAGCGCTCGAGTCCGGCCTGGATCTCGCTCTCGGTCTCGGCGTCGAAGCAGCCGGTGGCCTCGTCGAGGATGACCAGGCGCGGGTCGGCCAGCACCACTCGCGCCAGCGCGATGAGCTGGTTCTCACCCGCCGACAGCGTCGTCCCGCCCTCGCCCACGGGGGTGTCGAGGCCCTGGGGCAGGCGCTCGAGCACGTCGAGCGCGCAGACCGTGGTCGCCGCTGCGCGGATCTCCTCGTCCGTCGCCTCGGGGCTGGCGAAGGCGATGTTGTCGCGCACGGTGCCCGAGAACAGGAACGACTCCTGGGGGACGAAGCCGACCTGGTCGCGCAGTGAGTGGGAATGGATGTCGCGCAGGTCGTGGCCATCGACGGACACGCGGCCGGCCTGGGGGTCGTAGAAGCGCAGCGCCAGGCGGACCAGCGTCGTCTTCCGGCGCCGCTTTCGCCCACCACAGCGACCGTCGCGCCCGCCGGCACGTCGAGATCGACGTCCTTGAGCACCGGCTCGCCGTCGCGGTAGGCGAAGTCGACGCTCTCGAAGCGCAGGTCGCCGGCCAGGCGGACGAGCTCCACCGCCCCGGGCCGGTCGTCGTCGGCCACCGGCTCGGTCAGCAGGCCGAAGATGTGCGCGAGCGATATCCGCGCCTGCGCGCCCTGGCCCGCGGCGCTGGCCAGGTCGGGCAGCGGCGCGAAGGCAAGGCGCAGGTAGGCCATGAACGAGACCACGGTACCGACCGCGACCCCGCCGGAGACGGACTGCGCCCCTGCGACCGCCACCACCACGGCGATCAGCAGCATCCCGGCGCCGAGCGCCAGCGACTGGAAGGTCACGATCGTGCGCTGCCCCTGGCCGAACAGGTCGCGCTGGCGCTCGTTGAGCTCGTCGAACCGCTTCCGGTGGCGCTCCTCCTGGGCGAATGAGCGCACGGTACGGATACCGGTGACCGTCTCCTCGAGCACGGCGATCTGCTGGGTCGCCGCCTCACGCGCCCCGCGCAGCGGCTCGCGCGCGCGGCGTTGCAGCAGCACGCCGAGCACGGCGAGGACGGGATGATGGCCAGGACGATGAGCGCGAGCTCGGCGTCGATGGCGAACAGCACGATGAAGGTGCCGCCGATGGTCAGCGTGCTCGAGAGCAGCAGCGCCATGCCGCCGAGCACGAGCGCGTTGAGCGCGGCCATGTCGTTGGCCAGGCGGGAGATCAGCGTGCCGGTCCGGGTGCGGTCAAAGAAGGAGATGGGCAGTCGCTGCAGGTGTGCGAAGGCGCGCTCGCGCAGGTCGCGCAGGAAGAACTGCCCGACCTCGCCCAGGACCCGGGTCTGGGCGTAGGTGGCGACCCCGAGCACGAGCACGCTCAGCCCGAGCACGATGCAGAGGTCGTCCAGCCGCGCGGAGGAGTCGCGCTCGAGCACGTCGTTGACCGCCTGCCCGGCCAGGTAGGGCGGCACCAGGCTGGCCACGGTGCCGACGACGACGGCGGCGAGCGCCGCCCACGGCCGCACGCCCTGCCGGCGCAGCAGCGCGAGCACGCCCGCGAACGCGCGGCGGGGCTGGCTCTCCGAGCCTGCGGGGGGCGCGGGCACGGCCGGATGCCGCGAACGGTGCGCGGCCGCCGGAGCGCGGGGCGGGGCAGGCGCGGCGGTTGCGGGCGCCTCCGTCCCGCGCGCCTGGGCCTGGAGCTCGTCGACGTCGGCGACCGAGGCCAGGCGCCGGTAGCGCGCGTTCTCGGCCAGCAGCTCGCGGTGGGCGCCGCGTGCGGTGATGACGCCGCCTTCCAGCATGGCGACCTCGTCGGCGGCGGCGATCGTGGCCGGGCGGTCGCTGACGAACAGCGTGGCCCGGTCCGGGGCGGAGCGGCGCAGCTCGGCCAGCAGCGCCGTCTCGGTACGGGCATCGAGGTTGCTGGTGGCGTTGTCGAGCGCGAGCACCCGCGGCTCGACCAGCAGCGCCCGGGCGATGGCGACGCGCTCGCGCTGGCCGCCCGAGAGCGCGAGGCCGGCCTCGCCCACGTCGGTGTCCAGGCCGGCGTCCATGACGTCCAGCGTCCGCGGCAGCTGGGCCGCCGCCGCGGCCGCCTCCACCTCCGCATCGCTGGCGTCGGGGCGCCCGTACGTGATGTTCTCTCTGATCGTCCCGTAGACGAGGAAGCTCTGCGGTCGGCGATCGCCACCGCGCGGCGCAACGCGCTCAGCCGCACCGCGCGGACGTCGGTGCCCGCGACCTCGACGCTGCCGCGGTCGACGTCGTAGAGCCGGTTGACCAGCGTGAGCAGCGTGGACTTCCCGGCTCCGGTGGGCCCGACGATCGCCAGCGTGCGCCCGTCCGGCACCGCGAGGTCGACGTCGCGCAGCGCCGGCGCCGCGCCGAGGTAGGCGAAGCCGACGTCGCGTAGGGCGGTCGCGTCGCCGTGGCCCAGCGCCGCCGCGTCGGGCCGGTCGAGGATCGTCGGCTCGATCTCGAGGATCTGGCGCACGCGGTCCATGGTGGCCAGCGCGGTCTGGGCCGAGGTCAGCCACCCCCCGAGCGCTTCCGCTGGCGGGATGAGCAGCATGAGGAAGGCGAAGAACGTCACCCACTCGCCGTTGCTGATGCCGTTGTCGGAGAGGGCCAGGTTGCCGCCGTAGAGCAGCACCGCGAACAGCCCCAGGGCCGGGAACAACGTCATCAGGGCCGTGTAGCGCGACTGCACTCGGTTGACCCGCAGCGTGGCCGCGAGCGCTCCGGCGCTGAGCTTTTCGAAGCGCGCCTGCTCGGCCGCCTCCCGCGCGAAGGCGCGGACGACGCGCACGCCGGCGATGTTCTCGGCCGCCAGGCCGGACGCCTCGGCCAAGCGCTGGCGCGCGGCGATGAGCACCGAACGGATCCGCCCCGGGTACCGCAGCGCGCACACCATCGTGCCCAGGAGCGGCGCCAAGGCGACCGCGGCCAGCCTCCAGTCGAGCGCGAACATGACGACGGCTGAGCCAAGGATGGTCAGCACCGCCTTGCCGATGTAGGCCAGCGACAGGCCGAGGAACTGCGAGATGCCGTTGAGCTCGCCGCTCAGGCGCGAGACGAGTTGCCCGGCCTCCTGGCGGTCGAAGAAGGACTGATCCAGCCGGAGCAGGTGATCGAACATGCGGCGGCGCAGGTTGGCGACGACGGCGACGTTGACGCCTGTGGCCATCCGCGCGGCGGCCACCGCCACGCCGGCGCCGAACACGGCGACGAGCGCGATTCCGCCCGCGATCAGGTAGATCCGGTCCTTGTCGCCGTCCTCGATCGCGGTCACCGCGCCGCCCGCGAGCAACGGCGCGGCGACGCCGTCGACCACACCGAGCACGGCGAGGATCGCGAGCCAGATCAGCTTCCGCCGGTGGGGCCGGAGGAGCGCGAGGAGCAGCGAGCGGGATCGCATCGCCTAGTCGGGGTGGCGGCGCACGACCTCGGCCAGCTCGGCCGACTTGCGGGTGTCGCGCAGGCGCTCGCGCAGGCGCGGGTACTCGGTGGCGTGGCGCACGACGAGGTCGGGCGCGGCTAGGTGCCCGGCGCCGGCGGCCTTGGCCCGGTAGGCGAGGTCGACGTCCTCGCCCGCGTGCCGGAAGCGCTCGTCGAACCCGTCGAGGGCCTCGAGCAAGTCGCGCGGATAGACCATGTTGCAGGTCTCCGCCTCTTTGGTCGGAGGTGCGATGCGCATGGTGCGCCGCAGCGAGCCGCGGCGCGCCAGCGACGGGTCGACCGCGTCGGGTTCGGCGCGGCCCTGGACGATCGTCCACGGGTGCTCCGCAGCCACCGCCAGTGCCGCGCCCACCCAGCCGGGGTCGGGGCGGCAGTCGTCGTCGGTGAAGGCGACGAAGCGGCCCCGCGCCGCCCACCACCCGACGTTGCGCATCCGGGCGGCCGTGCCGGTGCCCGGCGGCAGCGAGTGGTGGCGCAGGACGCCGGCGGCGGTCAGCGGGTGCTCGCGCAGGAGCTCCTCGGTCCCGTCGAGCCCGCAGTCGTGCACGACGACCGCCTCCCAGCGGGCGCGGTGCAGCCGCTGCGCGGCGAGCGCGTCGAGCAGGCGCCCGAGCAGCCGCGGCCGCTCGTGCGAGGGGACCACCACGCAGATGTCGGGATCGGCCACCATTCCCCTCGTGCCGGCCGCCGGACCCTACTACCGCCCCGTGGCGCATGGACGCGGACATGGCCGCGGCCGTGGGGCCCGACTACGAGCGCAACGTGCTGGCCTGGGTCGACCGTCTGCTCGAGGGGCGGCCGCCGCCGGTGGTCTATGACATCGGTGCGAGCTTCGGCTTCCACACGCTGCACTGGGCCCCGGGCGCGCGGCACGTCTACGCCTTCGAGCCCGCCGACGCGCCGACGCGCCGACGCGCCGCGCGCGTACCTGCGCGACAACGTGCGCGGCCTCGACAACGTCACCGTGCTCGCCTTGGCGATCGCCGACAGCGACGGACCGGCCACCCTGCGCCGCTACCGCCACCCGCTCACGCACTCGCTCTACGATCGCGGCCCGATCGGCGAGCGCCGCAACCCCGAGCGGGGCACGAGCCCGATCGCCCTCGCGACCCTCGCCCTCGACCGCCTCATCGCCCGCGACGGCCTCCTGCCGCCCGGCCTGGTCAAGCTCGACGCCGAGGGCGCCGACCGCCTGCGCTGAGCGGCGCGCGCGAGGTCCTGCGGGCCCGCCGGCCGCTGCTCGTGGTCGAGG
>DATBDE010000032.1:0-22142 GCA_036270095.1 Solirubrobacteraceae bacterium | reverse complement strand
CACGCCGATCCCCGACGCGGCCAGGACGCCGAGGATCGGCTTGCCGGCTCGCGGGAAGAGACGCTCGAGCGGCGCGATCAGGCCGGCCGCCAGCAGAACGGCCGCGACGAAGTTCAGCGCGAACAGGGTCCCGATCGTCGGGACGGCCGAATAGGACGCCCCGAAGTACTGCTGGAGGTGGTCGATGCCCACCCCGAGCAGGGCCGCCGCACCGAGGTAACGGAAGACCCCTTGCGTTCGGTGGCCGCGCTCAGTCACTGTCGATCTTGCTCCCGCTGGCCGCGAGGACGTACCACTTCGCGCCGAACTGGTTCAGGCCCTGGCCGGTGTCTTCACCGGGCTTGGTGTCGGGCGCGTAGCGGTAGAGCGGGTGGCCGTTGTAGGTGACCTCGAGCGTCCCGTCGCTGCGCTTGGTGGTCCCGAGCTTGGCCGCGTCCACACCCGGGCCGGCCTTGGGCTTGCCCGACGTCATGTCGGGCGGCCAAAGGCTCGCGCAGGCGCCGTTGCAGGTGCTCATGGGTCCCTTGTCCGCCTCGAACAGGTAGAGCGTGCGTCCTTGGCTGTCGACCAGCGCGTTGCCGACGTTCAGCTTCCTGAGGCTGACGGTCGCGGCGGCGCCCGAGGGCGCGGCGGCTTTGCGCTGCGTGCTGGTCTGCTGGGTGCTGCTGCTGCCGCCGCCGCAGCCTGCGACGACAAGTGCCGCCAACGCCGGCGCGATTGCGAGGAGAAGGAGTCGTTTCATGTCTATGGACCTCTGTTGTCGTGGTTGTGGTTGGCCTACGCGCGCTGGCGCTCAGCCGGTTGTTGTCGTTGCGTGTTTGGGGCCCACCACATTACTACAAGCCATAGTACGACGCAACGTAGTTACATCGGCCGGGCGCCGTCGGCGGTCCGGTCGGCGAGTCGGGCCGTCTAGCGGCCGGGGCGCCGCAGGTAGGTCACGGCCACGGCGGCGAGGATTCCGGGTACCAGCGCCAGCGCCATCACGCACGGCCGGGTGGAGAGGAACGGCAGGCTGAACGTCGCCTTGACCACCGCCATCTGACCGGCCTGCCACGCCAGGGCAGCCAGAACGACGATCGTGGCCGAGCCGGCCAGCAGCAGCGCGGAGGGCAACTGCCAGCTGGGTGTGCGGCCCATCAGGTGGTCAACGCGCTCGGGCGCGATGCCCACGGCGCCGTGGGGCTGCGCGGTGGCGCTGAAGCTCAACAGCGCCGAGGCCAGCGTGGCGCTGCCCCCCGGGGTCGTGCGCACTGCGGCGTCGTCGGCTGCAAGCTCGGCCATGGCGCAGTAGCGGTCGCTCAGCCGGCGCAGGATCGGCAGGAAGAAGAACGCGTGGCCGAACACCCGCGCGACCGCGATGCGCAGTGGGTCGCGGCGGCGGCGATGGTGCTCCTCGTGGGCCAGCACCGCCTCGAGCTCGTCGTTGCGGAGCTGGCGAAGCGTCCCCGTCGACAAGAAGATCTGCGGCCGCAGCAGGCCGGCGCAGAAGGCGCGGGGCTCGTCGTCGTCGAAGAGGATCACGTCGCCGTAGCGGCGGGGGTGCTGCGCGGCGACAGCGCGGGAGAAGCGCCGCTGCGCCAGCACCTCGGCCACGGCGCTCCAGGTCAGGCGGAGCAGGACGAGCAGGCCGAGCCCGGCGAGCACGAGCAGGACGATGGCGGCGACGTTCGCGCTCGGGTAGGTGAAGCTCTCGTGCAGCACCTGGAAGTGGCCGACGGGCTCCCGCGGGCCGACGCGCACGGCGTTCGTTCCGTCGACCAGGGCGACGCCGATTGCGACCAGGGCGCCGGCGGCGAGGACCACGCTGAGGCCGAAGAGCCGCGAGGCCCCGGCATCGATGCGGGCGCCGTCCCTAGGACTGCTCGGCAAGGCGTTTCAGCTCCTCGAGGCGCTTTCGGTCGAGGCCCACCTGACGTGCGAAGTGGGCCAGGGCGACGTCGCCGTACTGGGCGACCACCGCGTCGACCTCCGCCTCGGCGCGCAGGTTCAGATACTCCTGGCGCTCGAGTGTCGGCCGGTAGAAGTCGGTCTTTCCCTCCCGGCGGCGCTCGAGCAGGCCCTTGCCGTCCAGCCGGGACATGATCGTCATATAGGTCGTGTACGCGCGCGGCTTGTGCGATCCCATGTTGAGCGCCTCCATGACCGAGCGCACCGGCGCCTCACCCTGCGCCCAGACCTCCTCCATGACCTCGGCCTCGAGCTCGTGCAGGGGGGGCGGGGGCGCCTTCTTCTTCGTCTTCCGGGCGGGAATACGACGCATTGTAGGAGATGCAGGGTCGGGGGGCAAGCTAGGCCGCCCGCCGTCCGTGCAGGACCGCGGCGAGCCCGGCCGCGCCTTCGACCGCACTGAGCAGTTCGAAGGTCTCGTGCCGCGACGGCCTGACCCCGGCGAGCCGCTCCATCCGCAGCCGGCACCAGCGGCCGTAGGCGTCGAGCATGCCCGGCGAGTCCACGACCATGAACACGGAGAGCCGCGGCCCGTCCTGCAGGCAGAAGCTTGCGTGCACGCCGCGCGATCCCTCGAGCCGGTCCTGCAGGCCGCGGCGCAGCTCTCCGGCCACGCCGGGCGCGGGAGCGTTCCATTCGATGTAGAGCACCTGGGGCATCCTACGGACAGCATAGTACTACGAGCCGTCGTGCTACGATGCGTAGTAGATAGCTCGTCCCCAACCGAACGGAGCTCCCTCCATGAGACGTATCGCAGCAACGCTAGGCCTCGCGGCGACGCTCGCCGTCCTCCTGGCGACGGTGTCCTTCGCGGCCGTCGCCAGCGCTGCACCGGCGCCCAAGCACGCCGTGCGCGGTGGCCGCGCGTCCAGTCAGCCCGACCAGGTCATCCAGTGGAACCAGACCCTGCTCCAGCTGCTCCAGACGCCGGGTGCGCAGCCCGCCACCGTCCATCCCACCCGCAGCCTGGCCATCACGCAGCTGGCGGTCTACGACGCGGTCAACGCCATCGAGGGCGGCAATGCCCCGTACCTGCGAGGGCACCCGGCTCCGCGCGCAGCGTCACCCGATGCAGCGGCGGCGGCGGCCGCGCACACGGTCCTGCTGGCGCTGTTCCCCAGCCAGCAGCCGGTGATCGATTCCAAGTACCTGGACTCGCTCTCCCAGATCGGTGGCGGCGCGCACGTCCGCCAGGGCATCCGGGTGGGCACGGAGGCCGCCGAGGCGATCCTCGCCGCACGTGCCAACGACGGCTCTGCCGCCACACCCCCGCCGTTCACTCCGCAGGCGGGCCCGGGCGAGTATCAGCTCACGCCGCCGAGCTTCCAGCAACCCATGTTCACGCACTGGGCAGCCGTGCGGCCGTTCGCCCTCCGCACCGGTGATCAGTTCCGGCCGCCGGCACCTCCGTCCGTCACCTCGCCCCGCTACACCGCGGACTTCAACGAGGTCAAGTCGCTGGGCCAGATGAACAGCGCCGCGCGGACCCCCGACCAGACGCAGATCGGTCAGTTCTGGGGCGCCGCGCCCGTGCAGAACGTCTGGAACCAGATCGCCCAGACGGCGGGCATGGCGCACCAGAACACGCTCGCGCAGAACGCCCGGATGTTCGCGATGCTCGACACCGGCGTGGCCGACGGCGTGATCGCGCTGTACGACTCGAAGTACGCCTACCACCGCTGGCGCCCGGTCACCGCGGTGCAGGCGGCCGACAACGACGGCAACCCGGACACCGCCGGCGATCCCGCGTGGACGCCGCTGGCAACGACGGCGCTGGACCCCAGCTACGCCGGTGCCCACGCCGAGATCAGCGCGTCGGCCGCCACGTCGCTGCGCGCGTTCTTCGGCAGCGACCGTCAGGACCTCTCGCTGACCAATGCCACCCTCCCCGGCGTCACGCGGAGCTTCTCGAGCTTCTCGCAGGCGGCCGACGAGGCCTCGGTGAGCCGCATCTACGCCGGTCAGCACTTCCGGTATGACGAGGACGCCGGGCAGGCGCTCGGCGGGCAGGTCGGGGACTTCGTCTCCACGCACCTCCTCGGGCCGGTCGAGCACGGCCGCTAGCTGCGCAAGACCGCGCCACCGACGCCCGACGCACGGCCGGCCGCCCATGTGGCGGCCGGCCCGCGTCGCGGGAACTTCTTGACCAGCGATCTCAACAGTGTAGAATTCTGCTCTCCGAGTTGGGCGCGGTGCCGGTGGTCGCAGACGCGCGTGATCCCAGTCAGGTCGCCGAGGCGGTGGACGGGGCGAGGCCGGATGCGATCGTCCATGAGCTGACCGCGATCGGAGCGGTCGACATGCGTCACTCGATCGCGACTTTGCGCTGACCGGCGGTCGGGGTGACGCGGTTCGCGACGCAGCGCAACATCGGCTTTACGCGGGCACCGGCGCAGCCGGCAAGAGCGAGGAGGATCCGCTCGGTCCCGCGCCGCGCGAGATGCGCTCGATGGTGGCCGCGATTCGCCATCTCGAGGAGGCGGTCCTGGGCGCCGACTGGTCGGAGGGGATCGTGCTGCGCTATGGCGCGTTCTACGGGCCAGGCACGTCGCTGGCACCGGGCGAGGAGCAGTTCGAGATGGTCCGCAGGCGCAAGTTCCCGGTGGTCGGCGACGGCGGGGGCGCGTGGTCGTTCATCCACATCGCCGACGCGGCCGACGCGACGGTGGCGGCGATCGAGCACGGCAGACGCGGCGTGTACAACGTCGTCGACGATGACCCCGCCCCGGTCGCCGAGTGGCTGCCGGCGCTGGCGCAGACCCTGGGCGCAAGGAAGCCGATGCGCGTGCCGCGATTCATCGCGCGGCCGTTCGCCGGTGAGGCCGGCGCCGTGATGATGACCGAGCTTCGCGGTGCCTCCAACGCCAAGGCCAAGCGCGAGCTGGCGTGGCGCCCGACGCACCCGAGCTGGCGGCAGGGGTTCGTAGCGGCATGACCGACGCGCCTACGCCGCCGGGCTCAGGGTGAAGACGACGGTCGCAGTGACGCGGTCGAACTCGATGTGGCTTCGGGTTGCAATCACGTTGCGGCCGGTGGCCTCCTCGACGCTTGACCGCGCGGCGTCGGCGACCTGCTGGTGCAAGTGGCGGCGTGACTCCGCGACCAGGTCCTTGCGCCCACTCGCCACCAGTGTGCCTTCGGCGACGGTCATCCAGTCGCGCAGGACGACACGGAGCGCGTTGGATCGCAGGTGCGCCTTGGCTCGCGTGGGTCCCTTCCCCGTGTGCGCCTTGCAGCCGGTGACCACCGCGTTGGTGACCTCCATGAGCGTCGGGCCGGTGACCGGCTCGCGCGCAGGGACGAGCGACAGTGGAGACGGCGGCTGGGGAGACCCGCCCGATGGTCCTTGGTCGTCGTCGCTGGCAGCGGTCAGTTCGAGGATGCTGTCGACACCGATCGCGGCGAGCGTGCGGCGCACAGCGCGCGACGCGTGGCAGAGGACCATGCGACCCCCTTGGCGGCCGATGCGGTTGTGGGCGCCCAGCAGCACGCGTATCCCGCTGGAGTCGATGAAGCTCAGGTGCCGCAGGTCGAGAACCACCGTCGGCCATCGCTCCCGCTCGACCTCACCGAGGAGCTGTTCAAGAGTGGGAGCCGTCGCGATGTCGAGCTCGCCGTCGAGCCCGATCGTCAATGTTCCCGGTTCCGAGCACGCCGACGTTGCCGTCAGGTGCCCGATCGTGGTGGTGGCGAACGGAGCCTGCCCGTGCCGGGCCGACCGCGCGGTCGCCGCCGCGCCGCCAGGAGACCTTTCCTCGTGAATCACAGCACCTCCTTGGCTCGATAGACAGACGGGTTCTTTCTAAAGACAGACCGTTCTTTCTACCAGGTGTAGACAGACCTGTCTACCCTTTCGATACGCTGGCCCTACGCGATATGTCCGCGACGTCACCACCGCCGACCACCGACGCACACGAGCGGATCCTCGCGACGGCCTACGATCTGTTCTCCCGGCGGGGGATCCAGGCGGTCGGGATCGATGAGATCATCGAGACCGCGGGCGTGGCCAAAGCGACGCTGTATCGGCACTTCCCGTCCAAGGACGACCTTGTCCTGGCCTTCCTCCAGCGCCGCGAGGACGTCTGGACGCATGGCTGGGTCGAGCGGGAAGCGCGCAGCCGGGCCGACGATCCCGAAGATCAGCTCCTGGCCATCTTCGACATCTTCGACGAGTGGTTCAAAAGCGACGACTTCGAGGCGTCCGTGTTCATCAACGTCTTGTTCGAGATGGGCCCCTCGCACCCCACAGGCCGAGCCAGCATCCACTACCTGGAGAACGTCCGGGGCGTGGTCGCCACCATGGCCGAAGAAGCCGACCTACGCGACCCCCAGGGGTTCGCCCGCTCCTGGCACATCCTCATGCAAGGCTCGATCGTCTGCGCCGCCGAAGGTGACGTCGAGACCGCGAAGCGCGCCCAAGCGATGGGCCGGATGCTGATCGCTCAACACCGGCGATAACACCCCGACCGACGGCGCAGGCCGAGCGGTAGGCGCGGCCACGGCCGGAAGCCGCAAACAGCGCGCCGAACACCGAGCGGCCGGGACTGGTCGGCGTGCGTTCTGCGGGTCTCGCGAATCGCGGCTGCCACGGTTGAGCTGCCGCCAGTCAGCGCACCGAGATCCCGATTTCGCCGCGGGGGCGCGGGGAAGTCACTTGGGGAGCGCCGATGACCCAGCCGAGCAGCGAGCTCCAACGAGCCGAGCCCAACGACGCGACCGAGTTCTTGCCGACGCGACGCTCGCTGCGTTCGCTGCGCGAGGCAGCCGCCGGCTGCCGCGGGTGCCACCTCTGGCGGCACGCTACGCAGACGGTCTTCGGCGAGGGCCTCAAGCGCTCGCGGCTCATGTTCGTCGGCGAGGTCCCGGGCGATCGCGAGGACCGCCAGGGCAAGCCGTTCGTCGGCCCGGCGGGACGCGAGCTGGATAAGGCGCTGGCTGCGGTCGGGATCGACCGCAAGGAGGCCTACATCACCAACGTCGTGAAGCACTTCCCGTTCGAGGAGCGTGGCAAGCGTCGGCTGCACCGCACTCCGAAGCGCTTCGAGGTCGACGCGTGCCTCCCGTGGTTCGAGGCCGAACTCGAGGTCGTCGGCCCCGAGGCACTCGTCATCCTGGGTGCCACCGCCGGGAAGGCACTGCTCGGAGGCGGTTTCAAGCTCACCCAGGTGCGCGGCCAGCCCATCGACTCCGAGCTTGCGCCCTTCGTGTCGGCCACCGTGCACCCGTCGTCGATCCTGCGCCACCGAGGGGACGCCGATCGACGGGCGGAGCGGCGGACGTTCACGCGCGACCTGGAGCGGATTGCGGCGGCGATCGACGAACGCGGCTGATGGCGGCCGATGGAGCTGCCGATCGGTCCTCCGCTGCCGCCGATGCTCGCGAAGCTCAGCCGCGAGCTGCCGCGTGATGGATTCGTCTACGAGCCAAAGTGGGACGGATTTCGCTGCCTGGCGTTCGTGGGGAGGGACGAGGTGGACCTGCGCAGCCGCAACGACCGGCAGCTCGCGCGCTACTTCCCGGAGCTGGTCGTGGGGCTGCGCGCGCTGCCTGACCGCCCCCTCGTCCTCGACGGCGAAATCATCGGCGTCCGCGAGCCGGACTTCGACTCTCTGCTGCTGCGCCTGCACCCTGCGCGCTCGCGCGTGGATCGGTTGGCACGCGAGGTGCCGGTCGCATTCGTGGCGTTCGACCTGCTCGCCCGCGGCGAGACGGACCTGCGCGCACGGCGGTTCGCAGAGCGCCGGGAGGTGCTCTCCCAGGTAGTCGCCGGCGGCAACTCGACCGTGCTGCTGACGCCGAGCACCGACGACCCCGAGCTCGCCGCGCAGTGGCTGGACCGCTTCGTCGGCCACGGTATCGACGGCGTCGTTGCCAAGCCGGTTGACGCGCCCTACAGGCCGGGCGTGCGGGCGATGGTCAAGGTCAAGCGCGAGCGCACCGCCGACTGCGTAGCGGCCGGCTTCCGCTCCTTCGTGGACGGTCCGCCCGTCGGCTCGCTGCTGCTGGGGCTCCACGACGAGGGCGGCCGGCTCGAGCACGTCGGCGTCGCCGCGTCGTTCGGCGCCCGCCGCCAACGCGAGATCGCCGGCAAGCTGCTGCCGCGCGTCGCGCCGCTGGCGGGCCACCCGTGGGAGCATGGCTTCCTGCTCGCGGGCAGCGCCAGCGGGCGTCTCGCGGGGGCCGCCAGCCGCTGGTCGCCGGCAGAGATGGCGCAGGACTGGATCCCGATCGCGCCGCTGCTCGTGTGTGAGGTCGCTTACGACCAGGTCGACCACGGCCGCTTCCGGCACGCGGCGCGATTCCGCCGGTGGCGACCGGATCGCGATCCGGCGTCGTGCACGTTCGCGCAGCTCGACGACGACGCGCCCTCACCTGCCGACGTGCTGGCGATGCCATGAGCGGCGAGCTGCGTCTCACCAGCCTGGATCGCGTGCTGTGGCCGGCAGTGGGCTTCACCAAGCGGCAGCTGGTCGACTACTACTCGGAGGTCGCCGATGTGCTGCTCCCCCATCTCGCGGGGCGGCCCCTGACGCTGGGCCGCTTCCCGCGCGGGATCGACGGCCCCGGCTTTGCGCAGACCCAGTGCCGCGGCCGGCCTACGTGGATGGCGACCAGGCGGCTGACGCTGCGCAGCGGCGAAGTGCGGGAGTTCTGCCTCGTGCAGGACCTGCCGTCTCTCCTGTGGGTGGCCAACCAGGGGACCATCGAGCTTCATCCGTATCTCGGTGCAGGCCCCGAGGGCGAGGACGCGGTGCTGGCCCTGTTCGACCTCGACCCGAGGCCGGGAGCCGGTCCGCTCGACGTCGCGCTGGTCGCGTTGCGCCTGCGGTCCGTACTTGAGGACGCTGGCCTGGCGTCGTTCCCCAAGTCGAGCGGTGGCCTGGGGATGCACGTATACGCGCCCCTGAAGGTGTGCCATCGCTACGAGGCGGTGCGCGCGTTCTGCGCGGGGATCGCCGCGCGGCTGCCAGCCGACGCGGTGCGAGTCGACTGTGCCCAGAACCATCCGCGTCGTTCGACCATCGCGCCCTATTCGCTGCGGGCCACCGACGTGCCCACCGTGTCGGCGCCCCTAGCGTGGGAGGAGGTCGCCGAAGCGGTGACGCTGGAGCGGCCCGAGCTCCTCGTCATCACCGCCGAGCAGATGCCGGCGCGCGTGGCGGACCGCGGTGACCTCTTCCGGCCAGTCCTCGATCTCGCGCAGCGCCTGCCCAGCTGATGCCCGAGCTTCCCGACGTCGAGGGCTTTCGCCGCGTGTTCGCGGAGCACGCCGCCGGACGGACCGTCGAGCGGGTCGAGGTCCTGGATCGCTCCATGCTGCGCAACCGCCGGCCCCAGGCGCTCGGCCGGCTACTGGCGGGGCAGCGGCTACGCGACCCACGTCGCCACGGCAAGTGGATGATCGTGCCAGTCGGCGGCGGCTGGCTGCTCCTGCACTTCGGCATGACCGGCCTGCTCGAGTGGCGCGCGCGCGGGTCCGAGCGCCACGCGCACGACCGCCTCATCCTGGTCTGCGACCGCGGCGAGCTGCGGTACCGCAACATGCGCAAGTTCGGTGGCGTGTGGGTCGCGCGCGACGACGCCGAGCGCGATCGCGTGATCGGTCCGCTCGGTCCGGACGCCCGCGGAATTGCGCGCGAGCGCTTCGACGAGCTGATCGCTAGCCGGCGCGGCGCCATCAAGGCGGCGCTGATGGACCAACGGCTGATCGCCGGCCTGGGCAATCTCCTGTCCGACGAGGCGCTTTGGCGAGCGCGCGTCAACCCGCGCGCGGCGTGCCGCTCGCTCAGCCCCCGGCGCCGCGTCGCCCTCCACGACGCCGTACGAGCGACCGTGCGCGAGTCGATTCCCGCCGGCCGCGTGCCCCACGGGCCCAAATGGCTGACCGCCGTGCGCGACCGCCCAGACGCGCGCTGTCCCCGCTGCGGCACCAAGCTCATCAAGGCGACCGTGGCAGGGCGCACCGCGTGCTGGTGCCGGCGCTGCCAGCGGCGGTGAGGGAAGGCGCATTCACGGCCGGCGATGCCGAGGAACAGCATCCGAAGGACATCGAAGCCGACGACGAGCTTGGCCTACCGCACGAGAAGCAATCGTGCCGTCAGCGATCGGCGCCGAGGCCGAAGCGTCCGAAGACAAGGATGCACTGCCGGGCCAGCCGGCGGACGATGACGCTCCGTTGGGCGACACTGATCAGCACTCGAAGGCACAGGACGCCTGACGGTTCCGAGAAGGAGCGGCGGCGAATGGGCAGCAGCCACCGCCGTGATGTCGCACTGGGCGAGCGGAGACGCGCGCGATTCGTGCCCACGCTCTACGGGTGAGCGACCTGGGGCTGGATGTCAGACGGACACGCGCGCTTCCGCGTTCCCGGTCCAACTGCGGCGCAAACGAGCCGATACGCCGCCGCCTCAGGTGGGTACGTGCGGGTGCCGAGCGAACGAGAGGAGGACGCAGTGTTCGAACGCCTCAGGACCCCGGAGGTCGCCAAGGGCGCCGTGGTCGAGCTGCTCGAGCAGAACCTCGAGCATGAGCAGCACACCCTCGCCGAGGTCCAGCAGGCCGCCGAGATGGCCGCTGCCGCGTCATCGGGCGCCCCCGCTCCGTAAACCGCTCCCAGCCGGCCTCATGACCGATCCCGATTTCGCCCAGGATCGCTATGTCCAGTTGCGCGGCCGCGCCTGGCACCAGTGGCTGCGGCGCGGCCTGCTGCTGGCGATGCTCGCTGTCCTGGTCGCGGCGTTGTTCAACCTGTTCGGTCAGAAGACCGCTTCGACGGCGGTGACGACGACACAGGCGCGGCTGCGGGTCGAGTCCCCGCCCCGGCTGAGCGGGGGAGTGCTGTTCCAGGCGCGCTTCCGGCTTCAAGCGCTCGGCCACGCCGTCGACCACCCCAAGCTCGTGCTCGGCGAGAACTGGTACGACGGCATGACCCTCAACTCGACCACGCCCAATCCGACGAGCGAGAACAGCCGCGGCGGACGGTTCGCGCTGGCCTTTCCCGAGCTGGGAAGAGGCCAGACCCTGACCGTGATCACCGAGTGGCAGGTCAATCCCACGGCGCTGGGGCGCCGGTCCATGGACGTCTTCTTTGATGACGGCAACAAGCGTCTGGCGGCGGTGCACCGGACGCTGACCATCTTCCCGTAGGCATGGACATCGTCATCCGCGCCACGGTCGTCTTCGTGCTCATCCTTGTGGTGACACGGGTGGTCGGCAAACGCGAGCTGGCCTCGCTCGAGCCGTTCGACCTGATCCTGCTCGTCGTCATCGGCGACCTCGTCCAACAAGGCGTGACCCAGAGCAACTACTCCCTGACCGGCGCCATCCTCGCGATCCTGACCATCTGCGTCCTCACCGTGGCCACGGCGTACGTGAACTTCCGCTTTCGCCGGCTGCGACCGCTGCTGGAGGGCGAGCCGATCGTGCTCATCGAGCGCGGCAAGCTGCTCGAGCGCAACCTGCGCCGGGAGCGCATCACGATCGGCGAGCTGACCAGCGAAGCGCGCCAGCAGCAGATCGGATCGCTCGACGAGGTCGAATGGGCCGTGCTCGAGACGAACGGGCGCATCAGCTTTCTCGAGCGCTCAGGCTCAGGGGCCTGAGCGGATGCCGGCTCCATCGACGGTTGCTGACAAGCGTCATGGACGCCGTCGTAACCATCGACGAAGTGCGCACTTTCGAAACCGGCGGCTCTGGTCGCTGTTGGCGCGGTTCGTCGGGCATGCGGGCGTCCCTGCGCAGTCTCGGCGATCTCTTCGGGGGTGTAGTCGGGTGCGAACACGGCGGGCTGGGGCGCCAGGTCGTATGCCGGCGCGCCCTCTCCGGCGGTCCCTGTTCGACCTGCAGCGCCTCGCCCGTCTCGGGGTGGCGGCCCCGGAACACGGCGGTGCCCCTAGGGGATGCGCCGTACCGGCGGCCGGATTCCCAATTCTCGGTTGGGGGTAGCGGGCAGCGAGATGACGGGGTCACTGAGCAACGGGAAGGGTGCTGCGACGGCGTCCGAGTACGACCCGGGCGCCTATGGCCGCGCCGTGGCCGCCGACTATGACCGGCTCTACGCGGCGGTACCCGAGACCACCGAGGCGGTGCAGCGGCTGGCCGAGCTCGCCGGAGGCGGGGCGGTGTTGGAGATGGGCATCGGCACTGGGCGGCTGGCCCTGCCGCTGCGGATGCGCGGGGTGGAGGTCGTCGGGATCGAGGGCTCGGCGGAGATGCTCGATCAGCTGCGCGCCAAGCCGGGCGGGGCTAACCTGCCCGTGGCTGTGGGCGACTTCGCCGACACCGAGGTTGCGGGCAGGTTCTCGGTCGTTGTGCTCGCGTTACACACGATCTTCGGTCTTCCGACTCCCGAGCGCCAGATCCGCTGCTTCGAGAACGCGGCCGCCCACCTCCAGCCCGGTGGCGTCTTCGTCGTCGAGGCGCGGGTCATGGACCCAGCCGACTTCCGCGACGGCAAAGCCCTCGAGCCGCGGTTCTTCGACGAGCGCCACGTCGAGCTCCAGGTCCAGCGCTTCGATGCGCTGACGCAGCGCGTGGAGGTCACCAACGTCCATCTGTCCGACGAGGGCGTGCGACTGAACGCCTACGTCAATCAGTACACGACGCCGCGCGAGTTCGATCTCATGGCACGGATCGCGGGCCTGTGCCTGCGTGAGCGGTGGGAGTCCTGGGAGCGCGAGCCCTTCACGGCGCACTCGCGGCGCCATGTGTCCGTCTATGAGCTTCCCGTCTGACGCCGGGCCCGCACTGCTGTCCTGGGCGACCGATGAGCTCCGGTCCGCGGGGGTGCCGCGCCCGCGCCAGGACGCCCGTGCCCTGCTGGACGACGCGCTCGAGGTCCTGCAGGCCGGCGTGCGCCGGCGCGCGGCGCGCGAGCCGCTCGAGTACGTGCGAAGGCGAACGGTGTTCCGCGGACTCGAGCTCGAGGTCGACGCGCGTGTCTTCATCCCCCGCCCCGAGACCGAGCTGCTGGTCGAGGCCGCCCTGGGCCTGCCGCCGGGCGCAATGGTGCTCGAGCCCTGCACCGGCTCGGGCGCGGTGGCGCTGGCGCTCAAGCACGAGCGCCCCGACCTGGACCTCACCGCCACCGACCGCAGTGCCGCGGCGATCGACGTCGCCCGCGCCAACGCGGAACGCCTGGGGCTGCGCGTGCACTTTGCGGTCGTCGACGGTGTCAGCGGGACCTACGACGCCATCGTCAGCAACCCGCCCTACGTCGCCGAGACCGAGGCCGGCACGGGCGCGCTGCCGCCTGAGCTCGAGCGCCACGAGCCGCCCGAGGCGTACTGGGCCGGCCCGGACGGGCTCGCGTTCCACCGGCGGCTGGTTCGCGAGCTCGACGGCACGCGTTTCGTTGCCCTGGAAGTCGGCGACGGACAGGCCGACGCGGTGTGCGCCCTGCTCGACGCGGCGGCGGGCCTGCGCTGTACGGCACGGCTACGCGCGCCCTCGGGCGCGATCCGGGTGGTCGTCGCGGAGCGCGGCCCATGACCCTCTCGGCCGCACGCGGCATTCCCCCGCCGCGCCTGCCCGCTCCGGCGGGGGCCTTGACCGACGCGCTGTTCGAGGCCCTGCGCCAGCCGCCGCACACGCTCTTTGACCTGCCCGTGCCCGACGACGGCGACGACCTCGCAGGCGACGACATGCACCTGGCGCTCGCGGCGTGTTGCGAGCTCGCCTACCGCGGCTTCGCCGGGGTCGACGGCGAGTGGGAGTGGGAGCCGTCGCTGGTGGAGCTGCGCCTGGCGCTCGAGCGCCGGTTTGAGACCGCGGTGCGCGCGGCCCTGCCTACGGTGCCGGATGCGACCGAGGGTCGAGTCCCCGAGCGCTTGGAGACGCTGATCGCAGCCGACGACTCGCCGTCGGTCGCGCGCCATCTCGCCCAGCGCGGGACCGAGAACGAGCTGCGCGAGCTGCTCATCCATCGCTCCGCCGACCGGCTCAAGGAGGCAGACCCGCACGTGCGCGTGATCCCGCGGCTGCCCACCCGCGCCAAGGCGGCCATGGTCGAGGTGCTGGCCGACGAGTATGGGGGCGGCCGCCCGGAGTACCTGCACTCCGAGCTCTACCGCCAAGCGCTCGAGGCGCTCGGCCTCGACGGTTCGTACGGGGCCTACCTGGATCGACTGCCCGGCGTGACGCTGGCCACCGTGAACCTGATGTCGATGTTCGGCGCCCACGCACGCTGGCGCGGCGCCATCGTCGGTCATCTCGCCATGACCGAGATGACCTCGTCGGAGGCCAACCGCCGCTACGGCCGCGCCGTACGCCGGCTCGGCTACACCAGCCGCGAGGCCACGCACTACTTCGACGAGCACGTCGAGGCCGACGCGATCCACGACGTCGTCGCCGCCCACGACCTGGCCGGCGGCCTCGCCCAGGCCGACCCTGACCAAGCCGACACCGTGGTCTTCGGGGCGCGCGCACTGATCCTCGTCGAGCGCGCCTTCGCCAACCACCTGCTCGGGGCATGGGCCGCCGGCCGCTCCTCGCTGCGATGACCCGACCCACCGAGATCGCGTGCTATCCCGACGGGCCGCTGATCGTACGCGGCCCGGTCCGGCTCGTCGACGCGACCGGCGCCCGCATCCCCACCCGCCGCGCGACGATCGCGCTGTGCCGCTGCGGCCGCTCGCGCATCACGCCCTTCTGCGACGGCACTCATCGGACTACCGGGTTCGTGACCGGGGAAGGGGGCGGGCGGTAACCGGGTCCGGCCCCGGCCGGTGACCACGCCTGAGAACGATCGTGCGCCAACGAGGGTGCTAGCGCTCGACGTCTACGAGCACGCCTACGCACGCGACTTCGGCGCGACACCCGCCGATCGCAAGCACTGTCCGGCGGAGGGTGGATTGCGGTAAGGCGTGATTGCGGGTTGGGAACAGGGGGCGCCATGACCAACCAACCCACTCCTCCCTTGGCCCTCGTAACCGGGGCATCAAGCGGGATCGGCCACGAGCTGGCCAAGCAGTTCGCCGACGGCTTTGATCTCCTCATCGTGGCCGAGGATGACGCGATCCGCTTCGCCGCCGGACCGCTCGGCGGCGACGCGGCGCAGGTTGAGTCCGTCCAGGTCGACCTCAGCAAGCCCGACGGCGTCGAGGAGCTCTATGCGCGGGCGACCGCCGGCGGGCGCGCTGTTGAGGCAGTCGCGCTGAACTCCGGCATCGGGGCGGGTGGAGCATTCGCCACCGACACCAAACTCGAGGACGAGCTGCGCGTCATTGATCTCAACGTCCGTGCACCTGGCCAAGCTGGTGCTGCGCGACATGACCGTGCGCGACTCCGGCCGGGTCCTGTTGACCTCGTCGATCGCCTCGACCATGCCGGGATCGTTCCAGGCGGTCTACAACGCGTAGAAGTCCTTCGTGCAGTCGTTCGGCTTGGCGCTGGGCAACGAGCTCAAGGACACGGACATCACGATCACCCTGTTGCTGCCCGGCCCCACCGACACGGAGTTCTTCGAACGCGCCGACATGCTCGACACAAAGGTCGGCACGGACGACAAGGACGATCCGGCCGACGTTGCCCGCGAGGGCTTTGAGGCGCTGATGGCGGGCAAGGAGCGCGTCGTGTCGGCGTCGCTGCAGACCAAGCTTCAAGGCCGCGGCAGCCGCGTGCTCCCCGACAGCGTCAAGGCCGAGATGCACCGATGGATGGCCGAGCCGGGCTCAGCCAAGGAGTAAGTGGTGGGCACCGCCGCCCGGCGTCTTGCGTCGCATGAGTCGGTCAGCCCGCCTGGCGCGCTGCCGTCCGGTCCGGACACCGCTGGCCTGCCGGCGAAACCGGCGGATGGCCGCGCGGGCACTGTGCACCTGACCGACCAAGTTGGTCTCGACGACCCGTCGGAAGCTCTCGGAGGGCACGTCGTCAAACCGCCATATCTCGACGCGCCGGTGATGACCACCACCGCCTCCGAAACCGCCGTCGGCATCAGCTGTCAGCGACCACGCGCATGGGGACGCGCCTCCCCCGCTCCGCTTCGCCGAACGCGCGCTGACCCCACCGAACGGCGCGCGGCGGGTTGCCCGCTTCCGGCGCGAGCCGAGCGGGTACCGGCGGTCCGTCGTGACGTCTCCTTGGCTGTCTGATCGTGACGACTCCGACCCGCGGCCGCCGGCGTCCGGTGAGCTTCGTGCCGGGGTGGCGGTCGTCGGTGCCGGGATCACCGGGCTGACCGCGGCTCTGTCGCTTGCACGCGCCGGTTGTGACGTGGTGGTGCTGGAAGCAGACCGCATCGGCGGCGGGGTGACCGGCAACACAACGGCCAAGCTCACGCCGCTGCACCAGCTCGTGTACGCCGAGCTCGCCGACCGGTTCGACCCGGCCACGGCGCGCTCGTACGCGCAGGCCAACGCCGACGCGATTCGCTGGATGGCCGCTACGGTCGTCGACGAGGGCATCGCTTGCGACTGGCGGTCCCAGCGCGCGTATACGTACGCGCAGACGGCGGAGGGCGTGGACCGGGTCCGGCGCGAGGTGCGGGCCGCCGTGGAGGCAGGGCTAGACGCGACCTTCGAGACCGACACGCCGCTGCCGTGGGCTGTCGCCGGCGCGGTTTCGCTGCCGTCCGAGGACGGCGCCGAGCTGCATCCGGTCCGTTACGTCGAGGGGCTCGTGGAGGCCGTGGAGCGGGCCGGTGGCCGCGTGTTCGAGCACAGCCGCGTGCTTGGCGCCAACCGCCTCGGCGCGCCGCGCCTGCGCACCGAGCGAGCGGAGGTGTCTGCCGACCGCGTCGTTCTTGCGAGCCACATGCCGCTGCTGGACCGGGGCCTGTGGTTCACGCGCCTGACCGCCGAGCGCTCGTATGGCGTCGCGGCGCCGGTGACCGAGCCGCTTAACGGCATGCTCATCTCGGCCGACGGCCCGACGCGTTCGCTGCGCTCCCATCCCTACGGCGACGGCGAGCTGCTGCTGGTCGGTGGCGAGGGACACGTCACCGGCGAGGACGACAACACACCCGCGCGCTACGAAGCGCTCGAGGCCTTTGCAAGCGCGCGCTTCGGCGTCGAGGGCTTTACCCACCGCTGGTCGGCGCAGGACCTTCGGCCGGCGGATGGGATTCCCTACGCCGGGCCGCTGCTGCCCGGCCTGAGCGGGTTCTGGATCGCCGCCGGCTTTCGCAAGTGGGGGCTTACCAACGGCACTCTTGCGGCGCTCATCGTGGCCGACCGACTGCTCGGGCGCCCGAACCCGTACGCGGCCGCGTTCGACGCCAGCCGTCGTACGCTGCGTCAGTCGGCGGGCGGCGTCGGGCGCGAGCTGGTCAAGGACGGACGGCACCTGGTCGGCGACTGGCTGCGGCTCCCGCTGCGCGGCACCGATGCGCTCGGCCGCGACGAGGGTCGCATCGTGCGCGTCGCCGGCCTCCCGGCCGCGGCCTACCGCGACACCAATGGCGAACTGCATCTGCACAACCCGGCCTGCACGCACCTGGGCTGCAGGGTCGCCTGGAACGCCGCCGAGCGTTCCTGGGACTGCCCGTGCCACGGCTCCCGGTTTGGCGTCGACGGCAGCGTGCTCCAAGGACCTGCGACTCGCCCGCTCGGCTCGCCGCTGCGCGGCCCGCACCAATCAAGGAAGGCACCGGCATGAAGGCATTGACCTGGCACGGCACCCACGACGTCCGCGTCGAGGAGGTCCCGGATCCCACGATCGAGCATCCGACCGACGCGATCATTCGCGTGACGTCGTCGGGCATCTGCGGATCCGACCTGCATCTGTACGAGGTGCTCGGCGCCTATATCGATCGCGGCGACATCCTCGGCCACGAGCCGATGGGTGTCGTCGAGGAGGTCGGCGCCGAGGTCACGGACATCGCACGCGGCGACCGCGTCGTGATCCCGTTCAACGTCTCGTGCGGGCACTGCTACATGTGCGGCAAGGGCCTGCAGTCGCAGTGCGAGACGACGCAGGTGCACGAGTACGACACGGGTGCCGCGCTGCTCGGCTATACCAAGCTCTATGGCCAGGTTCCCGGCGGGCAGGCGGAGTTCCTGCGCGTGCCCGAGGCGCAGTACGGGCCGATCAAGGTGCCCGAGGGGCCGCCCGACGATCGCTTCGTCTATCTCTCCGACGTGCTGCCCACCGCGTGGCAGGCGGTGGAGTACGCCGACGTCCCCGGCGGTGAGACCGTGCTCGTGCTCGGGCTCGGCCCGATCGGGGAGATGTGTACCCGCGTGGCGCAGCACCGCGGCGCGGGCCGCGTCATCGGCGTCGACCTCGTCGACGATCGCCTCGCCCGCGCCCGCGAGCACGGCGTCGAGACCATCCACCTCGACGAGCACGACGACGTTCCGGCGGTCGTGCGCGAGATGACCGACGGCCGCGGGCCGATCTCGGTCATCGACGCGGTCGGCATGGAGGCGCACGGCGCGCCCATCGGCAAGCTCGCGCACCGGCTCGCCGGGCTCCTGCCCGACGCCGCCGCGCAGAAAGTCATCGAGACCGCCGGCATCGACCGCCTGAGCGCGCTGCACATGGCCATCGAGCTCGTCCAGCGCGGCGGCACGGTGTCGCTCTCGGGCGTCTACGGCGGCGCCATCAGCCCGATGCCGCTGATCCAGATGTTCGACAAGCAGATCAACGTGCGCATGGGACAGGCCAATGTCCGGCGCTGGATCGACGACCTGCTGCCCCTGGTCGCCGACGACGCCGACCCGCTCGGGGTCGAGGACTTCGCCACCCACCACGTCCCGCTCGACCAGGCGCCGCACGCCTACGAGATCTTTCAGAAGAAGGAAGACAGCGCGTTCAAAGTGCTGATCCGTCCCTGACGCCTGAGCACAGGCGACCGCCGGTTATTCGTCGCCGGGCCAGCTCAGCATCCCGACGGGACCGTGTGGACGTTCGCGCGGAGCTCGCGCGGCGGGCTGCGGCCTGAGCGTGGCGAGCGCTGGGACTGCGCCGCTTGAAGCCGTCCGGGTCCCTGCACGGCTACGCCGAGCGGGAACCGATTTGGAAGTGGCCGAGAGGCGGCTACCGGCTGGACCACCTGATCACCTCGGCACCGGTTTCGCGTTAACCCACTGCGCCTACCGACACGACTGGCGCGAAGAGGGCCTTTCGCACCACTCGGCGCTCGTAGCCGACTTCGACCCCGTTTCGGTCTGAACGTCGGCGGCTCCGGGTACTGGAGCCCGGTGCCGGACCCGCAGCCCGTCGACGGCGGCTACGCGCCCGAGCAGGACATCCCGCTCGGTGGCTACGCCCTCCTCACCGCCGTGTTCAACGGCGGCGTGGCCGCTTACGCGCTCCAGCAGCGCCGCTCGCGCGGACGCCTGACCCGCCGTATCGGCCCCGGCGACCTCGCCCTGCTGGGGGCGGCGACCTACAAGCTCAGTCGCATCATCACGAAGGACCGGGTGACCAGCTTTCTGCGCAGCCCGTTCACCCGTTACGCCGGCGAGGCCGGCCCGTCCGAGGTCTCCGAGGAGCCGCGCGGACGCGGCGTTCGCCGGGCGGTGGGCGAGCTCGTGGTGTGTCCGTACTGCGTGGGGCAATGGGTGGCCACAGCACTAGTCGCGAGCTACGTGCGCGAGCCCGAGGCTACACGGACCGTGGCCAGCGTGTTCGCAGTCGTCGCCGCTGCCGACTTCCTCCAGCAGGCCTGGTTGGCTACCGAGAAGCGGTCGTAGGGCGGCGATGGCGCCTCCGTTGCACGAGGCGACGGAGATAGTCACCGGCGCCTCGAGCGGCATCGCCGGTGACCGGCAAGCTCGCCGTGCGCTTCTCCGAAGGCCTGCAGGACTCGCCGACGCCGAGGGCATCGACCTATATACAAGGACCTCTCCGGGCGGGGACCCACCGGGGCCCGCGCCGACTTTGCCGACGTCGAAAACGTCGGCTCTGGAATCGTCGTGCGGGTGGCGCCCCACACGCCCCGTTCGCATCGCAACGAGGGCGACGAGCCGGTCGAGATCTGGCCGGTTTCCCGCAAGCTCGACCGCGGCGACGCGACTACGCTCGACGACTTCTGGGAGCCCTCTCCGGAGGCCGCGCCATGAGCGCGGCGCAGGCGCCGGTGCGAGGCGCCGACGTCACCGCTGCGCGGCCAGCAGCTTGTCCGGAGTGATGGGCAGGTCACGGATGCGAATCCCCGTGGCGTTGTGGACGGCGTTGGCGACTGCGGCGGCGGTGCCGACGATGCCGATCTCACCAATGCCCTTCGTGCCCATCGGGTTGACGTGCGGGTCGTCCTCCTCGATCCAGTCGACCTCGAGATCGCGAATGTCAGCGCACGTCGCCACGTGGTACTCAGCCAGGTCGTGGTTGATGTAGTGGCCGGTGACGGGGTCGAGCGTGCTCTGCTCCCACAGCGCGGTCGACAGGCCCATCGTCATGCCGCCGAGGAACTGCGAGCGCGCGGTGCGCGGGTTGACGATCCGCCCAGCGGCGAAGATGCCCAACGCGCGAGGCACGACGGTCTCGCCGGTCTCCGGATCGACCTCCACCGCCACGAACTGGGCGCCGAAGGCATGCATCGCGTACTGCTGCGCGGCGTCGTTGTCGCCGGCCTCGCCGGTCGCGGTGGCACCGGCGTCGGGTCGGTGACCGTGGGCGTCGATCAGGGCGCGCCCCGCCTTCCACACCGCGGTGCCCCAGGTGGTGATGCCCGACGATCCGCCCGCGACGGAGGCGTGGGGCAGCGCCGTGTCGCCGATCCGCAGGTCGATCCGCTCCAGCGCCACGCCGAGAGCGTCCGCGGCGACCTGAGCGAGCGCCGTCCAGGTGCCCTGACCGATGTCGACGGCGCCGATGCGAACACGGAAGCGGCCGCCGGGGAGGACATCGATGGCTGCCTCGGAGCCGGGCATGCGGTTGACGGGGTACGTCGATGCGGCGACGCCGGTCCCGCGCAGCCGGCCGTCGGGCCCCGGCTTCCTCGATGGGACATTGTCCCGGCCGTCCCACCCGAAGCGCTCGGCGCCCTGCTGCAGGCACGCGACGAGGTTGCGGGTCGAGAAGCGGTTGCCGGACTCGGGATCGATGTCTGGCTCGTTGCGAATCCGCAGCTCGATCGGATCCATGCCGAGCGCGATCGCCAGCTCGTCCATCGCGCACTCGCCCGCGTACATGCCAGGGTTCTCTCCCGGGGCGCGCATCCACGACGGGACGGGGACGTCGAGCGGCGCAAGCCGGTGGGTGGTCCGCCGGCTGCGCGACGCATACATCATCCGCGTGGAGACCGCGGTCTGCTCGGCGAACTCCTTGATGCGCGACGTCTGCTCCCACACGTCGTGGGTGATCGCCTCGAGCCTGCCGTCCTCTGCAGCGCCGAGCCGCATCCGCTGCACCGTCGGCGTCCGGTAGCCGGCGATGGAGAACAACATCTGCCGGGTCAGCGGAAGCTTGACGTCGCGGCCGGCGACGGCCCGGGCCGCGTGGCACGCAAGGACGTCGTGCGCGTGCGGCCTGCCCTTGGAACCGAAGCCGCCCCCGATGTGCGGCGCAACGACGGTCACCTGCTCGACGTCGAGCCCGAACAACGGCGCCACCGTCTCGCGGACCTGGTGGACGCTCTGCGTCGAGTCATGTAGCGTGAGATGCTTGGCCTCGGCGTCCCACCGCGCGACCGTGGTGTGCGGCTCCATTGGGTTGTTGTGGGTGGCCGGAGTGGTGTAGGTCACGTCCACGGCCACCGCCGCCGAGGCGAGTGCCGCGTCGGGGTCACCGTCCTGCGTGTCGGTCGGGAACGACGGGTTGACCGCCTCGGGTGCGTAGAGGTCCGGGTGGTCCGCGCGCAGCACGACGTCGTGATCGTGGCCGGCGTAGGCGACCTCGACCAGCTCTGCCGCCTCGCGCGCCGCCTCGGGCGTCTCCGCGACGACCACGGCCACGAACTGGCCGCGGAAGCACACATCCGGCGACTGCAACACCCAGAGCTCCTTGTCCTCGTCGGAAGCAAGACGCTCGACGTTCTCATGCGTGAGGATCGTGATGACGGCCGGGACCGCGGCCGCCTCCGCGGTGCCGATCGACGTGATCGTGGCGCGGGCGATCGGGGCCTGCACGGCGTGGGCATGGACGGCGTCCGCGAACGGATGCTCGGACGCGTACGGCGCGGTCCCCGTGACCTTGGCCGGCCCGTCGCGGCGCTCGTGGTCCGCGCCGATCTCCCGTTGCACGGTGACGGCCATCCGTCAGCTCCGGCCGGCAAGGTCGCGCAGCACGGCGACGATCGTGTTGCGGGC
>DATBDE010000031.1:0-9763 GCA_036270095.1 Solirubrobacteraceae bacterium | reverse complement strand
CGGCCGCTGATGGCCTCCCGCCGCCCGCCGCCGCGTCGCCGGCGCCCGCCGCCGCAGCGTCGCCGGCGGCGCGGGGGCTCGGACCTCGGCCGCCGCATCCTATGGGCCATCCCGCTGATCGCCTTCGCGGTGTTCATCGTCGTCGAGGGCGGCCTGATCTTCACCATCGGCCTTCTCGTCGTCGGGATCGTGTGCATGGGCGAGCTGTTCGAGATGGTCGACGCCCTCCGCCCGGTCAAGCTCGCGGGGTTCCTGGCGCTGATCGCCCTGGCCTTCGCCGCCCTCTACGGCACGACCTACAACGTCCTGTTGATGATGGTGGCGCTGCTGCCGGTGCTGTTCTTCCTCACCGTCATGCGGCCCCACAAGGAGGGCCGGACCGTCTCGATGGCGGTCACCGTGCTCGGCGTCTGGTGGATCGCCCTGGCCATCGCCCACGCCGTGCTCCTGCGCCGGCTGCCCCACGGCGACGCGATCATCGTCGACGTCCTCGTGGGGACGTTCCTGGGCGACACCGCTGCCTACGTCGGCGGGCGCGCCTTCGGCCGCCGGCCGCTGGCGCCCGACCTCTCGCCCAACAAGACGCTCGAAGGCCTGATCATCGGCATGGCCTTCGCGGTCGCCGGGGTGTGGTTCGCCGGGCTCTACCAGGATTGGCTCTCGGGCGTGGACGCGCTCCTCCTCGGTGTGGCCGTCGCCTTCGCGGCGCCGGTCGGCGACCTGTTCGAGTCGCTCATCAAGCGCGATGCCGGGGCCAAGGACACCGGCTCCATGCTCGGGCCGCACGGCGGGCTGCTGGACCGCATCGACGCGGTGCTGTTCAGCGTGCCGATCGCCTTCTACGTCTGGCACGCGCTGATGTGACCAGAAAATGAAGGGGCCCCGCCGCAGCGACGACGGGGCTCCTCCGACGGACCAAGGACTGGGGGGCGGGGGATATGGCGCCGAACCCGAGCCCTTGGGGTGTACACAAGCTGTTCCCCGGTCGCGCTCGATCCATTCATCGCACCTGAATTCAGCGCCGTAGACTGGCGCGAAGTGGCTCGCCGCCTCCTCATTCTCGGCTCGACGGGGTCGATCGGAACGCAGGCGCTCGAGATCGTGGCCGTTGCTTCCGACCTGGAGGTGGTGGGCCTGTCGGCCGAGCACTCGTGGGAGCCCCTGGTCGCCCAGGCCCGCGAGCACGGGGTACGCCGCATCGCGCTGGCCGACGCCGACGCCGCTGCCCGCGCCGCCGAGGCGTGGACCGACGGCGAGGTACTGGCGGGCGCCGAAGGCCTCGTCCGGCTGGTGGTCGAGTCCGGGGCCGACTTGGTGCTCAACGGCCTCGTGGGCTCGGCCGGGCTCGGGCCGACGGTGGCGACGCTGGGCGAGGGCATCGACCTCGGCCTGGCCAACAAGGAGTCCCTGGTCGTGGGCGGCGAGCTCGTGACCCAGCTCGCCGAGGCCACGGGGGCGCAGATCCTCCCCGTCGACTCCGAGCACTCGGCCCTGTTCCAGCTCATCGAGGGCGAGGGCCGCGCGGGCACCGTGGACCGGCTCGTCGTCACTGCGTCGGGCGGCCCCTTCCGCGGGCGCAGCGCCGCCGAGCTGGCCGACGTGACCGTGGAGGAGGCGCTCAAGCACCCGACCTGGGCCATGGGCGGCAAGATCACGATCGACTCGGCCACGCTGATGAACAAGGGCCTCGAGCTCATCGAGGCCCACCACCTCTTCGCGATGCCCTACGACCGCATGGACGTGGTCGTGCACCCACAGTCGATCGTGCATGCGCTGGTGCACCTGTGCGACGGCGCCTCGCTCGCGCACCTGGGCTACCCGGACATGCGCGTGCCCATCGCCTACGCGCTGCACCACCCCGAGCGGGTCGACGTTGCCGTGCCCACGCTCGACCTCGCCGAGGTGGGCGCCCTGACCTTCGAGCCGGTGGACACCAACACCTTCGCGTGCCTCCGCCTGGCACGGGAGGCGGCGGCCGAGGGCGGCACGGCGCCGTGCGTGCTCAACGCGGCCAACGAGGTCGCAGTGCACGCGTTCCTGGCCGGGCGGCTGGGCTTCCTGGGCATCGCCGACGTCATCGCGGCCACGCTCGAGCGGGTGCCGGCGGGGCCGGTGCTCGCCTTCGACTCGCTCTACGAAGCCGACGCCGCCGCGCGCACGGCGGCCGCGGAGCGGGTGGCGGAGCGCTCGCTGGCATGAGCTGGTTCCTGGCCTTCGCCGGCTTCGCGCTGCTGATCATCCTGCACGAGTTCGGCCACTTCGCCGCGGCCAAGCTGACCGGCATGCGGGTCGAGCGCTTCGCGCTGTTCTTCCCGCCGCTGATCCTCAAGTGGAAGCCGAAGAACTCCGAGACGACGTACGGGATCGGGGCGATCCCGCTCGGGGGCTACGTGAAGATCACCGGCATGACGGCGGCCGAAGAGCTGCCCGAGGACGTCGCCTACCGCGCTTACCACCGGCAGAAGCCGTGGAAGCGCATCGTCGTCATCGCCGCCGGCCCGGCGATGAACGTCCTCGTCGCCTTCCTCATCTTCTTCGCGCTCTTCCTGGCCCAGGGCAAGGTCACCGTCACGCCGGTCAGCAAGGTGGCCAAGGCCGAGCTCGTGGCGCCGGCCAAGGGCGTGCTGCAGCCCGGCGACAAGATCGTGTCCGTGGACGGCGTCAGCGGCTCGCCCGACCGCATCCGCAAGCAGATCTCGACCCACCGCTGCGCCGGCGCGGTCAGCGACGGCTGCCAGGCCACCACCGCGGCGACGATCACCGTCCAGCGCAACGGCCGGACCCTGACCTTCCACCTCAAGCCGCGCTACGACGCATCACAGAAGCTCATGCGCATCGGCTTCGCCTACGACCAGGTCCAGCACGCCCACCCGCTGGGCGTGGGCGGTGCGGCCAAGGAGAGCGTGAACGCGATGTGGTTCGTCACCTCGCGCACGTTCTCGGCCCTGGCCCGGATCTTCACCCCCGAGGGGCGCAAGCAGATCTCCGGGGTGGTGGGCTCCTACGAGACGACGCGGCAGGCCTTCACGCTGAACACGGAGACGGCACTGCGGATCCTGGCCATCATCTCGCTGTCGCTGGCGATCGTGAACCTGTTCCCGTTCCTGCCGCTGGACGGCGGCCATATTTTCTGGGCGGTGGCCGAGAAGGTGCGCGGGCGGGCGATTCCGTTCCGCGTGATCGAGCGCGCCAGCATCGTCGGGTTCGTCCTGATCATGTTCCTGTTCGTCATCGGGCTGTCCAACGACATCGGCCGCCTGACCAGCGGCGAGGGCTTCCACCTGCGGTAGGTTTGCACCGGAGTTTCCGGGCACCGAGAAGGGAGAGGGATGGAAGCCACGACCGCCGCTGAGCAGGGCTCGGCGCCGCCCGTCGAGGGCGAGACGATGACGCAGGCGCTGGAGCACACGGTCGCGCGCGTCCCCGACCGCATCGCCATCCGCACCAAGGGCGGCGACGACGAGCTGACCTGGGCTCAGCTGCGCGACCGCGCCGACGCCTTGGCCGCCGGCCTCCAGAAGCTGGGCGTGGGCAAGGGCGACAGCGTCGCCATCATGGTCGGCAACCGTCCCGAGTTCCACGTCGCCGACCTGGCCGTGATGACGCTCGGCGCGACGCCGTTCTCGATCTACATGACCTACGCGCCGGAGCAGATCCAGTACGTGGTCTCCGACGCGGCCGCGCGCCTGGCCATCATCGAGAGCCAGTTCCTGGACCGCTTCCGCGAGGCCCGCAAGGACCTCCCCGACCTCGAGACGATGGTGCTCGTCGACGACGCCGAGGGCGACGACGTCGTCCCGCTGGCCGACGTCGAGCAGGCCGACCCGAGCTTTGACGGCGCCGCTGCCCGGAACGCCGTCGCGCCCGAGGACGTGCTCACGCTGATCTACACCTCCGGCACCACCGGCCCGCCCAAGGGCGTGCAGATCACCCACCACAACATGATGGCCGCGGTCAAGACGGTCGACGACGTCATCCAGTTCCCCGACGGCGGGCGCGTGATCTCGTGGCTGCCGGCCGCCCACATCGCCGAGCGCGCCGCGCACCACTACATCCCGATGAGCTACGGGCTCGAGGTCACGACCTGCCCGAACCCGCGCGAGATCGCCGGCTACCTGCCCGAGGTGCGCCCGCAGTGGTTCTTCGCTGTACCGCGCATCTGGGAGAAGCTCAAGGCCGGCCTCGAGACCATGCTCGAGTCCCAGCCCGACGAGCAGCGCAAGCCCGCCCGGGCCGCCCTGGACGCCTCGATCGAGAAGGTGCGGCTCGAGCAGCGCGGCGAGCCCGTGCCCGACGAGCTGGCCGCGACGGTGGCCAAGGCCGACGAGGAGATGTTCTCCAAGCTGCGCGAGATGCTCGGCCTGGACCAGATCGTCGCCGTCAACGTGGGCGCCGCGCCCACGCCGGTCGAGGTGCTCGAGTTCTTCCACGCCATCGGCGTGCCGGTGGGCGAGCTGTGGGGGATGTCGGAGACCTGTGGCGCGGGCGCCTGCAACCCGCCCGACCGGGTCAAGATCGGCACCGTCGGGCCGCCGACGCCGGGGGCCGAGATCAAGCTCGCCGGGGACGGCGAGGTGCTGATCAGGGCCGACTTCGTCATGCCCGGCTACCGCAACCTGCCCGAGAAGACCGAGGAGGCGTTCGACGCCGACGGCTTCCTGCTGACCGGCGACATCGGCGAGTTCGACGAGGACGGCTACCTGCGCATCGTCGACCGCAAGAAGGAGCTGATCATCAACGCGGCGGGCAAGAACATGTCGCCGGCCAACATCGAGTCGACGCTGAAGGCGGCCTCGTCGCTGATCGGCAACGCGGCCACGATCGGCGACGCGCGGCCCTACAACACGGCGCTGATCGTGCTCGACGCCGACTTCGCGCCCGCGTGGGCCTCCCAGCACGGCATCTCCGAGAGCTCCCTGGAGGCGCTCGCGCTCGACGACCAGGTCCGTGCGGCGGTCCAGGAGGGCGTGGACGAGGCCAACGCGAAGCTGGCGCGGGTCGAGCAGATCAAGAAGTTCACCCTCGTCGAAGGCGACTGGCTGCCGGGCGGCGACGAGCTGACCCCGACGATGAAGCTCAAGCGCAAGCCGATCGACGCGAAGTACAAGGACACCATCGACGCGATGTACGTCGGTCACTAGGCCATAGCTCGGCGCCTCTGGCAAGGACGCAGGGAGCGTGGCGTGCAACGCACGCGAGCGACCGAGGACGCCGCCAAGGGCGCCGAGAATGGCCTAGGGGACCGCTAGCCGTCGAGCTCTGCGTAGGCCGGGAGGGTGAGGAACGGGAGGAAGTCGTCGCCGAGCGCCACGCGCTCGAACAGGCGGCGCGAGCGGTCCGGGCGGCCCTCCCGCATGAACCACTCGTCGTCGCCGATCTCGCTGCGAATGCGCTCGAGCTCCTCGGCCTCGATGCGCTCGACGAGCTCGCTCGTGATCGGGGTGCCGTCCTCGAGCTCGCGGTGGTGGTGCACCCACTGCCACACCTGCGAACGGGCGATCTCCGCCGTGGCCGCATCCTCCATCAGGCCATAGATGCCGGCGGCGCCGTTGCCCCGCAGCCACGACGAGATGTACTGGATGCCGACGTTGACGTCGTTGCGCAACCCGGCCTCGGTGATCTGGCCGCCGGCCGAGGCGGCGTCGAGCAGCTGGTCGGCGCCGACCCGCACGTCGTCGCGCTGGCGGCCGAGCTGGTTGGGCCGGTCGCCGAGCACCGCGACGAACTGCTCCAGCGCCGGGGCCACGAAGTCGGGATGGGCGACCCAGGTGCCGTCGAACCCGTCGCCGGCTTCACGCGTCTTGTCCTCCTCGACCTTGGCCCGGGCGCGCTCGTTGGCCTCGGCGTCCGTGCGCGACGGCAGGAACGCCGCCATGCCGCCGATGGCGTGGGCGCCGCGGCGATGGCAGGTCTTGACCAGCAGCTCGGTATAGGCGCGCATGAACGGCACCGTCATGGTCACCGCGGTGCGGTCGGGCAGGACCTTGTCCTCGCGCGTGTGGAAGCACTTGATCATCGAGAAGATGTAGTCCCAGCGGCCGGCGTTCAGCCCGCCTGAGTGGTCGCGCAGCTCGCACAGGATCTCGTCCATCTCGAACGCCGCCGGGATGGTCTCGATCAGCACCGTGGCCTTGATCGACCCGCGGGCGATCCCGAGCCCGTCCTGGGCCCAGCAGAAGGCGTCGTTCCACAGCCGCGACTCCCGGTGCGACTCGGTCTTGGGCAGGTAGAAGTACGGGCCCGCGCCGGTGTCGATGAGCCGCTTGGCGTTGTGGAAGAAGTAGAGGCCGAAGTCGAGGAACGCGCCGGCAACCGGCTCGCCGTCCACGGTCACATGGCGGTCGACGAGGTGCCAGCCGCGCGGGCGCACGAGCAGCGTCGCCGTCTCCTCGCCGAGCCGGTAGTCCTTGCCGCCCTCGCTGAACTCCAGCGCGCCGTGCACGGCATCGCGCAGGTTGAGCTGGCCGCCGATGATGTTGGTCCAGGCGGGGGAGAGCGAGTCCTCGAAGTCGGCCATGTAGCCGTCGGCGCCGGAGTTCAGCGCGTTGACGACCATCTTGGCCGGCGCGGCGGGCCCCGTGATCTCGACCCGCCGGCACTCGAGCGCGGGCGGCGCCGGGGCCACGCTCCAGTCGCCGTCGCGCACGTCGGCGGTCTCGGGCAGGAAGTCCAGCGTGCCGCCGGCGTCGAGCGCGGCCTGGCGCTCCTTGCGCCGCTCGAGCAGCTGGCGGCGGCGCGCGTCGAACTCGCGGTGCAGCGCGGCCACGAAGGCCAGGGCCTGCGGGGTCAGGATCTCGTCGTAGCGGTCGTGTGCGGCGCCATGGACCTCGACGCCCTCCGTGGTCGTGGTGCTCATGGCGCTCCCTTTCCGGCGATGGACGCGTCCAGCAGCTGGACGGGGTGGTAGACCGGCAGCTCGCGGCCCTGCCCCGCGGTGTGCGCCGTGATCTGCAGGGTGCAGCCGGGGTTGGCGGCGGCCACGGCCTCGGCGCCGGTGGCGAGCAGGCGCTCGGCCTTGCGGCGGCCGAGGTCGCTCGCGGCGTCGGGCTGCAGGAGGTTGTAGATGCCGGCCGAGCCGCAGCAGATCTCGGGGTCCTCGGGCTCGAGCAGCTCGAGGCCGGGGATGCTGCGCAGGAGCTCGCGAGGAGGCTGGCGGATGCCCTGGGCGTGGGCGAGGTGGCAGGCGTCGTGGTAGGCCACCTTCATGGCCAGCGGGTTGCGCTCGGCGCGAGGCGCCTCGGCCGCGAGCACCTCGGTGACGTCGCGGACCTTCTCGGCGAAGGCCAGCGAGCGGCCGTCGCCGATCAGGTGGCCGTACTCCTTCATGGCCGAGCCGCAGCCGGCGGCGTTGGTCACGACGAGGTCGTAGTCGTTGAGGGCGTCGATGGTCTGCTGGGCGAGCTCGCGCGCCTCGTCGTGGTCGCCCTCGTGGTACTGCAGGGCGCCGCAGCAGCGCGGGGCCGCGGGCGCGTGCACCTCCCAGCCCTCGGCCGCGAGGACGCGGGCGGTGGCGGCGTTGACGTCGCCGAAGAACCCGCGCTGCACGCAGCCCTGGAGCAGGGCGACGCGGCCGCGCGAGGCGCCGTCGGCCGGGGTCACGGCCGGGGTGCGCTCGCGCGCCCGGCGCGGGTCCAGGCGCGGCGCGAGCTCGCCCAGCGTGCGCACGAACGGCACCTTGCTGCGCGCGGCCAGCCCGACGGCGCCGGAGCGGCGCCCGAGGCCGGTCAGCGGCACGAGCGCCCGCAGCCGCTGGTGGTGGGTGAAGAGCTCGTAGACACCGCGGCGCAGCAGCCGCTCCTTGCGCGAGCGCTTGCCGCTCGCCTGCACGCGGGCCCGCGTCGTGGTGATGAGCTTGTCGTACTGGACGCCCGACGGGCAGGCGGTCACGCAGGCCATGCACCCGAGGCAGCGGTCGAAGTGGGTGATCATGGCGTCCGAGAGCGTGGCCGTGTTCTCGTGCTCGCCCATGAGCACGATGCGCCCGCGCGGCGAGTCCATCTCCTCGTCCCAGAGCTGGTAGGTCGGGCACGTGGGCAGGCAGAACCCGCAGTGGACGCAGTCGTCGATCAGGTCGCGCATCAGATGCCGCCCACGTAGAGGCCGGGGTTGCAGACGCCGGCGGGGTCGAACTGCTGCTTGACCCGGCGTAGAAGCACGAGCGGCTCGGCGGCGTCGGTGTGCCACGGGTCCACGGCGTTGCGCACGTCCTCGGGCGCGTCGGCCACCACGCACGGCGCCGGCGTCAGGGCGGCGCGCAGCTTCTGCACCGCCTCGGCGCCGCCGGGCAGCGTGATCCACCACAGGCCCAGAGCGGCGCGGCCGACGAGCGTGCCGCCGAGCGCGTCGGTGGCACGCAACGCCTTCGGGAGATCCGCGGGCAGGCCCGAGACCTCGACCACGGTTGCCCCGGTCGAGCGCTGGTGCTCGCGCTGGCGTTGCCACAAGGCGGCGTCGTCCTCGACCACGTCGGCCTCGCAGCCGTGCTCGCGCAGCACCGTGGCGCTGGTCTCCGCGCCGCGCTCCGCGGTGGCGCCGCCGAAGCGGGCGAGCACGGCGCCGCGGCCGTCCGACCAGGCCACGTCCAGGCACTCGGCCTCGAGCGGCCGGTGGGCCAGCGCGCTGGCCGCCGCCGCGAGCCGGTCGGCGTCGTCGCCGATCCCGCGCGCCGTCAGCGCCTGGGGCGGCCGCGGGTGCAGGCGCACGGCGACCTGGGCGATCAGGCCGAGGGTGCCGAACGCGCCGGTGAACAGTTTGGAGAGGTCGTAGCCGGCGACGTTCTTGATCACCTTGCCGCCGGCCTTGGCCACCGACCCGTCGGGCAGGGCGACGGTGATGCCGACGATGAGGTCGCGCGCGGCGCCGTAGCGGTGGCGCAGTGGGCCGGAGTCGCCGGTGGCGAACACGCCGCCGATCGTGCTCTCCGGCGCGCCCGGCGGGTCGAGCGCGAGCATCTGCCCGGCGGCGGCGAAGCCCTCCTGCGCGGCGCGCAGCGGCACGCCGGCCTGGAGCACGGCGGTCAGGTCGCCCTCGTTGTGCTCGACGACGATGTCGAGCCCAGCGGTGAGCAGGACCACGTCGGGTGCGGGCGTGACGTGGCCCCAGCCCGAGCGGGTGCCGGCGCCGCGGATGCGCACGCGCTCGCTGGCGCGCAGCAGCGCGGCCGCCTCCTGGGCGGAGCCGGGCGTCTCCGTACGCGAGGCGACGGTCTCCACTAGAACCGCTCCGCAAGCCCGGCCCGCTCGAGCGGGTGCTCACGGAAGGGGCCGGGGACCTCGCCGCACAGGCGCGGCGTCGGCATGATCTTGCCGGGGTTGGCCAGGCCGCCGGGGTCAAACGCGCAGCGCAGCTTCTGGAACGCCTGCAGGTCGGACTCGTCGAACATCTTCGGCATGTGCGCCTTCTTGTCGACCCCGATCCCGTGCTCGCCGGTCAGCGAGCCGCCGAGCTCGACGCAGGCGGCGAGGATGCGCCCGGCGAGCTCCTCGGCGCGCGCGGCGTCCTCCGGGCCCGAGTAGCAGACGAGCGGGTGCAGGTTGCCGTCGCCGGCGTGGAACACGTTGCCACCTGCATGTCGTACTCGGCTGCGAGCGCGTCGATGCGGCGCAGCACCTCGGGCAGCTGGGTGCGCGGGATGACGCCGTCCTGGACGAAGTAATGCGGGGAGATGCGGGCGGCGGCCGGGAAGGCGGCCTTGCGCGTCTTCCACAGGAGCTGGCGCTCGGGCTCGTCCTGGGCCACGCGCAGGTCGCGGCCGCCGTGGCGC
>DATBDE010000030.1:0-8563 GCA_036270095.1 Solirubrobacteraceae bacterium | reverse complement strand
GGCGCGAGATCGGCGTCGCGCGCGTGACCGCCCGCCGCTACCTCGACTACCTCGACGTGATCGGCGCGGTGCGGGTCGAGCGGGAGACCCGGGGCCCGGGCCGCCCGCTGAACCGCTACCACTACGTCGGCGCGCGCTAGCCGCCGCCCTCGACGCGCTCGAGCCGGATCCGCGCCGTCAGGGCGTGGCCGCCGAAGCCCTCGGCGTCGGAGATCGCCGCCGTGGGCGGCGCCACGGCGCGGATGCCCTCGTCGGTGACCTTCTGGTAGGTGACGGTCTTGAGGAACTTCCCCACCCACAGGCCGCCGGTGTAGCGCGCGGCGCGCCCGGTGGGGAGGACGTGGTTGGTGCCGATCGCCTTGTCCGAGAACGCGACCGTCGCGCCCGCGCCGACGAAGGCCGAGCCGTAGTTGGTCAGCCGCTGCAGGTACCAGTCGGGGTCGCGGGTCTGGATCTCGAGGTGCTCGGTGGCGATCTCGTCGGCCAGGCGCACCGCCTCGTCGTCGTCGGCCAGCACCACCATCCCGCGGTCGCGCCACGCCTGCCCGGCGACCTCGGCCGTGGGCCAGGTCTCCAGCCATCGGTCGACCGCGGCCTGCGCGGCGCGGGCCATCTCCTCCGACGTGGTCACCAGCACCGCAGGCGAGGTCGGGCCGTGTTCGGCCTGGCCCAGCAGGTCGGCCGCCACCAGGTCGGGGTCGGCGCTGGCGTCGGCGATGATGAGGATCTCGGTCGGGCCCGCGAGCAGGTCGATGCCGACCCTGCCGAAGAGCTGGCGCTTGGCCTCGGCCACGTAGGCGTTGCCGGCGCCCACGAGCATGTCGACCGGCTCGACGCCCTCGATCCCGAACGCCAGCGCGGCCAGGCCCTGCACGCCGCCCACGCAGAGGATCTGGTCGGCGCCCGAGGTGGCCATGGCGTGCAGCTGCGGCGGGTGGATGCCCTTGGCGTGGGCCGGCGGCGCGGCGGCCACGACGCGGTGCACGCTCGCGACCTTGGGCACGACCACGGTCATGATCGACGAGGCGAGCATCGGGTAGCGGCCGCCCGGCGAGTACGAGCCCACCGCGTTGACCGGGATGTGCTTCTGGCCCCAGGACGATGCCGGGCAGCGTCTCGGTCTCGAAGTCGCGCAGCTGCTCGAGCTGGAGCTCCGCGAACCCGCGCACCTGGTCCTCGGCGAACGCGATGTGGTCGCGCAGCTCGGCGTCCAGCGACTCGGCCGCCGCGGCGATCTCGTCGTCGCTGACGATGAACGACGGCGGGTCCCAGGAGTCGAAGCGCTGTGAGTAGCGGCGCACCGCCGCCTCGCCCTCGCGCTCGACGTCGGCCAGGATCTGCGCGACGGTGTCGCGGATCTCCTGCGTTGCGGCCGCGGTCTGCGGCGATGCCTGCTTCACGATCTTGCTCAACAGGCCACCCATCCTCCGTCGACTGCCAGTATCGATCCGGTCACGAGCCGCGACGCGTCCGAGGCCAGGAACACGATCGCGTCGGCCACGTCGGGCGGGTCGCCGATGCGGCCCATGGGAATCCGGCGCAGCACCTCTTCCTGGAACTCCGGGTCCGCCAGCATCGGCGCGGTCAGCGGCGTGCGGATGAAGGCGCGACCGCGTTGACCCGGATCTCCTGCGGCGCCCATTCCACGGCCAGCGCCTTGGTCAGCCCGTTGACCGCGTGCTTGCTCGCGCAGTACGCCGCCCGCCCCGGATAGCCGACGGCGCCCATCTGCGAAGAGACGTTGACGATGCTCCCGCCGCGGCCCGCCGCCAGCAGCGCGCGCCCCATCGCGCGGCTGACCAGGAACGTGCCGCGCACGTTGACCTCGAGCACGGCGTCGAAGTCGGCCAGCGGCAGGTCGGCCGTCGGCCCGGGCTTGTTCACGCCCGCGCTGTTGACGCAGATGCGTAGGCCGCGGTGCTCGGCGCTGGCCGCCACGAGCGCGTCGACCGCGTCGGGGTCGGTCACGTCGGCCGTCACGCAGTGCGCGATCTCGCGGCGGCGGCGATCTCCTCCGCGACCGCCTCGAGCTCGTCGCCCGACCGCGCCGCCAGTGTCACCGACGCCCCGCCACGCGCGAGCGCGAGCGCGGTGGCGCGCCGATGCCGCGGCCCGCGCCGGTGACCAGCGCGTGGACGCCGGCGACGCCGTCGACCGGTATCACGAATCGACCTCCCAGAGCGCGACCGCGCGCGCAGGCGAGCCCGTGCCGCCGACCAGCCGCAGCGGGAAGAACCCGACCGAGAAGTTGTCGTGGCGCGGGATGCGCTCGATGTTGGCCACGTTCTCGGTGTGCACCACCTCGCGCTCGGCGTGCACCATGTGGTTGGGGTAGCGGAGGTCGGCGAGCGTGTCCGTGCTCACCGCGTCGGTGGCGACGTTGACCAGGCCCTGGTCGAGCAGCCACTCGCTGGCCTCGCGGTCCAGCCCCGGGAACTCGGACAGGAACCGGAACGGCTCGTCCCACAGCTGCCCCACGCCCGTGTAGTACAGGAGCGTCATGCCCGGGCGCAGGGTGACCTCCACGTCGTCGAGCGCCCGGCGCACGCGGTCCAGGCGGATGTGCTCGCGCGGCGGCACGTCGGACACGTCGATCCACGCCGCCGGGGTGATCAGGTGCTCCCACGGCAGCTTGTCGATCGTGAGATCCGGGCGGTCGGGGTTGAAGTGCCAGATCGCGTCGACGTGGGTCGAGACGTGCTCGGAGGCCACGATCCCGCGCACGACGTAGCCCCGGAAGGGCGAATCGGGGGGCAGCCGCGTGCGGCGCACCTGCTCGTGCGTGAGGTGGTCCCAGAACGCGACCCCGACGTGGCCGGGGTACACCGGCATCGTCGTGCTCACCTCGCGCGAGAGCTCGAGCAGGCGCACGCGGCGCCCCAGCAGCTCCACCTCGGTCTCGTCCCTGTAGTCGCCGGGTCCCGGCACCGTCATGCTCGTCCTCCCGTCTCGGTCTTCGCCTGTGCGACGGCGCCGTGGAACGCGGCCGCCATGTCCACGCCGCCGTGGCCGGCATCGGCCGCGTCCTGCATGAGCGCGGCAGCAGCCGTGATCACCCGGGCGGGCAGGCCGAGCTCGCGCGCGGCCGCGGCGGCCAGGCGCGCGTCCTTGGCCCCGTGCTCCAGGCTCATCTGCACCGGGTATTCGCGCGCGACGATCATCCCGCCCTTGCTCTGGGCGTAGCCCATGTCCATCGGCGTGCCGGCGATCGCCTCGAGGAACAGGGCGCCGTCGACGTCGAGCGCCTCGGCCAGCGCCATCGTCTCGGCCACGCTGGCGACGGCGGCCATGATCCACGTGTTCGTGACCATCTTCATGCGGCTGCCCTTGCCCGCCGGCCCGAGCGCGACGACCTGCTCGGCGACCGCGGCGAAGAACGGCGCGCACCGCGCCAGCGCGTCCTCCGGGCCCGAGGCGAGCACGATCAGCCTGCCCTGCTCGGCGGGCACGCGGGAGCCGAGCACCGGCGCGTCGACGATGGTCACGCCGTGGCGCTCGGCCAGCGCGATGAGGCCGTCGCCCCCCTCGACGCCGACGGTGCTGCACTGCACCCAGATCGCGTCGGGCGCCATCGCTTCCAGGAAGCCGTCGGAGCCCTCGGCGAACGTCTCCACCGCGTTGGCGTCCGGGACCATGGTGACCACGAGGTCGGCGCCCGCCGCGGCCGCCGCGGCGGTCGGGTGCACGGCGATTCCGTCCGCCGCGAGCCGCTCGGCGTCGCCCAGCGGCACGCTCCAGGCCCCGACCTCGAGGCCGGCCGTCGCAGCGCAGCGCGCCATGGCCGAGCCCATGACCCCCGTGCCCAGCAGGGCGACGCTGGTCATCGTGGCGGTACGACCGGCAGCAGCACCCAGGGCCGCCGGCCCTCGTCGGCGTGGACGGTGGTGGTCCCGCCGTAGATGGCGGCGGGGCGGTCGTCGGGGTCGTTGTGGAGGAAGGGCCCGCAGCCCAGGAGCTCGTTCTTGAAGTTCGAGAGGCGGGCTCCGGTGTGCTTGGCGTACTCGTAGTCGCGGCCCTGGATGGTCAGGGCGATGCGGTAGCCGGCGGGGATGACGATCGAGGTGGGGAGGATCTCGACGTCGAGCTGCACCAGTTCGCCCGGCTGCAGGTCCTGCTTTTCGTCGTGGGTGTGCCAGGGCCGGTACTCCTCGCTGCGCTGCGGGTCGAGCTTGCGGTGCGAGGCCCGCAGCCAGCCCTGGGCGACGGGGGTGTGGGGGTCGATGGCGCCCTGGAAGGTGATCTCGTTGCCCTCGGGGTCGAACACGCGGACGATGGCGAAGATGTCGGCGTCGGTGGTCGAGGAGGAGACCCAGAGCTTGAGCGCCGACGGCCCGGTCAGCTCGGTCTCGGTCTCCAGCAGCGGCGTGGTGAAGGTCAGGCCGTCGCCGAGCGCCTCGAAGCTCTTTACCACGTCGCCCGCGGGCTCGTTCCCGTCGAGGGTGCCGTTGTCGAGGTCGAGGTACATGCGCGTCCACCGGGTGCCCTGGAGCGGCCACTGGCTCTCGGCGCGCTCGGTGAAGGTGCCGTCGGCGTGGCGGACCTGCAGCAGGACGCGGGGCTGGTCCTGCCACCCGGTGTCCTCGCCCTTGAGGAAGTGGCCGAAGAAGCGCTTCTGGATGGCCACGCCATAGTCGGTGTAGAAGTGCGTCCAGTGCTCGATGCCGTGCATCTCGAGCCACTTGTCCTGCGTCGGGGCGCGCACGAAGCCCTCGACGTTGCCGCGCAGGTGCAGTCCCTGGCCGCCCCAGTTGCCGGCGGACAACAGCGGCACGGTCAGGGCGTCCCAGCCGCCTGAGCGCTCCCGGTGGTAGTCGTCCTCGAGCGGGTGGGCGAGGATCTCGGCCCCGAACTCCGACCGGTTGCGCGCCAGCTCGGCCTCGTCCAGCGTCTCGTCGCCGCACACCAGCACCCCGGTGTTGGGGTTGACCGGGCCGCGCTCGCCGAGGCCGTACTGGACGGTCTTGACCTGCATGTCGTACCAGTTGGTCCAGAACGTGGAGAGGATCCCGCCGTGGTGGGTGGAGTCGCGATACCAGTCCGACGCCCCCTCCCACACGCACATCGCGGCCAGGTGCTCGGGCCGCTCGCCTGCGACCTCCCACTGGTTCATCCCGTAGTAGGAGATGCCGTTGAGGCCGACCTTGCCGCTGCTCCAGGGCTGCACGCCCGCCCACTCGATGCACGCGGCGAAGTCCTTGGTCTCGCGCGGCGCGAAGTGGTCGATGACGCCCGGCGTACGGCCGCACCCGCGCGAGTCGACACGCACGCAGGCGTAGCCGTCCGGCACCCACTTCTCCGGATCGACGACCTCCCAGTTCTGGTACTTGTTCGTCGAACCCGCCGCCACATCCGGGTGCTGCTCGACCATCCGCTCCCACGCGCTCGGATAGCCCTCCTGGAACGGCAGGCCCTTGGCGTACGGCCCGTAGGTCAGGATCACCGGGTACCGGCCGTCGCCCACCGGGCGATAGACGTCGGCGCGCAGCACCAGCCCGTCGTCGACGTCGATCGGCACGTCCCAATCGATCTGCATGCCGTCGCGGACCTCACTCGACGTGCCCTTCTCGGTAACACTGCTCATGGCGTTGGTCTCCTCATCCGGGGTTCTCGGTCTCACCCGCTCCGCGCGAGCAGGCTGTCGCCGGCCTCGTAGAGGCCGAACGGGAGCGGGTCGCCGACCCGCCAGCTGTTGTCGAACTGCGAGCGCGCCCCCGCATCGCGAGCGCGCTCCATGGCAGACAGGGCCAGGCGGATCTGGTCCGTCTCCCACGCGCGCAGGGCGCCGGGGACGTCGCCGTCGGCGTCGGCCAGCGCAGCGGCCAGGGTCCAGGCGTCCTCCGCGGCCTTGGCCGTGCCCACGGCCACGTGCGGGCGCAGCGCGAAGGCGGCGTCGCCGATCAGCGCGATGCGCTCGAAGGCCATGTGGGGCACGGCGATGTCGAACACCACCTGCACGAAGGGCTCGGGGCTCTTGGCCACGAGCTCGGCGAGCTGCGGCGGCAGCCGCAGCGCGGCGTCGGCCAGCAGGCCCTCGAGCACGTCCTCGCGCACGTCGCCGCTGCCCACCGAGACCGCGTGGCGGACGCCTGCGCGGTCGACCAGCAGCCGGTCGAGCTCGCGCGGTGAGGCGTTGCGGTACCAGACCCAGTTGATCAGGCGCTCGCCGGGCTCGAGCGACCCGGCCAGGCTCGGGATCGGATAGACGAGGATGTGGCTGTTGGGCAGGACGCAGTAGGTGATCGCGTCGGCGAAGGTCGCGAACGCCTCCTCGGACAGGCGGCTCTCGACCACGGTGCCGCGCCACCCCACGTAGCCGGCGTAGACCGGCTGGACGTCGGGGACGAGCCGGCGCCGGGCGGTGGAGTGGATGCCGTCGGCGCAGACCAGCGCGTCGCCGCGCTGCGCCTCGTGCCCGGCGACCTCCACCGTCACCCCGCCGGCGTCCTGTGCGAAGCCGGTCACCTCGGCGGCCAGGTGGTAGGTGTCGGGCGGCAGGCACTCGAGCATCGCCCGGTGCAGCGCGGCGTAGGAGATGAAGCGGTAGGAGCAGGGCTGTTCGCTGGCGCTGGCGCCGTCGCGGTCGAGGTAGCGGAGGACATCGGCGCGGGCGCTGATCTCCTGCGGGTCGCGGTCGAGCACGCGGAACACGGCGGGGTGCAGGACGATGCCCGCGCCGCGCCCGACCAGGGGGCGCTGGGAACGCTCGAAGACCTTCACGTCGACGTCGGCGCGGCGCAGGAAAACCGCGGACGCAAGACCCGCAAGCGAGCCGCCCATGACGATGACCCGAAGCGGCGGCATTGGCCGATCCATCCTGCAGTCCCACGGGGATCGCGCCAAGGGCGGCGGTCTCCACGGGAGACCAATATCTAGGCGATGACGGTGGCGTCCAGCGGGGGGTGGTGCCAGGGGCGCGCGCGCATGAGCTCGAGGAAGGCCTTGCCGAGCGGCGTCCAGTCGGCGCGGGCGTAGACCGTGAGCTCGCGGCCGATGGGCGGATCGGCGCGCACGACGGCCGCGTGGAGGTCCGACGGGACCGCGTTCTCGGGCACCAGCGCGGGCCCGACGCCGGCCGAGGCCAGGCGCGCGGCGGCCTCGACCTGGGAGGTGAGCACGGCCGGCCGGGGCATGAACGGGGGCGTGGACCCGGTCGCGCACGCGGCCACCACGAGGTCGTAGAGCCCGTTGTCGGCGTCGAACATGACCCACTCGCGGTCGGCCAGATCGGCCAGGCTGATCGGGTCGCGATCGGCCAGCGGGTCGTCGTGCGGGAGCACGATCTTGAACTCCTCCCAGCCCAAGCGGCAGACCGGCCCGGCCCACTTGATGGGCGGCGGCCCGATCCCGAAGTCGCTGACCCCCTCGCGCACGGCGTCCTCGGCCAGCCGGCGATGCGTGAACTCGTGCAGGCGGACATAGGTGCCCGGATAGTGCTCGCGCCAGGACTGGATGACGTCGGGCAGCAGGCCGACGGCGATCGAGCGCACGGTGCTGATCTCGAGCTCGCCGGTCTTCAGCTGCAGCGCCTCGCGCGCCGAGCGGACGGCGCGGTCGGCCGAGTGCACGGCCGCGCGCGCGTGCGGGAGGAAGGCCTTGCCGGCGCTGGTCAGCCGCACCGAGCGCGGCAGGCGCTCGAGCAGCTCGCCGCCGAGCTCCTCCTCGAGCGCGCGCACCTGCTGCGACAGCGAAGGCTGCGAGACGTGCATGCGGGCGGCCGCGCGCGTGAACGATCCCTCCTCCACGATTGCGAGCCAGTAGGCCATCTGCCGGAACGTTCCCAATTGGGCTCTCCTAATCGAAGCAGAGAGACAATAGCCAGCAGCTATGAGCGCCGAAGCGAAGCACTCTTGGACACGGGCGGTCCGGTGCGGCAACCTCCTGGGCCGTGCGGGTCACCGGGCTCAACCACGTGAGCATCTCGTCGGTCGACGTCGAGACGTCGGTGCGGTTCTACGTTGAGGTCCTCGGCTTGGAGCCGATCGACACCTACACCTTCGCGTTCCCCACCCGGTACCTAAGCCTCGGCGACGTGCAGCTGCACGTGTTCCAGCGCGAGAACACCGACGCGCCGCCGTTCCACCACATCGGGCTCAACATCGACGACTTCGAGGGCGCCTACAAGCGCGCCAAGGAACTCGACATGCTCGACCGCGAGGCGTTCTACTCGCCGATCTGGGAGCTGCCGGACGGGACGGTGCAGCTCTACCTGCGCGACCCGGGCGGCAATCTGGTCGAGCTCGACTGGCCCGACGTGAACACCCTGGACCCCGACGTCTTCGGCGAGATCCCCAAGCTTGCCGACGCCGTGCCGCAGACCGAGGAGGGCCAGCGGGCCACGCTCTACCACCTGCGCGCCCGAACCTGATGCAGCTGGCGCACCTGGCCGGCCGGGAGGCGCCGCTTGCGGTGGTGCAGGACGGGCGGGTGGCGCCGCTGGCCGACCGGGTCGGCATCGCCACGGTGGACGAGCTCATCGCCAGCGGGGTCGACGTCGCCGACGCCGCCACGCAGGCGCTGGCGGAGGCCCAGCCGCTGCAGCCCGGCATGCTCGCGCGGCCGCTGC